>CAZMXP010000010.1:0-93586 GCA_964570285.1 uncultured Planctomycetaceae bacterium
TTTGGACCGGCCAGAATTTCCGGAATCGATGGGGTCAGAGTTTCCGGAACCCGCAACCCCGGAAGTCGCGACTCGGCAGGAAGGGGGCGTCGGAACCAAGCGCATGCCCCCAGCCCGCATGCTGCGGCCATATCAGTCGGGCAACCCCCAAAGCTGCCACGCCGCCCAGTACTTCGCGTGCATCCACTTCTCGTGCCCCGCGACGAACTCCTGCGCCCTCTTCAGCGCCGCGGCGCACGCCAGTCCCCTGGATCCGTCCTTCGGGTTCCAGAGTTCGTAGAACTTCACCATCAGCGCCCTCGTCGCCTCGTCGTCCACCTTCCAGAGGGAGACGATCACGCGGGGGGCACCCGCGAACATGAACGCTCGCGCGAGACCCACGGTGCCCTCGGCCCTGTAGACCTCCCCTCTCGCGGTCTGGCACGCCGAGAGCACGACGAGGTCCGCTGGACAACGCAAGCGGAGCACATCCGACACGGTGAGGAGTCCGTCGTCCTCGCCTGTGGGCGTCAGTGCGAGGGCGCTCACGCCCCCGCGCACGAGATCGAGGACCCCGTGACACGCGAGGTGCACCGCGCGCCATCGCGACCGTGTCAGCAGTGCGTTGCGCAACCCTTGCAGAGTCGCCTCGTCGCTGAGCAGGACGACATCACCGACCTCGCGAGCCTCGTCCCGCGTTCCGCGTAGCCGGACGCGCAACCCGTCGTAGCGGGGGTCCCCGAGAGCCAGGATGCCCTCGCCCCGCTTCTCGGCCTCATCCAGGAGAACGCCGTACGTCGTGCCTGACGGGAGATGGACGACCTCGTGACGGTCCAAGAGCAGTCCGTAGGGCACGCGACAGAGGGGGCCTGTTGGGGAAACGAATACGCGCCCCCCGTCCGGCAGCCCCAGGGGGTCGATCAGCGACCGACGCAGGGCCGGGGCGACTGGGCTCTCCTCGGAGCCGCACGCATCCAAGATCGCCTTCGCGGGGCCGAGCGGGATGATGCGCGCCTTGTCGCGCGTCACCACAAGGGCGGCAGCGCCCTTCCCGCCAAGGCCGTAGATCAAGTGCGTTTCGCGCTCGCGCAACCTCGCGCGGATCGTATCAAGCGAATCGGCGACAGGGAACGCGACGGAAGCGGCCGCCTTCGCCGACCGCTGGATTCTCGCGATGACCTGCGCCACAGCCTCCCCGGCACCGTCGAGCCGCGCCCGCGCGGCGCGCAGCGCCGCCAGTTCAGACTTGTCGAGCGCTCTTTCGCGCTGCGCAAACCGCAGCGCCCGGTTCATCGACTGGTACGCCGAGAAGGCAAGCGCCTCCTCCTCCTCCGCACTCGCCTCGGCGATGCGGAGATCCTCGGGCAGGACTGCCGCGCGAAGCGCGGTTCTGCCGCCGAGCAACTCGAGCAGCGTCGAGGCCCGGCCGCTCTCAAGGAAGAAGCTGACTTCGGCGGGATCGGCCAAGGACAGACCCGCTTCCACGCCGCAGTCGAAAATGTCCGCGAATCTCTCGCGAGCCCTGGCCCCCTCCCCCTCCGCAAGCCCCGCCGTGAGCTGGTTTACGGCTGAAATGGCGCGTCGGGCCGCTTCCGCGGCACTCGCCGCGTCCCCCGCTCTCAGATGCGTCGCGGCGAGATTCCACAACGCGAACGCCGCACCGGATCGCACGCCCAGCTCCTCGGCCTCCGCCAGTGCCCTCGTTTGGTGCGAGAGAGCGGCTTGGCAGTCCCCGAGTTCCCGGAACGCGTTGCCGAGATTGATGCGAGTCGCCACGATGCCCTCCCGATCAAGGAGAAGCTCCTTCAGCCGCAGGGCACGCTCCTGGGCGACGACTGCACTCTTGTAGTCTCCCAAGTCGAAGCAGATGTTCCCCAAGTTCCCGAGAGTCCGTGCGCTTTGGGCACGATCGCCTATCGCTTCGCTCAGTTCCAGGGACTGCTCGTGGAATTGCCGCGCGGTCGCGCTATCACCCATGGATCGGCAAATGTTGCCGAGGTTTCCGAGAGCAATCGACATTCCGGCCCGGTTACTAAGCGCCTCGCAGAGGGAAAGGGCACGCTCCTGACACAAGCGCGCCTTCGAATCGTCACCGATCTCGTAGTGGACCACACCCAGCAGCGCGAGGGCGTTCGCCGTCCATTGTTGATGGGCGATCCCCTCCGCTTCGCACAGGCCCCGTTCGCCGCAATCAAGTGCCCTCGCGTAGTCGCCGAGGCGCTCGTGACACGTCCCCATGTTGATCAGGGTGGCCGCGACCGAGGCCCTGTCCTCGACCTCCCTGTAAAGCTGCAGGGCGCGCTGCTGGCACGAGAGCGCGTTGCGGTAGTCGCCGAGGCGGTCGTACAGAAGGCCAATGTGCGCCAGCCTGTAGGCCATGCCCGAGGAGTCCAAGGAGTCCGATGCAAGCGCCAACGCGCGCGCCAGGCACTCGACGGCCTTCCGCGCGTCGCCGGAGGCTTCGTGCGCGATGCCGAGATTGCCTAGCACTGTCGCGACGCCAGGCACGTTGGCGCGGCTCTCCTCGATCGCGAGATTCCGCTCCCATGCAGCGATCGCCCCACAATAGTCGGATCGCGTGTAGGCGGCTGCTCCGGCCTCGTAGTACGCCAAGGAGGCTCGCGACAGCCAGCCGAGCTCGGCCGCCGCGGCACCGGCGGCCAGGTAGGATTCCGTACTCTCGGCGGGACGATTGACCGCGCGCAGCGCGGCGCCACGCTCACAGGCCAAGCGAACCGCGACGATGGCATCGGCAGTCGCCGCGGCGGCGTCGCTGTGGGCGATTGCCTGTTCGAAGCGCCGCGCCGAAGTCGCCTCGGCGACATCGGCAAGGATCTTGCGCGCCTTTGTGTCGGCGCGTGTGGCAAGCCTCGATGCGACATACTCCGGCAACCTCGCGGTGTCCCTCCGCACGGCCGACTGCGCGAAAGCGTCGGCAGCCTCATGGGCTCCGCGCGAACAGAGCTGGTCCGCCACGAGCCACGGGTCGGGATCGTCCCTTGCCGCCAATGCCTCGAGCACCGTCTCGTCCCCGGACGTGAACGCGCCGAGCACCCTCTCCGCCGTCTCTTCGGCAGATTCCGGGGCGGCAGGCTGCGGCGCGGGTTCGTCGGCGATGACCAGGCCGGTCCGCAACGCGAGCACGAGCGCGAACAACTGCAACCGCATCCGGGATCTCCTCGACGGTCTCCATCGTAGCGAACCGGCGGCAGCGGGGGGAAGGACAGCCGCAGAGCGGAGGTGGCGATGCCCGATCTCGAAGCACGCCCTGCCCACCCTTCTCGACCTCCCCCGGGCCCCCTCTGCTGCGCTTGCCACGCGACGCCATGGAAACCACCGACGCCATGGACAACTCGCGCGCCGGACCCGCGCGGAAGGCGCTGCCGCCAAGGGTCGGCCGTACCATGGCAGGCGTGCAGCGGCGGCTGATCGTGGTCTTCCCCTCCGTCGTGGGATGCCTGGCGTGGTGCCTGGTGCTCGCTTGGGCGGGCGGCTATCTGGACGCTGGAGCAGCCGCAGTGGCGAGATTCGCCGTGGGGATACTGATCGCGCCCGCGGTACCGCTGGCGGAGGTGGGCGCCCTCGGGTGGATGCTGGTGGCGGCTTGGGTGTCGCTGATGCTTGCCCACCCTGTCCGACCGGGCACCTTCGCCGGGGCGTTGAGCGCCATCTCCATCATCGGGTGGTTCGGCTGGACCGCGAGCGCGATCCTCCTCCGGATGTGAGGAGCGTGCCCTGCTCGCTCCGCCCCTGCGTCACGTCGATGCGCGAACGCCGCGGCTCAGCCACGGGGCAGGAACGACAGCGAGATGTGCATGATCGTCCAGTAGGGGAAGGCGTCGCGGGAGAGGAGCAGGTGGAAGGCGGTCTGGTCGGGGCTGTTCCGGAAGCCGTAGGCCCAGAGCGCGGCGCCGAGCAGCACGGCGACAAACAGGCCGATGTGGAGGCAGGAGAAGCCGCGCGGCGTCGTGCGCACCCAGGTCCAGCTCCAGGGACGGGGAGGGGCCGCGGGGGAGGGGCGCCGCGCGAGCTGGTGCACCGTGAAGGCGTACCACGCCGTCACGTGCAGCGTGATCAACGCGCGGACGCGCCCGTGAAGCAGCAGGTCGAGCAGGATCAGCAGCAGAATCCCGAGAAAGACCATCACGAGCGGGCGGTGCGCCCGCCAGTAGGCGAGCGAGCGTCCGCTGCGCCCGAAGCGGTGCCACCCCCAGAGCAGCGTGGCGACAAGGGGCAGGCTCCCGGCGACCTGGCGCAGGGCCGCCGGTAGATCGCCGAAGAGCGCAGTGGCGTGGGTGCCGGCGCGGCCGATCCCGAGCGCGACCGCGAAGAGGTAGCCGGCGGCGCCGACAAGGAGCAGGAAGGCCGGCAGCAGCAGCACCTCCCGCGAGAGCCGCTTCGGGTCGACCCCGCTCGGGGCGTCGCCGTTGGCGACGTAGAACGAGGCCTCGTCGCGGAACTCATGGACGAGGAAGTAGAGGAAGAAGAGCGTCTTCGCCACGAAGGCCTCGCGCCCCCCCGCCTCGCGAAAGAGCAGGCAGAGCCCCACGCCGACGGCCCCGAGCAGCAGGAACCGGCCGGCGGTGCCCGGGCGACGGAGCCGCCGCGACGAGAGCGTGAAGAGGATCGCGATCAGGAAGTGCGGTATCGCGAGAAAGCGCATCGACGTCTCGACCGGGTGGTAGACGAGCCGTTCGGTCTTGTAGCGCCCCGTCCACGCCTGCTCCGCCCAGCCGACCAGCGCGAAGACGACGATGCTTCCGACCACGAGCGCCGCCGCCCGCAGCCAGTTCCGCTCGGTGTCGGTCCAGCGACGCGCCGATGCGACGGCAACGACCGCCTCCATCCCCGGCACGTTACCCTCGTCCACCCCCAAGGCGCGACTCCCCGCCCACCCACGAGAGGACGGGCAGAGGAAGACCACGAAGCCGCGAAGGCACGAAGCCGGATGGAGTGGGCGCCAACCTCGGCGCCCGCCGGCCGGCAGCACGACACCGCCGGGGCGACTTCGTGCCTTTGCGGCTTCGTGGTTCTCGCGTCCCCTAGTCCTCCGACCCCCGCCGCTGCCGCTTCGTCTCGCCGCGCCGCTTCTTGGTCGCGAGGCGCCTCTCCTTCGAGGCGCGGGTGGGCGCGGTCTTCCTCCGGGGCTTCGGCTTGCGCCGGCGCGCGGCGAGCTTCTCGTCGAGCCGCTCGAACGCCGCCTTCAGGTTCTGCAGGCGGCTGCGCCGCTCGGTCGCCGTGACGATGAGGCCGGTCGGGACATGGAGCAGCCGGACGCCGGTCTCGGTCTTGTTGCGGTGCTGGCCCCCGGGCCCCCCCGCCTTGAAGAAGGTGACGACGACGTCGCCGCTCACGAATCGATGCGGCTGTCGAAGAGCGCCAGGAACTCGTCGTTCGACTTCGTCTTGCGCAGGCGGTCGAGCAGCAGCTCCATGCCCTCGATCGGCTTCATCTTGACGAGCACCTTGCGCAGCGCCCACATGCGCTTCAGCTTCTTCTCGTCGACGAGCTTCTCCTCCTTGCGCGTGCCGCTGCTCGTCACGTCGATCGCGGGCCAGATGCGGCGGTCGGCGAGGTCGCGGTCGAGCACGAGCTCCATGTTGCCCGTGCCCTTGAACTCCTCGAAGATCACCTGGTCCATGCGCGAGCCGGTGTCCACGAGCGCGGTGGCGATGATCGTCAGCGAGCCGCCGTGCTCGATGTTGCGCGCGGCGCCGAAGTGCGCCTTCGGCTTCTCGAGCACCTTCGCGTCGAGGCCGCCGCTCAGCGTGCGCCCCGAGCCGCGCGCCTCGATGTTGTAGGCGCGGCCGAGCCGCGTCAGCGAGTCGATCAGCACGACGACGTTCTTGCCCATCTCGCAGAGCCGCTTCGCGCGGTTGGTCACCAGTTCGGTCATCGCGACGTGGTTGCTCGCGGGCATGTCGTTGGTGCTCGCGTACACCTCGCCCTGCACCGCGCGCTTCATGTCCGTCGCCTCCTCGGGGCGTTCGTCCACGAGGCAGACGAGCAGGCTCACGTCCGGATGGAAGTGGTGGATCGACTGGGCGATCTTCTGGAGGATGACCGTCTTGCCGGTGCGCGGCGGCGCCACGATGAGCGCGCGCTGGCCCATGCCGGTGGGCGTGACGAGGTCGATGACGCGCATCGTCATGTCCTGCATGTCGCCGCCGACGAAGGTGAACGCCTTCTCGGGGTCGATCACCGTCAGGTCCTCGAGCTTCGGGAGTTCGAGCGCCTTCTCCGGGTCGAGCCCCTCGACCCTGTCGATCTGGGCCACCATCGGGGCGGCGCCCCGCATCGCGCGGCTGATGTGCGCGTCGATCACCTGCCCCTCGCGCAGGCCGAAGCGCGCGATCAGGTCGCGGTGCACGAACGGGTCCTGCGGCTGGATCTGGCAATCCCGCTTCGGATTGCGCAGGAAGCCGTGCCCCTCCTTGGCGAACGCGAGGATGCCGTTCACCGGTTCGACCGGCGTCGGGTCGAACTTCCCGCCGGGGCCGGGGCCCGGCCCCGGACCCGGGGGGCCACCCTGCCCGGCGCCCCGGCCGCGACGGCGGCGTCGCCTGCGGCGGGACGGGCGTGAAGACTGCGAAGGATGCCCGTTCATGCGTACTCCCACAGAAGCCCTCGGACGCGCCTGCGGAGGCCACGGCCGGAGGGACCACCGCTGGCAGAACCGGAAGGCGGGGCCCTCATGGCGGCGCTCCCTTCGAGCGCACGCAGCGGGGCCATCGCTGCCAACGTGGAATCGCCCCCGAGAATAAGGCCACCCGGGGACAAAGCAAGGAATAACCGGGCCATGACGGGTCCGCCTCGCGCGCTGTTGTGCGGCGTGAACATCGTGGGGGGCCGCGGGGGGGCCGCGGTCGCCCCTGACGCGCCCCGCATCGAAACACGCCCTTCCGCCGTCTTCCCCGGCCGGGAGTCTTGACCCCCCCCCTCGCCCCCCTACACTCTGTCCTACGGGCTCGCCCCCCGCGCCCCCCACTCTCCGATGGAAACCCCGTCAGCCATGGAATTCCAGATCGAGCCCGTTGGGCCCTGCAAGAAGCGCATCTCCGTCAAGATCCCCTCGGTGCGGGTCACGGAGGAGTTCGACAAGTCCTACAGGAATCTCGCGAAGAGCGTCCCGATCCCCGGCTTCCGGCAGGGCAAGGCGCCGCGCAAGCTGGTCGAGAAGCGCTTCGGCGAGCAGGTCGCGCTGGAGGTGCGCGAGGCGCTGCTCGGTGCCGCCTTCGAGGAGGCGGTCCAGAAGAACAAGCTGGCGCCGATCGCCGAGCCCGAACTCGATCTGGAGAAGATCGAAGTGAAGCCGGAGGCGGATCTCGGCTTCGACTTCACGATCACCGTCAAGCCGGAGTTCGACCTGCCCGACCTCAAGAGCATCGAGGTCTCCGTGCCGGCGGCGACGGTGCTCCCGGAGCAGGTCGAGGAGGCGCTGCTCGCGCTGCGCAAGCGCAAGGCGACGCTGCGTCCCCGCGACGGCGGGAGCGCGCAGCCGGGGGACGTGGCGACGCTGAAGGTGCGGGGGACCGCGGGCGAGGAGGAGGTCCTCGCCGACGACAACCTCCCCTACGAGATCGGCTCCCGCCTCCTCGGGGGGCTCGTCAGCGCCGACCTCGACGCGGCGCTCGTCGGTCGGGCCCAGGGCGACAGCGTCTCCGCGACGGCCTTCGTGCCGCCCCATGCCGAGGCGCATCCGCTGGGCGGGCGCGAAATCGCCCTCACCGCCGAGATCCTCGACCTGAAGTGGCCCGACATCCCCGAACTCGACGACGCGCTCGCCGAGTCGCTCGGCGGCGAGAGCGCGGACGCCCTGCGCGAGCGGGTGAGGTCCGAGCTGCTCACGCGCGTGGAGCGCGAGCGCGAACGCGCGATCGAGCACCTCGCCCTCGGCCAGCTTCTCGACCAGACCTCCTTCGAGCTCCCCGACGAGCTGATCGAGAAGGAGATCGAGGACCTCTCCCGCCGCGCCGCCTACGAGATGCAGCTCGAGGCCAAGGACGAGGAGGAGATCGCCAAGCGGGTCTCCGAGATCCGCACGCGCCGCGCGGAGGAGTCGGCGCGCGAGATGAAGGCCTTCTTCGTGCTCGACAAGCTGGTCGAGAAGGAGCGCATCCTCGTCACGGAGACCGAGGTCAAGAACGCCGTGGCGATGATCGCCGCCTACAACCAGAAGGCCCCCGACCAGATGTACGCGATGCTGCGCGACTCGGGGCGCCTCGCGAGCCTGCGCAACCAGCTCCGCGAGAACAAGGCCCGCGCCCGCCTCCGCGCCAAGGTGAAGGTCACCGACGCGCCGACGCCCCTTCCCCCCCCCGTGGCGGCCAAGGAGCCGAAACGTCCGAAGAAGTCCTAGGAAGAAGCCCATGCACCCCACCACCGGCGTATTCATCCCCACCGTCATCGAGAAGACCGGCCGGGGCGAGCGGGCCTACGACATCTACTCGCGCCTGCTCGAGGACCGCATCGTCTTCGTCGGCACGCCGATCACGGACACCGTCGCCAACATCGTGATCGCGCAGCTCCTCTTCCTGCAGAAGGAGAACAAGAACCAGGAGATCAGCCTCTACATCAACAGCCCCGGCGGCTATGTCAGCGACGGGCTCGCGATCTACGACACGATGCAGTTCGTCCAGTGCGACATCGCGACCTACTGCATCGGCCAGGCGATGTCGATGGGCGCGCTGCTGCTCACCGCGGGCACGAAGGGCAAGCGCTTCATCCTCCCGCACGCGCGCGTGATGCTGCACCAGCCGAGCGGCGGCGTCGGGGGCACCGCGGCGGACATCGAGCGCCACGCGGAGGAGATCGTGAAGCTGCGCCGGGAGATGAACCGCATCTTCAGCCACCACACCGGCCAGCCGGTGGACCGGATCGACCGGGACAGCGACCGCGACTTCTTCCTCGACGCGCAGGCGGCGAAGGACTACGGCCTCGTGGACGAGGTGATCCAGCCGCACACGTAGGCGCGCGGGTCGGCTAGACTGGGACACGATGACGAAAGCGCGCAAGACCTACACCGAGCGCTGCACCTTCTGCGGGAAGTCGCGGCACATGGTGGACTCCCTCGTCGCCGGCCCGCCCGACGTCTACATCTGCAACGAGTGCATCGACCTGTGCAACACGATCCTCCTCGAGGAGAACCGCAAGGGGGGGGCGCGGGGGCCCGCGGCGATCGGCGGGGGCCTGCAGATCCGGCGTCCGCGGGAGATCCACGAGTTCCTGGACCAGTACGTGATCGGGCAGGAGCGCGCGAAGAAGACGCTCGCGGTCGCGGTCTGGAACCACTACCGGCGCGTCATGACGAGCTTCAAGTCCGAGGACGTCGAGCTCGAGAAGTCCAACATCCTGCTCGTCGGGCCCACGGGCTCCGGCAAGACGCTGCTCGCCCGGAGCCTCGCGCGCCTGCTCGACGTCCCCTTCGCGATCGCGGACGCGACGACGCTCACCGAGGCGGGCTACGTCGGCGAGGACGTCGAGAACGTGCTGCTGCGGCTGCTGCAGGCGGCCGAGTTCGACCGCGAACGCGCCGAGCGGGGCATCGTCTACATCGACGAGATCGACAAGATCGCCAAGACGCAGAACAACGTCAGCATCACGCGCGACGTCTCCGGCGAGGGGGTCCAGCAGGCGCTGCTGAAGATCCTCGAGGGCACGCTCGCGAACATCCCGCCGCAGGGGGGGCGAAAGCACCCCGAGCAGCAGTACCTGCAGCTCGACACGACGCGGATCCTCTTCATCTGCGGCGGCACGTTCAGCGGCATCGAGGAGATCATCAAGAAGCGCGTCGGCAAGCGGCGCATCGGCTTCACCGAGACGGCGGACGGGGTCGCGGAGGAGAAGAAGGCGCTGCTCGGGCTGCTCGAGACCGAGGACCTGCTCGCCTACGGCATGATCCCCGAGTTCATCGGGCGGCTGCCCGCGGTGACGACGCTCGACCCGCTGCAGGAGGAGGAGCTCGTCCGCGTGATGGTGGAGCCGCGCAACGCGATCATCCGCCAGTACCAGAAGTATTTCGAGATGGAGGGCGCGTCGCTCGAGTTCGACGCGGAGTGCCTGCGCGAGATCGCGCGCAAGGCGCTCCAGCGCGCCACGGGCGTGCGCGCGATCCGCTCGCTCGTCGAGGAGTTCGTCCGCGACCTGCTCTACGAGTTGCCCGAGAAGAAGGACGTCGCGCGGTACGTCATCACCGCCCGCGCCTTCCGCGGCGAGGAGCCCGTCAAATGCCTGCTCCGGACCGATCCGCAGGCGAAGCCGCAGCGCCGCGAGCCGGCGTAGGCGAGAGCCTCTGCGGCCTCGACCCCGCCGCGACCGCGACGCTCCTCGCCGGGGAGGGCGAGCCCCCCTACCGCGCGCGCCAGCTCTTCGCGTGGGTCCACGCCCGCGGCGCGACCGGCTACGCGGCCATGACCGACCTCGCCGCGCGCACGCGCGACGCCCTCGCCGCGCGCCTCCCGGTGCGCTGCACCGCGATTGCCGCGACGCACCCCGGCGGCGACGGCACGACGAAGCTGCTCGTCGGCCTCGCCGACGGCGAGAGCGTCGAGTGCGTGCTCATCCCCGAGAACGAGCGCCGGACCGCCTGCATCTCGACGCAGGTCGGCTGCGGCGTCGGCTGCATCTTCTGCGCGAGCGGCGCCGACGGGGTCGTGCGCAACCTCACCGCGGCGGAGATCGTCGAGCAGGCCTACTGGCTGCGCGGCCTCGCGGGCGAACGCCTCACGAACCTCGTCGTGATGGGCATGGGGGAGCCGCTGCACAACGTGGGCGCGCTGCTCGACGCGCTCGCGATCCTCCAGGATCCGCAGGGCATGGACCTCGGCGCGCGGCGCATCACGCTCTCCACGAGCGGACCGGAGCGCGGCTTCGAGCAGTTGCTCGCGGCGGCGCCGCGCATCAACCTGGCCCTCTCGCTCCACGCGGCGACAGACGGCCTCCGGCGCCGGCTCGTCCCGCGCGGCGGAACCGCTTCCGTCGAGGGGATCCGCGCGATGGCGCGCCGCTGGTTCGAGTCGACGGGCCGCGACGTCACCTTCGAGTACGTGCTGCTCGGCGGCATCAACGACCGCGACGAGGACGCCCTCGCCCTCGCGGCGCTCTGCGGCCGCCACACCAACGTCAACCTGATCCCGATGAACCCCGTCCCCTTCGCCCCCGCGCTGCGGGCCCCCGACCCCCTCCAGACCGACCGCTTCGCGGACCACCTCCGCCGGCGCGGCATCGTCGTCCACCAGCGCCGCCAGCGCGGCGACGACGTCGCCGCCGCCTGCGGCCAGCTCCGCCGGGCCAGGAACCCGTCGGGGTAGCGGCTTCGGACGAGGTTGAGCCCCTTGGCCGACGGGTTCCCGGCCTTAAGCTCCGGGTTTCGGGCCATCCCCCCAACGGGAACCCGTCGGCCCGCGGCTCGCGCATGGTCCGGGGTCATTACCCCGACGGGTTCCCGGGTGGTACAAACGCGGCCATGGCCATCGACCGTGAGGAGGTGCTGCGGATCGCGCGGCTCGCCCGGCTGCACATCGATCCGGGCGAGGCGGACGCGCTGGCGCAGGATCTCGGCCGCATCGTGACGCATATCGACGCGCTGCGCGAGGTCGAGATCCCGCCGGAGGTCGACGCGCTCACCTATTTCGGCGCCGACGTCGTCCGCGACGACCGCGCGGGAGCCTGCCTCGCCGCGCCGGAGGCGCTCGCGAACGCGCCGCGGGGCGAGGCGGGCTACTTCCTCGTGCCGAAGGTCGTCGACAAGGAGGGCGAGGCCGGGGGGGCGGGGGGGGGTGCGTGACCGCGCTCCACCGGCGGAGCGCGCGCGCGCTGGCGGCCGCGGTGCGCGCCCGCGAGATCAGCGCGCTCGAGGTCTCGGACGAGCATCTCGCGCGCGCCGAAGCGTGGAACGGGCGCCTGAACGCGTTCCTGCATCTCGACCCGGACGCGGTGCGCGCCGAGGCCCGGGCGCTCGACCGCCGCCTCGCGGCGGGCGAGGAGCCGGGCCCGCTCGCCGGGGTGCCGGTCGCGATCAAGGACAACATCAGCGTCGCCGGCATGCCCACCACGTGCGCGTCGCGCATCCTCGAGCCCTACGTGGCCCCCTACGACGCCCATGTCGTCGAGCGGCTGCGCGCCGCGGGGGCGATCCCGTTCGGCAAGACCAACCTCGACGAGTTCGCGATGGGTTCCTCGACGGAGAACTCCGCCTTCGGGCCGACGCGCAACCCCCACGACCCCGCGCACACGCCGGGCGGATCGTCGGGGGGCTCGGCGGCCGCGGTCGCGGCGGGGCTCGTTCCGCTCGCGATCGGCAGCGACACCGGCGGGTCGATCCGGCAGCCGGCCGCCTTCTGCGGCATCGTCGGCTGCAAGCCGACCTACGGTCTCGTCTCGCGCTACGGCCTCGTCGCGTTCGCCTCCAGCCTCGACCAGATCGGCCCCTTCGCCCGGGATGTGGACGACGCGCGCCTCCTGCTCTCCGTGCTCGCGGGCCCCGACCCGCGGGACGCGACCTCGTCGTCGGACGGCGTGCTGCAGGCGAGCGCCGGGGAGCCGGGCGGGCTCTCCGGCGTGCGCATCGGCGTGCCGGAGGAGTGTTTCGCGGAGGGCCTCGCCCCCGAGGTGCGCGCCGCGGTCGGGGCCGCCATCGCCGCCCTCTCGCGGCTCGGCGCGGAGATCCTCGACGTGAAGCTGCCGCTGACCCGGCTCGGCATCCCCGTCTACTACATCGTCGCCCCGTCGGAGGCCTCCTCCAACCTCGCCCGCTATGACGGCGTGCGTTACGGCAGGCGCGGCCTCGGGGAGGGCGTGCACGGCCTCTTCGCGGCGACCCGCGGGGAGGGTTTTGGACCGGAGGTGAAGCGGCGGATCCTGCTCGGCACCTTCGCGCTCTCCAGCGGCTACTACGACGCCTACTACGGGCGCGCGCAGCGCGTGCGGGCGGCCATGCGGCGGGAGATCGAGGAGGTCTTCACGCGCGTCGACCTCCTCGCCTCCCCCACGACCCCCACCGTGGCCTTCCGCCTGGGCGAGAAGTCCGATGACCCCCTCGCGATGTACCTCAACGACGTGCTGACCGTGAACGCGAACCTCTGCGGCGTGCCCGCGCTGTCGCTTCCCTGCGGGCGCTCGACGCAGGGGCTGCCGATCGGGCTGCAGCTCACCGGCCCGCGCTTCGGCGAGGGGCCGCTGCTGCGCGCCGCCCGCGCCTACGAGGCCGCGACCGGGGAGGGGCACCGCTGGCCCCCGGAGATCGATCCGTGACCTCGGCCGCGCCGGACTACCGCGTGCTGATCGGCATGGAGGTGCACCTGCAGCTCCGCACCGCGAGCAAGATGTTCTGCGGCTGCCCGGTCCGCTTCGGCGCGCCGCCCAACACGCTCGTCTGCCCCGTCTGCCTCGGGCTGCCCGGTTCGCTGCCGGTGCCCAACCGCGACGCGATGGTGCTCGCGCTTTCGCTCGCGACCGCCTTCGGGTGCGACCTCGCGGAGCGCACGAAGTTCGACCGCAAGAACTACTTCTACCCCGACCTGACGAAGGGCTACCAGATCAGCCAGTACGACCTCCCGCTCGCGACCGGCGGCGGCGTCGAGATCGTCACGGAGTCGGGGGAAGGCAAGCGGATCCGCCTGCGCCGCCTCCACATCGAGGAAGACGTCGGGAAGAGCCTCCATGACGACGGGGCGGGCCTCTCGCGCCTCGATTTCAACCGCGCGGGCACCCCGCTCGTCGAGATCGTGAGCGAGCCGGACATCGCGTCGCCGGAGGAGGCGCGCGCCTACCTGAACGCGCTGCGCGCCGTCGTGCAGTACCTCGACGTCAGCGACGGCAACATGCAGGAGGGCAACCTCCGCTGCGAGCCGAACGTCAACCTGCACATCCGGCAGGGCGGGCGCACCTTCAAGACGCCGATCATCGAGGTCAAGAACCTCAACTCCGTGCGCAACGTCGAGCGCGCGATGCAGCAGGAGGTCGGGCGCCACCTCGAGCTCTGGGCCTCCCTCGGCGAAAGGGTGGAGGACCTGCCGCGCAGCACCCGCGGCTTCGACGACGTGCGCGACACGACCTTCGTGCTGCGCGAGAAGGAGGAGGCGCACGACTACCGCTACTTCCCCGAACCCGACATCCCCCCGATCACGCTGGGCACGACGTGGCGCGCCGAGGCGAGCGCCCGCGTGCCGGAACTGCCCGACGCGCGGCGCCGGCGCCTTGCTTCCGCCTACGGCCTCACGGCCTACGACGCCGACCTGCTCTGCCGCGAGCGCGCCACCGCCGACCGGTTCGAGGCGGTGGTCGCCGCGGGTGCGGCGCCCAAGCCCGCCGCCAACTGGCTCCTGGCCGGAGGGACCGACATCGGAAGGCTCTCCCCCGCCCGTCTTGCGGAGTTCGTGAACCTCGTCGAGCAGGGCAAGGTGGCGCGGCAGGCCGCCGCGCGCGACCTTCTGCCGCGCATGGCCGAGTCCGACAGGCCCGCGGCCCATCTCATCGACGAACTCGGCCTCGCGCAGGTCGAGGACGCCTCGCTGCTGCGGGAGGCGGCCCGCCGCGCGATCGCCGCGCAGCCGCAGGCGGCCCGCGACGTCCGCGACGGCAAGCAGAAGGCGCTCGGCTCCCTGATGGGCCACGTGATGCGCGAGACCGGCGGCAGAGCCGACCCGCAGGCCGTAAGATCGGTGCTTCTCGATCTGCTGAAGGAGCCCTGATGCCCCTCTCCCGAGCCCTCACCCTTCTGTTCCTTGCGACGCTCGCCGCGGGCGAGGAGTCCCAGATCGAATGGGTCTCGACCTGGGAGCGCGCCTTCGAGATCGCGAAGGAGCAGAACCGCCCCGTCATGCTCTGCATCAACAGCAAGGACAAGGAGTCGGCGAACGAGCGCGCCGCGCGGGAGACCTACCACGACGCCGAGTTCGTCGCGGAGTCGCGCAAGTTCGTCATGCTCGTGCTCAGCACGCTGACCCATCGCGCGAGCGGCGTCTGCCCCCGCTTCGGCATCGTCACCTGCGAGGAGCACCTCGCCTGCTGGAAGGCGCTCGCCACGGCCCATGGCGAGCAGTTCACGTCGCCCGCGGCGAAGGGCGAGATGATCTCGCCGCAGCACGCGTGGTTCCGTCCCGACGGCACGCTGCTCCGGCGCCGCGAGTATGAGATGACGAAGACGGAGCTGCTCGACGCGATGCGCTCCGTCCTCGCGGAATTGTCGGGGGGCGCGGGGGCCGGAACGGAGGTGCCCGGAGCCCCCACCGGCCGCGATGCGCCGCTCTCGGATAAGGACCTCGCCGAGATCGAGCGCGCACGCACGGCGGCCGATCCCGAGTCGCGCGCGGCGGCCCTCGGCAACGTGCTCTCCACCGGCAAGCTCGCGGCGGTCGCGGCGCTGGTGGAGCTGCTGCACAAGGGAAAGATGGACCTCCGCTGCGCGATCCTGCGCGCCTTCGGCAAGGCGGGCGCGCTCGACGCGCGCTTCGCCGTCGAGGACGCGCTCAAGGACAAGGAGGAGCTCGTGCGCTCCTTCGCCGCGGTGGCCCTCGAGCTGATGGGACAGAAGGAGTCGCTCGAGCCGCTGGAGAAGCGCGTCAAGATCGAGAAGGACACGACCGCGCGCAAGAACATGGTCCGGGCGATCGGGCGCTGCGGCGGCGGCGTCCCGGACGAGGGCGCCGCCAAGCTGCTGCTCAAGTCGATGGATGCGGACAAGCAGGCCTCGGTGCGCAAGCATTCCGCGATCGCGCTGCGCGCCTACGAGGGCCCCGGGGCGGCGCTCGTGCTGAAGCCGCTGGAGCAGACGGTCGTGAAGACCAAGGATCCCGAGATC
This sequence comes from uncultured Planctomycetaceae bacterium, assembly GCA_964570285.1. Taxonomy (GTDB): domain Bacteria; phylum Planctomycetota; class PLA2; order PLA2; family PLA2; genus CAZMXP01. The sequence goes on from CAZMXP010000010.1 coordinate 15,779, forward strand.
CGCGGGGCGATCGTCTACACGCTCGCGTACATCGGCAACTCGGCGACGACGGTCCCGGTGCTGCAGGAGGTGATGGCGAAGCTGAACGACGACATGAGCCGCGCCTTCCTGCAGACGGCGATCAACATCTGCAAGGGGCGCGGCGGCGACTTCGGGCGGGCGGCGTGGTGGCTCTTCGCGGAGGACCGCAACGACCCGGCGCGGCAGTAGACGATGCTCCGGATCGCCCTCCTCCTCTCGCTCCTCGCCGCGGCGGCCTCCGCGCAGGGGTGGGCCGACCGCTACCTCAAGGAGGCGGAGGAGAAGGCGCGGGCCGACGACTTCCTCGGCGCGGCGGCGATCTATGGCAAGTCCTTCGAGCGCGCGCAGGACAACGACGACCTCGAAACCGAGGCGCGGCTGGGCCGCTCGCTCCGCGCGAGTTTCGGGCGGCTCTGGAAGCGCGAGGCGGGCCCCGACGGCGCGGGGCGCGGCGGCCTGCGCGAGACCCTCTTCACGCTGATGAAGCCGCTCGACGCCGAGCGAGGCGGCGCGTGGCTCTCGGCGCATCTGCTCGCAGAGCAGTTGCTGATGCGCGCGACCTGGGCCGGGGACTTCCGCTATGTCGCGGAGGCGGCGAAGGTCCTCGAGACGCGCGCCGGCACGAAGAACCCCGGGCTCGCCGCCGGCGCCATGCTTGCGTACGCGCGCGGCATGCTCGCGCTCGAGGCAAAGCGGGATGCCGAGGCCGGCGACTCCCTGACCAGTGCCGTGGAGACGATGGTGCGGGAGGGCTGGAGCGATCTCGCCTTCTTCGCCGGCACCGAACTGGCCGCGCTCCACGCCCGCGCGGGGAAGGAGGGCGCGGCGTCGGAGGTGATGGCGCGGATCGCTACGCTCTGCCCCGCGGATGGCGATCCGCAACTGACCGAGATCTGGGAGCGCGTCGTCAAGGCGCGCCTCGGCGGGGCGCCGGCGGCGGTGCGACGCCCCTGCGAGGCCGCGCTCGAGGCGCAGCGCAAGGCGGGCAGCACCGGGGTCCCTCCCGGGGAGGAGGGCGAGGGGGCGACCGGCGGCGCGACGGCGACGTCGCTTCTGGGCCGCCGCCTCCCCGGCCTGTCGAAGCGCAAGCCGATCATGCAGGCCCTGCGCTCCCCGGCGGGTTTCGGCCTCAAGACCGAATTCGACGACCGCTTCAAGTTCACGCAGCCCTACCTGCCGGGCGTCCGCCACCGCGGCAACCAGGGCATCTCGCTCTCGTTCTTCGGCGCCGCGGTTGCTCTCGCGAAGTTCGACCTGACCGGCAAGGAGGACGACCCGAGGAGCTATCCGCTCCCTTCGCCCTTCGAGTGCTTCTACCACCTCGCCAACGGCGAGGAGTGGCGCATCACGAAGGGGGGGGCGGTGACGGTGGAGAGGTAGCCGCGGCGCGCGTCGGGGCACGCTGCATGCCGCGCCCCTGTCCCGCTTGGCGCAAAGGCGTCGCCCGCCTATCGAATCTGGATGCGGAGGCCCGCGTCGCCCGTCCGGACCTCTTTAATCTCCCCCTTGAGCCCCCTCTCTCTCAATTCCGCGCGGAGAGTCCAGGGCCCCGGTTCGTCGGAAGGGACCGGTACGGCAAACCGACCCTCCCGATCCGATGGCGCGGCATAGCTGACCCTGTCCCCTTCCCGGACCTGCACGGACGCCCCCGCCACGGGAGTGCCATCGGCCAGGATCACGACGCCCGAAATCGTGAGTGCTGTGCGGAGAGAGAGCGTCACCTCCTGGCCCGCAGGCAGAAGCGTGAGCGAGCGGGGCGCGACCACGTCGTCACGGCCTTGGGGCCGATGCGCCATCAGGGTGATCTCCCTCGCGTGGAGTCCGGTGAACACGGCGATGCCGTGCTCGTCGGTCAGCGTGCGCGCCCGGTCGGCGGAAACGGGGACCTGTGCCGCTGCGGTACCGTCGGGATAGACCACCCGGACCCGCAGCGTCCGGTCCTTCTCGATCATGCGGACGCGCAACAGAACGCCCGCTGCACCGGACGCGACGCCCGCCACGCTGCCCGCATAGTCACCGCGCTCGATGGTGCGGCGCTCGGTCTCGACCCCGAAGAACTCGACGACAAAGGTCTCACCCCGGGGAACCTCCAGCGTGAAATCGCCGTCCGCGTCCGCCTGCGCGGACGCGACCTGCCGGCCGTTCTTAGTCGCGGCGACCCACGCCTCCCCCAAGGGCTGCCCGGCCTCCGCCGAGATCGTGCCGGTGATGGTCGACGCCTTCCGAAGGACGAGGCGGAACTCGTCCAAGTCGCCCTCGACGGTCACCTCCTCGCGCAGCAGGCCGCGCCCGGTTGCGAAGGGGTGCGCCGTGATTTTCGTGACCGATCCGGGGACGAAAAAGGTGACCCGTCCCTGGGCGTTCGACTGGCCATTGAAGCCGGGTGCGCCCGCCTCGACAGTAACAAAAACCGTCGGGACGGGGACACCCTCCTCGTCGACCACCGTGACCGTGAATTCCCTCCCCTCGGGTAGCACCACCTTCACATCGAGCAGGTCCGCACCCTCGGTGACGACGAGCGGCCGATTCTCGGCTGATGCGCCCGGGCGTCGCACTTGCAGTTCGAATCGACCCGGCGAGAGGTCTGCGAAGCGGAAGCGCCCCAAGTCGTCGGTCCGCCGCGACTCGGATGCGCCGTAGAACGAATTCAGGACGGGTTCGGCGCCCCGCAGGCGACCGCGATCGCTGTTGTAGCCCGACAGGGTCACCTCGACTCGCGTCGCGGGCGCACCGGCGCTGCTGACGACACTGCCGGCGATCAGACGGGCGGTCGGCAGGCGGACGTCGCCGAGGTCGATCACGCCGGGGCCGTTCGGATGCGGGTCGAAGTCGAGCAGGTAGCGGCCATGACCCTGCGCCATCGCGATCAACGTGTGGGGCATCTCGCGGCTCAGCCCCGAGAGCAGGAAACGGCCCTCGCCGTCCGAGGTGCTTGCCCGCGTGCAGATCCGCTGATCGCTGCCGCGAAACACGGAGCCGATCGAAGAGAGGGTCGCACCGGCCACCGGCAGTCCGGTCGCGCCGAGAAGCCGCCCCGTCACCGAATCGCCTTTGGAGAGGGCGAAGTCATGGGAGTCGCCGGCGACGAGCCATTGGGCCCTCCCGTAGCCGTCGGCTACGCAGTGGATGTCGTCGACCCCGACGCCGAGCCAGCCCGGAAGCACATTGCGCCCGCTCGCATCGCTCAAGACCGAAGGCGACATCACCCAGTTCATCCCGACGCGCGCGTTGGCAATGGCGGCACCGGTGGCTGCGTCGGTCACAACCCCCGTCAACGTCCTGCCCTCGACGAGCGTCACGAGGTGCTCGTGCTCGCCCTCCTCGGGCAGCACGACGGTCTCCCACCCGTGATAGCCGAGCGCTGCGGGACTGACATCCATCGTGTAGGCCGCGGCACCGGGAAGCGCGCCTAGCGTGCAGCGTCCCCGCTCATCGGTGACGCCGTGCAGCGTCGGGGCCTCGCCGTCGGTACGCCAGATCCGCACTTTCGTGCCCGACGCGGGAGCGCCGCGCTCGTCGCGCGTGACGACGGTGAGCCGGACTCCAGGCTCCATCTCGATGCGCACCCGCTCCCCCGCCTCACGATCCGCAAGCTCCAGCGAGGCATAGCCCTCGGCGCTGACATGCAGCGCCACCTCGGACCCCCGCCTCAGGCGCAGAGAGAAGGTGCCGTCGCGGCTGCTGACGGTGCGCGGCCCCTCGACAGTTGCGAAGTATCCGTCGTGGTTGAGCACACCTGCCCTGCGCCATGGATAGGTGAGGACTTGCAGTGCCGCGCCGGCCACGGGGGCGCCATCCTCCTTGCGCACGACGATGCCGTGGAGGTCCAGCTCCCGGTCCACCGCCGCGAGGTCCACGGGCGGCGGCGGGACGACGCGGGAGTGGGCATCGACTGCACCATCCCTCTTGGCCGTCTCGCCGGACTGCGCATCCGACGGCGCCCCTCGGCCCCTCCGTTCCGTACGAGCCGCGGAACCCTCAGAACCTCGGCCGGTACGCCCGAAGAGATCCGAGGTCCCCACGAGCCAACCGACCAGCGCGACGGCGATGAGACCGAGGAGCCCAAGCCACCGCTTCGCCATCAGATCTCTCCTGATCACCTCGCACCCCCCGGCAGCGCCGTCCGGCCACGCTGACCCGTCCCGGAACACGCCCCCCCGGGGGCCATAGCATACGGGTTCGCCACGGTCTCCGCAGGCCCCCCCATCTCGGCGCGAGCCCCCGCTACAATCGCCGACCTCGTGAGCGAATTCCTCGAGTCCTTGGCCGTCGGCGAGCCGCTGTTCGAGCGCCGGAGCGATCCCGTGATCGAGCGCGAGGCGATGGCGCGCGCGGGCATGGTCTCGGAGATGCTCCACTACGTGCTGCCCAGCCGGTGGCTCGTGGAGGCGGTCACGACGCCGACCCGGCGCTCCTACGCGAGCGCGGACGAGATCAACCTCGCCGAGTTCGCGGCGTCGCAGGAGAATGCCTGCCGCCACTGCTACGGGGCGATGCGCTCGGTGCTCCGCCTGCTCGGGCACAGCGAGGCGCAGATCCTCCGGCTGGAGCGCGACCGGCAGACGATGGAGTTGGGGGCTCGGGGGCGAGGGGTCTACGACTTCGCGCGCGCGCTGGCCCGCTCGGACCCCCGCCCCGCGCGACCCGAACTGCAGGCGCTCGACCGCCTCGGCTTCTCGCGGAACGAATCGACGGAGATCGCGCTGAACGTGGCGATCGCCTGCTTCCTCAACCGCCTCGGGACCGCGCTGGCCATCCCGCCCGACGCGAATCTCGAAGCGATGCCGTCCAGGTGGATCGTGCGCCTGCTCGCCCCGCTCGTGCGCAGAAAGATGCGGGGCAGGCCGGTCCCTCCCCCCGCGGCCCCCCACCCAACTCCCGAGGTCCCGTTCGGCATGCTGATCCCGCTCCTCGGCCCCGTGCCGGGCGCGGCGAGTCTTGCTGGCACGATGGAGGCGGCCTTCCGCTCCGACGTGCTGACGCGGCGGGCGAAGACGCTCGCCTTCGCCGTCGTGGCGCGGACGATCGGCTGTGGCGTCTGCGAGGCGGAGGCGAGGCGCGCGCTCGAGGACGAGGGCATCGACGCCGCGGAGGCGGAGCGGATCCTCGCCCATCTCGCGTCGCCAGCCCTCGATCCCGTGGAGGCGCTGCTCGTCCCCTATGCCCGCGAGACCGTGCGCTACCGGCCGGCGCAGATCCAGCAACGCACGCGCGAGTTGCTCGCCGCGCTCGGGCCCGACAGGACGCTCGAGGCCGTCGGCATCACGGCCCTCGCGAACGGGGTCGTGCGGCTCGGAATGCTCGCGGAATGCTGACGTTCGCCCTCGTGGCACTCGGGGCGGCGCTTGCCGCGGCCTTAGGCGCTCTCGCGCTCCTTGAGCGATCCCGCTCCCGGTATGCGCGCGGCCTCGCGCGGGCGGCGGCGGACCTCGAGAGGCTTCAGACGGCGTTCGCCCGCTTCGCCCCGGCGGAGGTCGTCGAGCAGATCGCCGCGCGCGGGATCGCCCCCGAGGCGACGGAGCGGGAGGTGACGGTCCTCTTCGCGGACTTGAAGGGGTTCACGCCGCTTGCCGGCTCCCTCGGCCCCGAGAGCGTCGTCGATCTGCTGAACGGCTGGTTCCGCGAGATGAGCGCGGCGATCGTGGCGCACAACGGTCACGTGGCGAAGTTCCTCGGGGATGGCCTGATGGCGCTCTTCGGCGCGCTCGACCGGAACCCGTGGCAGGCGCGGGACGGGGTCGAGGCCGCGCTCGCGATGCGGGAGGCGCTTGCCCGCTACAATGAGGCGCTCCGGACGCGCGGCCTGCCGGCGCTCTCGTTCGGCGTCGGCCTCCACCGCGGCCCCGTCATCGCGGGCGTCATCGGCAGCGACGCGTGGATGGAGTACACCGTCGTCGGCGACACGGTCAATGTCGCGTCGCGGATCCAGGGGCTCACGCGGGTGCACGACACGGACATCCTCGTCAGCGAGGAGGTGCGCCTGGCCCTCGGCGACCGGTACTCGCTCCGGGCACTCCCCCCCGCGCCGGTGCGCGGCAAGGCCGAGGCGATTCGTACCTACGCCGTCGAGCGCGCGGGGGCATAGCGGCTCCCGTGTAGCAGCTCTGTTCGGCGGCGCCGCCGCACCTACTCCGTCGCTCGTTTCACTCCCATTCGATGGTGGCGGGGGGTTTGGAGGAGATGTCGTAGACGACGCGGTTGATGCCGCGGACCTCGTTGATGACGCGGTTGCTGATGCGCGTCAGCAGGTCGTAGGGGAGATCGGCGACATCCGCCGTCATCGCGTCGAGGCTCGTGACGGCGCGCACGGCGATGACCTCGTCGTAGGTGCGCTCGTCCCCCATCACGCCGACGCTGCGGATCGGGAGCAGCACGCCGAAGCTCTGCCAGAGCTTGGTGTAGAGCCCCGCCTTGCGGATCTCGTCCTGGATCACCGCGTCCGCCTCGCGCAGGACCTTCAGCCGCGCGCGGGTGATCTCGCCGAGGATGCGCACCGCGAGGCCCGGCCCCGGGAAGGGCTGGCGCGTGACGATGCGGTCCGGCAGTCCCGCCGCGCGCCCGATCGTGCGCACCTCGTCCTTGAAGAGTTCGCGCAGCGGCTCGACCAGCTCGAACCCCAGCTCCTTCGGCAGCCCGCCCACGTTGTGGTGGGTCTTGATCGTCGCCGTCGGCCCCCCGTGGGCGGCCACCGACTCGATCACGTCGGGATAGAGCGTCCCCTGCGCGAGGAAGCGCACGTCCGCGAACTCCCGCGCCTTCTCCCGGAAGACCTCGATGAAGGTGTGGCCGATGGCCCGGCGCTTCCGCTCGGGGTCGACGACCCCCTTGAGGCGGTCGAGGAAGAGGTCGGTCGCATCCACGAAATGGAGCGGGATCGTGAAGTGGCGGCCGAAGGTCTCGCGCACCTGCGCCGCCTCGTCGCGCCGCAGCAGGCCGTTGTCGACGAAGATCGGATGCACCTGGTCGCCGATCGCCCGTTCGAGGATCTTCGCCACCACCATCGAGTCGACGCCGCCCGAGAGGCCCAGCACGACCCCCGCGCCCCCTACCTGCTCCCTCACACGGCCGATGGTCTCCTCGATGAAGCTGCCCATCTGCCAGTCGCCGCTCATCCGGCAGATGCGCGTCAGGAAGTGGCCGAGCATCTCGCGCCCGCGTTCCGTGTGCGAGACCTCGGGGTGGAACTGGATCCCGTAGAGCGCCCGCGCGGGATCGCGCACCGCCGCATGGGGCGTGTTCGTCGTCGTCGCGATCGTCTGGAAGCCGGGTCCCGGGCTCTCGACGCTGTCCCCGTGGCTCATCCAGACCTGCGTGCGGCTCGGCAGCCCCGCGAAGAGCTCGTTCTTGTCCACGATGTCGAGCATCGCGCGCCCGTACTCCCGCTTCGACGCGGCGACGACGCGACCGCCGAGCTCGTGGCACATGAGCTGCATGCCGTAGCAGATGCCGAGCACCGGGATGCCGAGCTCGAAGACGCGCGGGTCGCAGCGCGGCGCCCCCGGCGCGTAGACGCTCGCGGGGCCCCCGGTGAGGATGATGCCGCGCGAATCCCGCAGCCGCTCCACGTCGGCGGTGCAGGGCAGGATCTCGCAGTAGCAGTGGTGCTCGCGCACGCGGCGCGCGATGAGCTGCGCGTACTGCGCGCCGAAGTCGAGGATGGTGACGGTCTCGTGGCGGCGCACGCTCAGCGCTCGATCCTGTAGTTGGGGGCCTCCTTGGTGATCTCGATGTCGTGCGGGTGGCTCTCCGCGACGCCGGCGCCGCTGACGCGCAGGAAGCGCGACTTCGTGCGCAGCTCCTCGATGCTGCGCGTGCCGCAATAGCCCATCCCCTGCCGCAGCCCGCCGACGAGCTGGTGCACGAGCTCGGGGAGCTTGCCCTTGTAGGGCACGCGTCCCTCGACGCCTTCCGGCACGAACTTCTCCGTCGCGCGGATCTCCTGCTGGCCGTACCGGTCCTTGCTGCCCCGCGACATCGCGCCGAGGCTGCCCATGCCGCGGTATGTCTTGAAGGTGCGCCCGCCGTAGAGGACGGTCTCGCCGGGGCTCTCCTCGGTGCCGGCGAAGAGCGAGCCGACCATCACCGAGTGCGCGCCCGCCGCCAGTGCCTTGACGATGTCGCCGCTGAAGCGGATGCCGCCGTCGGCGATGACCGGCACGTCGCGACCCGCGAGCCCTTTCGCCGCCGCCGCGATCGCCGAGAGCTGCGGCACGCCGATGCCGGCGATCACCCGCGTCGTGCAGATGGAGCCGGGCCCGATGCCGACCTTCACGGCGTCCGCGCCCGCGTCCGCGAGGTAGACCGCCCCCTCCGCCGTCGCGATGTTGCCCGCGATGACGTCCACCTCCGGGTGGGCCTGCTTCAGGTGGGCGACGATCGTCCCGACGTTCCTGCTGTGGCCGTGCGCGGTATCCACCGCGAGCACGTCGACCCCCTGCTCGACCAGCGCCGCCGCCCGCTCCCGCGCGTCCCCGACCGCGCCGATCGCCGCGCCGACGCGCAGCCGCCCCTTCGTGTCGAGGTTGGCCTGCGGGAACTCGAGCAGCTTGTTGATGTCCTTGATCGTGATGAGCCCCTGCAGCCTCATCTCCTTGTCCACGAGCAGGAGCTTCTCGACCTTGCTGCGGTGCAGGATGTCCTTCGCCTCCTCGAGCGTCGTGTCGATCGGCCCGGAGATCAGGTCGTCCCGCGTCATCACGTCCGCGATGCGGGCGTTGTCCTCGGTGCGGAAGCGCAGGTCGCGGCTCGTCAGGATGCCGACGACGCGCCCCTTCTCCAGGATCGGGATCCCGCTGATCTTGTTCTCCTCCATCAGCCGCCGCGCGGTGCCCACCGACTCGTGGGGCGGCAGCGTGACCGGGTCGTAGATGATCCCGTTCACCGACCGCTTGACGAGATAGACCATCTTGACCTGCTGCTCGATCGAGAGGTTCTTGTGGATGAACCCGATGCCGCCCTGCTGGGCGAGCGAGATCGCGAGCGCCGACTCGGTGACGGTGTCCATCGCGGCGCTGGCGACCGGGATCCGCAGCCCGACCCGGCGGCTCAGCCGCGTCACGACATCCACGTCCGACCCGAGCACCTCGCTGTACCCGGGCAGCAGCAGCACGTCGTCGAACGTGATGCCCTCTCCTACGATGCGGTCCTGCATGCGCACCTCTTCTCCCGGGGGGGCGGGAGGGGCCATCGCACGCTCTGCGGGGCGCTCTCCCACGCCCGGACTTGAAGCCCGGCAGTGTACCCCGCTCCGGCGACCATCCCAAGGATGAGGGGGGGGCCGCGGGGGGGGGCGGCCCCCCTACGTGGAACGCCGGTAGTACCGCCCGAAGGGCGTCGCCATGAAGGCGTCGTAGGAGACCTCCTCCATGCGGACGAAGCCGCGGGCCGGGAGTTGGCCGTCGAGCAGCAGGTGCAGCACGCCGCAGACGCCCGCCGCCGTCGAGACCTCGATGCCGGTGAAGAAGTGCGCGCCGATGCGCTGGCCGTCCACCTTGCGCCAGAAGGTCTTCTCGGTGTAGCGCCCGCCCGACGTGCCGAGCCCGCGCACCGAGACGATCACGAAGTCGTCGACCGTCGCGGGGATGCTGCGGACGAAGATCTTGACCAGCTCCTCCGGATGCTGGCCGAAGCGGAGGTCCTCGATCAGGAATCGGATCAGTTCCAGGTGGCCCGGGTAGCGGATCGTCTTGTAGTCGAGGTGGCGGATCCGGCCCTGGTAGGTGTGGCAGAGCGTGCCGACGCCGCCGGAGGTCGTGAACGCCTCGTAGGTGACGCCGTCGATGATGACGACCTCCTGCCCTTCGAGGGGCGGGACCATCGTGACCTCGCCCTCCCGCAGCGCCTCGCAGGGGTGGAGGTACTCGTTGACGAGCCCCTCGGTGGACCAGGTGAGGTTGTACTTGAGGCGGTTGTTCGGCTGGTCGGGCAGCGCGCCGACGCGCAGCGTGAGGGTGTCGACCTCGTCGAACTGGTCGATGATGTGCACGCCGGCGAGCGTGACGAAGCCCGGCGCGACGCCGCACTGGGGGATGAACGCGGTCGAGGACTCCTCCGCGAGATCCTTGACGAACTGCGTCACCTTCACGTCCTCGGTCAGGTCGAGGTAGTGCACGCCCGCCTCCGCGGCCGCCTCGGCGATCTCCGGGTTGGCGGCGAAGGGTGCGGCGGAGACGACGGCACGGCGCCCGGCGAGGGCCTCGACGAGGGCCTCCTTGCCGTCGAGCGGCCTCTCCCACGCGCGCGCGTCGGGCACCTCGGCGGCGACCTTGCGCGCGTTCTCCGGCACGAGATCGCCGATGCCGATCTCGTAGCCCCCCGCGCCCCCCAGCATGTGCACGATGGTCCGGCCCACGCGCCCGGCACCGACGACGAAGACCTGCTTCATCCGGGGGATTCTCCCCCGGGTGCCGTCGGCCGGGAAGGAATTGGCTACCGCGCCGCCCGCACGCGCACCGGGTCGCTCTCCCCCCCGCTCAGGTCGAGCGCGCAGGTGACGGCGACGTTGCCATCGAGGTGCAGCATCACGTTCGTCCAGCCCCAGGTCGAGGCCGGCAGCGGCGCGCGGTAGTAGGCCTCGCGGGTGCTTACCTTGCGCGCCCGCTCGAACCGCACGCCGAGACCGCCCGGCAGGACCGCGGTGACTTCGCGCGGAAGGCTGCGGCCGTCCCCGCTGCGCAGCAGGCGGACGAGCACGCCCGTACGCGGCGCGGCCTCGAGGGTCGTGCGCGAGACGTAGTCGGGGATCGGCCGGTCGAGACCGACCTCGTAGCCCTCGGCCCGGAGGAGGACATGCGTCCAGAGCGGGAAGGGGAACTCGATCTCGCCGTGCCGGTCGGTCGTCACGACGAGCGGGAGTTCGTCGCCGCGGCTCGCCGCGAGGCGGTCCCCGAAGGGCACGACCTCGAGGTCGACGCCGCGCAGCGGGTGCCCGTGGAGATCGACGATGCGCACGCGGGTGAGGGCGGCGCGGTGGGGCGCGACGGGCCCGAGGCCGGGCCGCTCGTCGCTCGTCAGCGCCTTCAGGAACTCGACCAGGTCGTCGACCTCGCCCTGCGTCAGGTCGAGGGGACGGATCGCGCGGTCGAGGTGCGCGTTGGGCGTGCCGCCGCGATCGTAGTAGCGCACGACCTCTTCGAGGGTCTCGAACGACCCGTCGTGCATGAAGGGCGGGCGCCGCGCGACGTTGCGCAGGCTCGGCGTCTTGAACTTGCCGAGGTCGGCCATCGCGAAGCTCTGGTTCCCGCGCCCCTCGTCGCCGGTGACCGACCGGCGCAGGCCGATCGTCACATGCTGGAGCGCCACCCCCGTGTTGTGGAAGTCGCCGTCGGAGAGCGCGGGCGGCCGCCCGTCGCCCGCGGTGCTGTGGCAGGCGGCGCAGTTCGCCTTCCCCTGGAAGAGGGCCAGCCCGCGCCGCGCCGCCTCCCCCATGGCGTCCGGCTCCCCGGCGAGGTAGCGGTCATAGGGGCTCGGCCCCGACTCGAGGCTCAGCAAGTAGGCCTCCATCGCATCGATGACGCGGTCGTTGGTCACGCCCGCATCGCCGAACGCCATCCGGAACCCCACGTCGTAATGGCCGAGTTCGGACAAACGCTCGGCGACGGTCACGGTCGGCGGCGTCCCCGGCGTGAGCGGCTTCTGCGGCCCGTAGTAGGGCGGCGTCAGATCGGCCATGCGCTTCTCGAAGGTGGGGCGATCGACCTCGCCGCCCCGCCCGAGGGAGGCGGCCATGTGCTTTTCGAGCAACTCGCGCTGCTGCGTCACCGCCTCCGCCGGCGTCGCGACGCGTGCAACCAGCAACTGCCGCACGGTGTCGAACTCGCCGTCCCAGTGCATGCCCTTGCCGTCCGCGAGATCGAGCACCGGCTGGCTGTGGCGTCGCGACGGCCCGTTCTCGTCGACGCTGACGGTCCGCGGGTCGGAGAAGCCGTGCTCCGGGTTGTGGCAGGAGGCGCAGGAGGTGCGCCCGGTCTGGCTCACCGCCGGGTCGAGGAAGAGCCGCCTCCCCAGCTCGATCCGTGCGCCTTCCCTGCCCGACGCAGGCGGCGCGGCCGCGATCGCGCCGCCGAGCAACACGCATCCGAAGACCCCGAGTAGCCAGTGACGAGCCGACATCGCTGTACCTCCGGGAATTGAAACGGGCCAGGGCGCCCGTTTGAATCTCCGCTAATCTAGCAGAGGATTGGGGGGGCCCGTCGCCCGCTGCGCGGGCTATGGGCCCTAAAGGGCCCGAGGCGGTCGGCCGCTGCGCGGGCTATGGGCCCTAAAGGGCCCGAGGCGGTCGGCCGCTGCGCGGGCTATGGGCCCTGAAGGGCGCCGGAGCAGGTCACGCGCGCACGAAACGGACGCCCTCGCGTCCCTTTGAGGTCGTCATCCTCGGTCCAGAGCGTCGCCGCGTGGGCCCGCGCGGTTGCGAGGAGGATGCCGCGCGAGCTCGGCAGGGTGCAATGGCCGCCCAAGGTCACCGGGAACTGCGCGGTGCGGTGGATCACCGCCTTCGTCTTGAAGGAGGAGATGAGGAACCCAGGAACTAAGGAACCGAGGAAGAGGCGGATTCGATTATCCGAGTACCGGGATGCTCCCCTTTGCTCTCATGGATTCCTCCCTTCCTGGGTTCCTCATCAAATCCGACACCCTCGTCCCTGATCGCTCGTACGCCATGCCCGCAGAGTCCTCGCCGCTGGCGCGGATCCCGACGAGTCAGTGGATTCGAGCGGGGGGAACGAAAACCACGGAGGCACGAAGACACGATGGGGCTTCCGCGACCCGGTGCGCTCCCCGCGCGCAGGCTCGTCGCTGCCCATTCTCCGTGCCTTCCTGCCTTCGTGGTCATTGTTCTGGATGACCGGTGCAGCGGCCTGCGCTGATTTGATTGCGGCGTCAAGCCGCGCTGCGGCTCAACACGACCCGTCCCGAGGCGCCAGACTGTCGGCTCGGGCAGCCCTCCTCGGCCTCGGCCGCCGCGTATGGGGCCCGTCAGGACCGCTGAGCGATTCCTGTGCGAACGACTGCGAGTCCGCAGCGGGCGCCAAGACCGGCCCAGAGGAGCGATGAGGCCGAGGCGTAGGGCACCCGCCGCCCGCTCCCCCCGGGCGTGCGCGGAGGCGGCGGGGCCCTCCTAGCGGCCCCCGCCGCCTCCGACTTAACAAGGCAAACGCAACGCGTTTGCTTTGGTCGCCTTACCCCATCCCCCACAGGTTCATCGTGTTGACGGGCTTGCCCTGCAGCTTCAGGTAGTAGAAGAGCTGGGACTTGTGCGCCGCGAGGTGCTTGGCGCACTCGAGCATCTGCTGGCCCAGCGGCTTCATCGTCGGGTCCCACGGCGCGGCGACCTGCTTGGTGGCGAGGTTCTTCTCGCCCGCCTCGACGATCGTGCCGAGGGCGAGCTTCTTGTCGGCGGCGAGCGCCTTCTTCGTCTCGGCGAGGCTCGCCGTCGTCGGCAGCTTCTCGGCCGGCGGCAGCATCTCCTCCGGATTCGCGTCCGCCGGCATCCCCCAGTCCCCGGTGACAAACCCCTTGCACATCGCGCCGCACGAGGTCTCGAGGTGCTTGAGAAGCTGCCCCATCGTCATCCAGTTCGAGCCCGTCGCGGGCTTCCAGTTGAGCTTGTCCTTGTCGACCATCGCCACGAGCCCCTCCGTCGCGCGGAAGGCCGATTCGATCTCGCTCTTCAGAAGTTCGGTCCAGTTCACGTTGCGATCCTCCTCCCGGGGATCAGCCCCCGGACCCCCGATTATCGCACCGCCGGCAGCGGGCGGTTGCGCTGTTTGACGGACGCTTCGTAGAGCTTTTTCGCCTCGGGCATCCACGCGCGCATGTTCTCGATCCGGTTCTCCGGGTCGGGATGCGTCGACAGGAACTCCGGCGGCCGGCCTCCGCCCAGCGCCGCCATCCGCTCCCATACACCGATGGCCGCCTCGGGGTCGTAGCCCGCTTTCGCGGCGAGCATCAGGCCGTAGTGGTCGGCCTCGCTCTCGTGGGAGCGGCTGTAGGGGAGCAGCACGCCGACCGTCGCGCCCGCGCCGAGCGCCGCGACAATCTCGTTCTTGTACTTGTGGTCCGAGAGGCCCACCGACGCGCCCGCGAGCAGCACCTGCGTCGTGATGCCCTGGCTCATGCGCTCGTTGCCGTGCTGCAGGATCGCGTGCATGACCTCGTGGCCCATCACGATGGCCATGCCCGCCTCGTCCTGCAGGATCGGGTAGATCGCCGTGTAGAAGGCGATCTTGCCGCCGGGCATGCACCAGGCGTTGACCGTCTTGTTGTCGTCGATCAGCTTGAACTCCCACTCGTACTCCGGCTTGTCCGCCGCCGCGGCGATGGCGGCGCCGACGCGCTGCAACGGCGCGTTCAGCGCAGGGTCGGTGTTGATGCGCGTCTCCTTCGACTTGAAGACCTCGGCGTAGGCCTCGGCGCCGAGTTTCGACATGGCTTCGTCGGAGTACCAGAGGTGCTGCTTGCGGCCGGTGACCGGGTTGGTCTTGCAGGTCGAGAGCAGAAGCAGCAGCAGGATCAGGGGGAGTCGCTTCATGGGCGCATTCTCCCCCGGAAGGGGCCCGTGGTAAACCTGTGCCATGCGCGCCTACGGCTCCGCCGACGACCCCGCCCCCCCGGAGGGGCCGCTCGCCCCCGACCTGACCCGCTCGACCACCTTCCGCCACGCCACCGGCGAGCGGCTGAGGGCGGTCGGTACCGGCGAGGCCGCCGGCGAGTTCTACCCGCGCTACGGCCACCCCAACGGGCGGGAGTTCGAGCGCGCCGTGGCGCGAATGGAGGGGGCCGCGGGGGCCGTCGCCTTCGCGTCGGGCATGGCGGCGCTGCACGCGGTGCTCTGCGGCCTCTGCAGCAGCGGCGAGACGGTGGCGGCGTCGCGCGACCTCTACGGCGGCACCGTCGCCGTGCTCGACAAGGACCTGCCGCGGTTCGGCATCGACGTGAAGCGGTTCGACCCGTTCCATCCGGTGGGGCTGCCGGTCGCGCCAAGGCTCATCGTCGTCGAGTCGCCGACCAACCCGCTCTGCCGCGTGCCCGACCTGCCGGCGCTGGCCGCGATCGCCCGGGCGACCGGCGCGATCCTCTGCGTCGACTCGACCTTCGCGCCGCCGCCGATCGGCCGCGCGCTGGCGCTCGGCGCCGACCTCGTCATGCACAGCGTGACGAAGTTCTTCGGCGGCCACAGCGACGTGCTCGGCGGCGTGATCGCGGGCCCCCACCGCCTGCTCGAGAAGATCGAGGGGTTCCGGCGCCGCACCGGCGGCATCCTGTCGCCCGACAGCGCATGGCTCGCGACGCGTTCGATGAAGACGCACGAACTGCGCGTGAGCCGCCAGCAGGAGAACGCGGGGCGCCTCGCGCGCTTCCTCGAGGGCCGCGTGCGCCGCGTCTGCTACCCCGGCCTCGCGAGCCACCCCGACCACGAGATCGCCCGCCGCGACATGAACGGCTTCGGCACGATCGTCTCGTTCGAAGTCGACGGCGGCCTCGACGGCGCGCTGCGCGTCTACGACCGGTTCAGGCTGATCGCCCGCGCCGTCTCCCTCGGCGGCCTCGATTCGAAGGCTTCGCTGCCGCTGCACACGAGCCACGCCCCGGTCTCCGCCGAGGACCGCGCCCGCTCCGGCATCGCCGACGGCCTGATCCGGTTGAGCGTCGGCATCGAGGAGGCGGCGGAACTCGAGGCGGACCTGGCGCAGGCGCTCGGGGGCGATCGCGCTCCGTGATGGCGCGCCGATAGGAAGAGCACAGAGGCGCAGCACGGCTTGACGCCGCAACCAAATCAGCGACGGCCGAAGGCCGCGCTGCGCCTAGTGAGGAGCTGCGGGATCCGGGTGACGCGCGCGGGGCAGAGGGCTGCGTGCGTTACTCCCCCGCCGCAGAGGATGGCTGCGAAGCGGCCACAGTGGCGCGGTTCGGGGCGCCGCACGAGGGCACCACCAGAATTTGCGCAGGGAGCGCGAAGTCTGCGGGTTAGTAGTACAGAGACGCAGAGGAGGAGTGAGGCCGCGACGGGACAGCGCGGGCCGTGGGCTGGCTGGTCTGCTCGGCGGGCGAGTGTTTCGGGCAGCGACGCCCGCGAACCCCAACTCGCCTCTGTACTAAGAACGCCTGGCTTCTGCGCCGCTTGGGCGAATTCATGCCCCGGGGATCTCCACGCCGCGAACGAGAACCACGAAGTCACGAAGACACGAAGGAGCCCCCGCGAGCCCGGACGCGAGCGGCGCCGCGGTCCGGCCTTTCACGTTCTCCGTGCCTTCGTGTCTTCGTGGTGATTGCTCGACATGACGCGTGCGGCGTCTTGC
Source organism: uncultured Planctomycetaceae bacterium (assembly GCA_964570285.1). Lineage (GTDB taxonomy): Bacteria > Planctomycetota > PLA2 > PLA2 > PLA2 > CAZMXP01. The sequence continues at coordinate 32,095 of CAZMXP010000010.1, forward strand.
CGTCGTTTGGTTGCGGCGTGGGGGCCGCGCTGCGTCTCTGTGACTCTGTGCTACTCCTGCTCGCTTCGGTCGCCGCGGGAGGTCAGCGCCGCCAGTACACCCACCACCCGAGCATCAGGAACACGAGCCCGAGGGCGGCGGCGTGGACAGCCAGCGGGCGGTCGGGGATCGCAGGATCGCCGACGGCGGGCAGCGGGTCGCTCGGCGCGTTCGTCGAGGTCAGGTCGAGGTCGGGTGCGACCAGATTCACGGCCAGCGTCGCCTCGCCCAGCGTCCAGAACCCCGGCGGGCCGAGCAGGCGGTCGCCGACGCGCCAGCGTTGGCCGTCGGCACCCTCGGCGACGCCGGAGGTCGGGGAGGGTTCGCCGACCGCGTGGAACTCCGGCACCTCCGAGGCGATCGTCTCGGTCAGGTGCGCGATCGCGTTGCGCAGGAAGAGCGGGTAGGCGGGCGTCGCCGCGAAGACGGTGCGGTCGGGGTCGAAGCCGAGCGCGAGCCAGCCGGGGCCCTCGCAGGCGACAGGTCCGCAGGCGGCGCGCGCGAGGGGGCTTCCACCCATGAGGGGGCGCGCGCGCAGCAGCGGCACCGCCGCGGGATCGAATCCCCGCCACAGGGGGTGGTCGCGCCGCACGTCCAGCAGCACCGACGAGTCCGACCACTCCCCCACCTTGAAGGGGAGGGCGCCGGGAGGGGGAGCGAGGTAGATCGCGCGCGTCCCGGTCAGCGCGCTGGCCGGGGCGCAGCGGTCGAAGATCAGCAGGTCCGCCTCGACTGCGCCCGCATGGTCGGGGGTCGTCCGCTCCAGCGGGCCGAGCAGCGAACGCGTCTCCTCCAGGGCCACCAGCGCGGCCGTGAGGAACGGGGAGGGCTCTCCGGCGGCGATGACGACCGCGCGCGGGATGCGCCGCTCAGGCAAGATCAGGTAGACCGCGTCGTCGGGCGAGAAGCCGTCCGGGGCACCCTGGCGCCTCAGCGCGACGCGTCCGCTGGCGGGCAGCGGCACGTCGACCGAGCCCTCGCCGACGAGGCCGCCCTCCAGCGTCACCGGTCCCTTCCCGCGCAGCCCGAGGCGCGCGATCTTGCCCCCGCCTTCGGCATCGGTCAGCACTTCGACCGACGCGATGCCGGAGTTCTCGATGGGATCGGTCAGGGTCCTCAGGCGCAGGCCGTCGGGGCGCCCGGGCCGGAAGGTGCAGAGCACGACGTCGGCCTCGCGCAGCGTGCGCGCCCCCTCGCGCGCGAGATCAAGCGCCTCCGCTCGGTCCCCCGGCAGCCACGCGGGGCGGATCGCGCGCACGAACGCGAGCGCCTCCTCCCGGTCGCCGCCGCTCCACACCTGCGGGCCCTCGTCGGCGACGGCGATCAGCACAAAGCGCGTGCCCGGCGCGCGGCGCCGGATCTCCGCCTCGGCCAGCCCGCGAAGCCGGTCGAGGCGCCCGCCCGCCTGCGCCTCGAGGCCGCCGTCGACGACGAGCACGAGATCGCGGATGCTCTCCCTCGCCCCCGGCACGAACGGCGATCCGGCCGCGAGCGCCGCCGCGAGACAGGCGAGCAGCGCGAGCAGCAGGTCAAGGAGCCTCGTCAGCGCACCGCCGAAGCCCGCGCCGCGGCGGCTTCCCGAGACCGCCCACAGCGGAAGGAACGGCACGACGACGCGCCGCGCGCGGCGCCGGATCAGGTAGGCCGCGAGCACGAGAAGCGCGCCCAGGCCGAGCCAGAGACCCGCCGGGAAGGCGAACCGGATCATCGCGACAGCCATCCGCGGGCGATCGCCGCGCGCACGATCTCGAAGAGGGGCTGATCCGCACGCACGCGCAGGAAGCCGATGCCGGTGCGTCGGCAGAAGGCCGAGAGCCCCGTCACGCGCGCCTCGCGCGCCCGATGGTAGGCGTCGACGCTCTCGCGCGTGATCTCGAGGCGCAGCGTCTCGCCGGTCTCGGAGTCGACAAGGCGGGTGCGCCCGGGGGGCGGCGGCATCAGCGCCTGCGGGTCCTCGATCAGCAGCGCGCGCACGCGGTAGCGGTGCCCTTGCAGGCGCGAGAGTGCCGCCGCGGCCCCCTTCGGATCGAAGAAGTCGCTGACGACGAAGGCGACCCCGCCGCGCGCGTGGCGCGGCAACCGGCCCTTCAGCGCCGCGAGAAGATCCGTCGGGCCCGAGACCTCGCTGTCGATCGCCTCGAGCAGGTCGGCGCTCCGCCCCTCGGGGCCCATGGCCCGCGCCGCGGGCGTCGGGCCCCCCCCCGGGCCCCCCCCCGGGCCCCCCCCCATTCGCAGATGCTGCACGCGCTCGCGCTGCGAGAGCGCGATGGTGCCCAGCGCGGCGCAGACCTTCGCCGCCGTCTCCGCCGCGCGGCCGCGCATGCTCGCGGTCGAGTCCTGCACGAGCAGCAGGTCGATCGCCTCCTCGGCGTCGAACTCCTTCACGGCGAGCGTGTCCATGCGCGCATAGACATGCCAGTCCACCCGCCGCAGCGCGTCGCCGGGGTGGTAGGCGCGGTGCTCGCGAAAGCCGCTGCCCGGCCCGGCGCGGCGCATCGCGCGCTCGCCCTGCAACTGGCCGCGGCGCACCTTCGCGGCGAGCAGTTCCAACTGGCGCACCTGCGCCATCTCGCGCGCGGTGAGGATCATCGGACCCTCCGCTCGAGCTGTTCGAAGTAGCGGCGCACGAGTTCGCGCGCGGCGGGCGAGAGGCCGGGCCGGTTCAGCGCGGCCTCCCTCCGGCGCTGCAGTTCAGGCCACGCCTCCTGCAGCGTGCGCTCCTGCGGCGCGCCGCCGCCGGGCACCTCGATGGGCACCTTCGCGAGTTTCTCGACCATCTCGCCTTCGCGCACGAGCGGCTCGACGAACTCGGGGCGGCGCACCTGCGGCGGCGACGCGCCTCCGCCGCCCGGATTCTCGGGGGGTTCGGGGGGGCTCGGCGGCGGATCTCCGGGGGTGTCGGGCGGTTCGATGCGGAAGCGGTAGACGTTGCTTGCCAGCGCGCCCGCGCGGGCGACCGCCTCATGGTCGCCGGGCTCCGCCTGCGCGAGGAACGCGCGGAGGTCGAGGGCGGCGAAGTCGATGCCCGGTGCGCCGGCCGCGAGGAAGAGCCGCCGTCCGGTCGCCTGGCCCTCGCCGCCGTCGATGGCGATCGTGACCGGCAGATCGATCTCCCCCACGGGCGGCGCGAGCGACTCGAGAACGACCTGCACGGGAACCGGCACCCCCGGCGGATAGGCCGCGCGCTCGCCGACGAGCGCGAGCCGCAACGGCAGCGCCTGCTCGCCCGCCGAGGGGTCGCCAGGCACGGGCGCCGGGCCGCTCGTACCGCCCGCGACGCCGGGCAGCAGCGCGACGGCCAAGACCAGCAGCACGGCGAGAAGGATGAGCGGCTTTCGCGCGCGGGGCGCTCGGACGGGCACGGCCGGGGGCGACTCCACCACGGCGCGGGCGACAAGCGCGGCGAAGGGCCCGCGGGCCTCCAGCGCCGCGGCATGCCGGTCGGTCTGCAGGGCGGCGTCGAGGTGGCGGGCGACCGCGGCGGGGCTCTGGCGCAGCAGCAGGGGAGCGCCCAAGCGCACGGCCAGGGCCGCCAGCGCGACGACGGCGAGCATGCGGGCGCCCTGGACCAGGCCCTGGACCGAGATCAGCAGGTAGCCGAAGAGCCGCTCCGCCGCGGAGGGGTCGGGCAGCGACCACGGCAGGCGCGGGCCATACCCGGCGCGGTCGAGGAAGAGCAGCAGCGCCGCGCCGAGCGCGCCGAGAAGCGCGACTTCGAAGGCAAGCCGCCGCGCCCGCGCCCGCGCGAGGGCCCGCGAGATGCCCGAGAGCAGCCGTTCGACCGTCATAACCCCTTGGAAGGGCGCATCTTACCAGTCTCGTTGACTTGCGCGACAGCCGGCTCTATGGTGCGGACCAGGCCCTGCCATGCAAGCCAGCCCCATCAAGGTGATCGCCCTCTGCTCCTGCATGCTCGGCGTCTTCTTCCTGTTCAAGAGCGTCTCGATCAAGACGCCGAAATATGTGCTGCACGAACTGCTCTCGTTCAAGGTCAACAAGAGCCGCTTCTTCAGGCGCTACATCGGCCAGCAGCTCGACGCGCTGATCGGCTTCCTCTTCCTGACCGTCGGCTTCGTGTTGCAGGTCTACCTCGAGATCCACGGGCTGCAAGAGCAGGAGGGGGGGGGCGCGGGGGGGACCACCCGCGGCTTCGAGAGCTGGTGGATCGTGATCGGATGCACGGTCGTCATCCTGCTCTTCATCGTCTTCCTGCTCGCGAAGATCGCGCGCTATTTCGGCGGGAAGATCTTCGTCGAGCACGTCCGGTTCATGGTCGTCACCCACGGCTTCCCGCTCGAGAGCGACGGACCGCTGGTCCTCGAGCTGGGGAGCATCATGCGCATCGAGCGCGACGAAGAGGACACGCTGGAGTCCTACTGCAAGAAGGTGAGGGAGAAGATGAAGGTGGGCCCCGCGTTGCCCGCCGCCGGCAAGGGCCGCTCCCCCGGGCTGCGATGACGCTCCTGCTGCACGGCCTGTCGACGGTCCTCTTCCTCGCCTGCGGGCGCGTCTACTTCCACGGACGCTTCCGCGGCGCCGCCGCCCTCGCCGCCGCCCACGCCGCCGTCGCGTCCGCCGTCGCGATCCGGACCCTCCCGCCCGTGGCCGCCGCGGCGACCCTGCTCCTGCTGCTCGCGCTGCCCCTCGGCTTCGTCGCGCTCCACGCCGTGGACGCGCGGCAGGGGCTCTTCCTGCTGCCGACGATCTACTCGATCCCGATCGCGTTCGTCGCGGGGGCGCTCCTGTGGGGGCTGCTGACGCTCGTGCTCCTCTTCTAGCGCCCGATGCGCCCCCCCCGCTTCTTCCTCTGCGCCGGCGAGCCGAGCGGCGTCGCGATCGGCGCGACGCTGATGCGCACGCTGAAGCGCCGCTGCCCGGGCGCGACCTTCGCGGGGCTCGGCGGCGACGCGATGATCGCCGAGGGGCTGCGCCTCATCTACGACCCCGCGCGCACCGCGACGATGTGGCTCTGGGGCAATCTCAAGCGCATCCCCGCCCACCGGCGCGCGCTGCGCGCCTGCGTCGAGGACTGGGAGCGCGAGCGCCCCGACGTCGTCGTCACGATCGACTACCAGGCGTTCCACCTCTACATCGGCACCCGCGCCCGCGCGCTCGGCATCCCGGTGGTGCACTATGTCGGCTCGCAGTTCTGGGCGCGGCGCTACTTCACGCTGGAGCCGATCCGCCGCGCCTACAGCCACGTGCTGCTGATCCACGAGTTCGAGAAGGCCTACTACGACAAGGCACAAATCCCCGCGACCTTCGTCGGCCACCCGCTCTTCGAGCGCCTCGCCGAGCGCCCCCTCGACGACGCGAAGGTCGCGCGCCTTCGCTCGCTGCCGCCGCCGCGTCTCGGCCTCCTGCCCGGCAGCCGCCACGGCGAGATCACCGGCGTGCTGCCGGTCATGCTCGAGGCGGCGCTCGCTCTCCCCGCGCCCCTCACCCTTCTCATCTCCTGCGCGCGCCCCGACTCCCGGGCCTTCCTCGAGGCGGAGGTCGGCAAGCGCCGCCTGCGCGCCGAGATCCTCGACAGCTCCTCCGCGGAGATCCTCTCGGCATCGGACGCGGCGCTCATCACGAGCGGCTCCGCGTCGATGGAGGCGGTCTACTTCGACACGCCCGCCGCGGTGCTCTACCGCCTCTCGCCGCTCTCCTACTTCTTCGCCAAGCCGCACATCACCTGCCCGATCGCGCAGCCCAATCTCGTCGCGGGCAGGATCTTCATGCCCGAGTTCCTGCTTCCGTCGGGCCGCAGCGACGGCGTCGCCGCGGCGGCGCGCACGCTGCTCGTCGATCCCGGGGCGCGCGCGGCGCAGCGCGCCGAGTTCGCGGCGATCCGAGAGCGGCTCCTGCGCCACCCCGCGCCGAGCGAGGCCGCCGCCGACGTCGTCTGCAGCTTCCTGCCGTGAGCGAGCGCGCGGAGTGGGAGCGGCAGATCGAGGAGGCGCGGCCGCGCCTCGTGCTCTGGGTGGCGGCGCGCCTCGGCACGAGGCTGCGGGCAAGGATCGAAGCGGAGGACATCGTGCAGGAGATCCTGCTGAAGGCGTTCGAGGGGCTCGCGACCTTCGAGCCGAAGCACGAGCACTCGCTGCTCGCGTGGCTCTTCACGATCGCCGAGCACCGGATCGCCGACCTCGCCGACCACTTCGGCGCCGCCAAGCGCGACGGGGAACGCGAGCGCGAGATCCACTCGCGCATCGCCGCGTCGCAGACAAGCCCCAGCATGCGCGCGAGCCGCGAGGAGCAGAAGGAACTGCTCTGGCTCGCGATGTCGGCGCTCTCCGAGCGCCACCGCGAGATCCTCCGCCTGCGCCGCTTCGAGATGCTGTCGAACGAGGAAGCGGGCGAGCGGATGGGCATCACCGCCAAGAACGCATCCGTCCTCTACGTCCGCGCCGTCGAGGCGATGCGCAAGGTGATGACGGGGGGGCTCGGGGGGGCGGAGCGCAGCGCAGTCCCCCCCGAATGATCCAGGGGATCGGGGGGGCTTGCCCCCCATAGCGCGCAGCGCGACGGGGGGCGGAGCGGAGTCCCCCCTGAGTAATCCGAAGGGCGAGCGGTAGGCCTTGCGCCAGTTGCGCTGACATGGAGGGTTGGCAGTACAAGCCTCGGGCGCTGCGCGCCCTCGCTATGGCCTGCGTCAGAACCGGATCGCGGGTAGCTGATTTGCTGAGGAACCCAGGAAGAGAGGAGTCCATGAGTGCAGGTTGGAGCATCTCGGGACTCAGATGGATCGATTGCGCCTCCACCTTGACTCCTGGGTTCCTAGATTCCTGGGTTCCTTCTTCCAACCTCACGACGAAGGCTGTGGTCCGCCGCACCGCGCAGTCCTCGGTGCAGTTGCATCCTGAGAAGGTTGCGCGGCAAGCTCCTGGTGCGCCCCGGAACGCACTTCGCGCCTGAATCCCGAACAACCCAGGAGAGCGGCACCCGGTGGTGGCACAGAGAGCCCGTGGCGGCCTCGTACGCGGCACGAGGGGGTCTTTAGGAAGCTCGTTCCCGGTGCGCGGCTGCGGTTGGACGTCCTCGGCGGCAGTAGAATCTGTCGCGTGGGGCGTTGTGTCGTGCTCCTCGTGGCGTTGGGGGCTGCCGTGGGCGGGTGCGGCTTCGGCCGCATCGCCGATGCGGTCTGCAGCGCCGCCGCGTTCGGCTTCACGACCGGCTGCGACACCGGATCCACGTCGCTGGTCGCGGGCGCGCCGCGCGTCGATGTCGTCGATGCGGAGACAGGGGACCGATCCGCGCTGTCGAGCCCGAGCCTGGGCGGCGGCGCCGACTTCGCGGTCGGAGCGATCGCCTGGGACGGCGGCGACGGCTGCGTCGTCATGGTCGCGGAGGAGAGGGACGCGCTTTACGCGGTCGACGGCGGGAGCGGCGCGCGCAGGGTGATCTCCGACCTCGGTCGCGGACAGGGCCCGCCCTTCGACGCGATGCGCGGAGTGGCCGTCGATGCGTCCCGTCGGATGGCCTACGTGTCGGACGTGGGGCTCGACGCGTTGGTCGCCGTCGATCTCGCGACCGGCGATCGCGTGATCGTGGCCGGGCCCGGGACCGGGAGCGGCCCCTCCCTAGGGAACGTCCCCTTCTTCGTGCTCGGCTCCGACCTCGAGCACGCCTATCTGGTGGACTGGGACAGCGACCGACTGCTGCGCGTCGACCTCGCCACCGGCAATCGGACCGTGCTCTCCTCGGAGGGTCTCGCGGGCCGCACCCCCTGGTCCATGGCGCTCTCTCCCAGCCGCAACCGTCTCTACGTCACGCGCTACTGAGCGGCGACGCGCGGCGCGGCCCTCGGCTGTCGCCCGTCTGGTTGGCGCGTGCGGATCAGAGCGGAGCCAAAGCTCCGGCGGTCGAGGATAGACTGGGAAGACCCGCCTGCCCGTCGTCGAAGTGCACATGAAGGACGCACCTGCTCGACTCGCGATGCTCTGCGCGGTCCTGCTCGCCTGCTGCGGCGGGGCGCCAATTGCGGAGCTGCCCCTGGGGCAGTCCGGATCGGGCACCTACCGCCTCGCGGGGCGGGTGACGGACAGCGCGGGATGGCCCGTGGAGGGCGCCGAGGTATCCCTCGGCGAGATGAGTGGCGACGTCAGGCGGGCGGAGCCGCGGTCGACGCGATGCGCCGACGATGGAACGTTCGAGTTCGTGGGGGTCACGATGGGCAACTGCCAGCTTGCGGTGCAAGCCGCTGGCTATGCCACGACCTGTCGCTCCGTGCCCTCCGGCGATGCGGACCTCGCGTTGACGCTATGGCGCCCGGCCTCCATATCCGGCGTGGTCGTGGACGCGGCGGGCCTTCCGACACGCGCCGAGGTGTCGCGCCTCTCGGACCGCGGCATGTGGGGAACACCCTCCGATGCGACCGACGAGTCCGGCGCATTCCGGTATGACGGGCGTACGCCGGGGTCCTTCCACATCCGTGCACTCACGAAGAGCGGCGAGGAGGCCGATCTGCTGTTGCAACTCGCCGAGGGGGCCCAGCATCACGGCCTGCGCCTGCAAGTCGGCCCCCCGCGGCGATCATGGGTGCGGCTCCGGACCGTCGACCACGGAGGCAAGGGCGTGGCTGCGGAGGAGTTGTCCTTCACCTGGTCCGACGGGCGCCCGCGCATCGAGCCCGTGGGACAGGAGGTGCTGGCCGTCTACGATCTGCCGCCCGGAAGCGAGGTCACGCTGCGGGTGCAGAGGGGCGACGAGGCCGCGGCCGATCTCCGCGCGAAGACCGCATCGTCACCCGACAGCGCTCCCGCGGAGTTGACTCTCCCCCAGATGGTCCCCGTCCGTTTCGAGTCCGAGCCGCACGTAGACCGCCTCGGCGTGGGCGTCTGGCGCGGGGACTGGGAGATCGAGTTCGGCAGGACGCCACAGCGGCTGAGTCCAGCTTGCAGCTACGACGTGCGGTTCGAGGCGCGCGGCTATCTGCCGCACATCGAGTTCGACTGGCGACCGTCGCCGGAGGGCTCGGTGCTCAGGGTCCCGCTGAAGCCCGCGGCGACCGTGACCGGCACGGTCGTGGACCTCGACGGCAGGCCGCTCCCGAGTGCCACGGTCAAGGTCGGCGGTGTCGAATACTCCACCCCGGTCAGCGACGACGGGACCTTCAGCCTCGACGCTCTCGAACCCGGGGAGCAGGTGATCTGCGCGGATGTCGCGTGGACGCGCGTGGCCGCCACGCGCGTGCGCGCGGTTGCAGGAGTGGCCACAGACATCGGCAACCTGGTCGCCCAACGGCCTCGCCGGGTCGCAGGCCGCATTCGCGACGAATCCGGCCGCCCGATCGGCGGCGCCCAACTCACCTTCGTGACGCTGCTGCGGGGCGGGTACTTCCTCTCAGACTCCGCCGACCAGTCCGAGACCTACTCGCACCACGACGGCCGGTTCGCCTTCGAGGTGCCCGGCGTCGCCGGCACCCTGATCGCCCACAAGCAGGGTTTTGGGACGACTCCTGTCGCGTGGCCCGAGGGCGAACCGGTGGGCCTCGAGGTCGTGTTGCCGCGCCCCGCGCTGCTGCGAGTCTCCGCGCTGCCCGAGCCCGAGTGGAACGACACCGGCTGGACCTGCTCGATCCGCTGGCCGGACGGGACCGTGTGGGACATCGACGAGTTCCTCCCCTGCGACGTGGAGGTAGCCCCGGGTGCAATCGAAGTCCTGGGCCACTTCCAGCCCTACCGCATCGCGCCCTACTTCCGGTCCGACCTCGGCGGCACGAGGACGCGCAGCATCCTCGCTGTCGCCGGCGAGACCTTCCGCGTCGAGTTCGAGCGATAGTCTCCCCCTGTAGTCCCGGGCGCGGGTTTCCGCTATCAACATGGAGCGCGATGGAGTCCGACGAAGAACTGCTCGCCCGCCTCGTCGAGGAGTACCACCGGCGCTCGGCGCAGGGGGCGCGCCCGTCGCCGGAGGAGTTCCGCGGGCAGGCAGGCGCCTGCTACGAAAGGCTGCTCGAACTCCTCCGGCAGGAGGCGCTGCTCGACAGCGCCATCGAAGGGGGCACGGGGGAACGGTTCCCGCGCACCTTCGGCGAATACACGCTGCTCGAACTGCTCGGCCGCGGCGGCATCGGCAACGTCTACAAGGCGGTCCACCGCCCCCTCGCACGCACCGTCGCGCTGAAGGTCTTGCAGGGCGGGTGGGCCGACGACGCGGAACTGGTCGAGCGGTTCCAGCGCGGCGCGCGGGCGGCGGCGCAGGTCGAGCACGACCATGTCGTGCGCATCCACGATGTCGGGGTCTTCGAGGGAAGGCCCTACATCGCGATGTCGCTTGTCACGGGCAGCGACCTGAACGTGCTGTTCAAGAAGCTGCGCGTCGCGGGTCCGGCCCCCTTCACCCCCACCCATCACGCGATTCTCGACGAAGCCAACATCCCGGGCCACGGCACCGACACCGCAGCCTTCGTGCGGCGCATCGCGGCGCTGCTCGCCGGTCCCGCCGACGCGCTCGACCTCTACCACCGGGCCGGAATCCTCCACCGCGACGTCAAGCCCGCCAACCTGCTGCTCGACCGCGGCGGACGCCTCGTGCTCACCGACTTCGACCTTGCGCGACGCTTCGAGACGAGCGCGCAGACGGCCGGCGGCACCCTCGGCACGCCGGGGTACATGAGCCCCGAGCAGTGGGATCCGGCGGTGGCCGAGATCGATGCGCGCAGCGACGTCTACTCTCTCGGGTGCGTCCTCTTCGAGGCGCTGACGCGCCATCCGCCCTTCCACGACGCCGACGATCCGGTGCGGACGATGAAGCGGGTGCTGACGGAGTCGGCACCCGACCCGGTGCGTTTCGTGCCCGACCTCGCCGCGGATGCGCGCCGAGTCGTCGGAAAGGCGCTGGAGAGGCGCCGCGAGGATCGCTACGCGGACGCCGCGGCGTTTGCCGCGGACCTGCGCGCGCTCGCAAGGGCGGGCTCGGTCGCGGCGCGGCCCGTCCCGCTCGCGCGGCGGCTCGCGCGGCGCGCGTGGCAGCGGCGGGCCCCGCTCGCCGCGGCGCTGCTGACCGCGCTGGTCGCGCTCCTGCTCTGGGCCTCCCGCGGCGCGCACCTGTCGATCCTGCCGTGGCCCGACGCCGACGTCTGGCTCGACGGCGTCGCGCTCGGGCGCACGCCGCTCAAGGACCGCCGGGTCAGCGCGGGGGAGCACGACGTCGTGCTGCGCCGCACCGGCTTTCGGGAGCATCGCGTGCGCTTCCATGTCGCCGCGGGCGAGTCGCGCACCCTCGACCCGCGCCTGCCGATCCTCGACGAGAACGATCCCGCGGTGCTCGTGGCGATCTTCGAGGCGGCGGGCGTCCGCACGCTCCAGCCGCCTCCGCGAGCGACCTACCGCACCGAGCCCGCCCGTCGCGGCGCGCCCCTTCCGCTGCTGCCCCGTGGCAAGGTGCGGCGCGCCGATTGCAAGACCTTCGAGATCGAGGCTGCTGCGGTCGAGGATGCGGAGCTGGTTCTACAGGAGATCGACGGCCAGGAGGTCTGGCGCAGGCCGCTTCGCCTCGTCGCCGGCCGCAACCGCGCGGAGGGCGCGCCGGAACTGCTCGTCGGCGCGACCTACCGCTGGAGGACCGGCGGCAGCGAGTGGGTGGAATTCACCGTCGTGAAGGATCTCGACCTGACCAGCGTGATGTCGGTACGTGCGGACGGCCACAACTCGCTTGCGGACAAGCTGGAGACCCGACTGCTGCACCAGGAGGAGCTCTTCACCGCCCTGCTGGTGAAACTGAGGGGGCTCGGGGGCGGCGCGGAGACTGAGACGCAGATGCGCTGGAGCGCCGTCGACGCGCTGGGCATCCGCAACTCGGCGGAGGCGGAGGTGATCGGCCGCGACCTGGTCGGCGATGGCGAGCGGTGAGGGTGGAATTTTCCCCAAGAGCGGTACTAACGAGCCTGGCTCCGCCTGTGCTCAGAAGATCGCGGCCACAGGAAGTTCGAAGCCGGGCAGCAGGTCGCCTCCGCGAATGACTTCCGACTCGGCGAAGGCTACCGGCTTTCCGCCCGCGCGGTGGACAGCGACCGTCCGCGCCTGAGGATCCACCACCCAGACCTCCGCCGCCCCCGCCTCAAGCCACTCGGCGACCTTCTCACGGACGTAGCCAGGGCGGTCGTCGGGCGAGAGCACCTCGACCGCGAGATCCGGAGCGCCCGGGTAGAACCCGCGGACTGGCACGGGCGTGCGACCCGCACGGACGAACGAGACATCCGGCGCGCGCACCGTGTCGGGGTCGTGCGAGAGGAGGAAGCCCGTCTCGGCGGCGAAGACCGTTCCGAGCTGGCGAGCGGTCACGAATCCGGTGAGTCGGTACGCGAGCATGTTGGCGACCCGGCCATGGTCGGCCCCAGCCGGGACCATCATCACGAGCTTCCCCCGGACGAGTTCGCACCGACCGATGTCCCCGGCGCGGAGCAGCGCCTCGGCGGTCGTGATTGCGGCGGCCATGGGCATCGGCGATTGTAGCCCATGCCCATTTGACGGGAGTGGGTGTCACGCGCCAATCGCGCCAGGAATAGCGCGAGAGGAGGAGGGAGGGGCTCAGGCCAGACTCAAGCGGCGCGGGAGCGGCAGTCTGTACGGCGATGGCGAGCGGTGAGGGTGGAATATTCCCCAAGAGCGGTACTAACGAGCCTGGCTCCGCCCGACGGCCAGCAGCAGCACGCCCATCAGCGCCGTGCCGAGCAGGCCGTCATGGAGGCGGGGGCCGCCGAAGATCCAGGGGCCGAGGCCGACGGCCACCGACGAGAGGAAGCGTCGGTAGAAGTCGAGCGCGAAGACGAGGCCGGCGTGGAGGCCGATGCCGGCGTAGAGCGAGCCGGTGCGCTCGCGGAGGCGATTCAGCGCGAGGCCGAAGAGAAAGAGGCTCAGGAAACCGAGAGTCGCGGAGCGGAGGTCGCCCCAGGCACCCAGGAGCTCGGGCAGCCTGCGGAGGACGAGGAGCGGATCGTAGGCGGCCGGTGCCGGAGCGCTCGTGATCGCGGGCCGCATGAAGTGCGCGCCGGCGTAGAGCGCGGCGCTGGCGACGCCGCCCAGGGCGTCCTTCAGATACCCGCGGCAGAGGATCTCCTCGAGGAAGCCGACGGCCACGCCGGCGACGATGCTGCCCAGGATGTGCCGCAGGAACGGGATGCGGTAGGGACCGGGGAGCGGCTCGCGGCCACCCAGCATCCACGAGACGACCACCAGCAGGGCGAGGAGCACGATGCCCGCCGCGGCCCCGAGCGCGAATCGCCGTGCGCGGTGCGGGGGGCGGAGGCCGAGGGCGGCGAGGCGCGCCGGCCACGTCGCGGGCGAGCCGCGACGCACGCAGAAGGCGACGATCAGCGCGATCAGGAAGACGCGGGTCGTGACGCGATGGAAGGGGGTCCCGGGGAGCATCACGCCGAAGACCGGAGCGAGCAGCACCGCGGCGACGAATGCCCCGAGGAACCGCTTCAGGAGATCGACGTGCAGGGCGCTCACGACTCCTCCGCGTGGGCGAGGCGGATCGTCGCCGCGAGCAGCGGGATCGCGAGGATCGTTGCCGTGCCGAGCACGAACTCCACGGGGATCGGCCCAAATCGCTCCCGCACCTGCCATGACAGCCCTGCCATCGTTCCCGCGAGCAGGACTGCCGAGATGACGAAGAGGGTCCGCGCCGCAGCCGCGCGGATGGCGCGACCGGGGCGCCGGCGGGCGCCGGCGCGCCAGAGAAGGGCGAGCATTGCCAGCGTCACGAACCAGACGCCGCGCCGGGCGAGTCGGGTCTCGAGCAGCCAGCGCAGGCCGGCCCACGCACCCGAACTCTCCAGCATGCCGGCGCCGTAGGAGGCGCTGCTGAGCGTCCCGCCGGGCACCGCGTAGAGGATGCGCGTGAGGCTGCGCCGGAGGGCGTCGACGACGCCCGCGGGGCTTTCGGCGGCCTGCGCGGGCAGGAGCGTCAGCGCCGTCACGTGGGGCCCGTACTTGTAGTCGAGCACGCCCAGCATCGCCTTGCCTAGGCGGCGGCAGGTCTCGGTCACGGCGGCCCCGCCGTGGATGTGCGCATTGACCAGTTCGGCCCCCGCAGCCCCCCCCGAGAGCACTTCGTCCAGCGGGCGCGAATGGTCCGACCAGGGGTGGGCGACAACTGCGCACCCCCCCTCCCGCTCCACGTCGGCGAGGACGCTGGCGAAGGGCAGCGCCGGGTCGTGGCGCCGCTTCACGTGGACGAGCACGAGATCGGGATCCCCGGTCCACTCGCTGCCGACCAGCGCGAGCAGCGGCGGCTCGGCCCGCTCGCGGCCCTGCTCGAGCGCGCGCCACGCGCCCTCGACGGTGTTGCGGTCGCTGACGTTGAGCACGCGGAAGCCCCGCGCGTAGTGCCAGCGCCAGAGGTCGCGCGGCGACAGGAATCCGGTCGAGTGGTTCGACTGCGCGTGCAGGCTCGCGGGCACAAATCCGCCCGCCTCGGGGCCAAGGCGGATCGAACGGCCCGGCAGGAAGCAGGAGGCGTAGACGAGGCCGACGCAGAGCGGCACCCCCAGCGCGAGGGTCACGACGACGCGCCGCAGCCCGCACCGCAGTCCGCCGCACCAGAGCCCCAGCACGAGCGCGCAGAAGGCCGCCGCGCCGAGCAGCACGGCGCACCCCTCGGGACCGGCGTCGGCGGTGGCGTAGGCGAGGTCGAGCACGAGCGCGTTCCAGACGAGGCGGTCGCGCTCGGGGTGCTCGATGCGCGCGAACGAGGGCGGGCAGAGCGTGTCGCGGCCCGCCTCGTCCACGAGGTGGAGGTCGGCGGGACGATGCTCCAGCACCGGCGCGAGGAAGATCGCGAGGCCGAGCAGCGCGAGCGTCGAGAAGAGCCGGAGCCATCTCACGGGAGCAGCGCCAGGATCTCGCGGGCGCACCGTTCGGCGGCTCCGCGATGGAGGGCGAGCAGCTCCTCGCCGGCCGAGGCGAGGCGGTTGCGGTGCCCCTCGTCGGCGAGGAGCGATTCGAGCGCGGGGGCGAGTCCGCCGGGCCCGTCGATCTGGACCCCCGCCCCGAGCCTCAGGAACTCGGCGGCGATCCGGGCGGCCTTGCCGTGGTGCGGGCCAAAGACCACCGGCACGCCGCAGACGAGCGGTTCAAGCAGATTGTGCAGTCCGACTTCCGGCGTCAGTCCGCCCCCGACATAGGCCACGCTGGCGAGATTGTAGGCGGAGGCGAGTTCCCCCATCGTGTCGAGCACGAGCAGGTCGCCGCTCCCCCCCTGCGTGCGCCGCACGGCCTTGAGCCCCCGCGCGGCGGCCCCCGCCACCAGGGCCTCCGCGCGCTCCTGCCGGCGCGGCGCGATGACCGCGTGCAGCCCGATGCCGCGGGAGCGCAGCGCGGTGATCGCCTCGAGCAGCGGCGCCTCGTCCTCGGCCAGCGTGGAGCCCGCGACGAGCAGCGGCGAGCCGGGGGCAAGGCCTAGGCGCGCGCGCAGCGCCGGGATCTCCTCCTCGGGCAGGCGCACGCCGCTGCCGTCGAACTTGAGGTTGCCGCAGACCTTGATCCGCCCGGCGGGGGCCCCGCGCCCCCCCAGATTCGCCGCGTCCGAAGCGGTCTGCATCAGGAAGAGGTCCACCCGCGAGAGCACCGCAGCCCAGAACGAGCGCGGGAAGGAGCGCGGCCCCGCGTGGCCCGAGGCCACCGCGGAGGGCACCCCGCGCCGGCGCAGCAGCCGGACGAGGTTGGGCCAGAGGTCGGTCTCGACCATCACGTAGAGCATCGGATGGATGCGGTTGTCGAAGCGGCGGCAGAAGAGCGGCAGGTCGAGCGGGGAGAAGGTGATCGCGTCCACCTGCCCGGCGAGTTGGCGCTTCGCCATCTCGAGGCCGTAGCGCGACGTGACGGTGAAGAGGAAGGGGTGGCCGGGGAGCGCCGCGCGCAACAGGCGGACGAGGCCGCTTGCCGAGACCGTCTCGCCGGCGGACGCGGCGTGGATCCAGACGGCGCGGCGGCCCTGGAAGGGGGCGAGCGTGTCGGGGGAGAAGATCCCCATGCGCTCGCGGAACTGGCCCCGGTAGCGGCCGCGCGCGAAGCGGACGAAGAGCCAATAGGGAAGGAGCAGGAGCGCGCCCAGATGGAGCAGCAGGTTGTACAGCGCGTACCAGGACCGGAGGAGCGCCCCTTCGGGCATCGGCCGATTGTAGACGACCGCCGGAGGGCTTTGTACCGGGGTACCCGGCGGTTAGACTCGGTGGCTCCCCGTCGGTCCGTCCCCTCGCGTTCCCATGTGCGGCATCCTCGGCATCCTCGGTCCGGAGCCCGTCGCTCCCGACATCCTCAACGGCCTCGTGGCGCTGCAGCACCGGGGCCAGGATGCCGCGGGCATCGCGACCCTCGACGGGAGAGTGCACATCCAGAAGCGCTTCGGGCTCGTGCGCGACGCGTTCTCGCCGCGCGACGTGGGGCGTCTCTCGGGCCGCCTCGGCATCGGCCACGTGCGCTACCCGACCGTCGGCCTCGGGGACGTCGCCGACGCGCAGCCCCTCTTCGTGAATGCGCCCTACGGCATCGCGATGGCGCACAACGGCAACGTGACCAATTTCAGCGCGCTGCGCGCGTGCCTGCAGGAGGACGAGCGGCGGCAGGTGAACACCGAGTGCGACGTCGAGGTGATCCTGAACGTCTTCGCGGAGGGGCTGAGCCGCCATGTCGAACGGCCCTTCCTCGACGCGTGCGAGGAGGCGGCGCGGTCGGTCTACGCCCGCGTGAAGGGGTCCTACAGCGTCGTCGCGGCGGTCCACCAGAAGGGGCTGGTCGCGCTGCGCGACCCGTACGGCATCAAGCCGGCCGTCTACGGGCGGCGCGGCGAGACGCACATCATCGCGAGCGAGTCCTGCGTGCTCGACGCGCTCGGCGCGACGATCGTGCGCGACCTCGTGCCCGGCGAGGTGCTCGTGATCGGCCTCGACGGAAAGGTGCACTCGCGTCAGGCGGTGCCGCCCAACCACCACCCCTGCGTCTTCGAGTACATCTACTTCGCGCGCCCCGATTCGCTGCTCGACGACGTCAGCGTCTACAAGACGCGGCTTCGCCTCGGCGAACACCTCGCGGAGCTGATCCGCGCCCGCGGCATCGAGCCCGACGTCGTGATCCCGGTACCGGACTCCGCGCGGCCCGCCGCGCAGGCGGTCGCGGAGGTGCTCGGGCTGAAGCTGCGCGAGGGGCTGCTGAAGAACCGCTACATCGGCCGCACCTTCATCATGCCGCGGCAGAGCGACCGGCGGAGGGGCGTGCGCCACAAGCTCTCGCCGATGCGGCTCGAGATCGAAGGCAAGAAGGTGCTGCTCGTCGACGACTCGATCGTGCGCGGCACGACGATGAAGGAGCTCATCCAGCTCGTGCGCGACGCGGGCGCCGCGAAGGTCTACGTCGCGAGCAGCTGCCCGCCGATCCGCCACCCCTGCGTCTACGGCATCGACATGAGCGTGCGCGGCGACTTCATCGCCAGCGGCCGCACCGAGGCGGAGATCGAGAAGCTCCTCGGCGCGGATGCGCTCGTCTACAGCACGCTGCCCGGCATGGTCGAGGCGGCCCACCGCGGCAACACGAAGATCCGCCACTTCTGCAAGGCCTGCATGGACGGCGACTACCCGACCGGCGACGTCACCGAGGCGACTCTGGCGGAGATCGAGTCGGAGCGGCTGAAGGCGCAGAAGTCGCTCGAAGGGTAGGGGGCGCGGGGGCACGCGGCGCGTCGCGGGCGGGACGGTACGGATCGAGGTCGCCCCGTCGGCCGCCGACGGGAAGATCCGCGTGGAACCTCGCCCACGGCGCGCCGTAACGCTTCCACCACACCGAGCGGCGACTCACGTAACGCTCCGGGCCCGGATTCCACTGTTTCGGCTCTGGCATCGTGGTTGCGTCCGACGGAGCGGGGTAAGGAGGCTCGGCCATGTGGCGGAACTTGCTCTGCGGTGTCGCGCTTGGCTGCATCGCGTCGGTGGCGGCGGCCCAGGATCCGGGGGAAGGGCAGCTGGTTGCGCGGGACGGGACGGCCTTCCCGCTGCGACACACCGACGTGAAGGCGGAGGTCTCGGGCACCGTCGCATCGG
Organism: uncultured Planctomycetaceae bacterium; assembly: GCA_964570285.1. GTDB lineage: Bacteria > Planctomycetota > PLA2 > PLA2 > PLA2 > CAZMXP01. The sequence goes on from CAZMXP010000010.1 coordinate 50,159, forward strand.
TGCGCGTGAGGGAGACCTTCCGCCCGGGCACGGTCACCACTCCACCCCGCACGTAGCCCCGGCGCTGCCGCCTCCCACTAAAGGCGCATTTTGCTCAGGACCCGCGCCCTGAGTCCCGCCGCTCTCAGGCGAAATGCGCCGCGTTGATCTGGATGTACTTCTGCATCGCCTCCGGCACGTCCGCCTCGGGGTAGATCGCGTTGACCGGGCAGACCGGTTCGCAGGCGCCGCAATCGATGCAGGTCGCGGGGTCGATGTAGAGCATCTTGCCCGTATTGTCGTCGTAGCCGTCCCGGGGCTGGATGCAGTCCACGGGGCATTCCGCCACGCAGGCCTTGTCGCACACCCCGATGCAGGGCTCGGTGATCACATAGGTCATCTCGTCCTCCGGCGTCTGGCCGGCCGTGGCCGGCGCCGTCCTTGGGAAACAGACTTTGCCCGATCGAGCGTGAAAGTCAACCCTTCGCTCAGGGCAGGGGCCGAAGGCGCAGGTAGGGCTCCAGGTCCGCGGGCACCCCTTCAAGCGGGAGCGCGCGGATCTGGGCGACCTGCCACGGCGTCCACGCCCTGACGCCGACCTCGGCGGGCTCGTAACCCGGCGCCCTCACGCGCAGACGATAGCTGCCGGGAGCGAGGAAAGGCACGACGAGCCGCCCCCCCGCCCCCCCCCAATCCGCGAAGGTCCGCAGGAAGTCGTCGAACTCCGCGACGTCGGCGAAGTAGCCGTGGAAGCGGCAGGCCGCCGCGAGGCCGCGCACATCGAGGCCGCTCTCGCTCAGGACCCGCGCCTCCACGCCGAGGATCGGGTTCCCGGCGGGATCGGTCACGCGCAGCGTCGCCTCGACCGCGCGCTGCAGCGGCAGTTCGCACTCCTCGATGTCGGCGCGGGTGAGATCGAACGGGAAGAGTGTCGCGGGCAGGCCCGGAGCCGACGCGCACACAAGGAGAGGGGCCGCGGGGAGACCCACGAGCCGGAAGTAGCCGTCGGGGTCCACGGAGGTCGCGGCGAGGGCGCTCTTCGGGTCTCCGTCGACGAGGCGCACGGTGGCGCGGTCGAGGGGCGTGTCGGTGAAGACGGGGGGGCCGAGGGGGCCGAGCCGCCCCTCGCGGAGGAAGACCCTGCCGGCGAGGGAGCGGCCGCGGACGACCCGGAGGATCTGGGGCTCCTGCGGCGTCGCGTGGGCGAGGACCATCGCGCCCAAGGTGCCGAGGAAGCCGGGCGCGCCGACCTCCGCCACGTAGCCGCCGGTGGGCAGGTCGGTCACTTCGACGAAGTCGCCGCCGCGGGGGATCGACACCTCCCGACGCAGCGCGCTTCCGACCGCCGCGAGCAGCAGCGTGGCGCGAGCGAGCGGCCGGCCGGCGGTGTCGAGGCGGATGCGCAAGGTGCCCGCCCGCTCGAGGCGCACGACGACCCGGCTCTCCGGCCTTGCGCGGAGTTCCACGAAGGGGAGGTGCGGGTCGTCGTGCAGCGCCCGGCAGCCCGGGGCCGGGCTCAGCACGAGGGCGAATTCGCCGGCGCCCCGGGCGAGTCCCTCGAGCACAAAGGCGCCGTCGGCGCCGGAGAGAGCCTCGCAGCCGCCGCAGCGCACCTCGACGCCGGGCAGCGGCCTCCCGTCCGCGTCCGCCACGGTGCCGCGAAGCGAGGTGAGGGCGGAGGCGGGGGGTGGGGCGATGCTGCACTCGGCGACCGCGCCTGCCGCCGCGGCGACCCGCTCCCCGGTCTCGTCGAGATCGACGAGCGTGAGCAGGTACTCGCCGCCGAGCAGGCCGTCGATGTGGAAGCGGCCGCGCCGGTCGGCGCGCACGGTGCGGCGGCCCTCCCGGCCCGTGCAGGCGACGACGGCGCCGGGCGCGGTCTGCCCCGCGACCGCGGCGCCGCGATGAAGCGTGACCTCGTGGTGGGCGCATGCGCCCGCGGGTGGAGCGGCGAAGGCCGCCACCGACTCCGGCAGGCAGCCGGGGGCGGAGACGAGGATGCGGTACTCCGCCCCCGGACTGAGCCCGCTGAAACGGAACCGGCGGCCCCCCTCGCGCCGTTCGGCCAGCACGTTGGCACGGAGCCGGGGTTCTGCGAGCACGCGTTCCAGCCAGTGCGGCATCAGCAGCGCGCTCGCCTGCCCGCCGCCGCCGCGGACCGTGAGCGAGACGCTTGAGCCGGGCACCAGCGCGATGTCGCAGCGCGTGCGCTCCTCCCCCGGCCGGAAATCGATCCGGCGCAGCGTCTCCGCCCAGCCGATCGCGCGCACCCGAAGCGAGACGACCCTGCCGCGGAATCCGCCGATGCCGAAGCTCCCGTCCGCACCGGAGTGCGCGAGGCGCCCCGTGGGCCGCCCGTCGGCAAACGCCTCGACCGTCGCACCGGGGATGGGCCGACCATCGGGCGCGGCCACGGTCCCGACGACGACGAGGCCCGGATCGAGCTCGAACCCGAGCCGCGAGGGGCCGCGGACGCGCACGAGCGTCCCCTCGGAGGGGACGCGGTCGGGATGGATCGCGACGAGTCGGTGGATGCCTTCGGGCAGGCGCAACTCGCCGGGCTCGAACAGGAGCCCCTCCCAGACAAGCCGCGTTCCGCGCGGCGCGTCGACCGTGACCGGAAAGGCCCGCCTGGCGACAAGGCGCGCGTCGTCGCGCACCCCGCGCGCCACCGCGCTCATGGTGCCCGGCCCCATCGCGATCAGGTCGTACTCCGCCTCCGCGAGCCCCGCGAGCAGCGCCCTCCCCCCGACGACCTCCGCGCGGGCGCGCTCCATCCCGTCGCGGTAGGCGATGACGACCTCCGCTCCGCCCTCGACCTCCGCGCGGATCTCCACCGGCGGGAGAGCGGCAAGCACGAGGATCAGCAGCGCGTTCACACGACCCCCGCGAGCGCCCGGAGCTTCCGGATGCGCTCGGCGACCGGCGGGTGCGTCGCGAAGACATGGTTGAGCGTCTGGCGGGGACGCAGCGGGTTCACGATGAAGAGGTGCTGCGTGCCGCGCGTGGCGGTCTCGAGCTTCCGGTCGGTGGAGGAGAGCTTCTCGAGGGCGTCGGCCAGCGCGCCCGGGTTGCGCGTCATGGCCGCGCCGGTCGCGTCGGCGAGGTACTCGCGGCGCCTCGAGACGGCGAACTGCACGAGCGTCGCCGCGAGGGGCGCGAGCAGCGCGCAGACGATCGCGACGACCATCATCGGGGCCGCCTGCTTGCCGCGGGCGCGCGTGCCGTGGCGCATGCCCCGCAGATACATGTCGGCGAGGATCGCGATGCTGCCCACGATGACGGCCATCAGCACCATCACGCGCGTGTCGCGGTTCCCGATGTGCGCCATCTCGTGCGCCATCACGCCCTGCAACTCCTCCCGCGTGAGGCGCTCCCGCAGGCCGCGGGTGATCGCGACCGCGCTCTCCTCCGGCTTCATGCCGGTCGCGAAGGCGTTCATCGCGTCGCTCTCGATCCTGAAGATGCGCGGGCGCGGCAGGCCGCTCGCGATGCAGAGTTCCTCCACCACATTGACGAGTTCGGGGTCGTCGCTCTTCCCCATCTCCTTGGCCCCGCTCGCCGCGAGCATGATCGCGCCGCCCTGCGTCCAGGCGACCAGGGCGAGGATCAGCGCGAGGCCGGTCGCGACGGCGAGGCCCACGTAGGGCACGCGCCCCACCGCCTCGCCGAGCAGGAGCCCAAACAGGCCGAGCAGGGCGACGGCGACGGCGATCAGCACGACCGAGCGACGGCGGTTCGCGTCGGCATACTGGAAGAGGCCGGGGGAGACCATCGGCCCAGGGACGCCCCGCGCCTAGAAGGCGACCTTCGGGACCGCGCGCTGGGCGGGGTCCTCGAGCTCGAAGAACTCGAGCGGCGGGAAGTCGCCGAAGTTCTTCACGACGTTGCTCGGGAACTGCTCGCGTTTCGTGTTGTAGCGGCGCACGGAGTCGTTGTAGTGCTGGCGCGCGAAGGAGATCCGGTTCTCCGTCGAGGAGAGCTCCTCCTGCAGCGCGAGCATGTTCTGGTTCGCCTTCAGGTCGGGGTAGGCCTCGGCCAGCGCGAGGAACTTCGTCAGCATGCCGCTGAGCAGGCCCTCCGCGGCCCCGACGGCGGCGGGACCCTTCGCCGGGTCCGCGGTGGCGGTGACGGCCGCGTTGCGCGCCTGGATCACCCGCTCCAGCGTCTCCCGCTCGTGCTTCATGTAGCCCTTGGCGGTCTCGACGAGGTTCGGGATCAGGTCGTGCCGGCGCTTCAGCTGCACGTCGATCTGCGCCCACGCCTCCTTGCCGATGTTCTTCAGGGAGACGAGGCTGTTGTAGAGCGCGACGAACCAGAGGAGCGCGACGACCGCGATGCCGATGTACACGAGGTTCATCGGAATCTCGGCGAGCAGGGGGGACAGGGCGAAATCGGCGGGATCGGCCATCGGGCCAGTCTACCCGCCCCGTCCCGCGCCTATTCGCCCGCGGCCGCTTCCGGGGGCTCCGGGGGTTCCGCGGGCAGCGGGTTCTGCCCGAGGAACTCGACCACCTGCGGCCGGACGCGCGAGGGCAAGAGATCGGCCACGCGACCCATCGCGCGCCAGAGCAGAGGCCCCGAGCGGCTCTGGGAGATCGCCCGCTCCAGCTCGCCGCCGTCGCGGGAGACGTAGACCGCCGCGAGCAGGATCGCCGCGCAGATGAGGGCGCCCTTCAGGAGGCCGAGCGCCCCCCCCATCAGCCGGTCGTAGGGCGAGAGCTGCAGCCGGTCGATCATCTTCTTCAGCATCGCGCCGATGAAGGCGACGACGAGCACGGTCGTGACCACGATGCCGACGAACGCGATCGTTCCGTTGTGCGCGGTCGCCACCCGCGGATCGAGCAGCTTCTCGCGAAGCGGCTCGCCGTAGCGGCTCGCGAGGTAGAGGCCGCCGACGATGCCGGTGATCCCCACCATCTGCGGCAGGAACCCCCGCATCAGCCCCAGCACGAGGGTCACCGCCAGCGTGCCGAGCACGAGGATGTCCACGATCGGAATGGCCACGTCCTCCCATTATCCATCGGCTGGCGTAGCATGCGGGCCGCGGTGCCCCCCCCGGACCCCCCCCTTCGCACCCTTCTGGGGCGCGCCCTCGCGCGCCGCTGCCCGGCTTGCGCCCAAGGACGCCTCTTCCGCTCCTTCCTCCGCCTCCACCGGGCCTGCCCCGCCTGCGGATGGCTCATCGAGCGCGAACCGGGCGCGGTGACCGGCCCGATGTATGTCGTCGCGATCCTGACCCAGCTCTTCGCGGCGCTGCTGCTGGGCCTCTCGTGGCTCCTCGTGGACTGGTCGCCCGCGCTGCTCCTCGCGGTGGGTCTCCCGGTCATCGCGCTCTTCTCGCTGCTGATGCTCCCCGTCGCGAAAGGAATGTGGGTCGCTCTCGACTACATCACCGACCTGCGCACCGGCGAAGCCTCCCGCCCCGACTATGCCCGAAGAGCCTATTCCGGGGGGGCCCGGGGGGGCGAAGTCCCCCCCGAGTAATCGATGGCCCGGGGGGGCGTTCAGGGTGCGATGGCGCGCCGAAGGCCACGCGGTGGACCACCGCCTTCGTCTTGCGCTTGGAAGAAGGAACCCAGGAACTTAGGAACCTAGGAAGAGGCGCATTCGACCCATCCGAGTCCCGGGATGCTCCCATTTCCTCTCATGGGTTCCTCCCTTCCTGGTTTCCTTATCAAATCCGATTTCCTCGGCCCTGATCGCTTGTGCTCCATGCCCGCAGAGTCCTCGCCGCCTGCGCGGATCCCGACATGTCACTGGATTCGAGCGGGGTGAACGAAAACCACGGAGGCGCGAAGGCACGAAGGAGCCTCCGCGACCCGGTGCGCGCGCTGCGCGCCGGCTCGTCGCTTCCCGGTCTCCGTGCCTTCCTGCTCTCGTGGTCCTTGCTCCACATGGACTGGACCCCTGGGCCAAGCCTCGTAACCGTGGCGCACGGGCGAGGCACGCCGGGCAGGACCGGGAGCCGGCCTACTTGCCGGAGAGGGGGGCGGCGTCGAGGATCGACTCGGCGATGTGGTGGTAGAGCGACGACCGGTAGACGATGCCGATCACGCGGCCGTCGCGCACCACCGGAAGGCTCTTGACCCGGCGGCTGACGATCAGGTCCGCCGCCTCGAACAGGTCGGCGTCGGGACGCAGCGTCACCGGGTCGCGGCTCATCACGTCGCGGACGCGCACCTTCGCCGCCCACGCCGCGAGGCCCTTGAAGTCCGAGGGCTCCATCGAGGGTGCCGCCCGGTGCCCCGGCGCGGCGAGTTCGCGGACGAAGTAGGGGAAGAGGATCTCCCCGACGACATCGGACTGCGTGAGGATGCCGCTCAGCTTGCCGTCGGCGCCGAGCACGACGACGCACTTGATCCCGATCTCGTCCTCGACGAGCGGGCACTCCCGCAGCCGCTGCATCGCCGCGAGGAGCGTCGTGCCCTCCTGCACGACCTGGAATTCCGAGGTCATCACGTCGGCTACCGTCACGTGTCACCTGCCATCGCATCCATCGGCTTTCATCCGCGGGCCGATCCCGCGCCGGATCGCCCCGGCGACGACTCCCGCAATCCGTGGGCCGCAGCGGCCCGCGGCAGCAGCACGCGGAACGTGCTGCCCTTCCCGACCTCGCTCTCGACCTCGATCCGGCCCCCGTGCTCGCGCACGATGTCCTGCGAGATCGTCAGCCCGTACCCGGTGCCCGCCTCCCCCTTCGTCGTATAGAGGAAGTCGAAGATGCGGCCGATCGCCTCGGGCGGGATGCCGATGCCCGTGTCCCGGATCTCGATCGACACCGTGGAATCCTGCGCGGAGACCTCCGCGAGCAGGCTCCCGCCGTCGGGCATCGCGTCCCTCGCGTTCGTGATCAGGTTGAGCAGCACCTGCGAGAGGCCCCCGGCGTCGGCGTCGAGCGTGTGGCGCCCCCGCTCCCCCTTCACCTCCATCTTGATCCCGCGCTGGTGGAGGTCGTGCCGCAGCAGCGCATGCAGCTCCCCGAGCAGCGTGATCGGGTCGACCTTGTCCTCGCGCCGCACGGTCGCCCGCGTCACCCCGCGGAGCTGGGCGATCAGCTCCCCGGTGCGCGCCAGCGCGTCCCGCATCACCGCGGCCCCGCGCCGCATCTCCTCGGCCGGGATCGTCTCGCCGCGGTCGAGGCGCTTCAGCAGCGCCTCGAGGTATTGCGCGACGCCGTGCACCGGATTAGCGACCTCGTGCACGATGCTGCCCGCGAGCCGGCCGATCGCCGCCTGCCGCTCCTGCTCGCGCACGATCGCGTGCATGCGTGCGCGGTGGCGCATGTCCTGCATGTATCCGGTGAAGCCGACGCGCTCGCCGAGGTGGTCGAGGGTGACGACGCGTTCGTCGAACACCGGGATCAGCGTCCCGTCCTTCCCGCGCGCGAGCAGCTCGCCGCTGGCCCGGCCCTCCCGCCGGCAGAGCTCGAGCCAGTAGAGGGGGTCGTAGCCCTCGTCGAAGAGTTCCCCGATGCCCTTCCGGCCGACGACCTCCGCCTCGCCATACCCGAGGAGCTCGCTGATGTGGCGGTTGAAGGAGGTCACGAGCCCGCGCGCGTCCAGCGTGTAGATCCCGACCGGCACCGTCGCGTAGATCTGGCGCAGCTCCCGCGTGCGCCTGCCCACCTCGTCTTCGAGGCCGCGGTTCAACGACTCCAGCCGCTCCTGCAACTCGCGGATGCGCAACATGGCCCGGACGCGCGCGAGCAACTCCTGGTGGGCGACGGGCTTGGTCACGTAGTCGTCGCCGCCGGCGGCGAGGCCGCGCACGACGCTCTCGGTGTCGCGGTTGTGGGCGGTGACGAGAATGATCGGGATGCTGCGGGTCGTCTCGTCGGCGCGCAGGCGCCGGCAGACCTCGAAGCCGTCCATGGCCGGCATCTGCACGTCGAGCAGGATGCAGTGCGGCCGCTCGCGCTGCGCGAGCGCGATCGCCTCCGCCCCGCCGGCCGCCTCGAGGACGTCGTAGCCGTCGAGGAGCAGCCGGAGCGAGTACCGGTTGTCGGCGTTGTCGTCGACGACGAGGATGCGGCTCATCGGTGTGCCCCTGGCCGCGAGGCGGCCGGCGACCGCGGCCCGCTCCCGCTCGATTCGGGGGGGGGCGGGGGGGGGGTCGCCGAGGGGTCGGGGGGCGCCGCGAACGCTTGATCGAGGTGGGGAAGAAGCCCGCGCACCATCTCGTGGATCGGCACCGCCTCCGACCGGGAGAGCCCCTCCACCCAAGCTGTCGCCTCGACGCGATGCCGCTCGGTCACGCGCGCGGGCAGCGCGAGCGGCGGGAGGGTGCCGCAGAGGAGTCGATGGCCGCCTTCGGGCTCGGGCACAAGGCGCATCGTGCCGAGGAAGGCGCCCCGGTTCTCGGTCGCGTCGAGCCAGTAGGCGAACCGCATCGTGTCGCCTGCGGCGAGGCGCGGCGCGAGCGCGCCGAACACATCCAGCCCCTCCCCGGCGAAGATTCCCACGTCGCACAGCAGCGCGGAGAGGTTGCCCCGCTCCAGCGCGGTGCGGACGTCGCGACCGCAGACGGCCCGTCCCGTCTCGAGGCCCGCCGCCCGGAGTTCCGCGCGCAGGGCGTCCCCCGCGGGCGGCGTCGCCCCGACGACGAGGATCTCGCGCCCGCCCCCCGCGGGCCTCGCGCCACCCGAGACCCGCGCCGGGATGCGCTGAGGCAGCGACAGCCGGAACGTCGTGCCCCGGCCCACCTCCGAGTCCACGCCGATCCGGCCGCCGAGGAGCTCCGCGAGGCTCCGCGCGATCGTCAGGCCGAGTCCCGATCCCCCCGCCGCCCGGCTCATCGAGCCGTCCGCCTGGCGGAAGGGCTCGAAGATCCTGTCGATCTGCTCGCGCTCGATGCCCGGGCCGCTGTCCTGCACCTCGAACTCGACGCCGCCGCCGGTGCGCGGGCCGCACCGGAGTTCCACGCCTCCCGCCGCCGTGAACTTGACCGCGTTGTGCGCGAGATTGAGCAGGATCCGGTGCAGCTTCTCCTCGTCGGTGCGGATGCGCGGCAGCGGCTCCTCGCAGCGCAGGTGGAGCGTGAGCCCCTTCTCCTCGGCGATCGGCGCGACGAGTTCGCGCACGCCCGCGAGCACCGCCGCGGGAGAGACCTCCGCGGGCAGCACATCCATGTGTCCGGCGCCGATCTTGCTGATGTCGAGGATGTCGCCCAGCATCGCGAGCAGGGCCCTTCCGCTCCGCTCGACGATCGCGATCTGCTTGCGCTGCTCCTCGCTGAGCGGCCCGCCCGCGCCCCTCAGCAGCAGGCCGCTCAGCGTCAGGATCGACTGGAGCGGGGTCCGCACCTCGTGCGACATGTTGGCGACGAACTCGCTCTTGAGCCGGTCGGCCTGCACGATGTCGGTGTTGAGGCGCTCGAGCTCGCACCGCTGGCAGAAGAGCTCCTGCCGCTGCTTCCGGATCTCGGCATCGCGCTCGCCGAGGCGGCGGTGCATCTCGTTCAGCGCCTCGCGCACCCGCCGCAGCGCGGGGATCCCCTCCTCCGCCACCTCCCCCCCGAATTCGCCGCGCGCGGCCCGGTCGAGCGACGCGGCCATGCCCGCGAAGGAGCGTTCCGACCGCCTCCCGACGACGGCGATCGCGCCGACGACGATCGCGAAGAAGAGCGCACCCAGCGCGACGAGCCAGAGCGCGATGCGGCGAAGCGGCCCCGTCACCTCCGCGAGATCCATCTCGGCGACCACGCGCCACGGCCCGGCCGCGGCGCTCGCGCCGAGCACGACGACTCCGCGCTCGTCGGCATAGGTGGTCCCCGGGCCGCGGGCGAAGGCGTCTTCGCCCCGCGCCTGGTCGACCCGCCTCCCGCCCGCGTCGACGAGGAAGGTCCCTCCCGTCCCCCCGGGCCCCCTCGAAGCCGCCACGCGGCGGGAGAGCAGGTCCAAAGGAAAGGCGGCGAATGCTGCACCCCCATCCGGGGCCGCGCCTCCGACGATGCAGTCGTCGCCCCGCGCGACCACCTCGCCGGCCCGCACGCGGGCAAGGTCCTCGGGGGAGAGGGCTGCTGCCGCGTCGCCGGGGATGACGCTGCCGTCGGAGCCTGCGAAGCCGTACCGGATCCCCGCCCCGAGTTGGGCGGGGAACTGGTCGAGACGCGACGCCACCCGGTCGCGGTCGTGGAGGGCGAGCAGGACCGCGTGGTCGCGCAGGCCCTGCACGAAGTCTTCCACGGCCGACGCGCGGATCTTCGCCGTGGTCTCGAGGTGGTCGCGGAAATAGTCGCGGTTGGCGTCCTGCAGCACCGCGTAGGCGACCGCTGCGAGGATCGCGCTCGGGAGCACCGCCACCGCCGCGAACCAGGCGATCAGCCGCAGCGTCAGACCCCCGGGGCGTGCCATCGGCCCCATTCTCGCAGAGGGTCGCCGCGGCTTCACGCAACGACGCACCGGAGTCCGACGGAGGGGCGGGCGGCCGAGGGCGCGGCCCGCGGGCGGGTCATCGCACCCGCAGGCCGGTAGAATACCGCGCAAAAGTCCACGAGCGGGGGCGCGATCGACTTTCGGCCCCGCGGAACAGGATTTGTGTCAACGCGCCGAGTGAATCCCGAGGCCGTCCTCCTCGTCGACGATGAGCCTGCCATCCGCTTGGGTCTCGGGGAGACACTCCGGGTCGCGGGTTACGCGGTCGAGGAGGCGCCTAGCATGGGTGCCGCCGCCGCGCTGCTCGCGGGGTCGCCGCCCCGCGCGGTGCTGCTCGACCTGCAGCTCGGGGATGGCAGCGGCCTCGACCTGCTGCCGCGATTCCGCGAGTCGTGGCCGGAGACGCCGGTCATCATGATGACCGCGCACGGCTCGATCGAGACCGCGGTGCGCGCGATGGAGGCGGGCGCCGTCACCTACCTGCAGAAGCCGCTGCGCAGCGAGGAGCTGCTGGTCGTGCTCGCCCGCGCGCTGGAGACGGGCCGCCTGCTGCGCCGCGCGGAGGACCGCCGCGAGCGCAAGAGCGGCCAGTTCGACATCGGCAAGATCGTCGCGAAGAGCGGGGCGATGCGCCGGGTCGTGGACCAGGCCCGCACCGTGGCGGCCTCCCCGGCCTCGACGGTCCTGCTGCTCGGGGCGAGCGGCACCGGCAAGGGGCTGGTCGCGCGGGGCATCCACTACGCCTCCGCGCGCGCCGGGGCGCCCTTCCTCACGGTGACCTGCTCGGCCATTCCCGAACCGCTGCTGGAGGCGGAGCTCCTCGGCCATGAGAAGGGCGCCTTCACCGACGCGAAGGCGCGGCGGCGCGGCATCTTCGAGTCGGCGGACGGAGGGACGGTCTTCCTCGACGAGATCGGCGACATGCCGCTCGCGCTGCAGGCCAAGCTGCTCGGCGTGCTGGAGGACCGCTCGTTCACGCGAATCGGGAGCACCGACACGATCCACGTGGACGTGCGCATCATCGCCGCGACGCATCGCGATCTGGATCGCCACGTCGCGGAGGGCAAGTTCCGCGAGGACCTCCTCTACCGCCTGCGCGTCGTGCCGATCGTGATCCCGACGCTGGAGGAGCGGCAGGCGGACATCATGCCGCTGGCGCTCAGCTTCGTGCAGAGGTTCAACGCGGAGTTCGGCCGCAGCGTCGAGTCGATCGCGCCCGAGGCGCAGCGCCTGCTGAAGGCGCACTCCTGGCCGGGCAACGTGCGCGAGCTGCGCAACGTGATCGAGCGCGCGCTCCTCTTCGCGAAGGGGACCGAGCTGACCGCGGAGGAGCTGATGCTCGACCCCGGCTACCATCCCAAGCGGGCGGCGGCGGGCGCCGCGACGGGCTCCTCCCCCGAACCCGCCGACCCCTTCCTGCTCCCGCCCGGAGGGCTGCGCCTCGACGAACTCGAGGAGCAACTCGTCCGCCAGGCGATGGAGCGCGCGAACGGGAACAAGAGCCGCGCCGCGAAGATCCTCGGCATCTCCCGCGACCAGATCCGCTATCGCCTCGACAAGATGGGGGCCGGGTGACGCCCGCCGGAAGGCGCCTCGAGATCCTCGTCGACGGCGTGCACAAGGCGTTCGGGACCAATCGCGTCCTCCGAGGCGTCGACCTGGAGATCGAGCGGGGCACGATGGTCGCGCTGATCGGCGGCTCCGGCTGCGGCAAGACCGTGCTGTTGCAGCACATGATCGGCCACCTGACGCCCGACCGCGGGAGAGTGCTCGTCGCCGATCACGAGAGCGAGGGCGCCCCCCTGATGGACCTCGCCACGCTCGACGAGCAGGGGCTCGACCGCATCCGGATCCACAGCGCCGTCGTCTTCCAGCGCAATGCGCTCTTTTCCGGCACCGTCCAGGACAACGTCGCCCTGTGGCTGCGCGAGATCCGGCGCCTGCCGGAACCCGAGATCGCGCGACGCGTGCAGGAGGCGGTCGCCTCGGTCGGTCTGGGCGGCGAGCCGGGCATCCTCGCGCGCCACCGCGACGAACTCTCCGGCGGCATGGCGAAGCGGGTCGCCGTCGCGCGCGCCCTGGCGATGCGGCCGACCGTGATGTACTACGACGAGCCGACGACCGGCCTCGACCCGGCGAACGCCTCGCAGATCCACGAACTCATCGCCGCCACCCACCGGCGCCTCGGGGGCGCGTCGCGCGGTGCGACCACCGTCGTCGTGACGCACGACAAGGACCTGCTCCGCCGCCTCGAGCCGCGCATCGTGATGCTCGACGCCGGCCGCGTCTACTTCGACGGCAGCTACGACGAGTTCGAGCAGTCGGAGGCGCCGATCATCCGGCCCTACTTCGACCTGATGCCGGTCCTGCACAGCCGAAGCCTCGGCGTGTAGGGGGTTGTCCGGGGCATCGCCCGCGGCCACACTTCGAGGCCCACCGGACCGGGAGAGACTCCCGGCCCCGGCGGGTTGCCAGCGCGGCCTCGATCCCGCAACATGGAGCATCCCCTCGCATGAGTGCCCAAGAGGCCCCCCGTGGCGATGCTGCGACGGAACGCGCGGGCCGAGCGCCCCCGCCCCCCCCTCACGATTCGCGCGTCCGCGCGCTCGAGGCACTGCCGGGCACCGTCGGCCCCGTCCTCGCCCTCGCGGGCGGGGGCCTCGCGGTGGCCGTCGACCCTCGGATCGGCAGCCATCGCGCCGCGGTCGCCTGCGATCTCGATCCGGGCTTCGGCATCCGCTTCTACCGCACGGGCCTCACGGAGGAGGCGCTCTCGCGGAACGCCGGGTTTCTCGCCGACGACCTCGCGAGGACCATCCCGGCGGGAGAGCAGAGCCAGGGGCTCGTGCGCATCGACGTCCCGCGACTCCACCGGGTGCTGCGCCACGGCGCCCGATGGGTCGTGCACCAGGGCATCGGCACGCGCGCCGATCTCGACGTGACGGTCCATGGGGGCGCCATGCCCGAGGCGGATCCCGAGGCGATCCCGCTCGACCTGCGCCGGGCGCATCTGGACGAAGTGGGCACCCTGGGCAGCGGCGAGGCTGGCATCGACCTTCTCGTGGCCGAATCGCTCGATCCCGCCTCGGGCGCGCGGTGGCAGATCCGGGAGGGCGAGATCCTGCTCCGCGTCCGTTGCGGCGCGCGCTCGCTCGGGCGGATGTTCCTCCGCCGCTGCGGCGCCGCGGGGGAGTCGCCCCTCGCGTCGCGCGAAGGGGTCCGCTTCCTCGGGGGCCTCGCCGCCGCGACGAACCTCGCGCTGGCCAACCGGCAGATCGTCGGCACGCTGGCGCAGCGCAGCCTCGCGCGCTGCATTCGCGGAGCCCATCTGGTGCCGCTCTGCGATCTTGTCGCCGATCAGGTCGAAGAGGGGGGGGAGCGGGGGGGGACGCGCCTGCTGATCCACAGGCGCGCCGCCTACCGTCTGCTCGACTCCCCGACGACGCTCTCCGCCGGCGTCGGCGCGACCGCGGCCCTGCTCGCCTCCCCCCGCACCCCCCTCGAACTGCCGATCCCCGCAGCGGTGGACCGCCGCGTGCCCGCGCCGGAGACCGGAAGCCTCTGGAGCGCCCGCGAGGTGGAGCGGGAGATGGCCTCCCGGGGGGTGATGCTCCGCTACGCCTCCCCCGCGACCCTCGAGAGCGAGGCGCCCTGGGCCTTCTCCGACCCGGAGCCGACGGAGCGCTCGCTCGAAGAGGCCGGACTCGTCACCCGGGTGGGTCGCCTGCGCCCGCTGCTCGCGATCCGCGGCTAGCCGCGCGCAATCCGCCCCGGAAACCGGAGACGGAACCCGGAATCCAAGACGAGAGGCCGATCGTGTCGTTGGCAGGGCTTATGCATATGAGGTCGAGGGGAGGTTGCTCATGAGAGCGCAGCAGCCGGACCATGGGCTCTACGCCATCGTGCTGGCGGGAGGGTTCGGGCGTCGCTTGGCGCCTGCGGTTCGCGCCTACGGCAGGGGGAATGTGCCGAAGCAGTTCTGCGACTTCGGCCGCGGGAGGAGTCTGCTGCTCGAGACGCTCGGCCGGATCGCGCCGGTCGTCACCGGGGAGCGCACCGCCGTCGTCGTGGATGCGAGCCAGGCGCGGCGCGCGACGGAGCAGCTTCGTCGCGCCCCCGGAGTGCAACTCGTGCTCCAGCCCTGCGACCGGGGGACCGCCGCGGGCGTGCTGCTGCCGCTGGAGCACCTGCTCGCGCGCGACCCGCATGCGCGCGTCCTGCTGACGCCGTCGGACCACGCGGTGGCCGACCAGGGGGCCTTCCGCGCCGGACTGCGCGCCGCGGAGCGCGTCCTCGACGAGGGCGCGGCCGACGCCGTCGTCTTCGGCGTGGAGTCGGCGGCGCCGAACTGCGACTACGGGTGGATCTCGGCGGGCAACGCCCTCGCGCCCGGCGTGCACGAGGTGCGGGGGTTTGTCGAAAAGCCGCCGCCGGAGGAGGCGGTGCGACTCCATCGCGCGGGCGCGCTCTGGAACACGATGGTCATGCTCGTGCAGGGGCGCGCGCTGCGGGAGCACTACCGGCGGCGCCTGCCCGCCCTCGCCGAGCGCGTCCACGACGCGTTCCTGCTCCCCCCCGCCGCGCGCGACCGCCGGCTCCTCCGGGTCTACCCGACGCTTCCCGCCGCGGACTTCTCCCGCGACATCCTCGGGACCTTCCCGCTGCTCGCCGTCGTCCGGTGGCCGGTCACGATGGGCTGGAGCGACCTCGGGACGCCGGAACGGCTCGCGACGTGGCTCGGCGAGGAGGAGGCGCGCGACGCCAGCCTCGCGGCGCTTCCCACCTGAGCGCGCTCACGCCTCCTTCGGGAAGACGAGCACCGCGGCGCGGCACTTCCGGGCGAGGTACTCGGAGACGCTGCCGAGCATCATCCGGTCGAACCCTCGGCGGCCGTGCGTGCGGCTGACGATGAGGTGCGGATGCCAGTCGCCCTCGACATTGACGATGGACTCTCCCGCATTGCCCGCGACGACCCGCACGAGGGGCTCCGGCATCCCCGGCTCGCGGACGACGTCCCCAAGCCTGCGCCGGGCCGCCTCCAGCAGGCGCGGGATGTCCGGCTGCGGCAGCGCGAACTCCGAGCCGTAGGCCGCCGGCGAGTAGTAGTAGGACTCCACGACGTGGACGAGGCTGAGGGCGTCGTTCTCCCGGAGCAGCGGGGCCGCCCGCCGCAGCAGCCGCGCGGGATCCTCGAGCAGATCGACGGCGATCATCACGCGCAGCGGTTCGTCGGCGCGCGGCAGCGCGGCCCCCTTCGTGACCAGCACCGGCACGCCGGAACTGCGCACCGTCTGCTCCGCGATGCTCCCGAGCAGCATGTGCCTGAAGCCGGAGCGGCCGTGGGTGGACATGCAGACGAGGTCGGGACGGACGCGCGCGATCAGCTTCGGCACCCCGTCGCGCGCCGACTCGCCGTCGATGACCTCGAACCCGTCGAGACGCAGCGTCTCGATGTGCTGCGGGGCGAGAGCGCGCAGACGCGCCTCGTCCTCCTCCCGCGCCCAGACCGCGAGGCGCTCCTCCCCCTCGGGGCCGGTCCCGAAACCGCGCAGCGCGCGCGCGCGCGTGTGGACGAACCCGACCACGACGCGCCCGTGGAGGCGCCGCGCCAGCGCTTCCGCGGCGTCGAGCCCCGCGAGCGAGCAGTCCGACAGGTCGGTGAGGGCGAGAATCCGCTGGCAAGTCATGGTGTCCTCCCACGCACCCCTTACAATCCGCGTGCCGACGAGGCTTCTGCGTGGACCCCGTTGCGGAACAGGTAGGCCGGCTCGTTCTCGCGCTCTCGCGTCCCGACGCCTACCCGTTCGGCGTCGACGAGGTCACGCTCGTGGAGACGCACATCTCGCTGCTCTTCTTCGCAGGGGAGCGGGTCTACAAGGTCAAGAAGCCGGTCCGCTTCCCCTTCGTGGACTACTCGACGCGGGAACGGCGCCGCCACTACTGCGGGGAGGAGGTGCGGCTGAACGCGCGCCTCGCCCCGGGGGTCTATCGGGGCGTCGTCCCCATCGCGCGCGACCGCTCCGGGGCGCTGCGCATCGGCGCCGGAGGGGAACCGGTCGACTTCGCGGTCGAGATGGTCCGCCTCCCGGCGGAGGGGATGATGGACCGCCTGCTCGAGCGGGGCGAACTCGACAATGCGCTGCTGCGCTCGCTCGCGGAGCGGCTCGCGACCTTCCACGAGGCGGCGCCCACCGGCCCCGGCATCGACGAGCACGCGCAGCCCGCGGCGCTCCGTCGCACCCTCGACGAGAACCTCGCGGCGATCGGCCCCCGCGCCCCCCCCGCCATCCTCGCGCGGCTGTCGCGCGAACTGCTCGGCTTCGTCACCCGGGAGGAGGCGATGCTGCGCGCGCGCATCGCCGCGCACCGGATCCGCGACGGGCACGGCGACCTGCACGCCGGCAACGTCGCCGTGACGCCGCAGGGGCTCGTGATCTACGACTGCATCGAGTTCTCGGATCGCCTGCGCTGCGGCGATGTCGCCGCCGAGATCGCGTTTCTCGCGATGGACCTGGATCGCCGCGGCTTACCCGCCCACGCGGCCTACCTCTGCCGCGCGTACGCCGAGAGGGCCGACGACCCCGGCATGGCGGCGCTGCTGCCCTTCTACAAGTCGTGCCGCGCGCTCGTGCGCGCGGTGGTCGCGGGCCTGCGCCCCGGC
Organism: uncultured Planctomycetaceae bacterium; assembly: GCA_964570285.1. Taxonomy (GTDB): domain Bacteria; phylum Planctomycetota; class PLA2; order PLA2; family PLA2; genus CAZMXP01. Next base: position 67,174 of record CAZMXP010000010.1, read on the forward strand.
GACGCGGCGCGCCGCGACGGGCAGGAGTATCTCCACTTGGCGCTCGGCTACCACCTTCCGCCCGCGCTCGTCTGCATCGGCGGACTCCCCGGCACCGGCAAGAGCACGATCGCGCGCGCGGTGGCGCGGCCGCTCCGCGCGGGGCTGCACCGGAGCGACGTCGTGCGCAAGCAGCTGCTCGGACTGCCGTTGACCGACCGCTGGGGCGGCGGATACGCGGAGGGGCCCTATCGCGAGGAGACGACGCTCCGCACCTACGCGCGGCTCCGGGAGCTTGCGGAGGCCGACTTGGCCGCCGGACGGAGCGCCGTGCTGGATGCGACCTTCTCGAAGTCCGCGGAACGCGCGGCCGCGCGCGCGCTCGCGGCCGGGCGGGGCGTTCCGTTCGTGCTCGCACTCGTGGAGACGCCCGAGGAGACGGTGGTCGAGCGCCTGCGCCGCCGCGCCTCGGACGCGCAGGAGGCCTCCGACGCGGGCGTCGACGTCTATCGGCGCGCGCGCGCGGGGTTCGACGCGCCGGCCGCCGGCGTCTTGCGCCTGGACGGGCTCTTCGAGCCGGGCGACTCCGCATCCCGACTGTTGCACCAACTCGCATGAGCGCGGCGAAGTCCGCGCACAATGCCCCGCTCCGGTGCGCCGCGGCCGCGGGCCGCCGTTTGCAGAGCGATCGGGCGAAGGAGGTTGCCATGGCCCGCACCGCGAAAGACGTGATGACCCGCGAACTCATCACCGTGACTCCCGCGACCCCGATCACCGAATTCGCGCGCATCTGCGCCGAGGACCGCATCTCCGGCGCGCCGGTCGTGCGCGTGGACGGCGTGCTCGTGGGCATCGTCAGCAAGACCGACCTCGTTGCGCGCATGCTCGAGGACAACCCGCGGTATGGCGCCGAGCGCGACTTCCCCGCCTGGGACCCCGACGTGCGGGCGGTCGAGGACATCATGCAGGCGGAGGTGCTCACCTGCGACCCCGACACGCCGCTGCACGAGATCGCCGTCAAGATGGCCGAGCAGCGCTACCACCGCGTCGTCGTCATCGAGGACGACAAACCCGTCGGCATCGTGACCAGCATCGACCTGCTCCGCCACTTCCCGAAGAACGGGGCGAGGTAGGCGGCGTCCACGGGGGTGGAGTCGACCCTCCACCCGCGAATCAGGCGCGCAACTCCCGCAGTGCCGAAACGGGAGCGCGTCGAGGAAGGCCTCGCAGCAGCATCACGTCTGCCGACCCGTTCAGCAGGTGCATGTTCCACCATCACTCGGACGAATCTCGTCCACTCAGTGAGCCACGTCGCAAGCCCCCGCGGCTCGGCTATCTCGCGGCCTCCGGCTCCACAGGAATCCGGACCGTCGCCTCGGCGATGGTCTCGCGGGAGACATCGACCGTCGCGGTCAGTTCGCGCCCTTCGTGCTTGAGGACGAGGATCAGGGGGCCCGGGGGCAGGTCGGGGATCAAGTACTCGAAGTGGCCGGGGGCCACCGCGGTGGGCCACTCCAGATCCGGCCAGAGAGTGACGCCGGTGGCCGGGTCGCGAAGCGACAATCGGAACTCGTCGCCCACGAACGCCGGATCACATCGCACGGTCAGTTTCGCCTGTGCCGCCGCCTCGAGCACGATCCGGAGTTCGTCCGCAGTTTCCAGCGGGTAGATCTTCGTCCCATATCCCTTTCGCACGGCGACAAGGTGGACCGCCCCCCTCGCCGGCACACGCACGCGGAAGGTGCCGTCCTTCCTCGTGTAGCTCTCGGCCTCGGATTCGTAGACCTCGACGAGAACGCCCCCGAGTCCCCTGCCATTCGCATCGACGACGCGCCCTCTGACGAAGCGCGGTGCCGTTAGGGTATGCGTGCCGATGTCGAGGGTCTCGCCAGCCCGTGCCACGCATGTGCCGAGGCGCTCCCTGTTCCTGAACTCCTCCTCCGCATCGACGGCCACGGTTCCAGGCGCGACTCCGGAGATCGTGAATTCGCCTGACTTGTTGACTTCCGCACGACACTGGCCGATGACGGCGAACGCACCGTCGGCTGGCGACCCATCGAAGCGCAGGATCCGCCCCCGAACGCGCGCCGCCGGCCTCATCCGGACCTCGAGAACGGCGCCCTGGGCGGGGATCGACCGGTCGGCCCTCTCGAAGGTGACGTAGCCCTCGGCCGTGACTTTGAAGCAACAGAAGCGGGTGCCCAGAGTATTGACAGCCAGCCGCGCACCCTCACTTCCCGTCTCGATGACCTCCATTCCCCAGACGGTGCCTCGGACGCATGGTGTCACGGACGAGGGCAACGGCTCACCCTCCGGACCGCGGATCCGCACGTCGAAGGTCAGCGCGTCAAGCAGTTGGAGATCGGTCGGTTCTGCGCCCGATGCAGCCACGGTCGGCAGCGTGACGATCGGTCCCATCCGTCCGTGAGGCAGATCCGATCTCACGATCGCTCTGACCGGTGTTCCGGCGGGCTCGGGAAGGCGCAGTTCGACGATTCCGTCGGGCCCGGTGAGGAGCTCACGGGGCGTGGCCTCCGTGTAGCAGCCCCAGTTCGCAACTGGCTTCCGGTCACGGTCGAGGATGCGAAGCCGGAGGAAGGAGAGGGCGGGAGTCTTGAGTTGCAGTGTCACTCGAGTCTCGATGCCGCCCGCGATCTCGATCTGGCTCTCGGCGGCGCAAGCACCATGAACGGCCTTGAGGTCGACCCATCCGGGAGGCCAAGCGGCGATCCTGAAGTGCCCGGACGCGTCGCAGGACGCCAATAGCGTGTTATCGAGGAAGACCTCGGCTCCCGCTGCGGGCGCGCCCCCAGGAAGGAGGACCTCACCGGCGAGCGAAGCGAATCTGTCGAGGACGATCCTCGCGTCAGACTCGCCGGAGATTGCTGCGATCTTGCACGGAGGGTAGCCCTCGGCCGACACGGATAGCTCGAGCCTGCCCGGCCAGAACCCCTCCAGCCGAAAGCGCCCCTCTGCGTCCGTCCGCACGCTGTGCGGCCACCGCCGATCGAAGTCGATCTCCACCCCGGACACCGGTTGGCCGGCGTCATCCACGACGGTACCCTCGACGAGGCCACCTTCGCCGAGCGCGATCGGGGAAAGGGGCTCCGCCCCAGAACAGGCGATTAGCCGGTCGGCGTATCCGGTGCATTGAACGAGCAGGGCCCAATGGGTCTCCGCCTCGATTTCGGCCCAACCATCCGGTCCGGTCCGGTAGCTGGCCAGCGGCTCGTCCGGCCCATCGATCACGCGATTCTCGACGAACAAGAGATGGAGGAATGCCCCCTCGATCGGCGCCCCATCTTCGTTCACGACGCGCACATCGAAGCGCACCATCGGCCGCAGCACGAACCTCTCGGATTCTCCGCCGGCGAACTCATGATACCCGTCCACCGCGGTCGCGTGACCTGCGAGTGTCACCTCGACGAAGAGGTCGCCCCCCTTCGGCAGCGAGAGCTGGAAGGCGCCCTCGCTGCCGCTGACGCTCTCGGCGAGCGGAGCGGGCCGCGCGCCGTTGGGAAGGTAGCGGCCCGGGAAGGCGACGATCCGCGCGCCGGGCAGGGGAGTCTCCTCCTCGTCCACAACAATGCCCGAGAGCCGGCACAGTTGCGGCGCGGCGCGTGCGCTCGCTGGGTCCTGCCCGGAGATGTGCGCCTCTGCCCCCGCGCCCCCTGATCTTCCGCCGCGAGTGTGTCGCGGGTTGTCCTCTCCACCCCACTTCCACCATGCGAGCGCGAGAAGCAGCAGAAGCAGAAAGAGACCGGCGAGCCGCGCAGCCATCGGCCTTGATGTTAACTGCGCGATTCTGCGCGCGGAATCCCCCGAAGGGCGCCCCGCCGGCAGGTCTGCGGCGGGGCCCGCGATTTGCGAACCGGGCCGGGATGGCAACCCTTCCGTGCGTCCTGTTCGGGCTCTTGGTGTTTGGGCAGGTGGCCACGGCCGGCGAGCAAGCCACCCTCGAAGAGGTGCAGCGCCGGAACGCGCAACTGGAGGAGCGGGTGAGGAGGCTCGAGTCGGCGCAACTCGAAACGGCGATCGAGGAGTATCTCGCGACCAATGCCGCGTCCGGGGCCGACTCGATCCTGCCGGGGGGGACCTCGATCCGCTTCTCCGGCGAGGTGAGGGTGCGCGGCGAGATCCAGCACCACCTCTACTCGCCTGAAGATCCGGCCGGCGAGCGGAGCTTCGATCTCGTGCGGCTGCGGACGCGGCTCCGGGTGGACGTCGATGTGACCGAGGATGTCGGAGTGATCGTCGAGCTGCAGGATGTGCGCCTCTTCGGCGAGGAGGGGAGCACGATCGGAGACCTCGAAGGGCTCGACCTGAAGCGCGGGACGATTCTCGTGAAGAAGATCGGCGGGGAGCCGCTGTCGGCCGAACTCGGGCGGTTCGTCATGCACTACGGCGACCAGCGCATCATCGGCCACCTCGAGTGGGTCGATCAGGGGCGCACCTACGACGGCCTCCGCCTGCACTATCAGCCGGAGCAGTGGTGGTTCGACTTCTTCGCCGTGCGCGTCCGCGAGACGACGCCGCCAGTGACGGACGACGACCAGTGGTTCGCCGGCCTCTACGGCGGGCGGGGCTGCGTCGAGGCCTATGCGCTGCTCTTCTCCGACGACAAGCCCGCGATGGGCGAGCTCGGGATGGACGACTCGCGCTTCGTCACCGCCGGGGTGCGGGTGAACCGTACGACCGGGCCGTGGGACTACACCGGCGAGGTGACGGTGCAGACGGGCGACGTGCGGGGCGACGACCTCGACGCCCTCGGCGTCGCGCTGAAGGGCGGGTACACGTTCGCCGAAGCCGAGTGGCGCCCGCGGGTGGGGCTCGAGGTCGATCTCGCGACCGGGGACGACGATCCGGCCGACGGCAGGCAGAAGGGGTTGCAGACGCTCTTCCCGACCAACCACGCGCACTACGGCTTCGCGGACCTCGTCGGGTGGAACAACCTGCTCGACCTGCGCGTGACCGCATCCGCGCGCCCGCGCGACAGCCTGACGATCACGCTCGACTTCCACCACTTCCGCCGTCTCGAAGAGCGCGGCCCGTGGGTGAACGCGGCCGGCGCGCTGATCCGCCCCGGGCTTGCCGGCAGCGACCGGCACCTCGGCGACGAGATCGACCTGACCTTCACGTGGAAACCGCGCAAGGGACTGTCGCTGCTGTTCGGGTATTCTCTCTTCCTGCCGGGCGGGTTTGTCACGGCGGGCGGCAGCGACCCGGTGGCGCACTTTGTCTACCTGCAGACGAGCGTGAACTTCTGAAGGAGGGCGCGTGGCAGAGTCGGATCAACCCCCGGACCGTCGTACGTTTCTCGGCGCCATCTCGACCACCGCGATGGCGGGAGGCCTCGTCGCCGGCTACGGCACCTTCTTCGGCGTCGCGGGCCGCTTCCTCTACCCCGCGTCGGGCACGAAGACCGGCTGGGTCTTCGTCGCCGACGTCAAGGCGTTCGCTCAGGGGGAGTCGAGGCCCTTCCGCACGCCAGCCGGTGCCTCCGTGCTGGTCACGCGCCAGGGGTCCGGGGACGGGGCTTCGGACTTCCTCGCGCTCAGCAGCACCTGCCCCCACCTCGGCTGCCAGGTCCACTGGGAGCCGCAGAACGACCGCTTCTTCTGCCCCTGCCACAACGGCACCTTCGACAAGTCGGGCAAGGGGACGGGCGGCCCCCCCGGCGACGCGGGGCAGTCTCTTTCGGGATACCCGCTGCGCGTCGAGAGGGGACTGCTCTATATGGAGGTGCCCCTGACGACGGTCGCGATGGGCGATGGCCACGACCCCTGCCTCCGCACGGAGGGGCTCTCGTGATCGTCGACTGGTTTCGCGAGCGGCTGCCCATCTCGGGTCGCCAGCTCCGCGAGCTGACCAACGAACCGGTCCCGAACCACCTGAAGCACTGGTGGTTCTGCCTCGGCGGGACCCCCGCCTACCTCTTCCTGATCCAGATCGTCACGGGCATCCTGCTCGCGTTCTACTACCAGCCGAGCCCCTCCACGGCGTACGAATCCGTGCGCTACATCACCGAGGAGGCCTCCTACGGCTGGTACATCCGCAGCCTGCACAAGTGGGCGGCGACCTTCATGATCGCGACGGTGATCCTGCACCAGATGCGCATCTTCTTCACGGGGGCCTACCGGAAACCGCGGGAGATCAACTGGATCATCGGCATGTTCCTGCTGCTCTGCACGCTGATGCTCGGCTTCACGGGCTACAGCCTCGTCTTCGAGCAGCTCTCCTACTGGGGCGCCACCGTGGGCGCGAACATCACCGACAGCGTGCCGCTCGTCGGCGGCTTCCTGAAGCGGATGATGCTCGGCGGCGACAGCTACAACGAGCACACGATCTCCCGCTTCTTCATCCTCCACGCGGCGGTGCTGCCGGTGGTGATGACGCTGCTGATCGGCATCCACCTGACGATCATCCGGCTGCAAGGGGTCACCGAGTTCGAGTTCGAGGACGATCCGAAGGAGGGCCCCAGGCACTTCAACTTCTTCCCCGACCACCTCCTCACGGAGGTGACGATCGGCCTCGTGCTGATGATCCTGCTCTCGTCCATGGCGATCCTCTTCCCCGCGACGATGGGGCCGAGGGCCGACCCCCTCAGCACCCCCGAGATCATCAAGCCCGAGTGGTTCTTCTATGTCGCCTTCCGCTGGCTCAAGCTCTTCCCCGGCACCGTCGCGATCCTGACGACGGGGCTCATCGTCTTCACGATGATCGTCTGGCCCTTCATCGACGGGTGGGTCCGCCGCCGGAGACCCGCGTCGGAGCTGAGCGTCTGGGTCGGCATCGCGGCGGTGCTGGCCATCATTGGGATCACCGTCTGGGAGGCCTCGGTCGCGCACTGAGTGGAGTTCGCATGACACTTCGCACCAAGCAATGGATCATCGCCGCCCTCGGCGCGGCCTTTCTCCTCTCGCTGCTCTTCGTGCAGGCGCTCGAGGTCGTGCGCCGGCGGGAGGAGGCGGGGCTCGCCCCTCACGCGATCGCGGTGCCGGCGAACAGCGCCCAGTGCGTGGACTGCCACGGACAGGCCAACCCGGGCATCATCGAACACTGGAAGGGGAGCACGCACGCCGAGAAGGGGGTCGGGTGCGTCGAGTGCCACCAGGCCGCTCCGGGCGAGGCGGACGCGTTCCAGCACTACGGCCAGACGATCGCCGCCGTCGTGACGCCGCGGGACTGCAGCCGCTGCCACATGACCGAGTTCGAGGAGTTCGAGCGCAGCCACCACGCGAAGGGGGGCAACATCCTCGCCTCGCTCGACAACTACCTCGCCGAGACCGTCGAGGGGTTCCGCGGCTTCTTCAATCCGCACTCCCCCACCCCCGGCGACAGCGTCACGACGGTGGACGGCTTCGCCTCCGCTACGAGCGGATGCAAGCAGTGCCACGGCAGCCTCGTCGCGCTGGAGGCGACCGACGGCGGCATGATCACGGTGCGCGACCTGCAGCCCGGGCCCGACGGCAAGCCGACCAACCTCGACGCGATGGCCCGCATCCTGAAGGACCCGACCGGCCGCCCGCGCTTCCATCCGACCACCTGGCCCAACACCGGCATCGGCCGGATCAACCTCGACGGCTCGCTGGGCTCCTGCTCCGCCTGCCACAGCCGGCACGACTTCAGCCCGCGCCGCGCCCGCCAGCCGGAGAACTGCGGCAAGTGCCACCTCGGCCCCGACCACCCGCAGAAGGAGATCTACGAGGAGAGCAAGCACGGCGTCGCCTACCGCGACCTGAAGGAGAAGATGAACCTCGACGCGAAGACGTGGGTGCTCGGCAAGGACTATTCGGCGGCGCCCACCTGCGCGAGTTGCCACATGTCGGGCAACCTCCGCAACGGCGGCAAGGTGACCCACGACCCGGGCGAGCGCATCTCGTGGACGAACCGCCCGCCGATCAGCCAGCGGATGGACACCGACATCCACCACGCCGTCGTCAAGGAGACCGACCCGGAGAAGCGGCGCGCCCAGATCCACGATACGTGGCAGGCGAAGCGCACGCGGATGTCGGAGGCGTGCGGCACCTGCCACACCCCGGACTACATCACGAGCTTCTACAAGCAGTACGACGACTTCGTCGTGCTCTTCAATGAGAAGTTCGCGAAGCCGGGGGAGAAGATCATGAAGGCGCTCCTCGACGCCAATCTCCGCACGAAGACCGAATTCGACGAGGAGATCGAGTGGACCTGGTTCTACCTCTGGCACCACGAGGGGCGGCGCGCGCGCCACGGCGCCTCGATGATGGCGCCCGACTACACCCACTGGCACGGCATGTACGAGGTGGCCGAGCGCTTCTACATGCAAATGATCCCGCAGGCGCGCGAGATCATCGCCCATGCGCGCTCGGAGGGGAAGGAGGAGGCCGCGGCCTCGGTCGAGGCGGTCGTCGACGCGATCCTGTCGCGGCCCGAGCACGAGTGGATCGGGCGGGAGAAGTAGCATGGGTGCCACGGATCGCAGGGGGTTCCTGAAGCGCCTCGGACTCGCGTCCACCGCGGTCGTCGCCTTCGGCCCGGATGCCGAGCGGGAGTTGGCCCGCGCCGGCGAGGAGCCGCTCCCGTCCGGGCTGAGCCCCGCCGACCTGAAGTGGGGCAAGGCCCCCTGCCGCTTCTGCGGCACCGGGTGCGGCGTGGAAGTAGGGGTGCACGAGGGGCGGGCGGTCGCGGTGCGCGGGGACGAGAAGAGCCCGGTGAACCGGGGCCTGCTCTGCGTCAAGGGCTACCACCTGCCCGCGATCCTCTACGGCGAGGATCGGCTGCGCTACCCGCTGCTCCGCAAGCCCGACGGCTCGCTGGAGCGCATTCCGTGGGACCAGGCACTCGATCTCGTCGCGTCCCGCTTCGGCGAGTCCATCGAGAAGGCGGGCCGCGACTCCGTCGCCGTCTACGGGTCGGGGCAGTGGACGGTCTTCGACGGCTACGCGGCGCTGAAATGGGTCAAGGGGGGCCTTCGCACGAACAACCTCGAACCCAACGCGCGTCTCTGCATGGCGAGCGCGGTGATGGGATTCGTCACGCAGTTCCAGAGCGACGAGCCCATGGGCTGCTACGACGACTTCGAGATCGGCGACGACTTCGTCTTCTGGGGCCACAACGTCGCCGAGATGCACCCGGTCCTCTTCAGCCGGATGCTCGAGCACAAGCGCAAGAACCCCGGCGTGCGGCTGATCGACCTCGCGACCCGACGCACCCCCACGAGCGACTACTGCGACCTCTACGTCGAATTCCGCCCCGGCAGCGACCTCGCGCTCGCGAACGGCATCCTCCACGTGCTGCTGCGCGACGGCATGGTGGACCACGCCTTCGTCAAGGAGAACGTCGTCTTCCGGCGCGGCAACGAGAACGAGGTCGAGATCGGCTACGGCTGCTACGGGGAGCAGGCCAACCGCTACACCTTCAAGGAGACCGTGCGCGAGTCCTCCCTCGAAGAGCTGGCGGAGTTCCTCGAGGACTACACGCCGGCCAAGGTGAGCGCCCTCTCCGGCGTGCCGGAAGCGCAGATCGAGTCGCTCGCGAAGGTCTATGGCGACCGGAGCCGCGGCACCGTCAGCACCTGGTGCATGGGGGTCAACCAGCACTACCGCGGCACCTGGATGAACAACCTGATCACCGACCTGCACCTGATCACCGGCAAGATCAGCCGGCCCGGCAACAACCCCTTCTCGATGACCGGCCAGCCCTCGGCCTGCGGCACGGTCCGCGAGGTCGGCACGCTGACCAACCGCCTGCCGGCGGACATGGTCGTGACGAATCCGGAGCACCGCGCCCTCGCGGAGAAGATCTGGGGGGTGCCCGAGGGGACCATTCCCAAAAAGCCCACCTACCACGCCGTCGACATGTTCCGCGCCTTTGCGCGCGGCGACATCAGGGTGATGTGGGTGCAGACGACCAACCCCTGGGTGACGATGCCGAACCTGCACCGGATCGACAGAAAGCCCGGGGACGGCCGCTTCCTCGTCGTCAGCGACATCTATCCGACGCCGACGACCGCCGCCGCCGACCTGATCCTGCCCAGCGCCGCGTGGATCGAGCGCGAGGGCGTCTTCGGGAACAGCGAACGGCGCACGCAGCAGTGGGATCGCCTCGTCGACCCGCCGGGGGAGGCGAAGGAGGACGCGTGGCAGATCATCGAGGTCGCAAGGCGCATGGGGATGGGCCACCTCTTCCCGTGGGAGGGCGACTGGCACAAGCCGATGTACGAGGAGTACCGCCGCTTCGGTCTCGGCCACGGCAAGGACCTCGCCAGCTACGACGACCTGCGCGCGACCCGCGGCCTCCGCTGGCCGGTCGTGAATGGCAAGGAGACGCGCTACCGCTACGCGGCCCAGCTGGATCCCTACGCCAACAAGGCGCAGGGCGTCCACTTCTACAAGGCCAAGGGCTATGGCGAGAAGGCCGCCTTCTGGCTGCGCCCCTATCACAAGCCGCCGGAGCTCCCCGACCCGGACTATCCGTACTGGCTCAACACCGGCCGCGTGCTCGAACACTGGCATACGGGCTCGATGACCCGCCGCGTCAAGCAGCTCCACCAGGCCAATCCCTCGGCCTACGTCGAGCTCAACCGCGCCGATGCGACCGCGCTGGGCGTCAAGAGCGGCGATCTGGTGCGCGTCGCGAGCCGGCGCGGCGAGATCACGCTGGCCGCCCTCGTGGACGGCCGCGGCAAGCCGCCGCGCGGAACGGTCTTCGTGCCGTTCTTCGACGAAGGCAAGCTCATCAACCGCCTCACCCTCGACTCGATGTGCAACCTCAGCTACCAGCCCGACTTCAAGAAGTGCGCGGTGCGGATCGAGAGGCTCTGATGCGGCCGGGCCTCCTCTGCGCGCTGCTTCTCGCCGCCTGTGGCGGCGACGAGACGCCGCAGGTCCCGGTGCCGGGACGCCCGGGCGCGCTGAAGAGCGCGCCGGAGGTCCGGGCCCAGCGACGTGCCTACGACGGCGCGCCGCCGACGATTCCCCATGGCGACGACTTCGGCGCGGCCTGCGTCAATTGCCACACCGGCATGGGACTCAACCTGCCGGGCGTCGGCTTCTCCCCGCCGATGCCCCATGCGGAGACCGCGGGACTCTCCGCCGTCGCGCTCTGCACGCAGTGCCACGTCTATCGCCGCACGGAGGAGGTCTTTCGCCGGAACGACTTCGCCGGGCTGCGGCAGGATCTGCGCCAAGGCAGGCGCGCCACCCCCCTGGCCCCCCCCGTGATGCCTCACCCCGTGTTCATGCGCGAGAACTGCGGAGCCTGCCACTCGGGCCCCGCCGCGCGCGAGGAGGTGCGCTGCCCGCACCCCGAACGCGTGCGCTGCGCGCAATGCCACGTGGAGCAGAGGACGACGGAGGTCTGGACGCGGGAGCCGTGAGGATGCGGCGCAACCCCTGCGAACTCGCGATCGACCTCTTCTGCCACGGCGTCGCCATCGACCCCTCCTGCGACCTCGCGGCCGACGGCCGCGGACTCTGTCGTACGCGCGCGGGCCTCGGGAGCGGGCTCGACCTCGTGCTCGCCGGGGCGCCGCCGCTCGGCCACGAGGTCTGGATCAACGTGCCGATCGAAGAGCAGTTCGTCGCGGGATCGCCCTTCGTGCTCCGCCACGGCGACCGCTACGAGGTCGTCGACCAGCGCCACGGGCAGCACTACGCGGTGCGCCTCCCGCCGGAACCCGGCTGGTACCGCCGCGAGACCGCCGACGGCACGCCGATGCACCGGATCGGCGTGCTGCAGGGGACCTACCTCGGCATCTATGTCGGCGCGACCTGCCGCTTCTGGCACGCGTCGTCCCGGCAGCAATGCCACTTCTGCACCACCGGCCTGAACACGCCGGCCGACGTGCCGCGCTCGGTGCGCAACGTCGTCGAGGTGGCGCGCGCCGCGAAGGAGGAGTCGGGCGTCACGTTCGTGCACCTGAACACCGGCTACCAGAACGGCGGCGCCTACCGGCTGATGGCTCCCTTCGTCGAGGCGCTGAAGCGGGAGGTGGGCGTGCTCGTCGGCGTGCAGGCGGCGCCGGAGGGGACGCGGGCGGAACTCGACCGCCTCGTCGACATGGGGGTGGACCACTTCTCCTGGTGCTTCGAGTACTTCGATCCCGAGTTCTTCCGCGTGCACTGCCCCGGCAAGCAGGAGAAGTTCGGCCAGAAGGCGTTCTTCGATGCGCTCGCCCACGTGCAGTCGCGGATGCCGAGGGGGTCGTGCAGCGGCGAGATCATCGCGGGCAACGAGGCGACCGCGCGCACGCTCGAGGCGATCGAGTTCATCACGGGCCTCGGCGCCTTCCCGACCGTCTGCATCTTCCGCCCCCTCGCGGGAAGCGACATGGAGACCTGGCCCGCGCCCCGCTACGAGGACATGAGGAGGGTGATGCGCCACGTCTGGGAGTGCTGCCGCGACCGCGCGATCCCGATCGGCCTCGCGCCCAACCTCGAGGTGAGCCTCGTCATCCAGCCCACGGACACCGCCTACCTCTCCGACTTCCGCTGGCGCGACCGCTGGTACCTCGCGAAGAACCGGCTGCGGAAGCGCCTCGCCTCGCCGCTCTTCCGGTCCCGGATGCGCCCCCGCGGCCCGCGCACCGCCCCCGCGCACGCGCGATAGCAGGACAAACCACGAAGGCCGGGAGACGCAGCGCTGCTGGTTTGTAGTACAAGCCTCGGGCGCTGCGCGCCCTCGCGACGGCCTTCGGCCGATCCGGGTCGAGGGTAGCGGAATTGATGAGGAATCCAGGAAGAGAGGAACTCATGAGCGCAAGGGGGAGCATCCATGGAGTCGGATGGATCGACTCCGCCTCTTCCTCGGTTCCTGAGTTCCTGGGGGCCTCACTTCAACCTTCAAGACGAAGGCTGTGGTACAGCGCACCGCACGATTCTTGGTGGCACCGGGCGTGCCATGGCGATCTGCAAGGCTCGCACGACAATCGCCTGGAGCACCCGTGCACGCGCTTTGCCCTGAATTCCCGAGTGGTCTTCGAGTTTCGGACCCACCCGTGGCACAGCGGCCTACTCGGCGCCGCGGCCGAGGGACGACTAGCCCTGCTGCGCCTCTGTGGCTCTGCGCCTCTGTGCTACTCCTTCCCCCGGCCCGCCCGGAGGCGCCGCTCCTCCGCCTTCAGCGCCTCGAGGCCGGCCTTCAGCCGCGCCATGCCGAGCCAGTGGGTGTAGTCGGGGCTCTGGTGGTAGGCGCCCTTGAACGTGATCGCGTGGGCGAACTTCGCGAGATCGAAGAAGAGGCGCTCGGCTTCGGACTGGTTCTCGTAGAGCATCGGGCCGCCGAGCACGAGGGCGTGGCCGGCGGTCGGATGGGCCGGGCGCTCCTCGGGCATCGGGTCGAGCAGGCGGTCGGCATGGAGTGCCTCGACGATGCGGACCGCCTCGCCGAGCAGGCGGTCCGCCTCGCGCTTGATCTCGTCGGCATCCTCGAGCGCGCGCCGCGCCATGCGGCGGGTGTGGCACTGCGCGCAGCGGCCGACCATGACCTCCCGCTCCTCCGCGGCCCGCTCCTTCGAGATCGTCCTCATCGGGATCGGCGCCCGCTCCCCCGTGAGCACCGCACCCGACCCGGCGCGTCCGATCGTGATGCCACCGCTCACCTCGTGGCTGCCCTGCGGCATGTGGCAGGTGACGCAGGTGGGCGCCTGCCGCTCGTCGCCGGTCGCCGCGAAGGCGACCCCGTGCTTGCTCGCCTCCCACGCCTCGACGTGGGGATGGTCCGGGCCCCGGTGGCAGAGGCCGCAGCTCTCGGGCCGGCGCGCCTCCTCGGTGCTCCATCGATGCGCCCCGTGGCAGGAGTTGCATCTCCCTCCTCGTGCTCCTCCCAGATCATGGCAGCCCATGCAGCCCTGCCTCTGCATGGCGGGGATCTGGGCGAGGAGCCTCGCGTTCGCGAGCGCGTCCTTCCCGGCATGGCCGTGCACCGAGCCTTTGAACTCGAGCGTCTCCCTCGGATGGCAGCCCTGGCACTGCGCCGCATCGACGCGACCGTTCGCGGCAAAGATCGCCTCGTGGTCGTCGCCGTGGCACTCCTCGCAGGAGACGCCGTGCGCGGCGTGGGCGCTCCCGTTCCACTGCACGAGCAGCCCCGGCTGCCGCTCGCCGTGGCAGTCGATGCAGGAGCGCTGCGCCACGGGCGCGCGCCCGGCACCCGTCCCCCCTCCCCACGGGGCGACGGCCACGGCCGCGGCGTAGGTGACGGCGAGCAGGACGAAGGACGCGCGCCTCATGGCCCGCCCTCCGGCGCCCCGGCGGCGAGCCGGGCGCGCGCCTGGAGCAGGCGGGAGCGGTCGGCGGACGTCGCCGCGCGACCCATCGCGAAGTCGAGCACCTCGGCCGCGCGCGCCGCCTCGCCGGCCCGCTCGAAGGCCTGCGCCGCCTCTTCGGCGAGGCGTCCGTCGGCGGGGCGCGAGGCGAGCCGCGCTCGGAGCAGCAGCGCAAGCCGCAACTCGGCCGCCCGCGCCTCGTCGTCACGGCCCGACTGCCGCAGCGCCGCGGCGAGGCCGAGCCACCCGTCGGAGGCGAGGGGGCGGAAGACCACCGCTTCCTCGAAGTGCGGCAGCGCCCGCGCCGCCTCCCCGGTGTCGAGGCGGAGACGCCCGAGGAGGATGCGCGCCTCCGCGAGTTCGCGCCGGTGTCGGACGAGCACTTCGAGATCACCCGCCCACGCCGGATCGGGCGCCCCCCCGCGCTCCCGCAACCGCAGCGCGGCGGAGCCTCGCACGACCGGCTCGGCATCGAGCAGGCCCCGCGCGAGATGCGCGGGCGCGTCGGCGCGCAGGGCGCCGGCCCGCAGCGCCGCGAGCCGCACCTCCGCCAGGGGATCGTCGTGCAGCGCGTCGGGGTCTTGAAGGTAGAGCGTGGCGCTCGCGCGGAAGAAAGGGTCGGGGTGGCGGAGCGCCCGCCGCAGCAGCGGCGTCGCCCTCGGGTCGGAAGCTCGCGCGAGCACAACCCCCTCGATCGCGTCGAGGGTCGCCCTCGGCGGATCGCCCCACCAGCGGCGATAGGCGGCATCCGCCCACTGCTTGTCCCGGTCGAGGTGGCAGGCCGTGCACGCGTCGGGGGCGTGTGGCGTCGCGGGAAGCGGCAGGCCGATGCGATGGTCGCGCTGGTGGGCCATGAATCCCGTGAGCAGCCGCGGCATGTGACAGGAGACGCAGCGCCCCCCCTCCTGCTGCACGTCATGGTGGGTGTGGGCGGCGGTCACGTACCCCTCGTGGCAGCGCGTGCAGAGCGCGTCCTTGTGCGCCGCCGCCCTCATGCCGGCCCCGTGCGCCTCGTGGCAATCGGTGCAGGAGAGATTGCCCTCGACATGGCAGGGGCTGCGGACGAAGGCCGAGTACTGGTAGACCTGCCCGCTGGCACTCCCGTCCGGGAAGTGGCCCTCCCGGTCTCCGAGCAGGCCGACGAAGTGTCGCGCGTCCTCCGGCCCGAAGTCGCCCGCGGCCGCGGGTCCGCCGTGGCAGCGGGCGCAGAGGGCCGTGCGGGCGCGCGCCGGCAGCCGCTCCAGCCGCTCCATCGCCACGGGCTCGCGCAGCCCCTTCCACGACCCGGCGTGGTCGGCGCCGCCTCCGTGGCAGGTCTCGCAGTCGAGGGCGAGGTCATGCCAGCGCCCCTCGAGGCGGCCCGTCGTCAGCTCGACGCGCAGCACCGGACGGCTGCTGTGGCATCCCGCGCAGTCGACTTCGAACGAGCGGAGTCCGAGCGGGCCTAGGCTGGGCGGATCCACGCCCGGCCGGCGCCCGCGGATCCCGTCGAGCACCGTGGCCACATCGCGCCAGACTCCCTCGCGGATGTCATAGCAGCGCGCGACCACTCGATGGGCGCCCGTCTCGTCGCGGGCGAAGTAGGACTGCATCCAGCGCGAGCCCACGGCCACGTCGAAGGGCAGGGGCGGCCGTGCCACGGCCGTGCCCTGCCGCGCGTGCGGAGAGCCCTCCCATGCGGCGACCTCGCTGCGGTGGCAGGCACGGCAGGCGGTGCTGCCGGCATAGGGGGGCCCGGGGGGAGCGGCGCGGAGCGGCGTGGCCGAGAGCAGCCCGAGTGTTGCATGCAACACCGCCGTTGCGACAGACCGGCTGCCGCGCAACCGTTTTGCGGTCCTCATCATGAAGCCGCGCGGCCTACCGCACGCGGCGGGCCGCGAAGGCGATAGGATGGCGTCGACGATGCCGACCATCGATTTCCACTCCCACTTCTTCTCCCACCTCTTCTTCGAGACCCTTGCCGCGCTCTCGCCGCAGCCGGGCCCGGTGGAGGACAAGCTCGCGCGGCTCGCGGCCAGGACGGGCATCGAGCTCCCCCCGCGCGACCCGACGGCCCTGGCGGGACGCTGGCTGGCCGAGATGGGAAAGAACGGCGTGGAGCGGATGATGACCTTCGCGAGCCTGCCCGAGGAGATCCCGGCGGTGGCGGAGGCCGTGCGGGCGGGCGAGGGGCGCCTCTCCGCGTGCGCGCTCGTCAACCCGAGGATCGACGGGTGCGCGGACCTCGTCGAGTCCCTGCTCGCGTCGGGGGAGTTCCGCGGCGTGCTGCTCTTCCCCGCGATGCACCACTTCCACCCGGCGGGCCGCGAGGCGGTCCCGGTCTTCGAGGTGCTCGAGCGGTACGCGGCACCGGTCTTCGTCCACTGCGGCGTCCTGATCGTCAGGCTGCGCGACCTGCTCGGCCTTCCGCGCCCCTACGATCTCTCCTACGCCAACCCCCTCGGCCTCGTGCCGGTCGCCAACCGCTTCCGCGAGGTCAAGTTCATCCTGCCGCACTTCGGTGCGGGCCTCTTCCGCGAGGCCCTCATGGCGGGCATGCAGTGCGAGAACATCCATGTGGACACCTCCTCCAGCAACTCCTGGATGCACGCGGTCCCGGGGATCGGCGGCCTCGCGGAGGTCTTCCGAAGGGCGCTGCGCGTCTTCGGCCACGAGCGCATCCTCTTCGGCACCGACAGCGGCACCTTCCCGGCCGGCTGGCGCGCCGACCGGCGCGCGGAGCAGCAGCAGGCGCTCGCGGAGGCGGGCGCGACGCCGGAGCAGCAGCAGGGGATCTTCGCCGGCAACGCGGCGCGCCTCCTCGCGGGTCAGCGGAGCCAGGCCAGATAGCTCTTGCCCGCGTCGCCGGGCAGGAAGCCGCCGCCCTTCAGCAGCACCTCGGCGCGGCCGTCACCGTCGAGGTCCTTCGCATCGAGGGCGGCGACCCGGAAGCCGGGCTCCGGGATCGAGCCGCGCACGGGACGGTAACGCTCCCCCTCCCGGACCAGCAGCCACCACGGCAGCGGTGCGGAAGGATCGTCGCCGCCGCACGCGACGAAGAGGTCGAGATCGCCGTCGCCGTCCGCATCCGCTTCGCAGGTCGCCGTGGTTCCGGGGGGCGGCCCGTCGCAGAGGTCGGGCGGCCGCAGGGCCCAGCGCGCCGCCTCCTCGAAGCGGTAGCGAGGAAAGCGCGTCCGGGGCGCGGGCGTTGCACCCGCCCCCAGACGCAACCCGACCACCTGCCGACCTTTCAAGGAGACCACCATGTCTCCGCAGCAGGCGTCGAGCCGACCATCCCCGTCGGCGTCCCGAAGTTCGCAGTGGGCTCCATCCATGGCACCGAGAGGGAGCGGCTGTGACTCCCATCGTTCCTCGGGTCCGAACTCGAGAAGCCGCGCGAGTAGGTCTCGGTCGTCCATTCTCTTCTTGTGCGTGTCGCCCTCCCCCGCGATGTAGGGGCCGGGGGCCCCGCCGTGCAGCGCCAGGAGCGCCCGCGCGCCCTCGGCGTCCCCGAGGCGGAAGAGGCAGAGCGCGCCCAGCGCCGCGCCCCGCGGGTTGTGGCGCGCGAGCGAGAGGCTCGCGGCCGCCGCACGCAGGTCGCCCCGGAGCAGGTGGATCCGCCCCTCCTCGTAGCGCGCGCCCGTCTCGTCGCGGTTGAGCCGCTGCGCGTTGGCGAGTTCGCGCAGCGCGACCTCGAGGTCGAGCATCTCCGGCCTCTGCGGATCCGACCGCAGCGCCGCCTTCAGGAGGTGGCCGCGCGGGAGCATCGGTTCGAGCAGGAGCAGGCGGTCGCAGAGGGCGATCGCCTCCTCCGGCTCCACCCGGACGGCGAGGTTGTAGAGCGCGCCGGTGTGGAGGGGGTCGAGCGCGAGCACCTCGCGATAGAGCGCGATCGCCTCCCCGCTCTCCGCGTCGCCCGCGCGGTCGATCCGCGAACCCAGCGTGCGCGGATCGACCTCCTTGACGAGCAGCCTCGTCCCTGCCGCGACCGCCTCGTGGGTCACGACCGTCCCGGAGGGGTAGCGCACGGTGACGCGGTCGGCCCTCGCCGCGCGCCCGAGTCCGAAGTGGAGCGGATGCGGGCCGTGGCTCAGGTAGCTCACCTTGGCGCCGACCTGCTGCACCTGCGTGCGCCCCCCCCCGACGACGGTCACGACCGCGCCGTAGCCGAACGGGTTGGGCGACGACCCGCGCACGACGACCTCGATCTGTCCATTCGCCGTCTCGGTGTCGTTGCGCAGCAGCAGCGGGCTACCCCCGTGCACGCCGACGACCCAGTCGAGATCGCCGTCGCCGTCGAGATCGCCCACCGTGCCGCCGCGCCCGACGATGGGGGTCGCCAGCGCGCCGCCGGTCCGCAGCGCCACGTCGAAGAAGCGCCGCCCGCCGTTCCAGAAGAGCTGGAGGTGCTGCGGCACGAGGTAGGCGGGCGACGCCGGCTCCTCGAACGTGCTGCCGTTGACCACATAGAGGTCGGGGCGCCCGTCGCGGTCGAAGTCGGCGAAGTCGCAGGCCCAGCCGACGCGGCCCCGCCCCGGCGGGCCCAGATAGGTGCGCTCGCTGTCGTCGCGGAAGAGGAGTTCCCCGGGCTCCTTGACGTAGAGCGTGTTCTCCTCGGTGATCCAGTGCGTGATGAACAGGTCGAGGTCGCCGTCGAGGTCGGGATCGCCGATCGCGAGCCCCATCGCGCCGCGCCAGTCGGCGGTGCAGGAGGCGTGGGTCACGTCCTCGTAGCGGCCGCCCCCGAGCCCCCTGAACATCGCGTTGTCGGAGACGTCGTTGGCGACGTAGAGGTCGGTCGTGCCGTCGCCGTCGAAGTCGGCGAAGAGCGCCCCGAGGCTCTTGCCGCCCGGATTCGACACGCCGAGCTCCTTCGCCGCCTCGCGGAAGCGCCCGCCCTCGTTCAGGTAGAGCAGGTTCTCCTGCGCGGGGAACGCGCTCGGATTCAGCGTCACCGGGAGCCCCTGGTTGCCGCGCACGCTCGCCTTCACCGGCATCGTCTCGTCGAACTCGACATAGCGGCAGACGTAGAGGTCGAGATCCCCGTCACCGTCCGCGTCACCCCAGCAGGCGCCGGCGGAGAAGCCGCCGCCCGCCACCTGCGCCTCCTCCGTGACGTCGGTGAAGCGGAGCGCGCCGTCGTTGCGCAGCAGCGCGTTGCGCCCGTACGCGGTCACATAGAGGTCGAGGTCGCCGTCGCCGTCGTAGTCGGCGGCGGCCACGCCCATGCCCAGCAGCGCGGGCAGTGGCCCCTCGACGCGCTCGAAGCGGAAGGCGCCGAGGTTCTTGTAGAGGACGGGGGGGGCCGGGGGGGCCCCGAGGGGCGTGGCATTGACGAAGACGAGATCCGCGAGCCCGTCGCCGTCGAGATCCTCGATGGCGACGCCGCTCCCCATGTCCTCGGGCAGGCGGCGGGAGCGGGCGCCGTCGAAGTGGCGGAAGTCGATCGGCACCGGCGTGAAACGGAAGTGGGGCGCCTCGCGCGGCAGCGCCTCCGCGAGGGCGTCCGAGAGGCCCGGGACGAGCCCCTCCCGCGGGATGGCGACCTCGCGGTCGAGCAGCGAGAGCGCCCCCGCGAGGGAAGCCCCCACCGCGACGAACCCGAGCAGCGTGTAGCGGAGGAGGAGGCGGCGCTTCCGGGACATCAGGGGCGCTCCAGGACGCGGATGCGCTTGGTCGCGACGGTCATGTCGGTGACCGGCGCGCGGGCGGTGCCGTCGGGGATGAGCACATTCAGCAGCGTCTGGTCCACCTTGCGGTAGCGGAGGATCGCCGTGATGAGGATCTCGCCGCCGCCCTCGGGCACGTCGATCGGGCCCTGGGCCTCCGGGATCTTCGTCTCCGTCTCGCAGCCGCAGTCGAAGGTGTACTCCTCGCGGTCGCTGAGGCCCGGGTAGAGGTCGCGGCGGAAGCGCGCCCCCACCATGTCCCAGAGGTTGTGGCGGTCGATCAGGTTGCCCGCGCGGTCCACCCCCTCGGCCTTGAGCACCCACGCGCCGGGCTGGATGAAGCCGTGCTCGTCGAGCGCGCCGCTGCGCAGGATCTCCTTGCCGTTGAAGGTGACGCGCACGTCGAACCACGCCTGGATGACGTCGAGCGGCCCCGTCGGGAAGGTGTGGCCCACCTTCCGGTTCTCCGCGACGACGCGCACGGTGATCCTCTCCCCGGCGGCCGCGGTCTCCGGGGCCTCGATCTCGATCGGGACCGGCGGGCCTCCGGGCCAGCGGTCGGCGATCTCCGGGAGGACGGTCTCGCCCCGGAGCCACTGCTCGGTGAGCTCGATGTGCTTTCGCGCGTGCGGGAGGTTGTGCAGTTCGGGCAGCCACTGGTTCGCGGCGATGTGGCCGTGGTGGCGGTGCTTGCCCTTCTTCGCCGCGGGGTCCTTCGAGTCGGTCAGGCGCATGTGGCAGTCGGCGCAGGAGAGCGACTTCTCCGCGTCGGCGCGCTGGGGGTTCTTCTCGTCGGGGACAAACCACTTGCTCCCCTTCCACGCGTCGTACTGGTTCTGGAGCTGGACCCGCGTCGCGCGGTTGAGCTCCTTGTCGATGAACTGCTTGTGGCAGGCGCCGCAGAACTCGGGCGTCTTGAGCAGCGGGCGCGCGTAGCTCGCGACGTGGTGGCGCGGGTAGGCGCGGATCAGGAAGCGCCCCACGAAGGAGTCCTCGGCGATGTAGCGCTCCGGCGGGCTCATGATGTAGTTGGCGTTGCCCTGGACGTCGCTGCGGACGATGCTGTGGCAGGCGGCGCAGGAGACCCCCTCGTCGGCGCCCGGACTCGTCAGCGAGTCGCCGGGGGCGTAGATGTTCTTCGCCCCCGAGAAGAGGGCGATCGGGTCGTGGCAGCCGGCGCAGTACCGCGTGGACTCGGCACCGTTCTCCTCGGCCATCGCCCCCTGGATGAGCTGGAAGAAGCTGCTCCGCGACGCGTAGCGGTGCGCGGAGGGCTCCCACTCCGCGAGGATCTCCTCGTGGCAGCCCGCCACCCCGCAGCTCTGGGAACCGGCCAGCGCCTCGGGCGCGAGCCCCCCCAGCGCCCGGAAGCTCGCGGTATGGCGCTCGAGGTCCCCCTTCACCTCGTCGAGCAGCCGGCGCAGGCCCTCGCCCCGGTCGGCGGAGTGGCTCAGCGCCTCCAGCGCCGCGATGCGCCTGCGATCGACTTCGAGCCCGTCGAGTTCGTCCACATGGACCTCGCCGCGCCGGCGGCAGTCGAGATCGACCGCGAGCGCGTGCTTCTGCGCGTCGAGGAAGTCGGCCAGCGCCTCCGGCGTCGCCTTCGACCCGTCCTGCGCCAGCGGCGCGAGAAAACCGATCCAGCGATGGTCCTGGTCGAGGCGCCAGCTCCAGTCCGTGCGCGCGAGGCTCGGGGAGAAGGGGTTGTCGCCATAGCGGTAGCTGTACTCCTCGGGCAGGGGCTGGCGGCGGACGCTGCGATGGAGGCCGGCACCGCCGGCGAACGAAAGCAGCGTCAGCGCGCAGCCGGCGAGCGTGACGCCGCCGCAGAGCCGCCAGACGTACGCCGCCTCGCCCCGGCGGTTGCGGCGCACGGCGGTGACGAGGTGCGCGCCGAGGATCGGGAGCAGCGCGCACCCCGCGACGATGTGCACGAGGTCCCAGCCGTAGGAGATGCGCCGGCCGAACGCGGCCTGCACCGTGAGGACAAGCCCGCTCGCGACGGCGGCCACCATCAGGATGCCGCTCGCCCAGCCGAGCAGCAGCAGGTGGCTCCACCGGTCGCGCCAGCGCTCCCCGAAGTGGCGCACGAGGTAGACGCCCAGCGGCCAGAGGAAGAGCAGGCCGCCCACGGTGTGCACGAGCACGGACATCTGCGCGCCGCGCCCGAAGGGGGCGAGCAGGATCACGAGACCGCTCGCGAAGAGGAAGACGAAGAGGGAGAGCAGCCAGCGGAGGGACCTGCGCCCCCAGACCGCCTGCGTCTCCTCGGAGACGTTGTGTCTTGCCATCGATGCCCCCGGAGCCCAACCGGCGGAACCGGCCTGCTACTTGCAACAGCCACGCCAGACCGCAAGTCCCGCGGCAGAAAGGCCCAGCGCCCGTGGAACCGTCGCACCGCAACAGAACCGATGCATCGCCGGAGTCGCGAAAGGACGCGGAGATTCCCCCGCCGCGCCGCGCCCACGACGCGCTGCTGGAGGCGCTCCCGCTGGCCGCGTTCACGCTCCTCCCCGACCGCACGATCCGGACGATCAACGCCGCCGCCGCGCGCCTGCTCGGCTACCCGGCCGGGCAGGCCGTCGGCCGGCGCTGCGACGAGATCCTCCGCTGCCGCTTCCACGGCTCCGCCTGCGCCGCCTGCGAGGCGCAGGTCGACCAGCGCACCCACGGGGAGTGCCCGGTCGAGGTCGCGCGGGCGGACGGGGAGAGGCGCTCCCTGCTCATCGACGCGGTGCCGCTCGACGGGGACGAGGTGGCGGTCCTCCTCCGGGACGTGACGGAGGCGGAGCGGCTCCGCCGCGACGACCGCACGCGCTGGGAGTTCCATGGCATGGTCGGCGCCGGCGAGAGGATGAGGGAGGTGATCGCGAAGCTGCGCAGCGTCGCCCCGTACGACAGCACCGTGCTGATCCTCGGCGAGAGCGGGACGGGGAAGGAGATGGTGGCGCGGGCGATCCACGCGGAGAGCCCGAGGGCGAGGAAGCCCTTCGTCGTCGTCAACTGCGCCGCCTACCCGGAGACGCTGCTCGAATCCGAACTCTTCGGCCATGTGAAGGGGAGCTTCACCGGCGCCGACCGCGACCGGCGCGGCCGCTTCGAGGTGGCCGAGGGCGGGACCGTCCTGCTCGACGAGGCGGGCGAGATGTCGCCGCAGGTGCAGGTGAAGCTGCTGCGGGTCCTGCAGCAGCGCGAGATCGAGCGCGTCGGCGAGAGCCGGACCCGGCCCATCGACATCCGCATCCTCGCGGCGACCCACCGCGACCTCGCCCGAAGAGTCGCCGAAGGCCGGTTCCGGGAGGACCTCTACTACCGCCTCAACGTCTTCGCGCTCTCCCTGCCCCCGCTCCGGGAGCGCCGCGAGGACATCCCCGTGCTCGTCGACGCGATCCTCGCGCGCGTGCGGGAGCGCATCGGCAAGACCGTGCGCGCGGTCTCCCCCGAGGTGCTCGCGACGCTGATGGAGCACGCCTGGCCCGGCAACATCCGCGAACTCGAGAACGTGATCGAGAGCGCGGTCGTGACCTCGCGCGGCGACCTGCTGACCGAGGTGGACCTGCCCCCCGCGCTCCGCCCGCCGGTCGCCCCCGCCCCGGAGCAGGAGATGCGCGCCGCGCTGGAGCGCGCCGCCGGCTGCGTGACGCGCGCGGCCCGCCTGCTCGGGCTCCACCGCACCACCCTCTGGCGCCACATGCGCGAACTCGGCATCCGGCGCGACGAGTTCCTCATCGGCTGAGCGCGTCCGCCCCCGCCTGCCGCAGGATGAAGTGCGCGAGATGCCACGGCGCCTCCGCGGCCGGGGCGGAGGCGAGCGCGTCGAAGTTGCCCGCGAACGACGGCATCGGCGTCCCCTCCATGCCCGAGAGGAAGGTGCGCACGAGGTCGCGGGCGCTCCGCCCGCTCTTGAGCCACTTCGTCCCGCGCGTGTAGTCCGTGGGCCGGAGGATCTCGTCGAGGCTGCCCCGGGTCCCGGCGGCGGCGGTGCCGTCGCCGCGCCCCTCCGCGCCGTGGCAACTCCCGCATTGCAGTTCCGCGTAGACGCGGGCCCCGATCGCCGCGGACTCGCCGGACCAGGGGATCTCGGGCGGCAGCGCGATCGGCACCGGCGCGTCGCGCCACGCGTAGACGGCGGCGCCGAGGGCGAAACGGTAGCCGTCGAGAAGGGCCCCGTCCTCGATCACGACCTCGCGTCCGCGCGCGAACCACCACCAGCGCCCGGCGCGCTTGACGACCCGCCCCCCGTCGAGCGGCATCCCCGACAGGTCGGCCAACTCGTCGTTGGCCAGCGTGAACGCAACGACGGTCCCTCCCCCCGGGCCCCCCACGACGAGTTCACGGGGAAGGTAGAGCGGGTGGTTGCTCTTCACGTACTCGACGAGATCCCACACCTGGCGGTCGGAGAACGACGGCCACGCGGGCATCGACGGCCCGGCACCGGCGCGGATCGTCCGGAAGAGGTCCTCGTCGGTGGGCGGCATCGGCACCGGCGTCGAGCGGAACTTGAACTCGCCGCGCAGCAGGTTGCGCGGCGCCTGCGGGCCGAAGAAGGGCGCGAGCGGACCCTGCCCATCCGCGCGCGCTCCGTGGCAGCCGGCGCAGCGGCCCTGGAAGAGCGCCTCGCCGCGGGCGATCGCCGCGGCCGGATCGCGATCGGGAGGGGGTGCGGGGGCCGCGAAGGGGGGCGGCGCGTCGGGCCCCTCGGCGACGAGGCACGCAATCAGCGCTTCGAGGGCGACCGACGGCACCGGCGCGGCGTCGGCGAGGCGGATCACGCCGTCGCCGTCCCGGTCCAGCGAGGCGAGCGTGGCCTCCCACGCGTCGCCGCCGGTGCGCTCGTACTCGCGCCGCGTCACGACGCCGTCGTCGTCGAAGCCGCCGTCACGGCCGTCGTGGCGGCCGACAAGGTCGAGGACGTCGGCGACCGCACGGCCCGCGGAGCGGAAGCGCGCCGCGTAGGAGGGCATCGTCGATTCGGCATCGAGCAGGCGCGGGTCGTAGAGGTGCGCGCGATGCCACTCCGGCGAGCGCGGGAGCCTCGCGGCCTCGAGCCGCGGGCCGGTCCGGCGCGCCTCGTCGATCCGCGGGAAGCCCGCCACCTCGGCGTGGCATTGCCAGCAGCCCTCGGCCCGGAAGACCTCCCGCGCCCCCGGCGTGCGCGCCAACTCCCCGCCGTGCACGAGGAGGGCGAGCAGAAGCAGCGCGGGGAGGGCTACTTGCTGAAGACGAACGAGATCTCCTTCGTCTCGCCCTCTCCGAGCGTGACGCTCTCGACCCTCGTGCCGAGCTTCTCGTGCCACGCCTCGACCTGGTAGGTGCCCGGGGGCAGCCGCGCAAGCGAGAAGGCGCCGTCCTCGCCGGTGACGGCGTGGAAGGGGTGCTTCACGACATGGATGTAGGCGTCCATCCAGCCGTGCACCTCGCATTTCACGTGGACGATCATGGGACGCGGGAAGGTCCGCGTCGCTTCGGCACCCTTCTGCGTCTGCGCGAAATTGAACTCGCTCTTGCCGGTTCCGTGGTTGATCGCGTGGATGTTGTGCATCAGCGGGTCGCTGTTGCGGATCTTCAGGTCCTGCCCCGCGTGCAGGCCGAGCACGTGCGGCACGTAGGCGCAGCCGGCCTGGTCGATGACCTTGGCCTCCTTCGGCGTCGCGAACTTCCAGCCGGCGAGGCCCGACTTGACCTGCACGAAGACGTTCGCGAGCCCGCCCTCGGCACCGACGACGACGAGTTCGCTCAGCAGCGGCGTGCTGTGCGCTCCCTTGCAGTACGCCTCCGCGCCGAAGTCGATCGGGCGTCGCACCGGCGGCTCGCCCTCGAAGCGCACCCGACCGGCGACGGTCGCGCTCCCCTTTTCGGGGGTGTAGTCTCCCCCGCTCGCCTCCTCGCCGCAGCCGGAGGACTCGAGCTCCGAAGGGACCGCCGCGCCCGGGGGGGGCTTCTTCGGACCGGCCGAGTCGCCGCATCCGAGGGTCAGCGTCAGGAGCGCGAGGGCGATCGTACGCAAGAGCGGTCCTCCTAGCGCCCGGGGGCGCGCGTCGCGCGGATGATCTTCCACGCGAGAAAGCCTACGAGCACGAAGGGCGACGCCATCATCAGGAGGATGCTCCATCCGATGCCCATGGCGAGCCGGCCCTGGTCGGCCGAAGCGGTGGAGGCGACCGCCTCCCGGCAGTTCGGTCAGCCGTAGGCGCTCTCGCCGCAGAGGAGGAGCCCGAGGAGGAGGGCGAATGCGCCCCAGCGCATCCTCCGAGGTTATCACGCGACGCAAGGGGACTCGACCGGCACCGATCACGGTCGGGGTCGGCGGCACCGTCCCCGGCGAAATAGGCTGCAGACATAGGCTGCGGAGGACCTACGCCCGTACTCGACCAAACCGGCGTCGCACGGCGGGGCTCGCATCCCGACCATGCGGTCCACGTGCGGAACTAGGCCGCGGAGATAGACTGACGGTCCGGCGGTGGGCCGAACGGTCCACTTCAAGTTAGGCGGGCACCGTTATGTGCGCGAGGTAGGTGATGTGGCGTGAGTACACGCA
>CAZMXP010000011.1:0-77093 GCA_964570285.1 uncultured Planctomycetaceae bacterium
CACGCTCTCCCCGCCGGGCGCCTCCGCGACCGTGGAGGTGGTCGCGCGATGAGGGGCTTCACGCTGCTCGAACTCGCCGTCGCCTCGCTCCTCGTGGCGATCCTCGCGCTCGCGACCGGGGCGGCCAACCGCGCGACGGCCCGGGCGACGATCGCGCTGCGCGACCGCGCGAGGGCGGTGACGGAGCTGCGCATGGCGGTGGAGTGGCTGCGGCAGGATTTCGGGGGGGCGCGGGGGGCGAGGGCGGCGGGGGGCGGCACGCTCGAGATCACCCCCGTGCGCGGCACGCCGCTCCTCTACCGCCGCGACGGCCGTCGCCTGCTCCGCGACGGGACGGCGGTCGCGCTCGAGGTGGGCGCGTTCGAGGTCTCCGCGCTGCCCGGCGGCAGGACGCGCATCGCGCTCGCGACCGGGAGCGGCGACGCGGCGTGCGCGATGACGCTCTTCTGGGGCTCGGATGCGCCGTGACCGCGAGCGCGGCCTCGCGCTGCTGCTGACCGCGGTGGTGGGGCTCTTCGCCTTCGCGTTCTGGGGGCTCGCCTACCGCGCCACGCGCGAGGCGATCGCCGCGGAGGCCTTCACGATCGGCCGGAGCGCGCGCGACGCGACCGTGACGAGGGCGCTCGCGCGCGCGATGCTGCTGCTCGAGAGCGGCGACCCGCCCCGGTCGCCCGCCTCGTACCTGTGGCAACCCCCGGCGGGTCCCGCGGTCGCCCTCACCTTCACCCGCACCGAGGCGTCGCGGTGGACGCTCGAGGCGCGCCCCGCCACCGCCGCGGAGATCCGCTCCCTCCCCCCGGCGCCCCCCTCCTTCTGAGGTCAAGTGCGGCGCCCGCCCGCGTCGATAGGCGATGGGGGGGGAATGCCATGCGGATCGGCATCGTCAACGACGTGCGGGTGGCCGCCTCGGTGGTCGAACGGATCGTCGCGCGCTCGGGTCGCCACGAGGTCGCGTGGGTCGCGGGCGACGGCCGCGAGGCGGTGGGGCTCTGCGCAAGCGACCGGCCCGACCTCGTGCTGATGGATCTCGTGATGCCCGGCATGGACGGCGTGGAGGCGACGCGGCAGATCATGCGGCAGTCGCCCTGCGCGATCCTGCTCGTCACCGCGAGCATCGAGACCAACGAGTCGCGCATCTTCGAGGCGCTCGGCCACGGCGCGCTCGACGTCGTGATGACGCCGGTGATGGCGGGCGCCGCCGGAGGCTCGCCGGCGCAGGTGCTGCTCGCGAAGATCGACGCGCTCGAGGGGCGCCTCGGCCGCGCCGACGCGGCGCCGGAGGCGGAGCGGCCGATCGTCTGCCTCGGCGCCTCGTCGGGCGGGCCGAAGGCGCTCGCGCGTATCCTGCGCGACCTCCCCTTCGACTTCCCCGCGCCGCTCGTCGTCGTGCAGCACGTCGACGCCGACGCGGCGGAGGGGCTCTGCGCGTGGCTCGCGACGGTGTCGCCGCTGCCCGTCGGCGCCGCCGAGGCCGGCGAGACGCCGCAGCCGGGCACCGTGCGCGTGGCCGCGTCCCGCGACCATCTCGTGCTGACCGGCGATGGCCGCCTCGCCTACACGCCCGAGCCCGCCGCGCGCTGCCGTCCTTCGATCGACGTCTTCTTCCGCAGCGTCGCGGGCCGCTGGAAGGGCGGCGGGACCGGCGTGCTGCTGACCGGGGCCGGCGACGACGGCGCGGAGGGCCTCCTCGCGCTGCGCGAGGCGGGCTTCCGCACGATCGCGCAGGACGAGGCGACCAGTGCGGTCTTCGAGATGCCCCGCGCGGCGATCGCCCTGGGCGCCGCCCGCGAGGTGCTGCCCGCCGACCGCATCGCGGCGGCGCTCCTTGCGCCGCAGCGTGTCTAGCCCCGCTCCTTCTTCGCGAGCACGTCGTCGAGGATCCTCGCGATCGTCGAGCGGCGCGAGGGCTCGACATAGTCGAGATTGCGCTGCAGGTCGGTCACCTCCCAGAAGGTCGGGTCGGAGGTCCCGAGCAGCACCTTGCGGGCGCGGCGGACCTGCGGGGCGGGCGTCGCGTAGATGCGGTCGGCGACGAGCGCCGCCTCGCGCTCGTGGCCGTGGTCGCTCATGTAGCCCGCGAGGATCGCGCGCGCGGTGGTCATGCGCACCGTCGTCTCCTGCGCGTCGAGGGAGAGGAAGAGCTCGAGCAGCCCCTCGCGCGTGATCGTCTGCTGGTCCCACGCCCACTCGATGATCGAGCCGAGGTCGCTCGCGACGATCTCGTAGACGAAGGGGACCTGCTCGTGGCGGGCGAGTTCCGCGTAGTACTTGAAGTGCCTCCCGACGGCGATCGCGCGCGCCGGGTCGTGGGCGAGCAGGTCGCGCGCGAGCGACTTGTAGGGGTGCAGCACGTCCTGCACCGCGCGCACGTCGCACTTCTTGATCGCGGAGCGCAGGAAGGTGTTGAAGATGCGGATGCCGAGGTCGAGGGTGTGGCCGTCGCCGCGCTGGCGGGCGTGGACCGCGACCGCGAGGTTGACGTCCGTGATCGGGCTGATCAGGTCGTGCACGTGGGCGAGCGCGCCGTCGTAGGCGAGCAGAAGCTGCTTGAGGCAGCGGTGCTCGACCCAGACCCGTTCGCGGCGGATCGTCTCCAGCGCCTCGTCGGAGGTGCCGACGAAGAGGGCCGCATCCACGTCGAACCAGGGCGGCGGCATGTCGCGCTTCTCGTCGACGTACCGCACCACCGCCTGCCGGAGCGCCCGGATGGAACCGAGGGCCACGTCGCGGTCGCTCCGGTCGACCGCGCGGAGGATCACGTTGCCGAGGTGGAGGATGCGCGCGTGGAGGCGGCGCTGCGCCATGCCCACCGGGCGCGCGCCCAGCCGGATCGGCCGGTACTCCGCCGTGATGCGCGCGGTCACCCGCTCGATGATCTGGTCGGGGTCGAGGAAGGAGAGCACGTGGAAGTAGTAGGGCACGAGCACGACGAAGCCGAGGACGCCGCTCACCCAGCAGAGCGTGAACTGCAGGACCGGCGTCCACTGGTCGTAGGCCATCGCCTGCGCGAAGATCGCGTGCGCGCCGAAGACCGAGAAGAGCACCATCGCCGCGATGTTGATCCGGTCGCGCACGAAGATCTCGATCAGCTTCGGCGTGTACATGTTCGCCGTGATCGGGATCGCGAGCGCGATGAACGCGAGCACCATCGCCATCAGGTTGTTGAAGGCGCGCGAGACGGTCGAGGCGAGCGTCTGGACCTGCCGCGGCGTCATCTCCAGGTCGCCCAGGTCCACCCCGGAGCCGGTCAGGTCGACGAGCAGCTCGATGCCGAAGAGCAGGATCAGGATCAGCGTCGTGACCGCGAGGATCGAGAGCCCGATGCGGCCGATGGACCGGTCCGGGCGGGGCTGGCTGTACATGGCGGAGGGCGATTATAGGGGGGGGCGGGGGGGCGGGCGCAGCGATCGCGGACGGTCAAGCGCGAGGCCGGGAGCGCCGAAAAGGATAGTCGTGAGCTGGAATGGACAGGGCGAGCCCTCGGGTTCGAATGCCTACCTCTGCACCGCGACGGGGCACAGGATCGAGCTCGTCTGCAACCGGGTCTACGTCCTCGGGCGCGACGCGGGATGCGACCTGCGCACCGAGGACGCGGGCTGCTCGCGCCGCCACGCGCGGCTGAGCGTCACCGGCAACGGCCAGATCGTCTGGGTCGAGGACCTCGCGAGCAAGAACGGCACCTTCCGCAACGACGAGCCCGTTACCGGCAAGACGCAGCTCAAGAGCGGCGACAAGCTGCGCATCGGCGTCACCGAGTACACCGTCCGCCTCCCCTACGGCACCGCCGAGGTCGAACTCGACACGCGCACCCGCGTGTCGGGGCTGGACTCCTGAACCGTCCCCCTCGGGGATCGTCCGACGATTCGGCAGGGCAGTCTCCAGGCGAGCGGGATCCTTCGTTGTGCCTGTAGCGGCGGCGGCGCGGTTCGCGTCGCCGGGGCCCCCCCGTCATAACCCCCGACCCTCCCCCCGGACCCCCCACCCGATCCGCTGGCGCGGGGCGAAACGGGGGGTAGGCTCCCTCTGGAGGGAGGCATGGCCGACGAGGCGGGTCAACTGACGGTAGGCGCGCAAGAGATCGCGCAGGAATACATGAGGCTGCTCCTCGAGGGGTGGTCTCCGGATCTCGACGAGTTCCTCGGGCGCGTGCCGGAGGGGCAGCGGTCGGAGGTCGGCGCGCTGATCCGGGCGGAGATGTCGCCGCACGAGGCCGAGCCCTTCGCGCAGGAGTTCCTTCGCCTGCGCGAGGAGGGCTGGGATCCCGACCTCGAGGAGTACCTGCGGCGCGTGCCCGAGGTGGTGCGCGAGGCGGCGCTCGTGCTCATCGACGCGGCGCTCGCCAACCCCCCCGAGGTCGAGGAGGAGTCCCGCCTCGAGCCGGCGGTCGAGGTGGAGTCGCCGGCCGGGGAGTACGCGGTCGTGCAGGAAACGGAGGAAGAAGAGGAGGAGGAGGTCGCCTACGCGCCGCCCGGCCTCGCCGCCCGGTTGCTCTCGCGGCTTGTTCCTCCCGACATCCGCGACGCCTGGATCGGCGAGTGGGTCTTCGCGCGGGCGGATCGCCGCGCGCTCGGCCTCCCCGCGCTCGAGGTGAACCTGCTCTCGTTCGAGGAGTTGCTCGACGGCATCGCGCAGCGCGCGCCGCTGCGCGAGGTGCATGAGGGGGGGCCCGGGGGGGCGGTCGCGCGTCTCTGCTGGGGTGCGTGGAGGCTCGGCGGGCCCGTGCTTCTCGCCGGCGCCGTCCTGTCGGTGCTGCCGGGAGTGGCGGCCGGTGCCGCGCTCCTCGGGCTCGGTCTCGTCGGGGCCCTCGCGCTTCGCGCGCGGGAATCGGCAGCCGTGCTCGCGAACGGCGTGCTCGGGGGAGTTCGGGTCGCCGCCGCGTCCTGCTTCATCGTGTTGGCCGCCGGGATCGGACCGGTCGCCGTGGCGGCGGCGGCCGGCCACGGGATGGTTGCCGCGAAGGCCCTTGGCCTGCTGGCGCTGCTCTCGCTCGCGTGGGTCACCGCGAAGGGAAGGGTGCCCGCGCCGTGGACTCCGCGGCACCTGGCGCGCCTAGCCGGGCCTGTCGGGTAGAGCCTCCGCTCCGGGGAGGGCGGCGTTGCGCTCCCCGACCCGGGTCCCCATGGGGCAAGATCGGCCCACGAGATCCGCTCCATCGCCTTTTCCGATCTAGCGGGTGAATGGGGTCAGACCCCAAATCACCGCTGGGCGAGGAGGGCGGCGCGTTCCTCTTCGAGCTGCTGCCTCTTCCTCATCCCGGTGTAGGTCTGGTCCTTCGCGAGGTTCTCGAGATCCTCCTCGATCTCCTGCAGCCGCGCCTCGATCCAGGCCTTCCTCGCGGTCTCCTTGTCGATGCCCCTCGTCCGGTCGCCCTCGGCGCTCTCACGGCCGCGCCCGAAGCGCGACGTCACGCGGTAGCCCTCCATCATCTCGGGGGGGAAGATCTTCGACGCGCGCTCCTCCCCGAGCTTCCTGATGATCGGGGCCGCCACCATGTCCACCGGCGGGCGTCGCGGCAGCGCCTTGCCCACCTCCCAGCAGTCCACGAGCAGCCGCGCCGCCTCCTCGTCGCGCCCGGCCTGCGAGAGCAGCTTCGCCCCGGTCAACTCCGCATCGATGTAGATGTCGTAGACGGTCATGCCGGTGCGCCGCTTGTCGTTCTCGTGGGTGTAGACCGTCGGCAGCCGCGTCGCCGGCAGCTGGCGGTTCCACTGCTCGCGCGGGATCCGCCGCGCGAGCGCGATCACCCGGTCGAGGCGGCTCCACCCCGCCGCGGCGTCGCCGAGTTTGGACCAGGAGACGCCGACCGCGAGGGCGAGCGCACAGGAGTCCGCATCGAGGGGGGCCGCGGGGGCCGGCGCCAGGATCGCGAGGCGGCCCGCTTCGATCGCCTCGGCGACCGCGAACGCCCCCCCGGCCTCCCCCCCCTTCGCCGCCTGGGCGAGGACGATCGCGCGCAGCGCCGCGACGCGCCCCGACGCGGGGTCCTTGCGCGCCCCGAGGTCGAGCACCTCGAGCGCGCTCTTCCATCGGGTCTGTTCGAGCAGCGCGAAGGCCGGGGCGATCGTGCGCGTCGCCGAAGGCTCGATCAGGTTGTCGAGGATGTCGGCGTGCAGCGACGACTTCTCGCCGGCACCGAGGCGCGCATAGAGGTCCACGAGATACTCGCGCGCCTCGAGGTGCCAGGGCTCGATGCCGAGCGCCGCCTCGCCGCAGGCGGCGGCGGCGTCGTAGTCGCCGAGCATGCGGTGGATCTCCGCCTGCGCGAGTCTGCCGAACGGCGTGTTCGGCTCCGCCGCGGCCAGCCGCTGCAGCGGGATCATGCTCTTGCGCCGGTGCTCCTTCGCCAGCGCCTCGAGCTTGTCAGCCCGCGCCAGTGCCGCAGCCGTCGGCGGCCACTCGCGGCGCCAGCGGCCGTCGGCGCGGTCCTCGTAGGTGTAGGTCGGCATGCGCAGCGCCGCAGCCTCGCTCTCGAGTGCCGCGGCCATCTCCTGGTGCCAGTCGAGGTAGAGCTTGCCGAGGTCGTAGTTGAGCGCGCCCAGCCCGAGCGCGTGCTCGACGACCTCGATCATCGGCTGCTTCTCCCCCTTCGCGGCGAAGAGCAGCCCCCGCTGCGTCAGCGCGCCGTGGTGGTCGGGGGCGAGCCTGCTCGCGGCGAGCAGGAAGCGCTCCGCCCGCGGGAGGTCGGCGCGCCCCACGCGGATCCGCGCCCGGCTGCCGTCGGAGGCGAGGCGGCAGGCCACCTCGATCGACGGCCGGATGCAGAACGCCGCGACGGCGACCCCCTTCTCGACGCTGGAGGGGTCCCTCTCGCTCGTGCCCTGCAGCCGCGACAGCTCCTGCGTGAAGGCCTCGTCCGGCACGAGACGCGTCGCCGCGTCGGCGCGCGCGAGGCGCTCCCCGGCGGCGGGCGTCGCGTCCCTGCCCAGCGCCGCGGCGAGCGCCTCCACGCCCTCCCGCGGCACGAGCGTCCGCGCCTTCGCGATGGCGGCCTGCAGGTCCGCGTGGGCCGCGAGCGCGAGATCGCCCTCCGCCGTCCGGAGGCCGCCGGTGCGCGCGGCGGCGATGCCGCGCCCCGCGACGAGATCAAGCCTCGTCGGCTCGACCGCGAGCGCCCGCGTGTAGAGCCCGCGCGCGCCCCACGGATCGCCGAGCGCGAGCCGGCAACCGGCGGCGATCGCGAGCAGCCGCACGTCGTCCGGGCTCGCGACGAGCAGCCGCGAGACGGTCTCGAGGGAGCGCGCGTACTCGCCGCGCGCGAACATCGCGTCGAGATCGCCCTCCTGCGCCGCGAGCAGTTCGGGCCGCGCGAGCTCGCGCCACGCCCAGACCTTGCCGCACTCCTCCGCCTCCTTCCACGCCTCCGCGGCGAGCGCCGGCTGGTTCTGGTCGAGCATGTTGCGGTGCTGCGTCGTCGCGTTGATCAGCCGGACGCCGTAGGGCTCCTTCGTGCCGTGCGGCACCTGCGGGATCTGCCGCTGCCTGCCGCCGAAGGTCCAGGCGTGGAAGTAGGCCCAGACGGGCACGCCCGGGTGCTTCGGCTCGAGCCGCCGCGCGCGCTCGAGGTGCGCCTTCGCGGCCTCCCCCTGCTTCGACAGCATCAGCGCGATCGCCCGCGCGAGGTGGCGGTCGGCGCTCTCGTCGTCGGCCTCGACCGCCGCCGCGAGCGCCGTCGCCGCGTCGGCGAACTCGCCCGAGGTGATGCGCCGCAGGCCGTCGACGTAGGCCTCGACCCCCCCGGCCCCCCCGGACGAACCCGCCTGCAGCAGGAGGATGACAACACAGCAGGAAAGGCTTCCTCTTGTCATGGCGGCATTCTAGCCTCCCGCCGGTCCTCAGCGATCCGTAAGCTTGGGTTCCGAAGATGGCGCAAGGCAGGTCGACGGCACCATGAAGATCCTCGTCATCGAAGACTCCGAGCGGCTCCAGCGCTCGCTCGAGCTGGGCCTGCAGCGCAGCGGCTTCGCCGTGGACGTCGTCGGCGACGGCGAGGAGGGGCTCGCCTACGCGAAGCACGGCGGCTACGACGCGATCGTGCTCGACCTGATGCTGCCCAAGCTCTCCGGCATCGAGCTGCTGCGGCGGCTGCGCGCCGGCGGCAGCGACGCGCACGTGCTGATCCTCTCGGCGAAGGACCAGGTCGAGCAGCGCATCCAGGGGCTCCAGCTCGGCGCCGACGACTACCTGACCAAGCCCTTCGCGTTCGAGGAGCTCGTCGCGCGGCTGCGCGCGCTCGTGCGCCGCAAGTACCACAGCAAGAGCCCGGTCCACCGGGTCGAAGGGCTCGAGATCGACACCGCGCGGCGCGTCGTCACGCGCGGCAAGCAGGAGGTCGCGCTGACGCCGCACGAGTACTCGGTGCTCGAGTACCTGCTCCTGCGCCGCGGGCGCGTCGTCAACAAGCAGGAGCTCCTCGACCACCTCTATCCGGTCGCGGGGCAGGCGTCGGAGAACGCCGTCGAGGTGCTGATCCACCAGCTCAGGAAGAAGATCGGGGGGGCCGGGGGGGGCGATCCGATCCGGACGCGCCGCGGCCACGGGTACCTGATCGAGTAGCGGGCGATGCACTCGATCCGCCGCCGCCTCATGATCGCGCTCGCCGTCGGCGTGACGGCGCTGATCGCGGGGGCGGGCCTCTACGCGCAGCGCATCCTCGCGAGGCGCGCGGCGGAGCAGTTCGACGAGACGCTGCTCGGCAAGGCGCGCGCGCTCTTCGCGCTGACCGAGGAGGAGGAGGGCAAGATCGAGCTCGACTACAAGCCGGGCTTCCTGCCCGGCTTCGAGCGCGACGAGCGGCCCGACCACTTCCAGTACTGGCTCGATGACGGAAGGCCCCTCGTGCGCTCCCCGCGCCTCGCCGCGGCGGAGCAGCTCCCGCACTCGGTCGCGTTCACGGCCGAGCCCATCTTCCGCGAGAGCCGCCTCGCCTCCGGCGCCACCTACCGCAGCGTGCAGATCGCTTTTGTCCCCAGGTCGAAGGGGCCGCTGCTTCCCGACCCGGAGAAGGGCGTCCGCGGCGTCATCCTCGTCGTCGGCAGCGACCGCGCGCCGCTCGACCTGCTGATCGCGCAGATGCGCTGGACGATCCTCGGCCCTGCGGCGGCGGCGATCCTGCTCGCGCTGCTGCTCGTCTGGCGCATGGTCGCCTCGGGCCTGCGCCCGCTCGACGAGATCTCGCGGCAGGTCGGCCGCCTCGACGCGGAGAACCTCGGCTCGCGCGTCGCCCTCCCCCGCGCCCCCTCCGAACTGGCCCCCATCGTGCACCAGCTCAACGCGCTGCTGACGCGCCTCGAGGAGGCCTTCCACCGCGAACGCCGCTTCACCGGCAACGTCGCGCACGAGCTGCGCACGCCGATCTCGGAGCTGCGCACGCTCGCCGAGGTGGCGGCGCGCTGGCCCGAGGAGGCGGACCGTTTCTACGGCGACGTCCTCGCGATCGCGTCGCAGATGGAGCGCATCGTGGCCGACCTGCTGCTGCTCGCGCGCTGCCAGGCGGGCGTCGAGCGCGTCGAGCCGCGCGCCGCCGACCTGCGTCGGATCGTGGAGGCGGGCTGCTCGCGGCTCGAGGGCCGCGCGCGGGAGAAGGGGTCGCAACTCCGCGTCGAGGTCGAGGACGACCTCACCGCGGCCTCCGATCCCGACAAGCTCGCGATCATCGTCGGGAACCTGCTCGAGAACGCCGTCTCCCACTCCCCGTCTCAAAGCGAGATCCGCTGCGTCGCGAGGCGGGAGGGGGGGGCGGTGCGGCTCGAGATCAGCAATCCGGCCGCCGCACTCGCCCCGGCCGACCTCGCCCGCCTCGGCGAGCCCTTCTGGCGCAAGGACGAGGCGCGCACGCCGCTGGGCCATTGCGGCCTCGGCCTCGCGATCGTCACGGCACTGGCGAAGCTGCTCCGCCACGACCTCGAGTTCACGCTCGATCCGGACGGCGTTTTTCGCGCCCGGCTTCGCCTCCTAAGCTCGGCCTAAGTTTCGGCCCCTTACAATGGACGGCCAAGGAGTCCCGAACATGAACGCGCGTCGCCTCGTGTGGCTTTCGCTGCTGGTTGGCGGTTGCAGTCTCGCGGACGCGCTCGGCGGCGTCGACGAGGCGGGGAGCACGATCGCCGCGACTCCCCGCGCGCCCGTTCCCGCCGTCGGCACTCTTCCGGGGGGCCCGGGGGACGAGGCGCCCCTGCCCGAGCCGACCTTCGCGCTCGCGAGCGAGGTCAGCCATTCGTACCTGCCGATGCGGCCGGGCATGGTCTGGGTCTACGAGGGCTACGACCATCTGCGCTTCCGCCGCGACGTGCTGCGCGTGCTCGCGGAGAAGCGGCTGATCCACGGCGTCGCGTGCACCGGCGTCCTGCAGGAGGTCTCGCTCGACGGCGTGCTCCACGAGAGGACCACGCTCTGGTACGCGCAGGACGACGCGGGCGGCGTCTGGCAGTTCGGCGAGCAGTCGATCGACTACGGCGACGGGCCCGCGAGGCTCACCGCGGACTCGTGGGAGGCGGGCCTGAACGGCGACCTCCCGTGGCTCTACCTCGGTGCGGACCCGCTGCCGGGCAGCGTCTTCGGCGGCGAGCATGTGGGGCACGCGGAGCGGATCGTGGTGCGCGCGACCGGCGTGCTCGCGGACGTGACCGCCGGCGTCTTCGGCGATTGCATCGAGATCGTCGAGAGCAACCCCGACGACCCCGAGGACGAGGATCTCATCATCTACGCGCCGGACGTGGGCATGGTGTCGGAGCGGAGCAACTCGGGCTCGATCGAGCTCGTCTCCTTCACGCAGGAATAGCGCTCCTGCTGCCGCCGGTACGGACCGCCGCCGATTACCGCGCGCTCCCGCGTGATCCCGCGTTCTGGCTCCCCGCCGCGTCGTCCATCGCGCGGCGGCACTCGCTGCCCCCCCCGGCCGCCGCGGACTGGCTCGGCGGCTCCGATGTCGTCTTCGCGCTCGGACCGTGGGCGGTGCTGAAGCTCGTCGCGCCCCCGTTCCACGGCGAGCACGAGGCGGAGGTCGTGGCGCTCCGGACGCTCTCGGCCCACCCCGAGATCCCCGCGCCGACCGTGCTCGCGCAGAGCGATCTCGAGGGGTGGCCCTACCTGGTGCAGACGCGCATGCCCGGAACGACGGTCCGCGACGCGTGGCCGTCGCTCCCCGAGCCGCAACGCCGCGCCCTCCTCGCCCAGATCGGCGCGATGCTCGCGCGGCTGCACAGGATCCCTCCCGGCGGCCTCGCCGAGGTCGTCCCGCCCTGGGCGACGTTTCTCGCGCGCGAAGTGGCCGCCTGCCCCGAACGCCAGCGCCGCTGGGGGGTCCCGCCGCATCTCGCCGACGAGATCCCGTCCTACGTCCGCGCCGCGGGGCCGCTCGACGCACCGGCGCTCTTCCTCCATGCGGACGCCACGCCGGGCAACCTCCTCGTCTCGGTCGAGGGCCATCTCTGCGCGCTCGTCGATTTCGGCGACGCGACCGTCGGCCATCCCGAGTACGACCTGCTCGTGCCGGCGCTCTTCCTCGCGCGCGGCGACGCGGCCCGCCTCGCGGCCCTCTTTCTCGGCTACGGCTACGCGCCCGCGCGATTGGACGCCGCCTGGCGCCGCCGCATGACCGCGCTCTCGCTGATCCACCGCTTCAACGACATGACCCGCTTCCTCGCGCCTGGGTCCCCGGGGGGCGCCCCGCCGCGCCCCGCCCCCCCGGCCCCCCCCGATCTGCACGCGTGGGAATCCGCGCTCTGGCCGGCCTAGCCGTCGCGGTCGCGCCTCGCGTCGCGCCTGCGCGCCTTCAGGATGCGGCGCACGTTCGCCTTGTGTTCGCTGCGCAGCGCCTTCGAGCCCTTGCGCTCGTCGAACGCGATCTCGCGCTTCAGCTTCTCGTAGGCCTCGAGGCGGGCGGGGTCGAGCGCGCGCCGCACCGCGCAGCCGGGCTCGCGCTCGTGGCGGCAGTCGCTGAAGCGGCAGCGCGACGCCAGCGTCTCCACCTCGGCGAAGACGTGCCGGACGCCCTCTTCCGCGTCGGCGACGCCGGCCTCGCGCACGCCCGGCGAGTCGAGCAGCAGCGCGCCGCCGGGGAGCCGCACGAGTTCGCGGTGCGTCGTCGTGTGCCGTCCGCGGTCGTCCTCGGGGCGCACCGACGCCGTCGCGAGCCACGCCTCGCCGGCGAGACGGTTCAGCAGAGTCGACTTGCCGACGCCGGAGGCGCCGAGCAGCGCGAAGGTCTTGCCTGCCTGCAATCGGGTCGCGAGCGCGTCGCAGCCCGCGCCGGTCGTCGCCGACAGCAGATGGAGGGGGGCCCGGGGGGCGACGGCGCGCGCCTCTTCGACGAACGGCGTCGCGTCGCCGCAGAGGTCGGACTTCGACAGCACGAGGATCGGCTCCGCGCCCCCCTCGTAGACGAGCGCGCAGAACCGCTCGAGGCGGCGCGGGCTGAAGTCGAGGTTGCACGAACTCATCACGAGCACGAAGTCGACGTTCGCGGCGAGCACC
Source organism: uncultured Planctomycetaceae bacterium (assembly GCA_964570285.1). Classification (GTDB taxonomy): domain Bacteria; phylum Planctomycetota; class PLA2; order PLA2; family PLA2; genus CAZMXP01. The sequence continues at coordinate 12,472 of CAZMXP010000011.1, forward strand.
TGGATGCCGGGCGAGCCGTCGGGGGGGCGGCGCGAGAGCGCCGTGCGGCGCGGCAGCACGGCGCGGATGACGGCGGGGCCGTCGCCGCTTCCGGCGCGCACGGCGGCCCAATCGCCGACGGCGGGCCAATCGGCGGACCCGTTGCGCAGGCGGCCCGAGGGCTCGGCCCAGCGCTCGGCGTCGGGACACTGGATGCGGTAGCGGGAACGGTGGGCTGCGACGACGCGCGCCGGGACCTCCGGCGGGCGGGCGTGGGATTCGAAGAGGCGGCATGTCGCGTCGTCGAATCCCCAGGAGGCGAGGGGATGCACGGGGAGTCTCCACGGTGGGGTTGCGACCGGACCGCGCGCGGGGCGCGGAAGGGGCCACGACCGCGGGCCGCGGAGAGCGCCCTGGAGGGCGCGCTAGCGACGCGCGGAGGTGAAGGCGGCGGGGAAGGATCGGGATACACGCACAGGCACCTCCTTTCGAGGCTTGCAGTTTCGCGCGGCGGCGCGGCCTGTCAACGATAATCGGCGGCATGGCCGCCTACGTCATCGTCGAGATCGCGATCCAGGACCCCGTCCGCTACGAGGAGTACAAGCGCCTCGCCGGGCCGACCATCCCGCTTCATGGGGGGCGCTATCTCGCCCGCGGCGGCGCGAGCGAGCTGCTGGAGGGAGACCGCTCCCCGGCCCGCATCGTGGTGCTGGAATTCCCCACGCTGGCCAAGGCGCGCGCCTGGTGGGGGTCGCCCGAGTACTCGGCGGCGAAGGCCATCCGGCAGTCGTGCGCGACGGCGCGGATGATCGTCGTCGAGGGGGTCAGTTCCTGACCCCCTCGCCCCCCCCCTTCCCTTCCGGCGGCGCGAAGACGTTCTCCCGCTCCAGCGGCACGCCGAAGGCGTCGGCGAGGCGGTTCATCGTGCTGTAGCGGCAGATGGCCAGCGTGAGTTCGACGATCTGCGCATCGTTGAGGTGGGGGCGCAGCGCATCGACATTGGCCCTGCGCACCGTGGCGGGGTCGCGGGCGACCTTGCGCGCGAACGAGAAGACCGCCTCGCGCATCGGGTCGCCCCTGCCTTCGCCGAAACGGTAGACCTGCTTCTCCGGTAGGCCCGCCAACTGCGCGCCCATGACGACGTGGCCCATTCAGTAGAAGCAGTCGTTGCTCTCCGAGACGACGTAGAAGACCTCCGACAGGAGCCGCCGGTCGAGGGTGCCCTCCTTGCCGAGCGCCTCCCACGCCGCCATCTCGGCGCGCCACGTCTTCGGCATGTGCGCGGCGACGCGCGCGAGGTTCGGGGCGGCGCGCCCGCGGTAGCCGGGCATCGTCGCGCGCGCCTTCTTCTCCGGGACGAGCGGCAGGAAGGCCTCGCGGCCGCGCGTCGCCTCGAGCGCCGCCGCGGTCCTGACCTCGCCGCGGCTCGCCGCGCAGGAGGTGGCCAAGAGGAGGGCGATCAGGGAAGGGGCGTGGCGCATGCGCCAAGCATACGCGACGCGGGCCGCCCTCAGGGCGCGGCCAGCGACTCGAGCAGCGCCTTCAGCGCCGCGTACTCCTCCGGGATCGCGAGGTTGTGCTCCGTCAGGTTGAAGACGGCCACAGGCACGTTCTTGCGGTCGAGGATGACGACGTCGCGGTAGACGACCTCCCAGCCGGTCCAGACGTCGTCCGCCACCGTGTCCTGCAGCCAGCAGAGGTCGCGGCCGGCGCAGTTCTCCGCGTTGCCGGACTCGCCGCCGACGAGGTTGATGCCGCCGAGCAGGATCGCGCCCGTGCCGAGTTCCCGTTGCATCTGGTCGAGGTAGCCGAACTGGCTACGGCAATACCCTCACGTCGCATCGCCGAAGTACCAGCCGCTGACGAAGCCGATCCGGTCCCTCGGGGAGACGCCCGCATCGAAGGTCGCCGAGTTCGGGTTGACATCGAGGAGCAGGAAGTCCGGGGCCAGCGGGAGGCCGGCCGGCGGCCCGCCGCCGCGGCAGCCGGCGGCGAGGACGAGCGCGAGAAGCAGGGCGGACCGTTGCATGCCCCCAGTCTACCCCGGGATCGGTGCGGGCGAGGGCGCGCGCCGCGCGACGCAAGTGTTGCAACGGGGTGTCAGCGTGAGGCGAGGTGCAGCACCGTCCGCCCCCCGTCCACGCCCACGTCCGCGCGCACGGTCGCCGCGCCGGACGCGGGGAGGTCGCCCCGCAACGGGAACGCCGACGGCCAGCCGCGGATGCGGAACGTCCCTCCCCCCGCGCCCCCCTCCACCGTCCCCTTGGCGACGATGGTGATGCCCCGCGTGCGGATCCCCTGCCGCCAGAGCGCGGGGCGGATCGCGGCGAAGTCGAGCACGCGGTCGCGCGCGGGGACGATGCCGATCCGAAGGGAGCCGATCGGCGCATCGATCGATTGGACGCCCTCCAGGCGTCCGAGGGCGCGCTCCGCGCCCCGCACTCAGAGCAGTCACTCGATGCGGTCCACCGCGACGTGGACCTGCCGCAGCCCGGAATCGAGGATCGCGGGCGAGTTCGGGGGTGTCGTCGCGCAGCCGAGCGCGACGGCGAGCAGGAGCGGGAGCGATCTGGTATCCATGGGCGGAGCCTAGCACGCCTCCTCGAGGGGGGGCGTTACAATGCCCCGCCGGAGAGGAGTCGCATGAACCGAATCGCCCTGCTGCTCGCCCTCGCTCTCGCCGCCTCCGGCGGCGAAGAGCCCGCGAAGGAGAAGCCCGCGACCCCCGGCGCGCCCAAGGCGGCCGAGGAGAAGGTCCTGACGCCCGATTTCACGCTGCCGGGCGTGGACGGCAAGAAGCACACGCTCTCCGACCACAAGGGCCAGATCCTCGTGCTCGAATGGGTCAACCACGGCTGCCCCTACGTGAAGAAGCACTACGACAAGGGCCACATGCAGAAGCTCCAGCAGAAGTGCGCCGAGAAGGGCGTCGTCTGGATCCAGGTCTGCTCCTCGGCCAAGGGCAAGCAGGGCTACATGGAGATCGAGGAGTGGAAGAAGACCAACGAGGAGAAGGGCGTCAAGGTGCTGACGCTGCTCGATCCCGACGGCAAGGTCGGCCGCCTCTACGGCGCGAAGGTGACGCCGCACCTGTGGGTCATCGACAAGGAGTTCGTCAAGGCGTATGAGGGCGCGATCGACGACAACCGCGACCTGCGCGCCGACCCGGCGGAGAGCAGGAACTTCGTCGCGCTCGCGGTGGAGGCGCTGCGCGAGGGGAAGAAGCCGGAGGTCGCGTCCACGACCCCGTACGGCTGAGGCGTCAAGTACGGTCCGGAGCCCGTGCCGGCTCCGACTCCGGGTGCGCAGTAGGGGAATGGGGGGGGCGCGGGGGGGCCTCATGGCGATCTGCTACGCTGGCGGCGTGCGCTACCTGGGCCTGCTTTCTCTCTGCGTGCTCGCCGCCTGCGGCGGCGGCGGGACCCCCGCCAACACCTCCATCGAACTGGGCGACCCCAACCCCGGCCTCCCCGCCGCCGAACTCGCCGCGTTCCTGCGCGGCAAGGGCGTCTTCGAGCGGCGCTTCAGGCGCAGCGAGGGGCACGGGCCCGATTTCAACACGACCTCCTGCCGCGCCTGCCACGAGATCCCGGTGACCGGCGGCTCGGCGCCGCTCTACCGCAACTTCTTCCTCGGGCAGAACAGTTCGCCGACGGGGGCGGCCGTCAACGCGTTCGAGGGCAACCAGATCGTCGCGCGGACCTTCTCCCACACGCGGCCGGCCCGCGAGACGATTCCGCCCGGCACGCTGGTCGTCGCCCAGCGCAACGCGCCGCCGATCTTCGGGCTCGGCAAGCTGGAGGCGATTCCGGAGGTGGACATCGAGGCGAACGCCGACCCCTTCGACATCGACGGCGACGGCATCAGCGGCGTGATGAACTTCGAGGCCGGCGTGCTCGCGCGCTTCGGCTACAAGGCGCAGTCGGCCTCCCTCGTCGCGTTCGTGCGAGGGCCGCTCTTCAACCAGATGGGCATCACGACCGACCCGCTGCCCCCGCGTCTCGCCGGTCTGTCCGCCATCGCCCAGGCCGGCGCCGTCGACGCACCCACGCGCGACAACGACGGCGTGCCCGATCCCGAGCTGCCCGAGCTCAACCTGAGCGACCTCGTGACGTTCGTGCGCCAGCTCGCGCCGCCGAGCCCGCTGCCGATGGACGCCGAGGCGCTGCGTGGCGAAGGGCTCTTCACGACGCTCGGCTGCGCGAAGTGCCACATCCCCAACCTCGTGCGGAGCGGCGCGCCGGTCTTCGCGTTCACCGACCTGCTGCTGCACGACATGGGCCCCGATCTCGCCGACGGCATCCGGCAGGCCGGGGCGGGAGGCCGGGACTTCCGCACGCAGCCGCTCTGGGGCGTGCGCCACACGGCCCCCTTCCTGCACGACGGCCGCGCGGACACGCTCGAGGAGGCGATCCTCGCGCACGGCGGCGAGGCGCTGGCGATCCGCGACGCGTTCGCGAACGCCCCCGGCGCCGACCGCGCCGCGGTAGTCCGTTTTCTCGAGACGCGCTAGAGGCAGAGCAGGAACGCGACGAGGGCCTCCTTCTCCTCGCGCGTCAGCCCCAGGCCGAGCACGAGGTCGAAGAACTCCACCGCGTCGTGCAGCGTCGGGCAGCGCCCGTCGTGCAGGTAGGGCGGGGTGTCCTTGATGCCGCGCAGCGGGAAGGTCTTGATCGGCCCCTCGGGGCGGCCCACGTAGAAGCGCTCCACCCTGAGGTCGTGCATGTAGTCGTCCACGAAGGCGGGGCCCGCGTGGCACTCGATGCAGCGCCCCTTGCCGCGGAAGATCTCCTCGCCCTCAAGCTCCTGCGCGGTCGCGAGCTTCCGGTCGAGCCGCATCAGCGGCGTCAGCTTCGGCGCGGGCGGGAAGTCGATGATCGCGTTGAAGTCGCCCATGCGGTTCGTGATCTGCCGCTGCGCGCCGCGCGGGCCGATCGCCTGCATCAGCGCCGGGTCGCCGTCGAAGTACTCCTCGACCTCGGCGAAGTGGTCCATGCCGCGGATCGACCGCTTCGACGAGAGCTGCATGAGGTTGTAGTTGCCGCGGAGCGTCGGCGTGTCCATGCGCAGCCGCGCCTGGTTCGGCCGCGAGTCCGGCGCGAGCTCGATCGCGCCGTTCGTGTGGCCGTTGACGTGGCAGGCGAAGCAGGAGACGCCGGCGCTCGGCTCCCGGGTCACCCGGTGCTCGGTGTGGTTGAACCAGGTCGTCGGCGTCGGGCGGACGAGCTCCTTCAGCCCCTCCATCTGCTCGGGGGTCAAGAGCCCGTCGAACAGCTCGTGGAAGTTCGACAGCGTCACCTCGACGCCGCCGGTCACGTCGCCCAGCTCCTTGTGCGTCGTCAGGAACATCGGCGCCGGGAACTCGGGCAGGTAGGCCTGCGGGATGTCGAAGTCGACGTCGATGCGCTCGTGCTCGGGGTGCGCCTTCACCCACGAGGGCGGGAAGAGCATGTGGGCGGTCGTCTGCAGCGGGTGCGCGAGCGGGTGGTAGGGGAAGAGGTCGCGGCGCCGGATCTCGTCCTCCCCGAGCTTCGCCAGCGCCTCGAAGGAGGCGACGCCGTCGGGCAGCCGCGCGACCGGGCCGAGCGGGACCGGCTTCCCGCCGCTCATCGTCGCGCCCTCGATCGCGCGTCCGTGGAAGTCGTAGCGCGCCGCCATGTAGCTGCGCACGCGCTCCATGAGCTGCGGCTTCTGCGCCGCGTGCTTCGCGAGCCACTGCGCGAAGGGCATCCCGAGCTGCGGGCTCGTCCACGAGCTTGCTCCCCTCCCCGCGTAGCGCCAGAGGTCGAGCGGCGTCGGGTCGCCCTTCGACGCGGGCGGGTAGGGACGCAGCTTCGAGGCGTGGTGCTCGCCGAGCCCGTAGTCGCTCGGTGCCCGCTGCGCCTTGGCCGGCGGGCTCTGCAAGAGGTGCAACTCCTCCCCGGCGGTCAGCACCATCGTGAACAGGAGCGCAAGAGGGACGATCCAGCGCATTCGCATCCTCCCAGCGTAGCGAGCGAGACATGGGAAAGGGAGGGGGTACGGGGGGCTATCCCCCGCCCCCCCTGCCTTTCCTAGAATCGGAACTGCACCTGCAGCCGGACGACGACCTGCCCCGCCCCGAAGGGCGTGTCGGCGCGGAAGCCGCTGTAGCGGCCCGCGGCGGGCACCGGCTCGAAGGCGTAGCCCGCGTCGCCGGTGACCTTGATGCGGTGCCGCTCGATGTACCAGTTCGCGCCCAGCGTCGCGATGCTGATGACGTCGGAGAACGAGGTCGGGTCGTCCAGCGTGGCCCACTCGTAGCGCCCGAAGATTTCCACCGCGTCGTGGACGAAGTACCCCCCGTGCACGACGACGCCGAGCAACTCGCGCACGCCGTCCGCGCCCCCGGTGTCGAGGTGCACGTAGATGAACTCGGCGAACGCGTTCGCGCCGTCGAATTCCGCGTTGATGTCGCACGCGAAGAGCACGACCTCGGGCTCGGCGGCGGCCGTGCCGGACTCCCCCCGCTGCGTGTGCGCATTGAAGCCGACCATCAGCGCGGGGGCGTGGGCCGGGAAGCTCGTGAAGTCGTCGAACTGGTTCCACTCTCCCCGCAGCAGCCACTCCGAACGCATCGTGAAGGCGTACTCGGTGTCGAAGGCGAGCGCGGGCGTGTTCGGCGTGCCGTCGCCGTCGCTGAACATGCCGATCGCGCGCCACGAGCGCGCCGCGTACCAGACGGCGACGCCGCCGCCGAAGCGCTCGCCGCTCGTCAGCACGTCGTTGACGTTGCTGCGCTCGACCGCGAGCTGGAACGCGCTGTCGACGCGCTCCTCGCGCAGCACCGGGCATTTGCACTGGCCCACCTGCACGCCCCAGCCGTTGCCGAAGTCGTAGGCGAGGTGCGCGTCGCGCAGCATGAGTTCGCCGCCGTCCACGTCGAAGTCGGTCTCGATGCGGTAGGTCCAGGCGGGGCTCCAGACGTGGCCCGTCAGCAGCAGCTTCGTGCGCGTGTTCTCGAACCCGTGCCGTTCGGGGTCGCCTAGCGTCTGTTCCTGGTGGTTGCTGACGAAGCGGACCTGGAAGTGGCCGTTCGCGCGCAGCAGGAAGCGCCCGTCGGCGCTGCGGAGGACGAAGCCGTCGTCGTAGCCGCCGCGCTCGTCGGCGGCCGCCGCCGGGCCCGCGGCGCGATCGAGGTACTCCTCGATCGCCTCCTCGAGGCCCGCGGGGTCCGGGCGCGCGGCCTTGGCCTGCTCGAGGTTGCGGATCTTCTCCTCGGCGGCCTCGAGGCGCGCGCGGAGGTCGCCGATCTCGTCGGCGGAGAGCGGGGCCGCGGCGAGCAGCAGGCCGGCGGCGAGGGTGGCGAAGCGGTGCATGGGCGTTCGCTCCGGTCAGGTGCGGAAGGTGACGCGGTCGAGGATCCGCTGGCCGATGCAGCGCCCCTGCTCGACGCCGAGGTCGATCGCGGGGCGGAAGTGGATGCCGCCGTAGAGGCGGGAGATCGCGGCCTCGTCCGCCGCCTGGTCGAACGAGACGAAGAAGCGCACCGGCAGGCCGCGCTCCGCGTGCGTCCAGTCGGCGAACGCGATCACCCCGAACAGGTCGGTCAGCACGCGCGCGACCGCGCCGGACTGCGTGCTGTGTCCCGAGGGGTACTCCGGGAACGGCGGCGTCCCGAGCAGCGGCTGCCAGTGGGCGTCGATCCGCTCCTGGATGTAGGTCACGGGTCGCACGTAGTTGTGGGCGTACTTCGCCCGCCAGCAGGAGATGAACGCGTCGCCGACGGCGAGGCCGACGCGCGCGTACGCCTCCGCCGCGACCGCCAGCGGCAGGTCGTCGCGCACGCAGATCTGGCTCACGATCGAGACCCAGTGGCCGGGCGGCGTGCTCGTGACGCCGGGGTCGTCCGACCAGTGGAGCGCGATCTCGCGCTGCTGCGGCGTCAGGCCGGCGCCCGCATCGTAGACCTCGAGCGCCTCGCGATGGAACGGCGACGCGGGGTCGGTCGAGTAGGGGGTCGGCGGCGGCGGCGCGCACTCGTCGCCGTCGACGAGCGCGAACGTGCGCAGCGTCCCCCATTCGGGTTGCAGCGCGCGGCGAAACGCGGTGGGCGTCGGAGTCCAGAGGCCCGGGCCGATCGGAGGCACATACGCGCCCTGTGCCGCGTTGACCGCGCCGAATCCGTCGGCGTTCGCCCACGCGACGAGCGCCGCCGCGAGCGCGTCGCCATGGGCGGCGGATCGCGTCCAGACGTCCGCGGCCACCGCCTGCTGCCGGCGCGCATTCCACACCTGCTCCATGCTGTTGATCGCCTGGTTCGAGAAGGAGGTGGTCGTGCTGGTCGGCAGGTAGATCGGCGCGACGATGCCGCGCAGGAGTTGGGCGATCGTCCGGTTGGCGACCGCGGCAGCATCCATCGGATCGGGAGGGGCCGCGGGGAGGGGCGGAAGCCCGTTCAACTGTCCGCCGAGGGAATTGTAGGAAGGGTCACCGGCGATGGCGCCCTCATAGAGGGCGACCGATGCGTAGGCGAGGAGCCGCGAGGCGGAGGTCGGGGGCAGGATCTCCTGCTTGATGACGAACTGGACAAGGTCCATCCACTCCCGCGCGACGCCGGAGGCGGCGAGGGCCGCCTGGACCGATGCAAGTTCGAGCTTGCTGCCGCAGCCCAGGGTGACGGCAAGCAGGGCGATGGCGGAGGCGCGCCGGCGACCCCGAGAGAGAGTGGGGGGCCGCCGGCCGGAGGTCGATCGAGAGTGAGCGAGATCGGGAGAGTGAGGCGCGTCCGGTGCCCGCCGGCTCGCCCCGCTTGTCGAGCGCATGCCCGCCGATTGGCAAAGGCGGTGCCAACGGACCCTCGTCTCCCTAACTCGCGTGTCCGTGAGGAGTTGCGATTCGGCGGGCCGGCCGTGCGCTCATCGACAAGAGCCGAAATCCGTAGAAATTGCGAGGGGGCGTGCGATCCCGCTCCGCCCTGTCGCGCTCCGACAGTCCCGTCAGCGGTGCGTCTTCGCGGCGAGCGCAGCCGCGTACTCCTCGAGCGAGCCGCGACGCTCCTGTGCAATCTCAGCGTCCGGCGCCAGCTCGATCGCCTTCCTTTGAATCTCGATCGCTCGCTCGAGGTTGCCCTCCGAGAACTCGACGCGGGCGAGGGTGTCGAGGCTTGCGCCATCCTTCTCCTTCGAGATCGCGACCGCATGCTCCGCGGCGCGGCGCGCGAGCTTCAGGTCGCGGTTTGCGGATGCGAGGGCGGGATCGACGATCGCCCATGCAACTTCATTGAGTCGGCTGTCGTCATCGTACTCGATCCCCTCTTCGACAAGTCTGGCGCCCAGCTTGCGAGCCTCCTCGAGACGTCCGACGCGAAGGAGGAGCCGAAGCAGCTCCCCTGACATCACTTCGAGAACCGCGGGCGACCGCTCGCCGACCCGCTCGATGATCTTGATCGCTGCCGCCGGATCGCTCGACTTGAGAGCCCTATCGGCCTCTGTGTACAGCTCCCTCAGCTTTGCGCGGCCCGTTGCGGGATCCCATCTGTCCTCGATGCAGTCGAGCACCACCGGCAAGATCGCCATCGGAGGGCCGATGAATGCGATCCGCCCCTCCTTGTCAATGACGAAGGACAGGGGTATGCCGCTCTTCCCTGCGGCCGTCATGTAGGAGGCCCAGGCGGCGCCCTCCGCGTCCCAGGCGATGCGATAGGCCATCCTCTCGCCCCGTTCGTCGACCAGCGCCTTCACCTTGGCGAGCGAGGTATCCGCATCGGCAGTCGAGACGCCGATCACAACGAGCCCGCGCTCCGCGTATTGTCGCTGGAGCCTACTAAGGCGCGAGATGTGGGCAAATAGATAGGCCGTCCCAGGTGCCCAGAAATCGATGACGTAGACGCTGCCCCTCTCGAACGCGCTCACCGCCTCGCCCTTCACCCAAGAGGTCACAGGCAACTTCGGTGCGGCGGCGCCCGCGGCGAGGCGGCCATCGCCATCCGCAATCGTCGCGATCGACAGAAAGAGAGTCGCGGGGAGCGCGAGCAGCGGGCGCGGGAGCATCGGCATGGGTTTTCCTCCTCCGCCTCGCACGTCTTGCGGGCGCGAACGCCAGTCTACCCCCCCCGCGCCCCCCCTACCTCCGCGCAGTCACGTCGAGGCTCGTGATGTAATCGGCCGCCGTAGCGCCCTCGGGCAGGCTCCCGGCAATCCTCGCGTAGAGCGGATCCTGGAACTGCGACAGCGCGGCGACGTACTCGGGCCTTGGCGTGAGGCGCACTTCCGCGAGTCCCGCGGCCTCGACCATGGCCCGGTACTCCGGGACCGTCACCGCCCCGGCGACGCAGCCGACGAGCGCCTCGACCATGCCGCGGACGCTCTCGGGCAGCGGGCGCAGCAGCGCCATGTCGCTCGCGGCGACGCGGCCCCCGGGCCTGAGCACCCTTGCGATCTCGCGCCAGACCCGCGGCTTGTCCGGCGAGAGGTTGATCACGCAGTTGCTGATGACGACATCGACCGACGCGTCCGCCACGGGCAGGTGCTCGATCTCGCCGAGGCGGAACTCGACGTTGCCGAGGCCCGTGCGTTCGCGGTAGGCGGCCAAGTTGCGGCGCGCCTTCGACAGCATCTCGGGGGTCATGTCCACGCCGATGACCTGGCCCGACGCGCCGACCTTCGGCCCGGCGAGGAAGCAGTCGAAGCCGCCGCCGCTGCCGAGGTCGAGCACGACCTGCCCCGGCCGCAGCCCCGCGATCGCGGTCGGGTTGCCGCACGAGAGGCCCATGTTGGCGCCCTCGGGCAGCGCGTCGATCTCCGTCGCCGCGTAGCCGAGGCGCAGCGCCAGGTCGCCGCCCGCGTCGGTGCCGCAGCAGGACGCCGCTCCCGCGGCGACCTTCGCGTAGCCTTCGCGCACGGTCTCGTGGACGTTCTGTTGCTTGTCGCTTCCGCAGCAGGAGTTCATGTGTTTCCTCCGTAGCAGGCGGTCAACTCCTTCGGATCCATCGCGCGCACGCAGCAGGCGCTCTTCGCGTCCGCGGCGATCCTCTTCTCGCCGCGCAGCGAGCCGAGCGTCCAGCGCAGCGCGTCGCGCACGAGCGGCGGCGCGCCGCGCCCGGCGAGCCGGTAGTAGTGCCAGCGCCCCTCCTTCCTCCGCTCGACGAGGCCCGCTTCGTAAAGAAGCGACATGTGCTTGCTCGCCGTGGAGGGGGAGAGGCCGAGCACCTCGATGATCTGGCAGAGGCAGAGTTCGCCTCCCGCGAGGCTCATCAGCGCCCGCACCCGCGACTGGTCGCCCAGCGCGCCCGCGATCCTGAGGAAGTCCTGCATGGCCTACTTCGTTACTTCGTCAACAAACGAAGTATATGCGGGGGCCCGGGGGTGTCAAGCCGGCGCGCGGGATGCCCGCGGGAGCCGCCGGCTCAGTCGATGCGGATGAGCTTGAGGCGGTAGGTGTCCGCGTCGTCGGGTGCCGGGACCGGCCCGGTGGTGTTCGCGCCGACCGCGATGCCGGGACCCATCACCGGCGTGTCGAAGCCGTAGAGGCCCCAGAAGTCGAGCACCTCCTCCTGGAAGACGATCACGACGTCGTCGCCCGAGAGCGCGGCGCCGTAGCCGAACCAGGAGACCTGCGTCAGCGCCGCCGGGGAGCCGTAGTCGCCGACGTCCGTCCAGGTCCACGTCCCGTCCGACGAGCCGGAGGGATCGCTCCACTGGCCGGGGTCGCCGCCGACGCCGGTGGGGCCGAACGGATCCCCGTTCCCCGGCGGCGGAGGAGGCAGAGGCGGGGGGACGAAGCCGCCGCCGCCGCCCGTGTCGGAGAGGCTCGCCCGGACGAGGCGGTAGTCCTTCGGCGGCGTCGTGCCGAAGTCGTCCCAGTGGCGCAGGTGGAGTTCGTTGCCGACCTCGCTCGTCATCAGGTAGAGCAGGTCCACGCGCAGTCCGCCCTGCTGCATGCGGGCGAAGACGCTGGGCATGTTCGCGCCCATGCCCCCCGCGACGGCCGCCTCCGAGAAGGTCTTGCCCCCGTCGGCGCTCGTCTTCATGCGCACCCCGTCGCCCGCCTCGTAGGCGAGGAAGACGCGCATCGTGTCGCCCGAGCCGACCAGCGCGACGCTCGGGTCGAAGCCGGTCACGTCCTCGATCTCGACGAGCACGTCGCGCGAGGCGCCGCCCGCGAGCCGGGTCGCGCAGCGCGTCTCCGTCGTGGCGGTCCACGCGCCCGCGGGGTCGTTCCCGCCGAACGAGGTGAACGCGTAGCCCACGACGAGGTCGCCCGCCTCCGAGTACTGCGCGCCGATGATCAGTGGCATCAGGCCTCCCGCGCCGCGGAAGAGCGTCTCGGCCGCGCCGAAGCCGTAGGCGGTCGCGGCACCCGCCGCGTCGCGCGAGGCGACCGTGCCCTCGACGAGCACGAGATCGGTGTAGCTGACCTCGTCGCCCTTCCAGAAGAGCATGGCGATGCGCCCGTCCGCGCCGATCGCGAGCTGCACGAGACGCGCGGCGAACTCCTTCGGCCCGAGGGGGAACTCCCTCGTCTGCCCGAAGGTCGCGCCGCCGTCGAACGAGAGGCGCAGCGTCACGCCGCCCCAGCCCGCCCGGGCCACCGCGACGACGTTCCCGCGCGCCGCGACCTCGTGGTCGCGCCAGCCGCCGTCGGCGTCGTCGAGCGGCGTCGTGCCGCCGGCGACGACGGCGTTCGTCGCCGCGTCGTGGCGCAGGCGCACCTCGAACGTGCGCCAGTCGAAGGGGTCGTCGTGGCTGCCGTCGTAGAAGACGACATGCGTCGCGTCGCCGTCGGCGGCGACCACCGGCAGCCCCATCTGCCACGAGTCGCTCGAATAGAGCGTCGCCGTCGCGACCACGCCCGGGTAGTCGTCCCCGAGCGTTGCGCCGCTCCCGGCGCCGTTGATGATCGACGGTCCGCCGAGGCGCAGGCGCACGAGCGCGACGGTCCTGCCCGTGGCGCTCTCGGCGCAGATCGCGAGCACCTGCTCCTCGTCGATCTCGCCGCGCACCGTGAGGCGCGCGTAGCCGTCGCCCCCGACCTCGAGCCAGGGCCCGTCGGGGACGGCGCCGTCCGCGAAGGGCACGACGCCCGCGTTGCCGAGCGACTCGGGACCCCCGACGGGCACGAAGCCGCCGTCGGAGCAGTGGGCGACGCAGAGCGCGACGGCGCCGCTGTTGCTCTCCGTGCGCGTGAACGCCTGGATCGTGAACTGCTCGCCCGGCGGCGTCGTCAGGTCGAAGACGCGCTCGACCTGCGTGATGCCGAGTCGCGCGAGGTCCACGGTCCGGCTGACGAGATCGACGGGCTCGGGCTCGAGCGGGACCATCCCCGCCGACAGGATCAGCGGGACGGCGCCGAGGAGCGGCGCGGCGGCTCCGCCGCCCCCGCACCCCCCGATGACCGCCGCGCAACCGAGGGTCGCGAGCCAGTGGCGCACCGCTAAGCCCACTTCTTGCCGAGCGCGTCGAGGCCCGCGCGGCCGAGGTCGTCGGGCGTCATCGCGGGGTGGATCTCCACCGTCGCGCCGAAGGTCAGGAACCAGGGCTCCGCGAGCGCCGGGATCTTCGACGGGTCGGCGAGATCGACGATCAGGAACGCGGTGCGCACGCCGCCGGTCTCGACGAAGTAGACCGCCTGCGGCTTCTGCTCCTCGAGGATCCGGTTCAGCTTCTGTCCGGCGGTGCCGTCGCGCACCGCCTTGTTGAACTCCGCGTGGGGCATCCGCGCTTGCACGAGCATCCTCATGGTTAGGGCCTCACTCCGATTTCGGCTTCCGCCTCGACCTCGATGCGCCAGCTGCTGTCGAGCAGCCCGGCGACGACCACCATCGTAGCGGCGGGGCGCGCGTCGCGGAACGCCGCCTCGTGGGCGCGCCCGGCCGCGTCCGCGTCGGCGGCGTCCACGAGATAGACCCGCGTGCGCACGACGTCCGCCGCGGTTCCCCCGAGCGCCTCGATCGACTCGATCAGGATGTCGAAGCAGCGCTTGGCCTGCCTGGTGACATCGCCCTTGACGGTCTTGCCGTCCGGGCCGATCGGCGCCGTGCCGCTGACGAGGATGCGCGTGCCGACGCGGATCGCCCGGGAGAACCCGATGGACTCCTCGTAGGGCGACGCGGACCGGTGGCGCATCCTCACCGTTCACCATCATATTCGGGGGGCGCGGGGGCGTCCACGCCGGCCCGGGGGGGTAGACTGGCCGGCGTGGGGCGGTGGCCGGCGGTGTTCCTCGCGTTTCTCCTCGCGGTCCCCGCGGCGGCGGACGCGACGGACGACGGCATCGACGCGGCGGTGCGCGGCGACTGGGCGACCGCCTGCGAGTGCTTCGCGAGGGCGGAGGACGACGCGCGCTCGCCGAGCCGCCTCGCGGCGGCGCGCGCGCAGGCCGTCGCGCTGCTCGGGCCCGCGATCGAGGACCTCGTCAAGAAGAAGCGCTGGGCGCAACTCGCCGAGGTCGCCGCCTGCGGCCTTGCGTTCGACGCGACGAACTACCGGTACACCGGGGCCGCGACCCGCGCCGCGCGCGAGGGGGCGACCGTGCCGGCCGAGGTCGATGCGCGCATCCGGGCGTGGGCGACCTACGGGCTCTCGTACGGCTACGCGGAGACGCTGCGCGCGGCCTGCGTGGAGTCGCTGCTGAAGACGCAGGAGCCCGAGGGGCACTGGGACTGCGAGAAGCACGGGGGGCGGCCGCTCTACACGCCCGGGGTGACGGCCCTCGCGCTGCTCGCGCTCGGCGACGGCCACCGCGAGGCGGCCGAGCGCGCCGCGCAGGCGCTGCTGGGCATGCAGGACCGGGACGGCATCTTCGGTTCGACGGCGACGCAGCACTTCATCTACTCGCAGGCGATCGCGACGCGCGCCGTCGCCGAGCACGCCGTACGCGCCGGGACGCAGGAGGGCGTGCGCGATGCCCTGCAGCGCGCGGTGGACATGATCGCCGGGGCGCAGAACCCCGGCGCGGGCTGGCGCTACACGCCCCACGGGGGGGAGAGCGACACGTCGGTCACCGCGCGCTGCGTGGCCGCGCTCAGGGCGGCCGAGCGCGCCGGGGCCAACGTCGAGCCCGACTGCTTCTCTGGCGCGATGAAGTTCGTCGGCGGCATGACCGATCCCGAGTTCGGCCAGATCGGCTACAACTTCCCCGGAGGCACGCCCGCGAGGCCGGAGGGGCTGCAGGACGCCTTTCCGCCCGAACGGTCGCAGGCGATGACCGCCGCGGGCAGCGTCGCGATGCTGCTGGTCGGCGCGGACCCGTCGAAGCTCGCGCGAGGGTTCGCGCTGGTCAGCAAGTGCCCCCCGCTCGCGAGGCCCGCCGACTTCTACTACTGGGAGAGCGCGGCGGAGGCGTGGATGCTGCAACAGGGGCGAATCCCGCAGCCGTGGTACGAGGCGCTCGTGAAGGCCGCCGCCGCGCAGCGCGACGGGAAGGGGGGGATCCAGGCCTCCGATCCGTGGTGCCACGACGGCGGCCGCGTCTACGCGTCCGCGATCGTCGCGCTCGCGCTCGAAGCCCCCCGCACCCCCCGGCCCTCGCGCCTGCCGACCGCGTCGGCGTTCCGCAAGGCGGGCAGACGCACCCTCCTCTTCCCCGCCGGCGCCGACCCCCTCCCGACGGGCATCTACGTGGAGGCGGGCATGGTGCTTTCGATCACGGGCAAGGGGGTCATCAGCACCTACGAGAAGGGGCCCGGCCAGACGCCCGCCGGCTCGAAGGAGAAGCCCCCGGGCGGCGCGAAGGCGCGCGACCGCGGCGCCCCCTACGGCTGCCTCCTCGGCTCGATCGACGACGGCAAGCTCTTCGCGATCCAGATCGGCAAGCCGAACACGATGCGCGGCTTCGGCCACCTCTGGCTCCTCGTCAACGACGACGACCCGGCCGACAACTTCGGCGCTTGGGAGGTCGAGATCGAGTTCGTACGATAGGCGATCGCCATGGCGCCGCTCGACCCCAAGCTCATGAAGGCGATCGAGGAGGCGGGAGGGTCGCTGCCCGACGAACTGCGCGCGGCGCTGCTCGCGCTCGATGACGGGGCCGCACGGACGCTCGCCGACCTCGGTGCCGAGGACCTCGAGGCCGGCGCGGATGCGGACGGGCTGTGGGCGGCGGCCGCGGCGCGCGTCGAGCTCGAGGCCACGATCCGGCGCGCCGCCAGCGAACCTCTCGAGCCGGAGGACTACGAGGAGGCCCTCGACGATGTCGAGTTCCTCGGCGCCGACGCCGTGCCGATCCTCGCCGACGCGTACGCCGAGGCCGGCAGCGCCCGCGTGCGCGGCTTGATCGCGTGGCTCGCCGCCGAGGCCCCGGACCGCGACGACCGGCTGCTCGACCTGCTGGTCGACTACGTCGGTCGCGAGCCCGCGGACGGCGCCGACCATCTCGAGACCTACGGGGACCCAAGGGCGCTCCCCGCGCTGTCGGCCGCGCTCGATCGCCAGCTCTCGGGGCGCGGCGTCCCCGCCAACCTCCAGCCGCTGCTCGACGCGATCGTGGCGCTCGGCGGCGCGCTGACGCCGCGCCAGGAGGCCCTCCTGCGCGAGCGCGCGGGTGATGTGCGCGACCTCTCCGAGCGCATCCTGCCCTCGGCCGGGCGTGCGGTGCGCCCGGGCAGGAACGACTCCTGCTGGTGCGGCAGCGGCAAGAAGTACAAGAAGTGCCACCTCGCCCTCGACGATCGGCCCGCGGGGGAGCACGAGGCCGGCGGTCCATCCGCGGGGGAGTGAAGCGTGGCGATCCGCGGCGTGCACACGATGTTCTACACGGCCGAGCCGGAGGCGCTGCGCGCCTTCCTGCGCGACAAGCTCGGATTCCCGTGCAGCGATGTCGGCGACGGCTGGCTGATCTTCGACCTGCCCGAGGCGGACATGGGATGCCACCCCGCCGACCCCACCGGCAAGCATGGCGCGCCGGACGGCACGCACGACATCTCGTTCTACTGCGACGACATCAAGAAGAGCGTCGCGGCGCTGAAGAAGCGCGGCGTCAAGTTCACGCAGAAGATCGCCAACCGCGGCTACGGCCTGGTCACCTGCTTCCTCGCCCCGGGCGGCCTCAAGCTCCAGCTCTACCAGCCGCTCTACGAGAAGCGGAAGGCGCCCGCGCGCCGGAAGAAGAAGGCCGCCCGCAAGCCGGTGGGACAAAGGGGTCAGACCCCATTGTCCCGCAGCGGCTTCGCCATGACGACGCTGCGATATGTCTTGCGGGGGAATCGCGTCTCGCCAATGGTCGCGTAGCCCCGGCGGGAGTAGAACGCGACGAGGTGCGTCGCGGGGATCGCGGTGTCGAGCGCGAGGGAGGTGAAGCCGAGCGCCCGCGCCCGCGCCTCGACGTGGGCGAGCAGCGCGGAGCCGAGCCCGCTCCGCTGGAGGGCGGGCGAGACCGCGAACTGCGACAGGTAGGCCATGCCCGGCCGGCAGGCGCATTCGGGCCGGTCGCGGCTGTCGGTGTGCAGCGTCGCCGTGCCCACGATCGACCCCGCGCGTTCGGCGACATGGCACTCGTGGCCGGCGATGCGCTCGCGCGTCGTCTCGACCGACTGGTCGACGGCGGTGTAGTTGAGGCCGCGCGCGCCGAGCGGGGCATAGGCCTCGTGCAGCAGCGCGGTCACGAGTTCGACGGAGTCGCCCGGGGCGAGAAGCCGGAAGAGGACGCCGTCGGGCGCTTGCATGCGTGGCCCCCCCGGGCCCCCCCAATGCTACCCGCGGCGGGACAAAGGGGTCAGACCCCGTTGTCCCAGCGGGGCCTGCCGCCCTCACCGGATCAAGACCCCGACTTGCACACAGGCGCAATCGGGCGGCAGCCCCGCATTTCCCGACTCATCGTGGTTCCCGCCGAGCTTGATCCCGCTCCCCGGGATCCGCTCCGGCTTCGCCCAGGCAAAGAGGTCGGCGATCCGGACGAGGCGCGCCACGCCCTCCCGATCCCTCCACCTGAGGAGCAGCGCGCGCTCCGGCCTCCATTGGCGCGAAAACGCATCCCACTCCGAAGGGGCCATGCCCGCGAGGCATTCGTACGCCTTCGAGTCCTCGCGGTCGGGACAGACGAGGTACTCGAGCACGCGGAGGCGGTCAGGGCTTGCAAAGGTCCGCGCGTCGTACCAGACGATCAGCAGACCGTCCGGCAGGACCTCGAGCCCGATCTCCTGCCGCGTGCGCTCCGAGAGTTTCGGAAGCAGCGAAGCGACCTCCGCCGCTTCGCGTGCCGAATCCTCCGCCGCGAGCCTCTCCCGCAGCGCCGCCGCCGACCTGGCGACGACCCGGGCGACCATGCGACGTCCCGGCTCGGCCTTCACGCGGGCGCGGAGCGCATCGATCAATGCAAGCGACCCAGGCAGCCGCTTGACGAGCGCCTCGCCGACCTCCCGCTCGAACTCCCTCGACCCTCCGTCGCAGAGGGCGGCCAGGAGTTCCGTCGCGTCGTAATCGGCGCCGGGTGCCACGGAGGGCAGGAGCAGCAGGGCGATCAGCAGGTGACGCATGCGAGAGCACGCGCAACCCCCATGCCGCACGCGACCCCGCGCCGCGAGCGCCCCGCCCGCGCGCCGCTGTCGCCGGCATGGCCACGGCGTGATCATCCGGCCAACGGCTCACTCCCCCCGGCCGCGCACCAGCGACGCGAGGAGCGAGGCGAGCAGGATCGTCGCGACGACGCCGAGGGAGATCCCGACGGTGATCTCGACCGTGTGCGCGAGCAGCATCTTCACGCCGACGAAGACGAGCACCAGCGCGAGTCCGTAGTGCAGGTAGCGCAGGCGGCCGAGCATGCCCGCGAGCGCGAAGTAGAGCGCGCGCAGTCCGAGGATCGCCATCACGTTCGACGTGTAGACGACGAAGGTGTCGGTGGAGATCGCAAGCGCCGCGGGCACCGAGTCGAGCGCGAAGACGACGTCGGTGCCCTCGATGACGACGAGCGCGAGGAAGAGCGTCGTGCCGAGCAGGCGGCCGCCGTCGCGCACGAAGAACCGACCCTCGGCGGGCTCGAGGCTCAGCGGCACCACGCGCCGGCAGAGGCGCAGCAGCCTGCTGCGCGACGGGTCGTGCTGCTGCTGGTCCTGGAAGGCGAGGCGCGCGCCGGTGAGCACGAGGAAGGTGCCGAGCACGTAGGTCATCCACTCGAACTGCTCGAGCAGCCTGACGCCGAGCCAGATGAAGAGCCCGCGCATCAGCAGCGCGCCGAGGATCCCCCAGAAGAGCACGCGGTGCTGGTGCTCCTCGCGCACGCCGAAGTAGCGGAACACCACGAGGAAGACGAAGAGGTTGTCGACGCTGAGCGACTTCTCGGTGAGGTAGCAGGCGAGATACTCCTGCGCCCGGCGCCATCCGCCGTCG
Source organism: uncultured Planctomycetaceae bacterium (assembly GCA_964570285.1). GTDB lineage: Bacteria > Planctomycetota > PLA2 > PLA2 > PLA2 > CAZMXP01. Next base: position 31,731 of record CAZMXP010000011.1, read on the forward strand.
GTCGCAAGGCCGATGAACACCGCGAACCCGAGCCCGAGCGCGATCCAGACGGCGCTCCACGCGAGCGCCTCGCGAAGGCCGATCGCGTGCGCCTCCCGGTTGAAGATGCCGAGGTCGAGCGCGAGCATGAGGACGACGACGACCGAGAAGACGATCCACAGGAGAGCCATCGGCGCGGTACTCTACCCCCCCGAGCCCCCCCCGTTCGACTTCGAGAGGCCCCGATGAAGAAACTGCAGCGGATCCACCACACCTCGGCCATGCACTGGGTCGGCAACGGCTTCCCCGTGCGCGGCGTCTTCGACTACGACGGACTCGGCCGCGAACTGAGCCCCTTCCTGCTGCTCGACTACGCCGCGCCCTACGAGTTCCCGCCCGGCCGCGGGAAGCGCGGCGTGGGCGCCCACCCGCACAAGGGGTTCGAGACGGTGACGGTCGTCTTCGACGGCGAACTCGAGCATCGCGATTCGAGCGGCGGCGGCGGCAGGATCGGCCCCGGGGACGTGCAGTGGATGACCGCGGGCAAGGGCATCGTCCACGAGGAGTTCCACTCGGCGGCCTTCACGCGGAGCGGCGGCCGGTTCCACATGGTGCAGCTCTGGGTCAACCTGCGCGCGAAGGACAAGGGCGCCGAGCCCGCCTACCAGACGCTGCGGGCCGCGCAGATCCCGGTCGTGCCGCTGCCGGGCGATGCCGGGGGCGTGCGGGTGATCGCGGGCGCGTTCGGCGGGCAGGCGGGCGCCGCGCGGACATTCAGCCCCGTGGATCTCTGGGAGGTGAGAGTGCGCGGCGGCGGTGTCGCTTCGCTGCCGGTCCGGGAAGGCCACACCGCGGCGTTCCTGCTGGTTGCGGGCGAAGTCACTGTGGAAAGCGGCGCCACGGTGCGCGACGGCGATCTGGCGATCTTCACGCGCGCCGGGGCCGGCATCGAGGCGCGCGCGGCGGCGGACTCGAGGCTGCTCCTGCTCGGCGGCGAGCCCTTCGACGAGCCGATCGTCGGCCAGGGCCCCTTCGTGATGAACAGCCGCGCCGAGATCGAGGAGGCCTTCCGCGAGTACGGGCAGGGGCGCCTGGGGGAGATCGGCGCATGATGACGGTCGCGCGGTTCCGCACGCTTGCGCTCGCGCTGCCGGAGGCGGTCGAGGGCGCGCACATGGACCACCCCGACTTCCGCGTGCGGGGCAAGATCTTCGCGTCGCTCGGCCCCGGCGGGTCGTGGGGCATGGTCAAGCTGACGCGGGAGCAGCAGGCAGAGGTGATCAGGGAGATGCGGGGAGCCGCCGCCCCCGCGAACGGCACGTGGGGCGCCCGCGGCGCGACGATCGTCACGATCGCCAGGGCCGAAGCCACGCTCGTCGCGCGGGCACTGGCCATGGCCTGGTGCAACACGGCGCCGAAGGCGCTCGTGCGGGAGTGGGAGGGGGACTGACGGAGACGTCGCGGCGCGCGGCGCAACCGGCGGGGGAGGCGATCCCCGGGAAGGGCACGCGGGCGCCGACACCCGGCGGCGTCAGCGCCCGTGGCACCGCGGCGCGCGAACCGGACCCGTGGAGGATCAGCCGCGCACGGCGTAGACGCCGCGCCCCTGGCGCACGACCTGGCCGCCCGCGACGACGCTGGCAAGGACCATGCTCGCGTGGCCGCGGTTGATCTTGAGCGCCTTCACGACGTCGGGCGTGCCGAAGGGCTTGCCGCGCTTCGCGGCCCACTCGATGAGCTTCGCGCCGTGCGAACCCTCGCGCGGCCCCGAGGCGCGCTTCGCCTTCCGGCCCGCCTTGCGTCCGCGCTTCGCGGCAGGCTTCGCGGCAGGCTTCGCGGCCGGCGCGCCCGACTTGGCGCCTCCGCCGAGGTTGATCGTAAGGGACTTGTTGGCCTTGATGGCGGCGAGGACTTCGTCGCTCATCCGGATCGACAGTGTGGCAGTCATGGCGCGAGTGTAGCAAGTCGCCAACGGAAAGCGAAATCGGGGGGCCGGGGGGGGAAGTGCGGTCCGCGTGCAAGCCCTGGGGCGGCGGCTCCGGACTTGACACTGGCTCCCCGCGCACGGATACAATGACCCCGTGGTTCCGCGATGCCTGGGCGTGCTGCTGCTTCTGGAAGCCGTCGCGTTCGCGCAGGGGTCGCGGTGGGACGGCGACCCGCGCGTGGTGCTCCTGCGCCGGAAGCACCGGTGCTATTCCGCCAGTGACTTCGCCGACATCGTCGGCCGGTGCTGGCCGGCGACGCGGGAACTCGAGGCGCGCAAGCGCATCCTCGAGCGCGCGAAGGAGCCGACGTTCGAGTTCGAGTGCGAGGGCGTACGCATCCGGGTCGCCTACGTGGACGCCCGGTTCGCCGAGCCGCCGCCGTGGGAGCGCTACCAGGACCCCCTCCTCGCGAAGACCGACCCGCTCCCGCGCACCCCCGAGCACAGGGCGCACCTCGCCCTGCGCGCCGTGGCGCCGCCCGAGCCCAGGGTCGCGCACACGATGCTGTGCCGCCTCGCCGCGGCGATGCTCAAGGACGATGTGACCGCGCTCGCGTTCACGACCTCGGAGGGCAACCTGCTGGCCCGGTATGTGCCCCGAACCGCGGACCTCGCCAAGCGGCTGAAGGCGGACGATCCGCTCGCCGAACTCGGTCTCGCCGAGCACTTCTATCCCGCGCCGCCCACCGACGACGAGATGGCGGTCCTCATCGCGAGGAGCCGCATGGACCTCCCGGACCTCCAGCTTCGCCTGCGCAGGGAGGCGTTGCTGCTCTCGTCGGAGCGGTGCCGGGCGGACCTCGACCTGTTCCTCGCCGCGATCCGCAAGCGGGACGTCAAGCTTCGCGAGCACAGGGACTTCACCGTCTACGTGCGGGACGACACGTCGTTCACGGGAGTGACGGGCTTGCAGGTGGTCACGGTCCTCAAGGACAAGTTCTATTGCAGTGGCGAGTCCTACGTCTCCGGGCAGGAACGGCGCACGAAGATGTACTACGTCCCGTTCGACGCGGTCGGCGACTGGTCCTACATCGATGACAGGAAGGGCCTCGTCGGCATGTACGTCAAGCAGGCGGAGCGCGACGTGGAGGCGGCCATCCTCGCCGAGATCCTCGCGGGCAAGATCAGCGACCCGCCTGGAGAGAAGTGACCGCGCGTGGCCTCAGAAGCCGCCCGCGACCTCGCGCACGGCATCGAGCAGGGCGAGTTCGTCGAAGGGCTTGCGCAGCGTCTTCCTCGCGCCGAAGGTCGCCGCGGCCCGCAGCATGTCGGCGGTCATCAGCGGCACGGCACCGCTGACGGCGATGATCGCGACCTCGGGAAACTCGCGCCGGATCATCCGGATCGCGGTCAGCCCCTCGACCCCCGGCATGAAGAGGTCGCAGATCACGACGTCCGCCGCCTCCTCCCGCAGCAGCGCGATCCCCGCCATCCCCTCGGGCGCGACGCGCACCTCGTGCCCGTCCGACTCGAGCGCCCGGCGCATCGCGGCGCGGTACCCCTCCTCGTCATCGATCACGAGCACGCGTGCCATCGGCCGACACCCCTTTCGCGCTCGATTGTGCCGGAAGGGAGGGACGTAGCGACAAGGGGCGGGACAGGCGGGGGGGGGCGGGGGCCGGCGCGAGGTGCGGACCCGCCGTGCGCGCGGTCAGAACCCGAAGGTGAAGCCGAAGAAGGTCGCGAGCATCACGAAGACCATCGTCACGTGGAACTTGCGGTTGTCCCAGACCGCGAGGGAGACGAGGCAGAGGAGCGCGGCGCCGCGCACGAGGTTGGTCGGGCGCAGCCACGCGCCGCCGCTCGCGAGGGTGCGGTGCACCGCGTAGACCGCGATCGTCAGCGCGAACATCGAGAAGATCCCGCGGTGGTTCTCGTAGTAGTACTTGCGGAAGTCGAACACCTCGCCGTCGGGCGGCGTCTTCGGGCTGATCATCGACGCCGAGAGATAGATCGCGATCGGCACCGAGAGCGTCATCATGTAGCGGACGAACGAGTCGCCGAGCGTGTGGCCGCTGCGCCACCCGAAGGCCGCGTACCAGTACTGGATCGCGAGCATGAACGCGATCGCGAGCCAGAGCAGGTGGACCCAGTAGACGCGCGTCCGGTGGCGCGCGCTGAGGATGTTGGCGACGCAGCCGAGGATCTCGGTCACCGCGAGTCCGACCACGACGCCGATCAGCACGAACTGGTAATTGAAGCGTTCCATGGGCCCGTTGTAGCGAACCTGCGCCCCCCGCGCCCGGGTACGGTGCCGGGGCAGGTCGCCCGGCAGCGCGGCAGGTCGCAATCCGGCGGCACGCACCCCGCGCGGGATTCGCAACCAGGTCACCGGGCGCCGTACACGCGCCCGAGGCCCAGGTCGGCTAGGCGGCGCAGCAGCTTGCCGTCGGCGTCGCCGAGCGCGACGCAGTGGAACTCGACCTTGCGGAAGAGGTTCATGCGCTCGACGTCGCGGTAGAGGTTCTCCGCGTCGCGGTAGGGGCCGTAGAACGACGCGCTGCCCGGCGGCGCGTCCTGCATCGTCTCGCCGGTCTCGGTGTTCTTCGTCATCGCGCCGCCGGCAAACGCGTCGTTGGCGGCGAAGTCGTCGTTGGTGGGCTGGCCGTCGCTCAGCAGGAAGATCGTGTCGGCGCCCGACAGGAACGCCTCCGCGTCGGTGTGCTCGTTCTCCGCGAGGCGCCCCTTGCGCGTGAGCTGGAACGCGAGGCGCAGGCCGCCGTGCAGGTTCGTCGCGCCGCGCAGCGTGCCGTGGGCGCTCCCCTCCTTCACCTTGCCGGGCTCGAACTCCATCAGTTCGCGCACCGCCGCGGCGACGCTGCCGCGCGTCGCGCGCGTCATCTCCTGCGTCGAGCGGAAGGTCGCCGCGTGATCGCCGAACCCAACGACCGCGAAGGAGACCGTGCGCGCGAGCCCCTCGAGCGAATCCCTGAGACAAGCGCGCGCGAGGTCGAACCGGTTCCTTGTCTGCTCGCCGACGGGGAGACCGAGTCGCACCGCCTCCGCCCGCTCCGCCGGCGAGAGCGGCTCCAGCATCGAGTCGGAGAGGTCGAGCACGAAGACGATCCGCTCCCCGGACCCCTCGATGCCGAAGAACCGCGGCGCCCCCGCGCGCGTCGTGCCGCTCGCGTCCTTCACCTGCTGGTAGGCGAGCATCTGCTTCCAGAAGATCGCCTTCGTCGCGACCGTCGGCGTGCCGAACGCCTTCGCGAAGTGGCGCGCGAGCACGAGGCGCGTCCGCTCGGGCGTCTCCTTCGCCTCGAGATGGTCGATCAGCGCGAGCGCCGCCTCCTCGAACGGCTTCTTCCCCAGTTGCGCGCGCTGCGCGACGAGCAGCGCCGCCATGCCCTCGAGCAACAGCCCGCGCGCGAACCCCTTCGCCGGGAGCAGCCCCTCCGCGAGCCAGCGCGGGATGCTCGCCAGCCGGTCCCTGCCCGCCGCCGCCCACGCCATGAGCACCGCCGCGCGGTGGAACGGGTTCTCGCGCGGGCTTGCGAGCAGGTCCTCCGCAGCCTCCCCGACCTCGCCGCCCGCGGCGCAGAAACGCAGCCACGCATCCGCGTCCTCGCGCTGCGTCGCGGCCCACTTCCACAGCGCGGGCGCGACCGCGGGCTTGCGGAAATGGTCGCCCAGCATGCGCGCGATCAGGTAGCGTTCGTGGTCGCGCGGGAAGGGCGGCTTCTCGTAGCGCTCGGCGAGGATCGCGAGCGCGCGCGGGTCGCCGGTCGCGGCCAGCGCGCGGATGCCGCCGAGCCGCTTGCTGAGCGGCGGCCGCCGCTTCGCCTCCTCGTAGGCGCGGTGCGCCGCGTCGAACGCGTCGCCGCCGAGCAGCAGCACGAGGAGAACACCCCAGATCGCGTGCAAGACCGCACCAGTGTACGGAACGGCGGGGGGCCCGGGGGGAGGGATCCGCGTCAGCCCGTCTCGTCGAGCCAGCGGAGCAGGCGCTTCTCGACCTCGACGACCGTCGTGCCGTAGGCCTCCGCGAGGGACTCGTCCAGGTTGTGCTTCACGCAGTGCGCGAGGAAGCGCGACAGGCCGTCGGGGCGGCCCTCGAGCAGGTAGGCGGCCAGCGCGTGGGACCAGAGGACGTCGTCCGCGGTCATCTCGTTGAGCCCCTTCGTCGCGAGGAACCGCAGGTCGGGACGACCGGCGCCGCGCGCGAGCGCGAGCCAGTCGGCGTCCGGCGCCTGCATGCGGGCGATCAGCGCCATCTTCCGCGCTTCGCTGGCATCGTCGCGCGCGTACGGTGTCTGAGCCACGAAGCAGGTGAGGCGCGTGCCGACGAGGAGGTGGGCAAGGTAGATACCGAAGCCCTCATCGAGCCAGCCCTTGTCGAAGCTGCCGTAGCGCAGCGTGAGCACGGTCTCGATGGCGCTACGGCAGACGTCGTCCCGGCGGCCCTCGGCACTCTCCCGCCAGGTCGCGTGACGCGGCTGTTTGGGGACCCACGTGCCGGAGAGCGGCTCCGCGAACCTCCGGTCCGCGGCCGTGAACGACGGGTGCGCCGCAAGAAAGCGCATCCCCTCGGCCCGGTCGGCGAGGTAGTAGCAGCCGAAGTCCCGCGCCCGCAGCCCCTCCGCGGTCAGCGGGCGCGTCTCGTCGGCGATGGCGCCCGCGACGAGCGCGGCGGCGGCGTCCGCGCCGCGCAGCGAGAGCCGGACCTCCTCGGGGTCGGGCACCGTCGCGACGAACCGCCACCAATGCCCGACGTAGGCACAGGTCCACCGGAGACCCAGCGCGCGCTCCTTCTCCGTCGGCCGGTCGGCCCGCGGCTCGGGCAGGTCGCGGAGCGCCTTGCCCGCGATCCTCTGGAGCTCCGCGCGCCGCTCGAAGGCACGCGCCGTCTCCTCGAGGACCCACCGGCCGCGCCACTCGACTTCGCCGGCGAGCGCCCTCGCGCGCCTGCTCCCGGGAGCGATCGCGAGCAGCAGATCCAGCGCCTCCGCCCCCCCGGGCCCCCCCCGCTCGACGACCTCCATGATGCGCGGTTCCAGACGCGCCTCGATCGCCTCGCGCCTTGTCCTGTACTCGGCTTCCGCCGCCGGATTCCGGTCCACCGGCTCGCGGTAGGGCGCCGCGCGCACCCACTCCGTGCCGCGCCGCTGGTAGCGCAGCCAGTACCGCGCCTTCTCGTGGTCGGGATCGAGCCGGAGGATCCGCTCGTAGATCTGGTTGCGGGAGCGCAGCAGGCTCTTCTTGCCGCACCATTCGACGAGATCCTCGAACTCGGCGATCGCCTCGCGCCGGATCCCCGCGAGCCCGTCCGCGAGCACCGGCGCCATGGCCCCGAGCAGGATCAGCGCGACGGTGCGGCGCACCCCTCCATTCTATGACAAGCGGAGGGGGCCGCCTGGCGCCGCCCCGCGTCGCCCGGCGGCAGGTGAGCCGCGTGGTACGGGCGTTACACGGGCGAGGGGGTCCAAATCTCGAAGGGTCTTCGGGTTTCTTGGGCGAACGCGCTCGGAGGGGCTCGAGGATGTTGCCGCGCGCGCCTTTCAGCGTGCGATGGCACGGGAACTGCGCGGTGCGGTCAACCACAGCCTTCGTCTTGAGCCTGGAAGAAGGAACCCAGGAACCTAGGAACCGAGGAAGAGGCGGATTCGACCATCCGAGTCCCGGAGTGCTCCCCTCTGCTCTCATGGGTTCCTCCCTTCCTGGGTTCCTTATCAAATCCGCTACCCTCGATCCGGATCGGCCAAAGGCCGTCGCGAGGGCGCGCAGCGCCCGAGGCTTGTACTGCCAACCCTCGGACTTCGCGCTCCCTGCGCAAACCCTGGTGCTGACCGGTGCGGCGCCCGGAACCAAGCCGCGGTGGCCGAAGCGCGGCTCTCCTCGGCGGCGGAGGCGAGACCAGCGCGGCCTTCGGCCGTCGCCGATCTGGTTGCGGCGTCACGCCGCGCTGCGCGTCCAGTGCCCGCCGCCCTGGAACTGCGCTTCCACGACGTGAACGACCTCGTCTCGCCCATCCGGGACTTCCCCGGCGGGGGTGGGCCGGGGAGCGCGGCGACCGTCGCGCGCGAGCCTCCCCCCGGGGGCCATGGACTCGATGCGAGGCCCGATGTCCACCACCTGATCGCAGACCTTATCCTCGTGGTCACCGCGACGGAAGACGCTCACCGCAAGATCGCCCAGCACGTGTGGCACCTGCGCCGCCGCGCACCGCGCTGAACGGAGGCGCACGCCCCCGAAGGGCCCCCGCGTTCGGCGTATACTGGCGCGAACGCACAGTGTGGACGGTCGCACGCTTCTACGCCAGGGCCTTCGCCGCCTCCAGCCTCCCGGTCGCGGCGGTCTCGGCCGGGGCCCTCGCGCTGTGGGGGAGCCCGGGAGAGGGCGTGCGCGCGGCACTCTGCTCCGGGGTCATCTTTGGCATCGCCATGTGCGTCTGCTGCGGTTGGCCCCACGTCATCTGCAGTCGGCGCAGGGGCCAGACGGACCCGAGCCGCGCTTCGCATGCGACCCGCCTCGAATTGGGTCTTGCGCCGCCCATCGCCTACGAGAAGTGCCTCGCGGCCGTGAAGAGGCTGCGGTTCTCCATGCGCATCGACGTGGCGGACAACCCCGCCCTGATCCGCGCCCGAACGGCGCTCACCATGGAGAGCTTCGGCGAGCGCATCGAGGTCCGGCTGTCTCCGAAGGGCGACGGCCGCACCGAGGTCTCCATCTCGAGCAGGCCGCGCGTCCGGTTGACGATCGCGGACTTCGGCGTCAACTTCGCCAATGTGCAGAAGCTCCGCGCCGGCATCGCGCAGTGAGGGCGCGGCCTCGTCCCGCGACGCCGCCGCCTACCGGCCGCCGCGCAGGCTTTGCAGTGTCGCGGTGAGCCACGCCTCCGAGGAGACGACCGTACCGTCGCCGCGCCGCACGGTGTAGGGCTGCCCCGACCACGAGGAGCGGCTCGCGCAGATCCGGATGAAGTCCTCGGGCGTCGCCACCTCCTCCCCGGCACCCCTCCACTTTCCCTCGAGATGCTCGGCGGCCTCCGCGGGGGAATGCTCCACCCCGTTGCGGATGAAGACGACATCCGAAGCGCGCACCTTCGCGAGCAGCGACGCGATCACCGCCCGCGCCTCCTCCCGGGAGAGGGCGTCCTCGGAGAACTCGAGTTCGGCCTCGTCGTCGCCGAGGAGGCGGTTCTTCAGGCGGACCATGCGGAAGCGGTAGGCGTGGCCCTCGTAGGCGAAGCGGACCGTGTCGCCCTCGCGCACCGACTGCGTCGGCAGCACGCCGCCGCCGTCGGCGCGGCTGAGCGTGACCTCCACCTGCCCGCGCGTGATGTCGCCGAGGTGGACCTGGAGCCTGCCCGAGGAGCCGGGGACGGAGGCGGTCTGCCGCTGGATGACGGTGACGCGGTTGTGGCCCTCACGCAGGTCGAGGGGGCGGGCCGACGGCTGGTCGGCCGCGCGGGGCGCGGGCGTGCGCACCCAGGGTTGCCACACCGCGAGCGCTCCCAGCGCGGCCGCCGCGCCCGTGGCGACGATCAGGCCTGCGTGCGGGCGCCCCATCCCCGCAGTGTAGCGCCCTGTTGCCCTAGCCGCCTCCCGCGTCGAGCATCTGTCGCGCCAGGCCGACGTAGTAGCCGGCCGTGGGATCGACCGCGTGCGGCTTCGCCGCCTCGACGAGCGCCTCGAGTTCGGAGCGGGCGCCCGCCGGATCGCCCTGCTCCCGCCTCGTGCCCGCGATCGCGTAGCGCGCGGCGGCCTTCGTGCCCGCCCGCGCCGCGGGGTGGTCGATGACGCGCCGGAAGTGGGCTTCCGAGGCCGCCACGTCGCCCGCGAACCTGCGGTTCCAGCCGAGCTGGAACTCCGCCCACGCGGACGCCGCGCTGTCCGCCGCGACCGCCCGCTGCACGCGCTCGAAGCAGGCGTCCGACGCCGCGTAGTCCCTGTCGTTGCGCGCGAGGTAGCCGAGCTCGAAGGCGGCCTGCGCTCCCTCCTCCGACGCGGGGCCCGCACGCTCGAGGATCTCCTCGTAGCGCTGGCGAGGCGTCATGCCGCCGTCGGTCGGTGCGCCCTGCGCCGTCGCGCCGCGCGCCGCGGTGACGCCGGGCCGGACCGCGCGCTGGAGCCAGTCGCGCATCTGGACTGGCCTCTCCTGCTCCGCTTGCGCGGCCGGCGCCGGCGGCGGCGCTCCTGCCGTCGCCGCGGCGAGGCGCGACTCGAGCCGTTCCACGCGCAGCTCCAACTCCGTGATCCGGTACTCCGACGTCTCGCCGCCGCGCGACGTGCGCACGGGAGCGGGCGCGCCGCTGCCGCCGGAACCCGCGAGCCAGCCGACGAGGCCCGCGAGCACGAGCATCAGCAGGAGGAAGAGGTTGCGACCCATCCCCAGATCGTATCGCACGGGGGATCGGGAGGGGGTGCGGGGGCCGTGGGCGGACAAGACCCGGGCGCGCCCTCGGCCTCGTCCGCCCCGCTCCGGCTCGATCGCAGCCCCTTCCGCGACGGCGGGCGGGCGGCTCCACCGGGACCGTCGCGGTGGGGAGGCGCGCCGGGAGGCCTCGCGCGGTACGCTGGTCCGCCATGCGCACGCTGCCCGCGTTCCTCGCGCTCCTGCTGCTGACGGGCTGTCACGACTCGCGCGTGCTGCGGGTCGCGAACCCGCCGTCCGGCGAGCTCATCGTCGTGGCCAACCGCGCGTCGGCTTCGCTGTCGGTCTTCGACACCGGGAGCGACCTCGTCGTGGAGACCGTCCTCCTGCCGCCCGGGGCGGTCGCGGCGACGCCGGGCTACGTCGCCTACTCGCCCGTCCACGGCCGCGTCTACGTGGGCGACGATGCCAACCGCCGCATCCTCGTGCTCGCGGCCGCCGACTTCAGCCACGTCGCGGACCTCCCCATGATCGGGGATGTCTTCCACATCTGGCTCTCGGGCGACCAGCTCTGGGCGGTCGATCGCGCCGACTTCAGCGTCGCCGCGTTCGACCTCGCGACGAACTCGCTGCTCGCGGTGGCGCCGATCCCGGCCGACCTCCGCGGGCTCGGCGGCATCCCGCACGACATCGTCGTCGACGCCGACCACGCCTTCGTGACGGTGCTCGACGTCGACAGCGCCCCCGACGTCGTCGTGAAGTACAGCCGCACGACCTTCGCGGAGGTCGGGCGCGCCCCGGTGGGCGAGGACCCGCACGTCTTCCTCGATCCGGTCTCGCGGCGGCTCTACGTCGCCTGCCAGGACACCGACAACGTCTTCGTGCTCGACCGCGACACGATGGCCGAGATCGCCGTCATCCCGATCTTCGGCGGCCACGGCGTCTGGGTCCCCGCGCACGGCCAGACGCTCTATGTCAGCAACTTCCCGGGCCACGTCGCGGGCGGCCTCCCGGGCCCGGGCTCGGTCGGCCTCTTCGCGGTCGACCTCGCCACCGACTCGGCCATCGGCGGTCTCCCCACGCCCGTCAGCGCGCCGCACAACATCACGAGCAGCCGCGACGGACGCAAGCTCTACGTCACCCACAGCAACGGCGGCAGCGCCGTGACGGTCTACGGCCTGCCCACGCCGACCAGCGTGCCCGTCCTGCTCGGGCAGATCGCCGTCGGGACGAATCCCTTCGGGATCTGCCAGTTCCTGCCGTAGATCGGCGCGCGGTTGCGGGGCCATGTCGGGGGGGGCGCGGGGGGACCTAAGTCCGCCGTCAGGTCCGTCGTCCACGATGCGTCCGTGCGAACCCCGAGGCCCCGGGTCCGCATGGCGAGGCGGCGGAGGGTTCCGCGGCCGCCCGGGACGGGGCGACGTCGATGGAGGAACCATGAACGGCTTGAACCTGCGCGCGGCATCGGGGCGATCGCTCACGCTGCTGCTGCTCGTCATCACGGTGCTCGCGCTCGGGACGGCGGCGCCGGAAGCGGTCGCGAAGAAGAAGAAGCAGGAGATCCCGCTTTCGATCGCCAAGGTCTACTTCGAGTACAACGCGTCGGCCAACGACCTCGGCGTGCACATCATGCTCGACGGCGAGGACTGGAAGGAGATGAAGATCTACGGCCCTCACGGCACGAGGATCTTCGAGGTCGCCGGGAAGGGGCCCTACAAGAGTCTGGGCATGACGGAGCTCTTCTTCGAGGGCGCGGAGCCGTCGCTCGACGAGTTCCCGCTCGAGGACCTTCTCGACCTCTTCCCGCAGGGGGAGTACGAGTTCGAGGGGAAGACCGTGGACGGCGACGAGATCGAGGGTGTCGGCCGGCTCAGCCACGCGATCCCGGACGGCCCCGAGGTCGAGGCGGAGGTCGGCCCGGGCGATGCGCTCCTGATCCGGTGGGACGCCGTGCACGCGCCCCCGGAGGGCTTCCCCGACGAGGCGGTGCAGGTCGTCGGCTACCAGGTCATCGTCGGCCTCTTCCAGGTCACGCTGCCGGCCACGGCCGACCGCGTCACGGTGCCGCCGGAGTTCGTCGCCGCGCTGGCCTCGGGCGTGCACGCCTTCGAGGTGCTGGCGATCGACCGGAGCGGCAACCAGAGCATCACCGAGGGCACGTTCACGATCCCGTGAGCCCCGGGAGCGACAGGCGCGGGGGCCCCCCCCCGCGCCTCAGTTCCGGAGCCAGATGTCGGTCTCGGTCGCGTGGCGCGTCGTCTTGCCGCCCGCGGCCGGCACGTCCACCTCCGCCCGGATGCGGATGACGCCGCCGGTGCGCGTGAACGTCAGCGACGCGAGGCGGTCGGCCATCATCGACGCGTTGACGTATTCGCGCCCCTTCGCGTCGTAGCGGCTCTGCTTGCGCACGAGGCGACCGCCCTCCAGCGCCCACGTGACCTTCGTCGAGTAGATGCCGGTCGCGAGGATCGTGCCGTCGTGGCTGATGTCGTCCTGCCGGATGTTGAAGGCCAGCGAGGAGGCGCTGGCCTTGTCGGCCAGCGACCAGTCGGCGTCGAGCGTGCCGTTGGCGTTGATGTCCTCGCCGTCGTCGAGCGCGCCGTTGTGGTTCTTGTCCTCCCCCCAGACCCCCGCCATCCGGATCTCGGTGACCATGCGGTGCAGGGCCACCGAGAGCTTCATCTCCGGCCCGAGCTGCTTCACGATCGCGTCGTGCGTGCGCGTATCGATGACGATGCCGGCCGCGACGGTGCCCATGACCGCGACGAAGGAGGCCGCCGCGATCGAGACCTCGAGCATCGAGAAACCGCGTTGGCGCATGGAACTATTCCTCATCGGGGTTGGGCCCCTCGCGCCAGTTCAGCAACGTGTAGGTCGCGAAGCTGCGCATGACGTGGTTGACGGCCTGGTTCGAGAAGAGGACGTCAATCGTACCGTTCACCGTCAGCGCGGTCGACTTCAGGTTGAGCGTCCCCGTGTTGAGGTTGCGCTCGACGATCAGCGCGCCGGTGAGCCGCGTGCCCGAGCCGCCGCCGGAGAAGGTGACCTCGCCGCGCACGATGACGAGGCCGACCCACTGGAAGCCGCCCGAGATCATCAGGTTGCCGTCCACGATGAGGATGCCCGCGCCCTCGGCATTGCCGGAGAGGTGGATGTCGCCCGGCGCGTAGATGACCGACGGGGAAGAGAGGGTGCCCCACGAGCCCGAGGCGAGCTTCGTGATCGTCGTGTTCGGCTTGAGCTCGATGCTCGCCGCGCGAGCGCCCTCCTCGATCAGGTCCTTGAGGTCGAGCGGCGCGACCTCGTAGACCGAGGGGCTCGCGCCCTGGCCGATGACCTTCGTGCCGGTCTTGGCCTTGAGCTGTTTCACGATGGTCAGCGGCGAGCCCGGGACGCCGATGCCCGGGACGGCCCCCGTGATCTTGTTGCCGTTGATGTCGTGCTCGAAGCCGGAGATCAGGAAGGAGTTGCCGTTGAACCCGACCTTCGCGAGGGGGTCGGCGAGGTAGGTCGCGGCGCCGACGTCCATCTTGCGGTAGCGGGCGAGCAGCGTCACGCGCACCGTGCGCGCGATGCGGTCGCAGTAGCCCGTGCTGCGGACTTCCATCAGGTCGGCCTCGTCGGCCTCGTCGGCGCGTCCGTCCTGGTCGTTGTCGGCGCCGTCGTTGCCCGCGGGTTCGAGGTTCACGACGAAGCGGATCGCGCCCTTGCCGGTGCCCTGGAGGACGCCCTCGACCTCGCCGCCGTCCCGCAGGTCGACGTGCTCGACCTCGCTCAGCATCGCGAGCACGCGGTGCACGCCCGACTCGGCCGCCTCGTGGGCGCGCTGCGACGCGATCTGGTAGCGCGCCTGCTTCCGCACCGCCACGACCGACGTGAGCGCCGAGCCCGTGTACGCCATCGCGACCAGGGCGAAGAAGAGCACGGCGACGAGCGCGACGCCGCGTTCGGACAGGGTTCGCGGGCGCCTCATCGGTAGAGCTCCTTCGTGAACTCGAGCGGCGCGCAGACTCCCGTATCCCCGCGCACGTTGGCGAGCCACTGCACGGTCTCTTCCGTGTGATTGGCATGGCCGTCCCACCAGGCGACGGTGATCGTCACCTTGTAGTAGTCGGTGTTGCCGTTCTCGCCGTAGCCGAAGCGCACGCTGCCCGGCTTGCCGTCCGCGTCGCCCTGCTGCGGCCGTACGCCGGGCACGTCGAACGCGAAGCCGTTGAAGAGCGTGCCGACGCTGCTGAACGGCGCGCCGCTGATCTGGGAGGCGACCGCGAGCATGGCCGCGCGCACCGCCTGCTGCTGCGTCACTGTGCGCGTGAGGCGCGGCGTCTGCGCCAGCGTCGCGCCGACGCCAACCGCCACGACCGAGAGGATCGACGCCGAGAGCAGCAGCTCGATCAGCGTCAAGCCGGCCTGCGCGCGCAGGAGTCGCGTTCTGCCTGTCATGGTGTTTTGGCCCCGCCGGACATGCCGACCGCCGACTGGAATGAACACCGCGCACGCGAATGCGCACGGGAAAAACCGCATCCTCGACGTGCCGGTGTCCCGGCGTGGAACGCTTCGGCCGCGCGCCGATCCGGGAGAGGCGGAAGGGGGGGGGCGCGGGGGGGGCCCCTCCTCGCGCTCCTCCCCCTTCCCGCGCTAGAATGCGCGCATGCCGGTGCTCTGGTTGCTGCTGCTCGCATCGGACCCCTCGCCACTCGTCGATCTCGACGGCTCGGAGGCGGCCTTCTGCCTGCGGTTCAACGAGGGCAGGGCGTGCGTGCGCTTCGTCGCGATCGTCTCGCCCGGCTGACCGCCCTGCGTCAAGGGTGCCCGCGCGGTGCGCGAGCGGCTGGTCGGGCGGGCAACGACGGACCTGCAGATCCACGTCGTGTGGACGAAGGTGCTGCCCAACGACACGCGCGAGCTCGCGGAGCAGAGGGCGCGGGAGATCGGGGGCGACGGCGTTTGCCAGTACTGGGACGAGGAGCAGACGATCGGCGGCCTGCTCGCCTGCGGCGCGCTCCCCATAGGCGACGCGCCGCTCGCGTGGGACGTCTACCTCTTCTTCGCGCCGGGCGAGACGTGGGAGGTGGAAGGCGCGCCGCCCGGCGTCAGCGTCTGGACGCACCAGCTTTCGGGGGCGGATCCGAAGCGGTTCGCGAAGGGCCGCATCGGCGAGGAGCTCGCCAAGGGGCTCGCGGCGATGTGCGGCACGCCGGCCGAGCGCGTCGAGGGCGCGCTTGCGCTGCTGCGCGTCGCCGAGAGCTTCGACGGCGCCGCCGTCGGCGAGGGGGGCGACAAGAGCGAGACCTACCGCGCCTACGAGCGCCTGCGCGACAGCGCGACGCGCGAGCAGCTTCTCGCGCGCGTGAGCAGCAAGTACCCGGTCGTGCGCTGCTACGCGCTGCAAGCGCTCGCGGAGCGGCATCCCGACGTCGACCTGTTGCCGATCCTGCGCGCGCATCGGGGGGACGTCGAGCGGATCCTCACCTACGCGGGATGCGTCGGGTGGAGGGAGATGACGGGCGACGTCATGATCCGCATCGCGCGCGAGTCGGAACGGCTCTCGCCGGAACAGCGTCTCTCGCTCTTCGAGGCGGTGCTCGAGTCGCCGCTCGACGAGCGGCGCCGGATGCTGCACGACGAGAGCCTGCCCGCGGAGTGGCGCCCGAGGCTGCGCGCGCTCGCCGAGGGCGGCGACGGCGATGCGCTCGTCGCGCTCTCGCGCATGCGCGCCGGCGACGACTGGCCGCTGATCGACAAGGCGCTCCGCGCGCGGCCGCAGCCCGATCGCATGCTCCGGAACGCGCTCCTCGCCGCCGCGCACGACCCCAACCCGCAGCTGCTCTCCGCCCTCGAAGCGCTCCCGATCCCCCGCCCCAACCGGCTTCGCGACTACTACCGGGCGCTCGCGGCGCAGGAGTCCGAGCGGGCGGCGCGGATCATCGCAAGGGCGGCGGAGCACCACATGGGCGACGGCGATCAGCTCGCCGAGACGCTCGAGGAGCACCGCGTTCCGGCCTTCACGCCGCTCTTCTGGATGCTCTGGCGCGCGGGCGTTGGCCTCTCCCCCGGCACGATCACCCACCTCGCGTCGCTCGACGCGGACGCGGCGCGGGAACTCGCGGAGCGCGACCTCACCGTCGCGCTCGAACGGACCCCCGGGAATCTGCTGCCCGTGCTCCTCGGCTTCCTGCCCCGCGACCGCCAGGTCGAGATCCTCGTGACGGCGCTGCGCGAGGGCGTCGTCAGTGCCGCGCTCGCCGACTGCGCGGGCGCACTGCACGACCCCTCGTTCGTCGAGCCGCTCTTCGTGCTGCTCGTGGACGCCAACCCCTACCGCTACCTGCCCGCCGCCCGGGCGCTGCTCGCCTACCGGAGCCACGACATCGCCACGCGCGTGCGCGCGACCGTCGCGAGCCACGACCACCTGCGCGCCGGGTGGGGCGGCAAGGAGGTGGGCCGGCTGCTCGGCGAGTAGCGCGGCCGCGCTACCTCCGGCTCGCCTGGTAGCGGCGGTCGGCCTCCTCCCAGTCGATCCGGTCGAACCACGCCTTCACGTAGGCGCCCTTGTCGTTCTTGTAGTCGACGTAGTAGGCGTGCTCGTACATGTCGATCAGCACGAGCGGCCTTGCGAGCCAGAGCGGGCCCACGTCGTGCGCGTCCGAAACGACGTGGTAGAGCCTGCCGTTGACCGGGTGGACGGCGAGCATCGCCCAGCCGTTCGCCGCGAGCGCGCACATCTCGAGGTCCGCGCGCCAGCGGTCGAGCGAGCCGAACCGGCGCCGGATCGCCTCGGTGATCGTCTCCGTCGGGTCGTTCGCCTCCGAGCGCATGCCGGCGAAGTAGAGCTCGTGCAGGATCACCGAGTTGGCCTTCTCCGACTGCGCCTTGCCGAGCTCGCGCCGGGCGGCGCCGTCGGTGACGCCGTCCCCGGCGTAGACGCGACCCTCGATCGACAGCAGCGCCTTGAGCGCGCCGCCGTAGTGCTTGCCGTGGTGCAGCGCGAGCTGCTCCTTCGACAGGAAGCCGGGCAGGGACTCGTAGCGCAGCGGCTGGAGCGCCTCGGCCGCGAGCGCGCTCTGCGCCGCCTCCCCCGCGGCGCAGACCGACGTCAGCCAGCCGATGCCGGCCCCCGTCGCCGCCGCGAGCCCGAGGAACGAACGCCGCGAGAAATCATTGGCGAATTCCATGGTCTACTCCTTCCGTTTCCTGAGTTCGTAGAGAGCGCGGCGGAACTCCGCCTGCTCTTCGGGTCGCGTCGCCTTCGCGAGCGCGACGGTCTCCTCTTCGATCGCCTCGTCGTACCGGCCGAGCCGCGAGAGGCACTCGGCGCGCGTGTCGTGGTAGCGCGCGTTGTCCGGCTCGGCGCGCAGCGCCTCGTCGATCAGCGCGAGCCCAAGCTCGGGCCGTTTGCCCGAGAACGCGAGGGCCCGCGCGTAGGCGGCGCGTTCCCACGGACCGCGCAAGGCGCCGTGCCCGTGCAGGTAGGCGTAGGAGTCGATCTCCTCGTAGAACAGCACGAGCTCGCGGTGGGCCTTCACCGTGTGGCGGCCCTCGGGGTAGCGGCGCGCGTAGGCGGTCAGGGCGGCACGGCGCTCCTCGCTCGGCACGAGCCGCGCGAGCAGGTAGTCGATGTCGACGGCCTCGGGGCGCCTGCCCTCGGGGTCCATGCGGCTCGCGCGCAGGAGCACCTCCCGCGCGCGCTTGTCGTCGCGCTCGTAGAGCCGGCGCCCGAACTGCGCCGCGCGGTCGTAGTCGTCGAGGTAGGCCGGATCGGACCGCGCCCGGCTCTCCAGCGCCGCGAAGTGGTCGCCGCGCAGGACATCCGTCAGAAACGCGACGAACTCCTGCGCGTCGGGAACGCCGGTCCAGCGGTCGATTTCCCGGCCTCCCATTGCGTAGAGGACCACGACCGGCGAGATCGCCTTCAGCGAATGCCCCTTGAGGAACGCGGCCCCCTCGGTCGAATTCACATCAAGCAGCACGGGCGCGAAGTTCTCATTGATGTATCCGGCGACCGCCGGATCGGAGAGGACGGTTGCGTCCATCTCGTCGGTCGGCTCTCAGCCGCCCATCCAGAGGTAGACGAGCACCGGTTTCGTCGCGTCGGCGAGCGCCTGCTCGAACCCCGAGGTCCTGAACGCGATCGGGTCGGCGGCGACGAGCAGCACGAGGCAGAGACTAGCCATGGGAATCCTCCTTTGGCAGCACGATGCGGAAGGTGCTGCCCTTGCCAGGAGCGCTGTCGACCTCGATGCGGCCCCCGTGGGCGCGCACGGCCCACTGCGCGATCGAGAGGCCGAGGCCGCTCCCCCCGGGCCCCCCTCCATCGCGCGAGCGGGACGTATCGACGCGGTAGAAGCGGTCGAAGATCCGCGGCAGGTGCTCCGCGGCGATGCCGCACCCTTCGTCCGCGACCGCGAGCGTCGGGCCGGCGACGGTGACGCGCACGGCCGTCCCCCGCGGCGCGTACTTGAGCGCGTTGTCGAGCAGCGCGACGACCGCCTGCCGCAGCACGCCGCGGTCGGCGACGATCGGAGCGGGCTCGCCGGCGACGGCGACGGCGACTCCGCGCTCCTCGGCGAGCGGCGCCATCAGATGGGCGACCTCCTGCGCGAGCGCGCGCAGATCGAACCGCTCGCGTTCCAGCGCCACCTGCCCCGCGTCGGCGCGGCTGAGCGTCAGGAGCCGGTCGACGAGCCCGGAGAGGCGATCCACCTCTTCGAGCATGCTGCCCACCATGTCGCGGTATTCTTCGGGGGTCCGGGGGCTGCGCAGGCCGACCTCGCCGACCGCGCGCAGCGCCGTCAGCGGCGTGCGCAGTTCGTGGGAGGCGTCGGCGGTGAAGCGGCGGAGCTGGTCGAAGCTTGCTTCGAGGCGGGCGAGCGTCTCGTTGAAGACGGCGCCGAGCTGTCCCATCTCGTCGCGCGGGTCGGCGACGGGCAGGCGGGCGGAGAGGCTCTCGGCGGTGATGCGCCGCGCCTCCTCGGCCATGCGCGCGGCCGGGGAGAGCGCGCGCCTTGCGAGCAGGTAGCCGCCCGCGGCTGCGGCGGCGATCCAGAGCGGGAGGCCGAGGGCGAGCACGGCGAGCACGCTGGAGAGTTCACGGCGGAGGCGCTCGTCGGAGCGTTGGACGCGGATGCGGACCGGATGGCCGGCGACGCGGCAGAGGTCCTCGCGCATGCGGTGGCTCGCGGTTGCGCCAAACCCCTTGGTGCGGTGGACGAGTGCGCCTTCGGGGGTCTTGATCTCCGCGTCGAACGCCGGGTCATGTTCGCCGTGGCCGTTCCACGCAAAGCCCGCTTCCGGCGTCCACGAGAGGTTGCCCTCGGCGGTCTCGACGTCCTCGTCGAGTTGCCGGTCGAGCTCGGCGTAGAGGTTGGAGCGCAGGTGCAGGTAGACGAACGCGCCGTAGCAGACCATCAGTCCCGTCGAGACCGCCGTGGTCCAGAGCGTGAGCCGCACGCGGAGGCTGCGGGCGAGCCTCACGCGTCGCCCTCCCGGAGCACGAAGCCGACGCCGCGCACGGTATGGATGAGGCGGGCGCAGCCCTCGGCGTCGACCTTTCGGCGCAGGCGGGCCATCTGCACGTCGATGACGTTGTCGATCGGCGTCGCGCGCGCGACCTCCTTCCAGACGTCGCGGGCGAGCATCGCGCGCGAGACCGGATGGCCCTCGTGGCGCAGCAGGTATTCGAGCAGCTCGAACTCCCGCGGCGTCAGTTCGAGGGCCCTGCCGCCGCGCGTGACCTGCCGCGTCAGCACGTCCATCTCGAGATCCGCGGTCTTGAGGCGGAGCACCTGCTCCGGCCGGCCACGGCGCAGCAGAGCGCGGATGCGCGCGAGCAGCTCCGCGAACGCGAACGGCTTGACCAGGTAGTCGTCGGCGCCGCTCTCGAGCCCGAGCACCCGGTCCTCGACGGTGTCGCGGGCCGTCAGCACGAGCACCGGCGTCGTGATGCCGCGGGCGCGGAGGGTCTTGAGCACGTCGAGGCCGTCCACCTTCGGCAGCATCAGGTCGAGCAGGATCACGTCGAAGGTCGCGGCGCTCGCCTCGAAGAAGCCCTCCTCCCCGGTGCGCGCCGTCACCACGTCGAAGTGCTCCGCGGCAAGCCCCTCGCGCAGCGCGCGGGCCACCTTCGGCTCGTCCTCGACGATCAGCAGTCGCATGGCTCGTTCCCTCCCCCTAGATAGTCCCCCGGGGAGGCCTGGACCACTGATTCTTTGCTTACAAGGGTGTCAGGCAGCGCCGCGGGGAGGCGAGCGCGGAGCGGTCACCGGCCACCGCGCGCGATCGTGACCTCGGCGCCCTCGTGCACCTCGAAGGTGGTGCGGCCGCAGCGGTAGCGGCCCGGCGGCAGGCGGATCGCGAAGGCGCCGTCGACCACCTCCGCGCGCCAGCGGCTGACGTTGTCGTCGGGCGCGTCGGCGGGGAAGAAGTCGATCGAGCCCAAGTCGGCGCAGCCGTCGTCGTCGGGGATGCGCCCGCGGACGAGGCCGCCCGGCGTGATCACGATGCGCATCGGCTGCGCATCCGGCGCGACGGAGGTTGCCAGCAGGGCCTGCGCCATGCCGTCGGCGGTGACGGAGATCTCGACCCTGCCGAGCGCGAGGTGGGGGAGTTCGAACCCGCCGCTCGCATCCGTCGCAACCGCGGTCTCCTCGTTGCCCCACGCCATGACGGTGGCCTTCGGGACCGGGTTGCCCGAGCCGTCCACGACGCGGCCCCTGAGCGCGATGCCGCGCGAGAGCGCGAAGGGCTCGGGCTCCTGCACGGCGCCCGCGCGGATCTCGACCCGCGCGAGGAAGGGCGCGTAGCCGCGCGCCTCGATGGCGAGTTCCACGGGGCCCGGGAACTGGTCGCGGATCTCGAACCGGCCGTCGTCGCCCTCGACCACCTCCTGCCACTGCGCGCCGCGGTTCGCGCCCGACAGGCGCGTCAACGTCGCCCGGACATGGTCGGGCGCGGCCTCGCCCGCGGGGGTCTTGAGGCGGAAGCGGATCGCGCCGGGGCGGTGCAGGACGATCCTGACGTTGCTGACCGGCGCGCTCACGCGCGTCGGCGCCTCGGAGAGGAGCCCCTCGATGTCGCCCACGCTGATGTCGGTCGGGCCGGCCGGGAGGCCGTGCAGCCTGAAGCGGCCCTGCGCGTCGCTCGTTCCCTGCTCGTAGCCGTCGAGCCACGCCTCGGGATCGGCGGGATCCACCGTGTAGGCGTAGAGCGTCGCGTCCGCGAGCGGCCGGCCGAGGTCGTCGAGCAGCACGCCCTCCGCGCAGGCCCCCCGCTCGAGCTTGATCGCGACGCTCTTCTCCTCGCCCTCCGCGAGGTCGACCGCGACCCGCTTGTCGAGCCACCCGAACGCGCGGACCACGACCGTCCAGCGGCCCGCGTCCGCATCCTCGACGACGCTGCTCCCGTCTTCGGCTTCCCGCTCGAACACCCGCGGGCGGGCCCCTTCCGGCGGCACGAACTCGAGCTGGAGCGAGTCCGCCTCCTGCGCCACGCGCACGGAGATCGACCCGACCCGCAGCAAACGCAGGTCGGCGGATGCCTCCTCCCCGCCCGCAACCACCACCGCCAAACGCGAGCGCGCGCGGACCGGCTCGTCCTCCTCGGCGTACACATGGTAGGAGAGGCCCGGCTCCGCCTCCGGGAAGGAGTAGCGCCCCTCGCCGTCGCACGGGCACTGCATCTCCCCCCCGTCCCCCTCGGAATCCACCGGCGATGCGACAACACTTGCATGGGGCGCCGCCTCCCCGCCGGGGCGGGTGACAACACCGTGGATCGTGGCCGCGGTTGCAAGCTCGAAGAGCAGGGGGGCGCGGGGGGTGGCGTCGCCGGGCCAGACCTCCTTGGCTGCCGAGATGCGGCCGCTGGCCCGCGCGACGATGACCGCGCTGACCGAGTCGCCAGCCTCCGGAGCCTCGGGCCAGTGCTCGGTCGTCTCGAAGCGGCCGTCGGCGCCGGTGGTCGCGGTCCAGAGCGGCGCACCCTCGAGGATGGAGAGGTCGGTTGCGTGCGCCATCTCGCGCGCCTCGACCCGCGCGCCCGCGAGAGGCGCGCCGCCTTCCTTCGACAGCACGCGGCCCTCGAGTCTGCTGCCGGCTTGGAGCACGAGCCGGAACCGCGTGACGCCGTCGCCATCGGGGTCGTCGTCCTCGGGATCGGGCGCCCACGACCACGCGCCGGGCTCATGCCAGCCGCAGCGATGGCCAGCCTTGCGCGCGACGTAGACGACGCCCGTGGCCGGCAGGCTCTCGAAGCGGACCGTCCCGTCCGCGCCGGTCTCCCGGCGCACGGTCCCCCCCGGCGCCCCCCACGCCTCCACGACGACACCCGCGGCGGATTTCTCCCCCTCGGCGAACAGGACCTCGACGACCCGGGTGAGTCGTCGTTCGTCTTCCTGCGCGAGGGCCGCCCCGAGAAGACACGCCAGCAGCACGACGACCGTGCCGGCCCGATGCAGCATGCCCCGATTTTAGCCCGCATTATCCACCAGCCCGCCGGTTCTGGGCGGTCCGGACCGCCAATCTCTGCGTCGCTCGTCGTCGCTGGCTCGCTTTGGAGCCAGCTTCCTTCTCGCTCCTTGATCTTGTCGGTCCGTCCTTGCCCAGAAACCACGGTCGACTTGCGCAGGCGAGTCGCTTCCCCGGGCACGGGATCTTGGACGCAAGACCTTCCTGCCTGCGCCGTCGTCCTGGTGAATAATGCGGGCTAACGACCGCCGCGGCGGGAGAGTTCGAAGTCGAGCGCGTGCAGGGAGCGGGCGCAGGAGTCGTCGAGCGCGATGACGCCGGAGCGGGCGAGGCTCTGCGCGGCGGCCATCTCGGTGAGGTCGAGCGAGGCGAGGCTCAGGTCGAGGGCATCCTTCAGCAGCGGCGCCGTCGCGTAGCCGCGCTCGATCGCGGCCCGGGTCGAGGCGGCGGCGCGACGGTGCCAGATGCGCGCGCCGGTCATGCCGGCCATCAGCTTCTGCGCGTGGGCGAGGTAGGTGTGCGGCGCGGGGTCGCGCGGATCCTCCTCGACCAGCGCCGAGAGCATGCCGAGCGCGCGCGAGACGAGCACCGCGTCGCGGTGTTCGCTCGCGAGCGCGATCAGCTGCGACGTCGACGAGAGGATCTCCCAGTAGCGGAAGCGCTCGCGCGGATCGACGAGCTTCGCGTTCTCGCGGCGCGACAGGCTGCCCGCGAGCGGGCGGCGCGCGATCCCGTACGGCGAGGCGACATCCCCCTCCGCGGCCACCGGCGCGGTCTCCATGCCGGCCGGCGTGCGCGAGCGGTAGGCGGCCAGCGCCCGGTCGAGCCGCTCCCCCGCCTCGTGCGCCGAGAGATCGAGCGGCCGCTCCTCGCCCGGGTCCGTCGAGCGGTCGTAGAGCGCGAGGGTCGCCCCCGATTCGATCAGCGTGAAGCGGCCGTCGGTCGCCGCGAAGCACTGCCCCCAGCCGTGCATGCGCCACGCGTAGAGCGATTCGCTGATCACGACCGTGCCGGGCGCCGGGTCGGCGTCGAGCATGGAGCCGTCGGTCGCGCGCGCGGGCAGCCCGCACCACCTGCGCAGCGACGGCGCCACGTCCACGAGCGAGCGCGGCCGGCGGTCCACCGCTCCGCCGCGGAGCGCGGGCGCGCGCACGGCGAGCAGCGCGTCCACCACCGAGCCGAAGCAGAGCGGCCCGTGCGTCGCCTCGCCGTGGTCCCCGAGCCCCTCCCCATGATCGTTCGCCACGACGACGATCGACTCCCGCGGCACCGCCGCGACGATCCGCGCCAGCGCCGCGTCGACACGGGCGACCTCCTGCGCGTAGAGTTCCCGCGGCGTCGGCGCGTCGCCCACGTAGGGCGCGTGGCAGTCGTTGAGGTGGATCCAGAGGAAGAAGGGACGCCGCGCGTCGCGCGCCTCGAGCCACCCGAGCGCGGCGGGCAGGCGCTCCCCGGCGGTCGCCTCGCGCCCCGGGCACTCGTACCGCGCGAACCCGGCGGCGATGCCGGTCGTCGCCGCGAGCACGTCGCTCGAGACGAAGGCGGCCGTCGCGTAGCCCGCCGCCGCGAACTCCTCCGCGAGCAGGGGGAACCCGCGCTCCGCGGGCAGCGGCGGCGTGATGTTGTCGCGGATGCCGTGCGCGGCGGGGTAGAGGCCGCTGAAGAGGCTCGCGTGCGCGGGCAGCGTGATCGGCGCGACGGTGCGCGCGCCGGCGAAGTGCGTCGCGTCCCCGAGCAGGCGCTGCAGTTCGGGCATCCGCGCCGCGAAGTCGGCGCGCAGCGTGTCGAACGTGACGATCACCACCGGCGGCCGCGCGACGGGCGCCGTCGGCGAGACCCCGACGAGGAGGAGACCGAGGAGCGACGTGCTGGCGAGGAGGCGCATTTCACCCCTTGCAATGCGCGGATCCGCGGTCGCGTTCCGAAGCAACAGTCGGGCGTCCGATTGCCACACTGGCAGTGGTCGCCAGGATCGCCCCGTGTACGGCAAGCGGCGGCCCAGGGCCGGAGGCCGCCGCTCGGGTTGCATGCAACGGAGTTGCGGACGGGAAGGGGCCGTTGCCGGCCACCGCGCGACCGGTCAGCCGCCGAGGCGCGCGAGTTCGGCCTCGAGGGCGCGCAGCGCCGCCGTCGTCGCCTCGTCGAGGGCGATCCCGCCCGAATGCGCGAGCTTGCGCGCGGCGTCCATCTCGGCGGTGTCCTGCGCCATCATGCTCATCTCGATCGCGTACTGGAGCATCTGCGCGGTGGCGTAGCCCCGCTCGATGGCGCCCCGGGTCGAGGCGGCCGCGCGCCGGTACCAGACGCGCGCCCCGGTCATCTCGGCCATGAGCTTCTGCGCCTGCGCGAGGTAGGCGTGCGGGGCGGGGGTGTGCGGGTCCTCCTTGATGAGCCCTTCGAGCATGCCGAGCGCGCGGGAGAGGAGGATTGTGTCCTTGTTCCCGCTCGCGAGCGTGAGCACCTGCGACGCCGACGTCAGCAGGTCCCAGTAGGGGAAGCGCTCCCTCGGATCCACGAGTTGCACGTTCTCGCGGCGGGAGAGGCAGCCGGAGACCGGGCGGCGGGCGACCCCGTACGGCGAGGCGACATCGCCGTCGCCGGAGACCGCCCCGCTCTCCGTGCCCGCGGGGGCGCGCGCGCGATAGGCGGCGAGCGCCCGGTCGAGCCGCTCGCCCGCCTCGTCGGCGGAGAGGTCGAGCGCCCGCTCCTCGCCGGGGTCCGACGCGCGGTCGTAGAGCGCGAGCGTCGCGCCCGACTCGACGAGCGTGAAGCGGCCGTCGGAGACCGCGAAGCACTGCCCCCAGCCGTGCATGCGCCACGCGTAGAGCGACTCCGCGACGACGGCGGTGCCGGTCGCCGGCGCGCGGTCGAGGGGTGTGCCGTCGCTCGGGTGCGGGCTCAGCCCGCACCAGCCCCGGAGCGTGGGCGCGACATCCACGAGCGACCGCGGCGCGCGGTCGACCTCGCCGCGCGGCAGCGCCGGGGCGCGCACCGCGAGCAGCGCGTCGATCGTCGCGCCGAAGCAGAGCGGGCCGTGGGTCGACTCGCCGTGGTCCCCGAGCCCCTCCCCATGATCGCTCGCCACGACGAGGATCGAATCGCGCGGCACCGCCTCGATCACGCGGGCCAGGGCCGAATCGACGCGGCGCACCTCGCCCAGATAGAGTTCGCGCGTCGCCAGCGCGGCGTCGTCGCCGAGATAGGGCGCATGGCAGTCGTAGAAGTGCACCCAGAGGAAGAAGGGCCGCCCCGGGTCGCGCGCGCGGAGCCACGCGAGGGCCGCGGGCAGCCGCTCCTCGGCGGTCAGCTCGCCCTTCGGGCACTCGTAGGTCGCAAACCCGGCCGCGACGCCCGTGACGGGGGCGAGCACGTCGCTCGCGACGAACGCCGCGGTCGCGTAGCCCGCCGCGGCGAACTCCTCCGCGAGCAGCGGGAAGCCGCGCGCCGCGGGCAGCGGCGGCGTGATGTTGTCGCGGATGCCGTGGGCGTTGGGACACAGCCCCGTCATCAGGCTCACGTGCGCGGGCAGCGTGATCGGCGCGACGGTGCGCGCGCCCGCGAAGTGGGTCGCGTCGGCGAGCAGGCGCCGCACCTCGGGCATCTGCGGGACGAAGTCGGCGCGCAGCGTGTCGAAGGTGACGATCACGACCGAGGGGCGGGCGGCCCCCGACCTGCCGTGGATCAGGAAGCCGGCGACCAGGAGCGCCGCGAGGAGGGCGCCCGCGAGCCAACGCACGCGGCCCATTGTACGACTGTACGCGGCGCTATCGCAGTTCGCGCACGCGCAGGCCGGTGAAGGTCGCCTGGCCCGCGTGGAACCCGATGGCGACCGGCGCGGGGGTGTCGTCGACCTCGCCCTCGGCGAGGCGGAAGCCGTCGACCCAGACCTCCATCCGCTGGCCCCGCCGGACGAGCAGCAGGTCGATCTCGCCGGTGGACGGCACGGTCATCTGCGCGCTCATCGCGCTGCCGGTCCCGTTGCGGTAGACGAAGGTGCCGTTGGCGACGACCAGCGCGCAGCAGCCCTCGCCGAGCTGGATCTGCACGCCGCCGAGGATGCCCTCGGTGCGGATGCGCGCGCGCACCGCGCAATCGCGGTACCTCCTCGTGCCGACGTCGCAGAGGTGCCACTCCGCCCCGGCGTTCGAGGCGCGGATCGACTCGCCCTCGCGCTCCCACGTCGTCTTGTCGCGCGGCGCGAGCGGCTCGCCCGCGAGCGCCTTCCACTGCTTCGGCTTGCCGAGGAGTTCCTCCGGCAGCCGCAGGTCGGGATCGGCCGCGTGCACGGTGAAGCGTGCCGCCTCGCCGCGCCGCTGCCGCAGCAGCGTCTCCACCTCGGGGCGGACCTCGTAGGCGTCGACCGCCTTCTGCCAGGACCTCTCGAGCGCCGCCTCGCCGCTGCCGAACGCCTGGTCCGCCGGCGTGCCGGTGTAGTAGGCCTTCACCTTCCTGATGCCGTGCGCGTCGATCAGGTGGCGCACGAAGCTGCCCGCGACGTCGTACGCGTTGAACCCCGGGTGCGCCGCGAGCCACCCGTAGAAGTCGCCGCGCAGGAAGGTCGAGAGGGCGGGGATCTCGCCCCTCGATCGATAGTGCTTCGCGACCGCATGCACATGCACGCCGTGCACGTGCTCGAGCAGCGCGTTCGCGAGCCCCTCGGCGAGGAACATGCCGCGCGCCTCGCTGCCCGAGCGCGGAAGCTGTGCCGCGACAAGATGCACCATCTCGTGGAAGCGCGTCTGGTCGTCGCCGTAGGGGAGGTGGGACTCGCGCCCCGTCGAGAAGCCGCCCACCCCCTTCACGCCGGTGATCAGCGCGAGTTCGGTCGCGTCGTCGTAGAGGAAGAGCGTAAAACGCCCCTCCGGGGTCCACTCGAGCAGGCCCGCGATGCGCTCGAGGTCGCGCCCCGCCATCGCCGCGTCCCGCTCCGCGTTCGCCGCCGCGCGCGAGCCCGGCCGGTAGCGCACGTCGAGGCCCCTTCCCGCGAGCTGCCCCGTGTGGGTCAGCTCCGCGCCCGCGCTCGCCGCCGCCGCGAGGCAGCAGGCCGAGAGAAGTACCCGGAGCGGACGCATCCCCACGAGGATAGCCGGGGGGGGGGCGCGGGGGGGGGCGCTACGCGCGGCCGAGGTCGTGCCTGACCGCCGCCCGCGGCGAGTCGACGGCGCCCTTGTGGAGCACGACGGCGACGTTGCGCGGCCCGCGCTTCCCCGGCTGGCGCGCCCACGCGTAGCAGCGCGTGCCCTCGAGCCACCCGTCGAGCTCGAAGACGTGCACCGGCCCGCTCCACTGCAGCTGCCCCTTCGCCGGGACGCGGACCTCGAGCGTCTCGACATGCCGGCTGCCGCACCCGTGCAGCGTGCGGATCAGTTCGCGGATCGCGGAGAGGGAGGGCGCGCTCATGCGTCCGGTTCGACACCCGGGCCCGCCCCGCGGTTCCCGGGGCCGTTGATCACCGCTCACCTGGCATCACGATGACCGCTGGTGCGCGCGAGGTTGCCGGTGGCGCGTGGTTACGAGGTTTCTCTGCATGATCGGGGGGGGTTGGACGTAATGCCTGTGTGCGCGCGCTGCTCCTCCTGCTCGTCGCCGCCGGTTTCCCGGCGCGGCCGTCCCCCGAGCCCCCCGGACATCGCAGCGTGCTGCTCGTGACGATCGATGCCCTTCGCGCCGACGCGGCGGGCGCGGGGAAGGGCACGCCCGGCATCGAGGCCTTCCTGCGGGAGGCGACGCACTTCCGCACGGCGCGCACGCCGGTGCCGCAGACGGTGCCGGCCCACACGACGATGATGACGGGGCTCGACCCGCTCGTGCACGGCGTCGTCGGCAACTTCTGCCCGCCTCTCGGGGCCGATCGCGGGTTCCCGCTGCTCGCCGAGGAGTTCCGCGGTGCCGGGCATGCGACGGCCGCGTTCCTGTCGAGCGCGCTGCTCGGTCGCGCGAGCGGCCTCGACCGCGGGTTCGAGCGCTTCGAGTGCCCCGAGATCGGGACGTGGCCGTGCGGCAGCGACATGCCCGCGGCGGAGCGGGTGCGGGGGTCGCTCGACTGGCTCGGCGGGCTCGCGCCCGGACGGCTCTACTTCCTGTGGGTGCATCTGCGGCTGCCCGGCGCCGGGGCGGACCGCGAACGCTACGCCGCGGAGGTGCGGCGCGCGGATGGGGCGTTCGCGCGGCTGCTTCAGGCGGTCGGCGGCGAGGCGGTCGTGCTGCTCGCGTCGGCCCACGGGGAGGGGCTCGGGGAGCACGGCGAGGCGACCCACGGCAACCTCTGCTACTCGACGACGATGGATGTCTTCCTCGCCGCGCGGGCGCCCGGCCTCGCGCGGGGCGCCGCCGACGGGACGCTGCACACGCTGCACGGCGTGGCGCCGAGCCTGCGCACGTGGGCGGGCCTCGCGGAGGGGGGGCTCGCGCCGCTCGCCGCGCCGGGCGGCGGCATCGCCACCGGCGCGTCGCTGCGCGCCCACCGCGTGCACGGCTGGGGGCAGGCGCTGGTGGCCTTCGACGGCCGCTGGGCGCTCGTCGAGAGCGGCCCTTCGGTGCAACTCTTCGACCGCGCGGGCGACCCCGGCGAGACGCGCCCGCTCGACCCGCGCGCGCATGCCGCCTTCGGCCGGCTCGACGGCGCGCTCGCCGCCTATCGCGCGTTTGGCCGCCGGGCGGGGGACGGCCGGCGCGCGTACGAGGACCGCCCGTCGCCCTACATCGCCGCGCGCCGTCCGGTGACGGAACTGCTCGACCGCGCGCAGAACGCGAGGCTGCGCGACCCGGCGACGGGCTTCGCCTTCCTCGACGCGCTCGCCGCCGCGAGGGTGCAACTGCGCGCGGGGGTCGCCGAGCGCCGCGTGGAGCCGATCCGGGCCGCGATCGGGCAGCTCGAGCGCCTCGCCGCCACCGAACCGGTGAGCCCCGCGCCGTGGGAGCTGCTCGCGCAGGCCTGGTCCGCCATCGGCGAGATCGACGGCGCCGCCGTCGCGCACGCGCGCGCCGCCCGTGCCGCCGAGGAGGCGATCGCCCGCGGCTTCTCCGTGGCGCCCGTGCTCGACCTGCTGCTCTCGGGCGCGCTCGGGTCGAAGGACGTCGAGGCGTGCCGCAGGGCGCTCGACGTCGCGCTCGCGACGCCGATCGTGCCCGACCTCCACTGCGCCGAGGTGATGACCGAGGTCGCGCTGCTGCTCGACGCGCGCCCGGAGGGGCTCTCGCTGCTGAGCCGCGCCCGCGACGCGCTGCGCAGCCCGTCCGACGGCGCGCGCCTCGCCGACCTCGAGGCGCGGCTGCGCGGGCCCGCAGCGCCGCCGTCCGGCGGATAGGAGCCTGTCCGGGTGATGGCTTTGAGCCACGCTTCTGGGCCAACCGGACCCGGACAGGCTCCTGGGGGTCCCGGGGGGTGACCGTGAACTGTTGAGATTCCTAAGGTACAACCTTAGAATACTCACACATGAGATACGTCGAGCGGGCTCTCGCCGGGGCGATCCTCCGGGCTGCCCGGCACTTCCCCGCGCTCCTCCTGACCGGCCCGCGACGGTCGGGCAAGACCACGCTGCTCCGGCGCCTCTTCCCGAAGGCCTCCTACGCCCTGCTCGAGGACCCCGATACGCTCGCGCGCGTGCGCACCGACCCCCGCGCCTTCCTCGCCGACCTGCGCCCGCCGGCGATCCTCGACGAGATCCAGGCGGCCCCCGAGATTCTCGACTACCTGCGCACGCGGATCGACGGTTCGCCGCAACGGAAGGGCCAGTGGCTGCTGACGGGTTCGCAGGAGTCCGCCCTCATGCGCGGCGTCACCGAGTCGATGGCCGGCCGGGCGGCCGTCCTGCAACTCCTGCCGCTGTCGCTGCGCGAGTCCCGCAAGGTCACGCTGCTGCGCGGCGGCTTCCCCGAGGTGGTGGCGGCGCCCGCGGGCGCGGGGCTCTGGTTCGGCTCCTACGTGCAGACCTACCTCGAGCGCGACGTGCGCGCGGTGAGCGTGGTCAAGGACCTCCCGACGTTCCGCCGCTTCCTGTCGCTGCTCGCGAGCCGCTGCGGGACGCTGCTCAACCGGACGGATCTCGCGGCGCCGCTCGGCGTGTCGGTCCCGACGGTCACGCATTGGCTCGGGATCCTCGAGATCACCGCGCAGATCCTGCTCATCCCCCCCTTCTACGAGAGTTTCGGCAAGCGGCTCGTCAAGTCGCCGAAACTCTACTTCGCGGACCCGGGCCTCGCCGCGCACCTGCTCGGGATCGAGACGCGCGCGGCGATGGTGCGGTCGCCGTTCCGGGACCCGCTCTTCGAGGGGTTCGTCGCATCGGAGATCGCGAAGGCGCAGATCAACGCGGGCAAGAGGCGCGAGATCTACTACTTCCGCGACCAGCAGGGGCTGGAGGTCGATTTCGTGGTTCCCCAGGGCGGGCGGAACCTGCTGCTGATCGAGGCGAAGGCTTCGGAGACCGTGCACCCCGGAATGGCCGAGCCCCTCGTGCGCCTCGCGAAGGCGGTGCGCGCATCCAGCGTCAGGAGCCTGCTCGTCCACGGAGGCAAGGTGCCCGACACCGCCGGCAGCGCGCTGCGCCCCGGCGTGCAGGCGGTGTCGATCTACGCCGACCCGACCGGGCGCGGCGTCCCGCGCTGGCCATGAGTACGAGTCGCGACTTCGATGCGCCCTGAGCAAGGGCGAGGACGGGGGGGCGCGGGGGGGCGCCTCGACCGGATGATCGCACGCGGGTACCGAAGCGTGAGCTCTTCGATCTGCTGGCCCGCCACGGCTGGATCGGGACCGCGCTCGCTGCCGCGCTCAAGAACATGGCCGGTTTCCGGAACCTCGTGATCCACGGCTACGCGGACATCGATCCGGCCGGCGTCGAGAATGTCGTCCGCGGCCACCTCGACGACCTGCTGGCGTTCGCGCGCGCCATCCGAGCGCGGATTCCGTAGCGGACCCCGCTCAGTCGGTCCGCAGGCAGCGCAACTCCTCGACGATCGAGCCGGCGCCGACGGTGACCGCGGTGCCCTCGTCGAGCCCGTAGTCGTCCACCTTGTGACGCCACCTGACCGCGCCGCCGGTGAGCCCGACGACGAAGCCCCTGCCGTCGTGGTGGTCGTCGCTGTCATCGCAGAGGAGCACCTTCGGCGGCAGCGAGCGCCGCTCGGCCGCGCAGGCCGGGTCGAGCTGGTCCCTGCCCGCGTAGGAGGTCAGATGGCCGCGCCCGCCGGGCTTCGAGAGGTCGAGGTCGTGGTAGGCGGCGGCGCCGCCAGCCTTCGCGAGGCTCTCCCTCTCATCGCCGGGGCAGAAGAGCAGTTCCAGGCTGTCCTCGCCGACCAGATCCCCCTTCGTCACGAGGTAGAGCAGCAGATCGGGGCCGCGATAGGCGGGGTAGGTCGCTCCGGCGCTCACCTCGAGAAGTCCGACGAGTTGTTTGACGTTGTTCATGCAGTCCGTCTTCATTGGGCTCTCGTGGCCTAACAACGGAACCAGCGTGACGACGACGCCCGCGGCGACGATCAGCAGGACGATGAGCATGATCCCCTCGATCGTGCTCAGCCCGCGCTCGGCCGAGTGACTCCCTGATGTGCCCGGCGAGGTCGCGTCGAGCAGTTCGACCCCCTCGCGGGCGGCGAGGCGCGGAATCGCCTCCCCGCGCTCGCACGCCTCCGCCCACTCGCTTTGCGTGTAGGGGTGCAGGTCGAGTGGGAGCGGGCTGTCGCGGAACAGGTCGAGCAGCGGCGGGATCCGATCCATGCGCCGCGGGGCGCCCTCGCGCAAGACGACGACGAGGTCCGCGTCGCTCTTGGGCGTCGCCCGTCCGCGCGCGAGGCTGCCGAACAGGATCACGCGCAGGATGGAGTCTTCGCGCCGCGCGGCGTCGCGCACGACGGCACGCAGGCGTTCGATCGTCTCGTCATTCCGCAGGTAGGTGGCGCCGGCAGAACTCGATGACGCTTGTCGCGAGTTGGATCGCATGGCTCGCGTCCTTTGCAGCGCGGCTCAACGCCGTAACCAGCGCGGCGATGGCAGTAGGCCGCGCTGCCTAGAGACCGAGGGGTGACGCTCCCGGATGATACGGTAATCGACTGCCTTGTCCGCCGCCTGCTGGGAGGCGAAGCACGCCCAGTCGTGGTTCCCGGCGGCGCGGGAGTTGCGCGCGTGACCCAAGTCGCGCTCGGCCTGCGCAAACCAGTCGAGCGCGCGGGTTCCCATCATCACGAGTATAGCCGGGGGCGATGCCCGCCGCCGGGCTGTCAATCCGTCCGCAGGCAGCGCAACTCCTCGACGATCGAGCCCTCCCCGACGGTGACCCGAGTGCCCTCCTTGAGCCCGTAGTCATCCACCGTCTGACGCCACTTGACCGCGCCGCCGGTGAGCCCGACGACGAAGCCCTTGCCGAAGTGGTGGTCGTCGCTGTCGTCGCAGATCAGCACCTTCGGCGGCAGCGAGCGCCGCTCGGCCGCGCAGGCAGGGTCGAGTTGGTCCCGCCCCGCGTACGAGGTCAGGTGGCCGTACGCTCCGGCCTTCGACAGGTCGAGATCTGTGTACGCGGCGAGGCCGCCCGCCTTGTGGAGGTCTTCGTTGCGGTCGCCGGGGCAGAAGAGCAGCTTCAAGCTGTCCTCCCCTACGAGTTCCCCCTTCCGGACCAGATAGAGCAGCAGGTTCGGGCCGCGGTGCGAGGGGTAGGTGGGGCCAGCGCTGACTTCGAGAAGGCCGACGAGTTGCTTGACGTTGTTCATGCAGTCCGTCTTCGGGCTCTCGTAGCACACGGGCGGAGTCAGCACCACGACAATGCCCGCGGCGACGATCAGCATCAAGATGACGATGATCCCCTCGATCGTGCTCAGCCCGCGCCACCCGTTTTGACGCAGCGATGACCGAGCAGGGGGTCTGTAGCGTTCCACTAGGGAGATGATCCTACCCCAACTGCTGATCCTGCTGCTGCTGGCCGACGTGCCGGTGGACGACGTCGCGATCGCGCGGCGCGTCGCGGCGGCGCTCGCCGCGAAGGAGCCCACACGCGCCGACTTCCTCAAGTTGCTGACGCACAAGGAGCCGAACGAGGATCGCGACATCGGGTTTTCCTGCCGCCGCGTCCGCGTCGAGCTCTATGGCAAGAGCACGACCACGCGCATCACCTTCCTCGTCTTCGGCAACCGCGTCGGCCCCATCGAGGTGACCTGCCGCGCGATGACCGAGGGGGAGTGGCGCGAGTGGGGCAAGCGCATTTCGGCCGAGTACGAGGCGTACAAGCCCGTGGCCGACAAGATCGGCCTCGCGTTCTCCTCCGGCCACAGGGCCGGCCCCGCCGCGTTCGGCAATGCCCGCGCCGCCGTGCTCGGACCGCCTCTCGGCGTCGATCCTCATCCCGATCTGGAGAAGGACTATCTATGGCTCTGGTCGCCGTTCACCGACACGCCCTACGGGCTCTCCTATGGCGAGGATGGGGGGCCGCCGGGGGGAAGGATCGCGATCGAGAAGATCCTCGCCCACGAGCAGGGCAAGCCCCTCCTGCTCGATCTGCTCGTCTGCCCCAACCCCGAGAGCCGCGTCTACGCGGCCGAGGCGCTGCTGCGCCTCGCGGCCAGGGGCCTGAAGCTCTCCGATGGCGAGCGCAAGGCCATCGAATGGATCCGCAAGTCCGCTGTCGAGATCCACGTGACGCGCGGATGCCTGCAGAGCTTCGAGCCGGCCGCGGAGGCGCTTTCTGAGATGCTCGAGGACGCGGGGGTCAAGTAGGCGACGATGGGGGCATGCGCCTCCTCCTCGCGCTCCTCCTCCTTCCCCTCTATTGGGGGCTCGCCGACCCCGGGGTGCAGACTTCCCGCGCGGACGCGCGGCTGCTGCCGCTGCCCGCCGAGGAGGGGGTCTTCCACTTCGTCATCTTCGGCGACCGGACCGGCGGACCGCGCGAAGGCGTGAAGGTGCTCGCGCAGGCGGTCGCGGACACCAACCTGCTCGGGCCCGACCTCGTGATGACCGTCGGCGACCTCGTGCAGGGGTACAACCCGACGGCGGCGTGGCTGCTGGAGATGGTCGAGTACCGGACGATCATGTCGACGCTGAAGATGCCTTGGTATCCGGTCGCGGGAAACCATGACATCTACTGGGGGAGTGGCGACGCGCCCGCGGGCCACCACGAGAGCGACTACGAAAGGCACTTCGGGCCGCTCTGGTACCGCTTCGTCCACAAGAACGCGGCGTTCATCGCGCTCTACAGCGACGAGGGGGACCGCGCGACGAACCGGAAGGGATGGGGCGAGGGGCTCAACCGGATGAGCGAGGAGCAGCGTTCCTGGCTCGCGGCGACGCTCGCCGAGACGAAGGGGTGCGACCACGTCTTCGTCTTC
Organism: uncultured Planctomycetaceae bacterium; assembly: GCA_964570285.1. Classification (GTDB taxonomy): domain Bacteria; phylum Planctomycetota; class PLA2; order PLA2; family PLA2; genus CAZMXP01. The sequence goes on from CAZMXP010000011.1 coordinate 66,783, forward strand.
CTGCACCATCCGCGCTGGATCGGGACGACCTACCCCGGCAGCAACTGGGATGAGGTGCACGCGCTGCTGCGCGGCGCGGGAAACGTGACCGCGGTCTTCGCGGGCCACATCCACCGGCAGCGCTACGAGGGCAGGCGCGACGGGATCGAGTACTTCACGCTCGCCGCCGTCGGGGCCGGCATGCCCTTCGACGCGCCGGGCACCGGCCACCTGCACCACGTCGACCTCGTGACCGTGCGGAAGGGGGGCATCACGATCGCGACGATCCCGGTCGGGCAGGTGATCGACCCGCGCACGATGACGCCGGAGCACCTGGCCGAGGTGGATCGCGTGCGCGCGGCGGTGCCGCAGCAGGGGACTGTCGAGATCGACGCCGCGGGCGCGGCCTCGGGCGTCTGCGTCCTGACGCTCGCCAACCCCGCGACGGTGCCCGTCGATGCAACAGTTGCATTGGAGGCGGGCGACGACGGCTGGTGGGTGCGGCCCGACCATGCGCACGCGCGGATCGAGCCCGGCGGGACCTTCGCGTTCCGCTTCGGCTACCGGCGCGAGGCGGGGGGGGCGTTCGAGGCCCCGGAGGTGCGCTGGGAGCTCGAGTTCGCGGGCGCGGCGGGGCGCGTCCGGCTGCCGGAGTCGCGGCGCACCGCCGCGATGCGTCTCGTCGGCGACCTGCCGCCCATCGACGCGCCGCACGAGAACGCCGCGCTGCTCGACGGCGGCAAGCGCCACATCGAGGTCGCGCACGCGCTCTGCGACCTGCCCGACGGGCCGCTCACCGTCGAGGGGTGGTTTTCGCCCGAGGCGCTCGACGGCCAGCGCGCGCTGCTCGCGAAGACCGAGCAGTCGGAGTACGGCCTCTTCCTGCGGGAGGGGGTCCCGCGCTTCCTCGTCTGGATCGGCGACGCCTATGTCGAGGCGATCGCGAAGGCGCCGCTTGCGGAGGGGCGCTGGCAGCACGTCGCCGGCGTCCTCGACGGCGCCGAGGTCCGCCTCTACGTGGGCGGGCGCCTCGCCGCCTCGACCGCGACGCCCGCCGGCACGCGCCGCAGGAACCCGCTTCCGCTGCTGATCGGCGCCGACCCGTCGCCGCGCGGCGTCCCCGGCATGCAGTTCCGGGGCAGGGTCGACGAGGTGCGCCTCTCGTCGGTCGCGCGCTACTCGGGCGAGGGATTCGCCCCCGCGCGCCGTCTCGAGGCCGACGCGGCGACCGAGCTGCTGCTCCACCTCGACGGCCTCGTCGGACCCTTCGTTCCCGACGCGTCCGCCCATGGCCGCCACGTGCTCGCCCGCGGGGGCCTGCGGTGCGAAAGGTGATAGGCTGCGGCGCGTGCGCGTCGCCACGGATCGCCTTTCCAAGTCGTTCGACAGTGTCGTTGCGCTGGAGGATGTCTCGCTCGAACTCGCACCCGGGAGCCTCGTCGCGATCGTCGGCGCGAACGGTGCCGGCAAGTCGACGCTGCTGCGCTGTCTCGCCGGCGTCGCCGTGCCCGATGGAGGGGAGATCCGCTACGACGGCGAGCGGTTCGTGCGTGCGCGTCTCGACCTGAGGAAGCGGCTCGGCTTCCTGCCCGACCTCCCGGCCTCCTTCGACGGTCTGAGCCTGCTGCGCAATCTCGGCATCGTGCTCTCGCTCTACGACGCGGATCCGGCCGCCATCGAGGAGCGCACCGTCGCGCTGCTCCGCGAGTTCGACCTGCTGCCGCTCGCGGAGGTGATGGCAGGCACGCTCTCGCGCGGCCAGCGCTACAAGGCGGCGCTGGCGGCGCTCGCGCTCGCCGATCCCGAACTCTGGCTCCTCGACGAGCCCTTCGCGTCGGGCATGGACCCCGACGGCATCCGCGCGTTCCGCCGCATCGCCCGCGAAGCCACCGGGCGCGGGCGGACGATCCTCTACTCGACGCAGATCCTCGACCTCGCGGAGCGCTTCTCCGACCGCGTCGCCGTGCTCGACCGGGGAAGGCTCGCCGCATTCGACACCGTCGGCGCGCTCGGCGGCGACGGCGCGCTCGGGGCGCTCTTCGACCGGCTCCGGGACGGGCGCCCGTGAAGCTCCGCAACCCCGCCTTCGAGGGGCCGCTGCGCCTGCGCATCCGCGCGGAACTGCGGCAATCGGAGGAGGGCTGGGCGGAGTACCGCCGCCGCCGCAATTCCCGGCCGCGACCATGGAGGAGGACGGCGTGGCTCGTGGCCGTCGGCGTCTTCTGGGCAGGCTTCGTCGCGTTCGCGGTCGCCCACGACCGCCACGGCGCCGCGGTGCCCCGCCTCTCCCTCGCGCTCTTCGGGCTCGGGCTCTCCCTCTGCCTCGCGGACGTCCTCCCCGGCCTGTTCGCGGATGCCTTCGGCGTGCTCGGCCACCACCCGGTGCCGGACCGCGCGCTGGCAAGGCTCGCGATGCGCTGGTGGCTCCTCTCGACGGGGTGGTTCCTGCTCGCCAGCGCCGTCTTCTTCGCTGCCCTCGCGGTCGGCGGGCGCGGGGGGGGCGTCGGCGTTGCCGCGGCGCTCGGCCTCGCCGCCCTCAATTGGGGTGGCGTGCTGGGGATCGCCTGCGCGCTGGCGGCCTGGCGACCGCGCTGGGCTTCCGCGCTTGCCGGTGTGATTCTCTGCGTCGCGGCCATCGTGCTGTTCATCGCGAAGAGGCAGTTCGGCCCTGACGGCGCGTCCGTCGCCGCGCGCGCGACCGCGGCGATCCCCACGGGCTGGGCCTCGCACGCGCTGTCGCTCTGGCTTCGTGACGGCGGCGGCGCAGGCACCCTCGCCCTGCTTGCGGCGGGAGCGCTCGCCGCCCTCCCCTTCGCCTCCTGGCGCCGCATCGCCGCTTCGCTGGAGCAGGTGCAGCAGCCACCCTCCGCCGGCGCCGACCTCCCGTCCCGCGTCACGTCCGATCGTCATCCGCCGTGGTGGTCCTCGGGGGGGCCTCTGGAAAGCGCGTTGGTCGCCACGCTCTCGCCCCGCCAGCGCGCGGTCGCCGACTTCCTCTTCGCCGGTGATGTCGCGTGGTCGAAGTCGTGGCGCATGTCCGCGATGGTCGCGGCGGTGGGTATCGCCGTCGCGCTTGCGCTCGATCCCGCCCCCGCATGGACCATCTGGATCCCGCTCGCGCTCGTCGGCCTCGGGATGCTCGGAGGCATCGCAGCGGGCATCACGACGGTCCCGCAGGGTGGAGTGCAGATCCTGAGCGTCGCGCTCTACCCTCTCGGCTACGGGGAGATCTTCGGCGTCCTGTGGCGGGCGTGGCTCCTCCGGCTTCTCGCGTGGGCGCCACTGCTGTTCGGCCTGCTCGCCGCGACCGCGACGGATCTCGGCATCCCGGTGGCGAAGGGCCTCGCCTACGGCGCGAAGGGCCTTCTCGTCTACGTCGCGGTGCGCCCGCTGCTGCTGGTCTCGAGCCTCTCGGAGGGCCTGCGCGAGGCGGTGCCGCTGGGCCTCGCCCGCATCGGCATGCTCGTCGTTCTCGCGCTCGCCCTCTGCTCCATGCTCGGCGGCGGCTTCCTGCTTTTCCGCGACGCGCCCCTTCCGGCCGCGGGCGGCGCGGCGCTGCTGGTGGTGCCTCCGTTCGTGCTCCTCGCGATCCTCGGCCGCCGCATCGGCCGCGGCCGCCTCGACCAGATGCGCCAGCCCTAGCCCCCCGGGCTTAGGATGGGAGCATGGGAGCAGGTCGTCTGCCCGGGGGCGTCGAGCGCGGCCGCGCGGTCACGCTGCTCGTCGACGGCGCGCCGGTGGAGGCGTTCCTCGGCGAGAGCGTCGCCGCGGCGCTGCTCGCCTCGGGGCGCCGCGCGCTGCGCACGACGTCGCGGCGCGGCGAGCCGCGCGGGCTCTTCTGCGGCATCGGCCTCTGCTTCGACTGCGTGATGACGATCGACGGCCGGCCCAACGTGCGCACCTGCCGCACGCCGGTGCGCGACGGCATGCGGGTCATGACGCAGCGGGGCGACGGCGTCTGGTCGTGAGGCCGCTCGTCATCGTCGGTGGCGGGCCGGCGGGCATCGCGGCGGCGATCGAGGCGGCGCGGGCGGGCCTGCGGCCGACCCTCGTCGACGAAGGGGGGGGGCTCGGGGGCCAGATCTACCGGCCGCTGCCCGCGGGGTTCTCTGCGAGCGACGCCGCCGCGCTCGGCAAGGACTTCCGCCGGGGCGAGGCGTTGCGTGCGCGATTCGCCGAAGTGGCCAGTTCGGTCGACCTGCTGCTCGGCGTCTCGGTGCTCGGCATCTGGGAGGGGCGGCGGCTGCTGACGGATTCGGGCGAACTCGTCGCGGAGCGGATCGTGCTCGCCGCCGGCGCGTGCGACCGGCCGGTGCCCTTCCCCGGCTGGACGCTGCCGGGCGTGCTGACCGCGGGCGGCGCGCAGGTGCTCGTGAAGACGATGCGCGTCTCTCCGGGCCGCCGGGCGCTCGTCGCCGGCACGGGGCCGCTGCTGCCAGTCGTCGCGAACCAGTTGCATGGGGCCGGCGTCGAGGTCGTCGCGGTACTCGAGGCGGGCCGGCCCCCGCCGCTCCTGCGTTCGCTGCCGCGCGTCTGGGGCGAGTGGGGGCTCATCAGGGACGCGTGGGATCTCTGGCGGGGGCTGCGGCGCGCGAGGATCCCGCTGCTCTTCGGCCACACGATCTTCGAGGCGGCCGGCGAGGGCGGCGTCGAGCGCGCGACCTACGGGCGGATCGATGCGCGCGACTGGCGTCCGCTCCGGGAGTCGGCGCAGACCGTCGAGGTCGACCTCGTCGTCACCGGCTTCGGCTTTGTGCCGAACACCGAACTGGGCGTGCTCGCGGGGTGCGACCATGAGTATGCGCACGAACTCGGCGGCTTTGTGCCGGTGCGGGATGCCTGCATGCGCACGAGCGTGCGCCATGTGCTCGCGGCGGGCGACGGCGCGGGGGTCGCGGGGGCGCTCGTCGCGATCGAGGAGGGTCGCGTCGCGGGCATCACCGCCGCCGAGGACTCGGGCGCCCTCTCCGCGGACGAGGCGGGGCGCCGACGGGCGCAGCCGTTGCGGCGACTCGCGTCGCTCGCCCGCGTGCGGGGCCTGCTCGACGAGATGTCGCGGGTCCGCCCGGGGCTCGTCGAACTCGCGACGCCCGGGACGGTCGTCTGCCGCTGCGAGGAGGTGCTGCTCTCGGAGGTGCGCACCGCCTTCGGCCAGGGGGCGAGGGACCTGCAGGCGCTGAAGCTGATGACGCGGCTCGGCATGGGGCCCTGCCAGGGACGCAACTGCGGGCCCTCGGCGTCGGCGATCTGTTGCCGCGAGCTGGGCGTCACGCCCGAGGGCGCCGGGCGCATCGAGCCCCGTCCGCCGGTGAAACCCGTGACCTTTGGGGCCTTGGCCGGAGGCGCGGAGTGACCGACGTCATCGTCGTCGGCGCGGGCGTCGTCGGCTCGGCGGTCGCCTACTACTGCGCGAAGCGCGGTCTCGCCGTGACGGTGATCGACCAGCCGAAGCGCGGCCGCGCCACGTCGGCGTCGGCCGGCGGCCTCTGGCCCCTGGGCGAGTCGCTCGGCATCGGCTGCGGCGTCATCCTCGCGCGCAACTCGCCGGGCACCCCCTCCCCGCCGCCCCTCCCCCGTCACTTCCTCGAGTTCGCGCTCGCGTCCAACGCGATGTTCCCCCCGCTCGCGGGGGAACTGCGCGAACGATGCGGCATCGACATCGAGTTCGAGCGGTCGTCGCTGCTCTTCCTGATGTACGACGAGACCGACGAGGCCTACGCCGAGCGGCTGCTGTCGGGCCACCCCGACCTCCGGGGCCAGATCGAGCAGCTTTCGGCGGCGGAGCTGGCCGCCGCGGAGCCCGCGCTGACGCGGAAGCTGCGCGGGGCGCTGCGGTTTGTCGGCGACGACCAGTTGAACCCCTACCGCACCGCCGATGCGCTGCGGGAGGCGGCGCGCGCCTGCGGGGCCGTGGTGAAGACGCACACGGAGGTCTCGGGGCTTGCCGTCGAGGGCGGGCGCGTCGTCGGGGTGCGGACGCGGGAGGGGCGGCTCGACGGCGCCGTCGTGGTCAACGCCGCGGGCGCGTGGGCGCCGGAGCTCGCGCGTTCCGCGGGCATCGACCTGCCGGTGCATCCGGTGCGCGGGCAGATCCTCGCCAGCGAGGCGTTGCCGGAACTGTTGCATGCTTGCATCTCGACCTCCGACTGCTACCTCGCGCAGAAGGCGCACGGCGAGATCATCGCCGGCAGCACGACGGAGAAGGCGGGCTTCGACCACGGCGTCACCCCCGACGCGATGCGCACGATCGCGCGGGGCGCCGTGCGCGCGGTGCCCGCGCTCGCCGACATCAAGGTCAAGCGCGCCTGGTCGGGGTTCCGCCCAGGCACGCCCGACGAGCTGCCGATCCTCGGGCCGGTGGACGGCGTGCCCGGCTACCTGAACGCCTGCGGCCACTTCCGCACCGGCATCCTCACGGCGCCGCTGACGGGGCTCCTGCTCGCGGAGATGGCGGCGGGGGAGCCGCCGTCGCACCCGGTCGAGCCCTACCTCCTCGCGCGTTTCGTCTAGGCCTCGACGAGGCCCTTGAACCCGCCGTAGCTCATGCGCGTCATGTCGAAGGGCATCGGCCCCTTGCTCATCGTCGCGAGCATGCGCGGGTCCTTCATCACCTTCGCGTTGACGCGGTCGCGGTGCGCGCGCGAGCGGTAGGAGATCCACGCGAAGACGACCGTCTCGCCGCGCCGGGCGCGGGCCAGTTCGGGAAAGGCGACGCCGCAGGGCGCGGCGAGGTCGTCGCCCATGGACTCGACGTACTCCAGCGCTCCGCACTCGATCCACACCTTCGAGGCGAGCCGCGCGAGCCGCTTGTAGGCCGCGATCTTCTTCTTCGGGACGACCAGCACGAATCCGTCGAAGTAGCGCATCGGGTCAACTCCTCTCTCCGAAGAGCATGCGGTCCGCCGAGTGTCGGCCGGGGCCCGCGAGCAGCAGCAGCAGCGCGACGCCGAGGTAGACCGCGGCGGGCTCGTAGGCGCCCTGCCCCGGCCCGCTCGCGACGAACGGGTCGCCGAGCTTGACCGCGTGCATGTGGATCGCGACCGCCATCGTGCAGGCGAGGCCGAGCGACGCGAGAGGCGTCAGGAGCCCGAGCATCCACGCGATGCCGCCGCCGAACTCCGAGAGCGCCGCGAGCCCCTGGAGTACGCCGGGGAAGGCGTCGCCGGCCCACCCGAACGGCTTCTGGATCTTGCCCCACCCGTGCAGCGCGAATGCGAGCCCCGCGACGAGGCGGAGCAGCAGCAGCCCGAGCGAGGCGTTCCAGGGGAGGGGGCGGGTTTGGAAGATCTTCATGCGTTCTGCCTGCCGGGGGATGGGGAGGGGGTGCGGGGGCCAATGGTACCCTGACGCGCTCGATGTGCTACACGGGAGAGCGGGTCACCCTGGGCCTGCGCCTCGGCGTTGACTCCAGGAACAAGCTCAGATCGGTGACGTGGAAGCCGCCGGAGCCCGTCGCGGTGACGATTGCGTCTTTCGCGACCAGCGCGGATGGGCGTGATTCGCTCGGCGCCGCTGTCGACCGCGTCAATCGTATCCGATCGATGCTCAATGCGATTCGGCATGTCCCCAAACTCCATTCGGGAGGCACCTGCGTCGTTGAACTGAAGCGCGGACAGGCAAGGAACGAGCCGCGCTTTGACGAGCATGGGCCTTCACTCGTCACGATCCTCGCCCTGGGGAAGCGGGCGTGAGCGGCACCTGCTGGTGGGACGGAGTTGCAGAGGGTGCGCCTCTCGAACTCGGCTTCGTGAAGATCGACCGCATAGGTTCGTCGCGAGACTTCGAAGTCGTCCGTGGAGAACAGGCGCTGAAGCGGCGTGCGGACTACCAGCAGTTTGTCGGCAGCTGGGCCCGCGGCTACGGGGCGGTCGAGCCGATCGGATGGCAGGGGGATGGCGCGATGATCTTCGTCGGCGATGGCGGCCCAGCCCAGGTGCGGAACGGAGAGGAGTTCAAGTCCGCGGCGTCCCGAGCTGGGCTACTCGCCGTCGAACTGTTGGAGCAGCTTCTGGTCATCGGCTACCCCGTGCGCATTGCCGCCGGGTGCGGGCGCGTTCCGTTTCATCGGGAGACGGGCAGGATCGGCGGGCCCGAACTCGACAGGACCGGCCACTTGGAGCCCGTCGCGCCCTCTGAGTCGGCCGCGCTGACGGAAGATGTCTACCTCGCATTGCCGGCTGCGATGCGGGAACGGTGCGGCTACCTCGGGACGACGGTCCGTGACGGTACCGTCTGCTATGTGATGCCCGCGATCGCCGTGAAGCGCGCCGACGGCTCCCACCTGCGGAAGGACGATCCGGAGCGCGAGCGGCAGCGCTTTCTCCGCTACGTCGAGTCGGCCGATGTGCAGCGCCTCCGCTACGTCGGACTGAGACTCGGTCGCAAGGAGCCGCCGAGCCTTCCGCTCCTCGAGGTCTTCCGGCCCCTTCTCGTCGTGGAACGGGAGAGGACTCCGCCGCACTTCCCGAAGGACCCGACGGGACCCAAGGGCGAGGAGGTGCTCCCGTGGCAACTTGAGCACTCGGTGTCGAAGCCCCGCCCCTTCACCGACCTGTTCCGGGAAAGTCGTCACTGTGTCGTGCTCGGTGACCCCGGCAGCGGCAAGTCAACCCTGTTGAGATGGCTTGCCATCATCGCCGCGAGGGGGCGCGCCGCCTGTCGCAAGGAACTCGGCGTTGACGAACGGTTGCTGCCGATCCTTGCGAGCGTCGGCCGGCTCGCCGAACTCCGTTCCAAGCTCGACGGTATCGGGGGGGCCGGGGGGGCCAGCGTCATCAAGGCGCTGGCGGCCTATTTCCATGAGCGGAATGCGGGGGAGGAGAGCGGGAAGCTCGCGGACTTCCTCGAAAAGCGCCTTTCGGAGGGAGGGTGCCTCGTCCTCCTCGACGGTCTCGACGAGGTGGCCGGTGACCGGATGGAGGTCCGCCGCTGGCTCGAGACCTTCTGCGCCGCCTTTGCGCAGAACCGCTTCGTCGTGACTAGCCGCAGCGTCGGCTACGCGGGCTTCGACATTCCCGGGGCGACGCGCACTGTCGTTGTCGAGCCCTTCGACGAGAACCACGTTCGCGACTACCTGCGCGAGTGGTACCGCTCCTACCGCGCCTGGGAGTCGAACCTGACTCCGGGGCAGCGCGAGGCGGACCGGCCGAAGGCGGACGCCGAGGCGCACGAGGTCGCACAACTGCTGCTCGGGAATCGCGGACGCCTCGGCGCGCTCTCGCGAAACCCCTTCCTTCTCTCCGGCATCGCGTTGGTCCACCGGTCCGAGGGGCGCCTGCCTCCCTATCGCGTGAAACTCTATGAGGTCTTCGCCGAGGCTCTCTGCGAGACATGGAACAGGGCGCGGCGCCTCGCCGGGGGCGATGCCGGTGCTGGGCTCGACTACCGTGCTGAGGGGATCCCCGTGCTCGGAAGCCTCGCCTGCTGGATGCACGAGCACCATCCCACCGGCACGGCCCCGGCCGCGAAGGTGCGCAGCAAGATTGCCGAGGCGCTCGTCGCCGAGATGGGCGTCGCGCAGAAGGAGGCGGACGCAGCGAGCGCCCGCTTCCTCGAACGGGCGGCGGACGAACTGCAACTGCTGGTGCCCCGCGGACCGGACGCCTTCGGCTTCCTCCATCTCACCTTCCAGGAGTTCTTCGCCGCCGCCTACCTCCACTCGAAGGAGAAGTTCTCAAAGGAAGCCCTCCGCCACTGGCTCGACCCCCGCTGGGAGGAGGTGATCCTGCTCGGCACCGGCTACATGTCGGTCATCCAGGGCCGCCCGAGCGCGGCGGCGGAGTTCGTCAGGGATCTGATGTCGGCAAGGCACGGCTGGATCTCAGACAAGCTCAGGAAGCAACTCTTTGTTGCATTCAAGGCGGCCGCCGACGCGCCAAACCTCGGCGCGGACCTGCATGCCGAGGTCGCCGAGCGGTTCCTCGGAGAGGTCTTCGATGAGCCGTTGCTTGGAGAGTCCCTGGCTCAACAGGTGGCAACGACGCTCGCTCACGCGCGCGATACCCCTCTTGGTGGCGCGATCGTTCAGCGGTTGGCCGAGCGCTTGACGCCATCGGAGATAACGACTGCGCGTCCTCCCGCATCGCGCGCGGCGGATGCCCTCGGCCAGCTCGGGGATGCGCGGGCCGTTGAACCGCTGCTCGCGGCCTTGCGGGACGGGGGGGCGGCAGTCCGGCGCGCCGCGGCTGAAGCCCTCGGGCGGCTGGGGGACGCGCGGGCGGTTGACCCGCTTCTCGCTGCGCTGCGGGACGGGGGGGTGGAGGTGCGCCATCCTGCGGCCTCGTCCCTCCGGAGTCTCGGGGACGCCCGGGCGGTCGACGCGCTGCTCGCGGC
>CAZMXP010000011.1:77193-93196 GCA_964570285.1 uncultured Planctomycetaceae bacterium
GGCCCTCGGGAGTCTCGGGGACGCCCGGGCGGTCGATGCGTTGATCGCGGCGCTGGGGGACAGGGGGGAGGAGATCCAGTCGGACGCCGCAATGGCCCTCGGAATGATCGGGGACGCTCGGGCAGTCGACGCGCTGATCGAGGCGCTGGGGGACGGCGAGGCGGAACTCCGACGGGCCGCGGCTTGGGCCCTCGGGGGGTCTGGGGATACCCGGCCGGTCGACGCGCTGATCGCGGCGCTGGCTGACGGGGAGTCCGATGTGCGGCGGGCCGCGGCGTGGGCCCTCGCGGGGCTTGAGGACGCCCGGGCTGTCGACGCTCTGCTCGCGGCGCTGGGGGACGGCCCGGCGGAGGTCCGGGCCCAAGCGGGCTTTGCCCTCGCGGGGTTCGGGGACGCCCGGGCGTTCGACGCTCTGCTCGCGGCGCTGGGGGACTGGGAGGCGGAGGTCCGCACTCACGCGGCCCGGGCCCTAGGGTGGCTTGCCGACGCCCGTGCGGTCGACCCGCTTCTCGCGGCGCTCCGGGACGGGGAGACTTGGGTCCGCTCATCCGCCATTGGCGCGCTCTGGAGTCTCAGCATCCTGCCGTCGGTGTGGCAGGCCGCAACTCCTGGCAAGCGAATTCCGAAGCGACCCGCGCCTGCGCGCAAGCGCGCAAAGCCCGCTGCCCGAAAGCGCAAGAAGAGTTGAGGCGTCGAGCTCCGACGAGAGAGTGACCGCGGGCACGCCCCGAAGGCCCGCCGCCCCCCAGGGCCCCTTGCCGCCCATAGCCCGCGCAGCGGGCGACGGGGGCTTGCCGCCCATAGCCCGCGCAGCGGGCGACGGGCGGGCTACTCCCCCGGCTCCACGACCTCGTGCCGCTTGTTGATCTCAAGTTTGTCGAGCTTCTGCACGCACCCCGACGGCCAGCGGATCTCGCAGCGGTCGATCGCCGTCGCGTCGCCAAGCCCGAAGTGGACGGTCTTCGTCGACTGGGAAAGGTACCCGCCAGCCGCCTGAACCTGTCGCACCATCACCGTATCCCCCAACCAGATGCGCACGACTGCTCCAATGGCATCCCGGTTCGACCGCGTTCCCCGCAACCGCAGCGCAACGAAGTTGCGCTGCTCCATAAGGCCGTTTCTGTAAAGAAACGGCCTATCATTGAAGTTGTTGACGACGATGTCGAGGCGGCCGTCGCCGTCGAAGTCGAGCGTCGCGGCGCTGCGCGAACTGCGCGTCGCGGGCTTGTTGCCGATCGGCAGCGGCAGGTGGATGCCGCCGGGCAGCGGGTCCATGCCCGCCTCCTTGCAGCGGTCGGTGAAGGTGCCGTCGCCGTTGTTCATCATCAGCGGCGAGCGGAAGTACCAGAAGGGGTAGCCCATGCCCGACGGCAGGAAGGCGTCCTCGAAGCCGTCGTTGTCGTAGTCGCCCTCGGCGATGCCCCAGGGCCAGAAGGTCTCGGCCCGCGCGCTCTCCGAGACCTCCTCGAACTTGCCGCCGCCGAGGTTCCGGTAGAGGCCGTTGCCGAAGAAGACGGCGCGGTAGGAGATGTTGATCTTGTTCGCGAAGACCTGCTCCTGCCGCTTCTGGAAGTCCGCCTCCTCGTGGCGGCGGCCGAAGTACCACTGGTACTTCTTCGTCTCCTCGATGCGCGTCGGGTCGTAGTCGGTGTTCATCCACATGTCGCTGTGCATGTCCACGACGTAGAGGTCGAGCCGGCCGTCGCGGTCGTAGTCGAACGCGCGCGTGCCTACGGTGCCGAAGGGCGTCTTGCCGACCGTCTGCTCGGTGACGTCCTCGAAGACCCCCTTGCCGTCGTTGCGGTAGAGGATGCTGCTGCCGAACATGTTGGCGACGAAGAGGTCGGAGTCGCCGTCCTCGTCGTAGTCGAAGACCGCGGTGTCGCCGCCCCAGCCCGCCCCCTGCAGCCGCGCGTCCACGGTCGCCTCGGTGAAGGTCCCGTCGCCGTTGTTGCGGTAGAACGTGTTCAGCTCGATCGGGCTGTCGACGAGATCGAAGAGGTAGCTCGGCCCCGGGTGGTAGCGGTTCTCCGCGTCCATCTTCTCGCTCGTCCAGCGCGCGGTGTTCGACACGAACAGGTCGAGGTCGCCGTCGTGGTCGGCGTCGAAGAAGGTCGCCGACTGGCTGTGCGCGACGCGCTTGACCCCCGCAGCCCCCGTCACATCCGTGAACTTGCCGCCTTCGTTGCGGAAGAGCGCGTTGCCGCCGCGCGTCGAGATCACGAAGAGGTCCTGGTCGCCGTCGTTGTCGTAGTCGTTGAACACCGCCGCGACGCAGATCCGGTCGGACAGCGCGATCGGCCCCGCCGCGGCGGTCGCGTCGGCGAAGGTGCCGTCGCCGTTGTTCCTGTAGAGCGCGTTGGGCCCGAGCTGGTTGCAGAAGTAGAGGTCGTCGTCGCCGTCGCCGTCGTAGTCGCCGACCGCGACGCCGCAGCCGTGGTCGTAGAAGTTGATCTTGAACTTCTCGCCCTGCTCGCCGGGCAGGAAGGCCATGCGGAACGCGATGCCCGCCTTCTCCGAGACCTCCTCGAAGTTCGGGCCGGCGCTCGCGGCGGCAGTCGCGAGCAGCAGCAGGGTGGCGGCGCGGAGGGGGAACGGTGTCGACATGGTCCTCTCTCTCGTTCCCGGAAGTATAAGGGGGGGCCGCGGGGGGGGCTCAGTCCGGGTGCTCGACGATCTCGTAGAGGCGATCGATCGCGGGTACCTCGACGGACTGCCTGCGCAGCCCGGGCCATACGACGTTGCAACTCGTCACCTTCGTCGCGCCGCCGAGGCCGAAGTGGAGCGTCTTGCTGGACTGCGACAGGTAGCCCCCCGCCGCCTGCACCTGCCGGACCAGCTTGCGGCCGCCGACGACCAGTTCTACCCGCGCGCCGATCGCGTCGCGGTTGGTCTTCCGGCCGGTCAGGCGGAACGAGACGTAGTGGCCGCGTCCGAGGCGGTTCATCAGCAGGAAGGGGCGGTCGTTGAAGTTGTTGACGATCAGGTCGAGGCCGCCGTCGCCGTCGAAGTCGGCGGTCGCGGCGCTGCGCGAACTGCGCGTCGCCTCGCGGCCGCCGATGCGCTCGGGAGACAGCCTCCCCCCCGGCGGCGGGTCGAGCCCGAGCGTGGACGCGCGGTCCTCGAAGGTGCCGTCCCCCCGGTTCATCAGCAGCGGCGAGGGCCAGTGGAAGAAGGGATAGCCCATGCCGGAGGCGAGGAAGGCGTCCTCGTGGCCGTCGTTGTCGAAGTCGCCCTCGGCGACGCCCCAGGGCCAGAAGGTCTCCGCGTTCGCGGCGTCGGAGACCTCCTCGAACCTCCCGTCCCCCGCCCAGCGGTAGAGCGCGTTGCCGAAGATGACGTCCTCGTAGCGGATGCCGGTGCGCTCGGCGAACTGCCGCTCCTTCTCGGGGTCGAAGTCGTGTGCCTCCGCGATGCGGCCGAGGAACCACCGGTACTTGCGCTTGGGCTCGATCTTCTCCCGCGGGTAGGAGGTGTCCATCCACATGTCGCTGTGCATGTCGGCGACGAACAGGTCGAGGTGGCCGTCGCCGTCGTAGTCGAACGCCCTCGCCCCCATCGCCCCCCACGGGAAGCGGCCGATCGCCGCCTTCGTGACGTCCTCGAACTTCCCCTTGCCGTCGTTCCGGAAGAGGTAGCTCGCGCCGAACATGCTCGCGACGAAGAGGTCGCTGTCGCCGTCCTCGTCGTAGTCGAAGACCGCGGTGTCCCCTCCCCAGCCGCGCCCGTCGAGACCCGCCTCGTAGGTCGCGTTCGTGAAGGTGCCGTCGCCGTTGTTGCGGTAGAGCACGTTGAGCTCGATCGGGCTGCCGATGAAGTCGAAGAGGAAGGAGGGGCCCGGGTAGTACCGGTGGACCGGATCGAGGGTGTCCGTCGTCCAGCGCGCGGTGTTGGTGACGAAGATGTCGAGGTCGCCGTCGTGGTCGGGATCGAAGAAGGTCGCCGACTGCGAGTGGCCGACGAGCGCGACCCCCGCAGCCCCCGTGACATCGGTGAAACGGGCGTTGCCCTCGTTCCGGAAGAGGGCGTTGCCGCCCCGCGTCGAGATCACGAAGAGGTCCTGGTCGCCGTCGTTGTCGTAGTCGCCGAAGACCGCGGCGACGCAGATGCGGTCTTGGAGCGCGATCGGGCCCGCGGCGGCGGTGATGTCGGAGAAGGTGCCGTCGCCGTTGTTCCTGTAGAGCGCGTTGGCGCCGAGCTGGTTGCAGAAGTAGAGGTCGTCGTCGCCGTCGGAGTCGCAGTCGGCCACCGCGACGCCGCTGCCGTGGTCGTAGAGGTTCACCTTGAAGTTCTCGCCCTGCTCGCCGGGCAGGAACGAGGTCCGGAACGCGATGCCCGCCTCCCGCGCGCGGTCGACGAACCCCTGCGGCGGCGCCTTCGCGGGCTTCTCCTCGCCGGCGCAGGCCGCAAGCAGCACGATCGGCAGGAGGAGGGCCGCGGCGTGGCTTCGCATGGGGGCATCGTAACTACTCGAGCCGGCCGTTGCGCAGGCGGACGCGGTGCGTGGCCAGCGCGAGGAAGGCGTCGTCGTGGGTCGCGACGAGGACGGTCCGGCCGGAGGCGTGGAACTCCTGGAACAGCGCGACGACGGACGCGGCCGAGTCGCGGTCGAGATCGCTCGTCGGCTCGTCGGCGAGCAGCGCCTCCGGGTCGCCCGCGAGCGCGCGCGCGACGCCGGCGCGCTGCCCCTCGCCGCCGCTCAGCTCCTCGGGGCTCGACGCTTCGCGGCCCTTGAGGCCGACGCGCTCGAGCAGTGCCGAGGCGATCCGGCGGCGTTCGATCGGGGGGGTGCCGCGGGGGACCAGCGGGTAGGTGACGTTCTCCCAGAGCGGCAGGCCGCGCAGCATGTGCGCCTGCTGGAAGACGAGGCCGAAGCGGCGCCGGAGGCGGGTGCGCTCGCTTTCGGAGGCCTCGTTCAGGTCGGCGCCGCCGAAGAGGATCGTGCCCGACGTCGGGCGGTCGAGCGCCGCGAGCAGCGCGAGCAGCGTCGTCTTGCCACCTCCCGAGGGGCCGGTCACCGCGAGGAAGGCGCCCTGCGGGACGGAGATCGTCACGCCGTCGAGCGCCTTGACCTCGGCGCCGCTCGCGGAGCGGAAGGTGCGCGTCGCGTCGCGAGTCTCGAAGAGCGGGTTCATCGAAGCGCCAGCGCCGGCGGCGCGGTCGCGGCGCGCCAGGTGGAGTAGACCGTGCCGATCGACACGATCGAGAACGAGACGACCAGCGCCATCAGCGCCGGCGTCGGCGCGAGGCGGTAGGGCACGGTGAACGCGGGCGCCGCCCCGGCGCCGGGCAGGAAGACGCCCGCGATGCCGCGCGCGCCGAGCGGCCCGAGCCAGCCCCACGCGAGGAGCAGCGCCGCGGACGCGCCGACGAGGCAGAGCACGAGGCTCTCGACGAGCCCGCGCAGCAGCAGCTGGTCGGTCATCCACCCGGTCGCCTTCAGCAACGCCGCCTCCCTGCGCCGCTCGCTCAGCCCGAGGCCGGAGACGACCATCAGCAGCGGGATGCCGACCGCGAACGCGAGCACGAAATGCAGGTGGAAGATCCCGTCCATGTGGCGCAGGCTCTGCGGCAGCAGCGCGCGCAACTCCTCCCGCGACGCGACGGCGGCGGCGACGGGGCCGTGGGCGTCCGGCGCGGCGATCCGGTCGAGGCGCAGGATCGAGGAGATCACCGCGGGGCGGTAGCCCGGCTCGCAGTCGACGAGCAGCGCCGTCACGAGCCCCCTCTGCGCGAAGATCGCGGCGGCGGTCTCGAGCGAGCAGAAGACGAGGTTCGCGGCCCAGACCGGCGAGTCGGCCTCGAAGAGTCCGACGACGGTCGAGATGCGCTCGCCCTCGTCGTTGCGGTAGAAGGGCGGGATCATCGCGCCGACTTGCAGGTGCAGGCGGTGCGCCAGTTCGCGGCCGACGACGAGTTCGTGCGACGCGCCCGCCGCGAAGAGGCGCCCCTCGACACAGCGCGCCGATCCGGGCAGCCGGTCGGGCGGCACCCCCGCGACGACCGCCGCCAAACCCTCGCTGCCGAGGCGGATCTCGCCGGTGATGCGCGGCGTCACGCTCCGCACGCCGGCGATCGCGCGCACGCGCTCCGCGGCCTCGTCCGGCAGCGGCGCGGGCCGCCCGAAGCGCGTGCCGGTCACGTAGAGGTCGGCCCCCTCGCGGATCGACGCCTCCGCCTGGTCGAGCAGCCCCTCCGCGACGGCGGCGCCGGCGGCGTAGGGCAGGACGACGGCGACGAGGCAGGCGATCGAGACGAGGCTCCGCAGCGGATGGAGCAGCACCGAGACGAGCCCCGTCCGCGCGACGGCCACGAGCGTGTTCATGGTTGCCTGGGAAGCGCGTGGGCGGGGCAGTAGAGCGATCCGCCGGGCAGCGGGTCGAACCGGTGCGAGCAGGCGGGTTCGACGCGAGCGTCGAACTCCCCCGCGCAGCGCGAGAGGTCCACCGCGGGGCCGAGTCCGAGCCCGCCGACGAGGCGCTGGAACCCGCCGTCCGCCGCGCGCGCGGGCCGCAGGAGCAGCGCGACGACGAGGAGGGGCAGCGCGACCGCGAGCGCGAGCAGCAGCGCGGGCGCGCTCCGCCTCACGGCCCCGCCTCGACGACGACGTTGACCTGGCCGACCTGCGGCGCGTCGACGACCTGCAGCTTGCCCCCCGGCCAGATCACCTCGCAGCGGTCGATCCTGGTCGAGGCGCCGAGGCCGAAGTGGAGCGTCTTGCTCGACTGGGCGAGGTAGCCGCCGGCGGCGTCCACCTGGCGGACCATCACGCGGTCGCCGATCCTGAGGCGGACGCGGGCGCCGATGGCGTCGCGGTTGCACTTGACCCCCTGCAGCCGGAAGGCGATGAAGTTCCGCGGCGGCCACCGGTTCATCAGCAGGTAGGGGCGGTCGTTGAAGTTGTTGACGACGAGGTCGACGCGCCCGTCGCCGTCGAAGTCGCCCGACGCGGCGCTGCGCGAGCTGCGCGGGCACTCCTTGTCCGCGATGCGCGTGGGCAGCATCCTGCCGCCCGGCGGCGGGTCGAGGCCCGCGGAGCCGGAGATGTCGGTGAAGGTGCCGTCGCCGTTGTTCTCGAGCAGCGGGCAGCGCCAGTAGGCGTAGGGATAGCCCATGCCGGAGGGGAGGAAGGCGTCCTCGTCCCCGTCGTTGTCGAAGTCGCCGCACGCCACCCCCCACGGCCAGAGCGTCTCGACGCCGGCCGGGCCGGAGCGCTCCTCGAAGCCGCCGCCGGTGTTGCGGTAGAGGCCGTTCCCGAAGAAGACCTCGTCGTAGCGGATGCGCACCTTCTCCGCGTACATGCGCTCGAGCTTCTGGTCGAAGCCCGGCTCCTCGAGGAAGGGGCCGTGGAACCCCTTGTACTTGCGGCGCTCGTCGATCCTCGACATGTCGTAGTCCTGCGGCATCCACATGTCGGAGTGCATGTCCACGACGAAGAGGTCGATCCGCCCGTCGCCGTCGTAGTCGAAGGGCTTGACGCCGACGGTGCCCCACGAGCTGGGGCCGAGCACCTTCCGCGTGACGTCCTCGAAGACCCCCTTGCCGTCGTTGCGGTAGAGGATGCTGCTGCCGAACATGTTGCCGACGAAGAGGTCGCTGTCCCCGTCCTCGTCGTAGTCGAGGACGGCGACGTCGCCGCCCCAGCCGGTCCCGTAGAGCGAGGCGGCGTTCGTCGCGTCCTCGAAGGTCCCGTCCCCGCGGTTGCGGAAGTAGACGTTGAACTCGACGGGACTGTCGAGCAGGTTCAGGATCGTCTGCGCGCCCTCGTAGTAGCGCTCGCGCGCGTGGAAGACCTCCGTCGTCCACTTCGCCGTGTTCGTCACGAAGAGGTCGAGGTCGCCGTCGCCGTCCGCGTCGAAGAAGGTGCAGCCCTGGGAGTGGGCGACGCCCCGCACGCCCGCGGCCTCGGTCACGTCGAAGAAGCGGCCGCTGCCGTCGTTGCGCAGGAGCGCGTTCCCGCCGCGCGTCGAGACGACGTAGAGGTCCTGGTCCCCGTCGTTGTCGTAGTCGCCGAAGGCCGCCGAGACGCAGATGCGGTCGGGGAGCGCGACGCTGCCGCTCTGCCCCGTCACGTCGGCGAAGTTGCCCTTGCCGTCGTTCCTGTAGAGCGCGTTGGGACCGAGCTGGTTGCAGAAGTAGAGGTCGTCGTCGCCGTCCCCGTCGTAGTCGGCCACCGCGACGCCGCAGCCGTGGTCGTAGAGGTTGGTCTTGAAGACCTCGCCCTGCTCGCCCGGCAGGTACTCCATCCGGAACGCGATGCCCGCCGCCTCCGCGCGATCGACGAATCCGGCCCTCGCGCCCGCGGCGGGCGTGGGGGTGCCCCCCGGGCCCCCCCCGCATCCCGCGGCGAGAAGCAGGGCGAGAAGTCTAGTCGCGCGTCTTCGCATCCATGTCTCCGAAGGGCCGCTCCGCCCCGGTCAGGATGGTACCCCCATAGGCGCGGACGCGCCTCTCCGCCTCCTCGAGCGTCGCGAAGACGCGGATCTCGTCGGGGGAGCCGTCGCCCCATGTCGAGAAGGTGCGCACGAAGTGCGCCGCGCGGGCGTCGAGTTCGACCCCGGACGCGACGACGCGGATCGACCGCGGCGTGGCACCCGACGCCGCGAGCCACGACTGCGCGCAGGCGACGCCGCAGAAGAGCCTGCCGTCGATGCGCACCCGGAAGGCGGCGTCGGTCCTCGCGCCGTCGAAGGAGCAGCGCTCGCCGGTCGAACGCAGCCGGTCCCCGGCGATGGGGAGGAGCGCGAGGAGGGGAAGGGCGATCCAGGCCGCGCGTTTCATCACGGGACCAGCAGCCGCACCGCCATCATCAGCAGGCTCGCGAGGTAGCCGAAACGCGCGGCGCGGCGCAGCGTCTCCCGCTGCGGGTCGCGCGCGAAGGCCGCCCAGAGCGTGGCGAGCGCGCCCGTCGCGAAGAGCGCGACGGCGACGATGCTCTCGAGCGCGTCCTCGAACATGCAATAGATGCAACGGTGGTAGGGGAGGCGGAGGAAGGCGGGCGAGGCGACCTCCCGCAGGAAGAGCAGCGTGACGGGCACGGAGAGGATCGAGAGCGCGACCGAGGGCCACCGGCGGGAGCGGAGATGGAGCGCGCCGCAGGCGAGGGCGGTGATGACGAAGTAGGCGGGGACGAGCCACGCCGGCGTGCGGCCTCCGCCGCCGAGCATCGCGTCATAGAGGCCCCTGCCCGTGGCCTCCGCCGTCAGCGTCGAGAAGGTGCAGCAGCCGACCGAGAGGAACTTCTCGCTCTTCGGGATGAAGAGGTAGGCGAGTTCGAGGGCGCCGTCGGCGGCGGCGAGGCCCGCGGCGGCGAGCATGCCCGCGAGCACGCGCCCGCCGAGCGCCCCCGTCCGGTCGGCGCGGTGGGCGAGGTGGAGCACGAGCCAGGCGCCCGCGGCGAAGACGAGCACCGGCTTGGTCGCCTCGAGCAGGTCGAGCAGCAGCGGCAGGTGGGCGGGGGCCCCGAGGCTGCCCGCGCCGATCCGCGTGACGCCCTGGATGCACATGACCCGCGGCCACTCGGGCACGTAGCTCTGCAGGACGAGATAGAGCAGCGGCCACGAGACGACCGCGACGCCGATGAGCGTGACCGAGAGCGTGAAGAGCAGGTAGTAGCGGCTCTCGTCCCGGCCGTGGCGGCGCAGCCCCAGGGCCAGCACCATCAGGCCGAGGACGACGCGCAGGATCGCGGCGAACGCGGCGAGGACCGAGTAGGCGTTCAGGATCACGGGGCTGGGCTAGAGCCTACGCCAAGTCGACGCGCACGGTCGAAACGATCTCCTGCAACGCCACGGCGACCGCCTCGGTCTCCTCGTGGCGCAGCAGGATGAAGCCTTGGCCCTCGTAGCCGTCGCACGCGTGGGTGCCGGGCTCGGGCAGGCGGATCTCCGCGATCATGCGGCCGTACTTGCGGCCGATCTCGGTGACCCCCCGGACCCCCCGGATTCGCCCCTGGCCGGGCGCGCGCAGGTAGGCGGCGCCCGCCGCGAAGCGGCGCTGCGGCGGCGCGAACTCGCCGTGGATCATCAGGCGCATCCAGGCCGCGTAGAAGTCGGTGTCGTGCGCGAGGCCGAGCAGCGTCGTGAACTGCGCGCCCGGCGGCCGCGCGCCCGCCTCGCCGATCGCCACGCCCCCTCCCGGGCGCCAGAACCACTCCATGTGGCTCATGCCGCTCTGCATGCCGAGCGCGCGCAGTGCCGCCGCTCCCGCCGCGCGGATCGGGTCGTACTCGGGGCCGTCGATGTGGCGCGGCAGCAGGACGGTCCACTGCATCCACGGGTTCTGCTTCACCTCGAGGCAGGAGGGCAGATAGGCGCTCGTGCTGTGCCAGAGCATCTTCCCGTCGAGCCAGACGGAGTCGAACGCGAATTCGTCGCCGGTGAGGAACTCCTCGAGCAGCACCGGGTACTCGAACCGCGGCAGGTGCGTCTCGAAGGCGGCGGCGTCGGCGATCCGGTGCGTGTCGGCGGCCCCCGCGCCGGAGGGCGGCTTCGCGACGACCGGGAATCCGCAGTCCCGCACGAACGCGCGCGCCTCGTCGGCGCCTCGGGCGAGGGTGCCCCGCGCGCACGGGACGCGGGCCGCGCGCAGCGCCTCCTTCATGCGCGCCTTGTCGCGGAAGCGCGCGACGGTGTCGGGGGCCATGCCGGGCACGCCGAGCTCCGCGCGGGCGAGCGCGGCGGGGAACTGCACGTGCTCCTGCACCGCGAAGAAGCGGTCGAGGCCGCCGAGTTGCCCCGCGATGCCCCGGCCGGCCGTGCGCAGCTGCTCCGCGTCCAGCACGCACTCGACCTGCCAGTGGCCCGCGAGCGCGCGGCGGACGTCGGGCGGGCACCTGTCGAGCGGCTCGCGGGTGACGAGCCCGAGGCGCACGTCGGGAAGGGCGAGGCCGGCCCGCAGGAACCGAAGCCCCGCGCCGGCGACCTCCGCGACCACCACCGCCACCCGTCGCATGCGCTCAGGCTAGCGCGGCGTCGCGCTCGCGGCAATGGCCGGGCGCGAATCGGGTTCAGGCGCGGGAGCGGCCCACCCTACCGCCGCAGCACGGCGTAGACATGCGACGGCGATCCGGTGCCGTCCTCCGCGGTCACCTCGAGGTAGTAGGTGCCCGACGCGGGGGCGACCATCGCGACGGCGAGCGTCGGCTGGCCGTCGACGATGTCCTCGGCGCCGACGCAGGTGTTGGCCGGCGTCAGGGTCGAGAACGCGATCAGGGTGCCGTCGGCGCGCAGCAGGCGGAGGCGGGGCTTCAGCGTGGAGCCGTGGCCCGAGAAGGTGCGGAAGCCGTCGGAGCCGAGGCCGCCGCGCACGACGCGCGTCGCGAGGATCGAGCAGATCACCAGTTCGTCCTTCGCCGCCGTGAAGCGGTAGACATCCTTGTCGCCGGCCGCCGCGATGACCCCCGCCGCGCGGCCCGCGGCGTCGAGGTCGTCGGCGGTGGCGATCAGCTCGTTGGGCTCGGTCTCGAACCGCGCCGCCGAACGGCGCGCGAACGACGCGGCGTAGGTGACGGCCGCCGGCGCGACGGCGGTGATCCGCAGGAAGAAGATGCCGGTCGACGGGAGGATCGTGCGCGCCGAGACGATCCCGCCGAAGGCGTCGCTGTCGCTGCCGAGCGGGGTCGTGCCGTCGGGCTGGAAGAACGCGATGCCGACCGGCGTGCCGACGCTGGCGGGCAGGACCTCGACGAGGATCGCGTCGCCCGCCGCGCCCGAGAAGGTGAAGAAGTCGGTGTCGGCGCTCGAGACCGTCCCCTCGAAGTTGTCGCCGTAGGCGATGCCGTCGGCGGTGGGCGTCGTGCCGTTCGGCTCGGTCTCCGTGGGCAACGCGCCGACCGCGGTGAGCACCAGACCGAGGTAGTAGTCGCTGTCGCCCCCCGCGGCGGCCTGCGCCACCTCGAGGAAGTAGGTCCCGGCGGCGCCGAGGCGCGCGCAGAGCAGCGGGTCGTCGAAGAAGACGCCGTCCACCGTCGCGATCAGCGTCGCGCCGTCCGGCGCGTAGAGGTTCAGCCGCGGCTTGTAGTAGGCGACCTCGTTGCGCGAGACGCCGTTGCGGCTGGCGACCATCTCGCAGCAGAGCACCGTCGCGCCGGTGATCGTGAACTTGTACCAGTCGGGGTTGGTGTCCACGTGGTGCCCGAAGAGCGAGCCTGCCGTGACCGTCTGAGCCGCGAGCGGCCCGTCGTTGACGCCGATGCCCCCGGTCGGCTCCGCCTCGAACTGCACGCCGGAGAGGGAGCGCCTCCGCACGGTCACGGTGTAGCGCGCGCCCGCGAACGCCGGGTTGTCCCCCCCCACGCAGACGTAGTAGACGCCGCCCGCGGGGATGCGGTAGAGCGGGAAGTCCATGTCGTGGTAGCCGAGCGTCCAGCCCAGCGGGGGGTCGTGCCGCAAGAGCCGCGTCGTGCCGTCGGGGCCGAAGAGCGTCAGTTCCGGCACCGTGCAGGCCGCGTCCCATGCCGCCTGCTCGAGGCGCGCGCCCGCCACCTCCACGAAGATGACGTCGCCCGCCGAGGCGAAGAAGGACCAGAAGTCGAGATCCCCCGCGACCGAGATCGTGCCGCTCCCGGCCGCCCCCGACGGCAGCGCATTCGCCGTGGCGCTGCTGTCGTTGCCCTCCGCCTCTAGGAAGACGAGGATGCCCGCGAAGGCGTTGTCGGAGCCGCCGCCGCCGCAGCCGGCGGTGGCGAAGGCGAGAGCGAGCAGGGGTGCAAGGTATCGGATCCGCATGGCGAGGGAAGAGCATAGTCGAGCCGGGAAATCCCGCCGCTTGCGGTGCGCGATGTATCTGGGGGGCGCGGGGGCGCTCCTTACCTCGCAAAGGAGAGTTCCCATGCGAATCGCGACCACACTTCTGATCTTGGGCATGCTCGCCGCGGGCTGCGGCAGCGGCGGCGGCAAGACCTCGGGCACGGCGGCGCTGAGCGGCGCCGTCTACCAGCTGGACGGCCAGACCACCGACCGGTCGGGCGTCCTCGTGACGGTGGCCGAGAGCGGCGCCAGCACGGTGACCGGGCCGAACGGGAGCTTCAGCTTCGCGAACGTTCCCGCGGGCACCGTCACGCTCCAGTTCGGGCGCGCCGGCGCCGCGCTGGCGCGCGACGGGGATGACGACGGCGACGACGATGGCCACGAGGACGACCGCGGGCGGCCCGTGCTCGAGGACGTCTCGGACGGCGACGATCTTTCCGTGAGCGTCTCGCTCGAAGGGACGCGCGTGGTCGAGTTCCGCTCGAGCCGCCGCGATGGCCAGTTCGCGATGGCGCGTCTCTCCCGCGCGGCGGGAAGCCCGGACGCCGATGTCGAGGGCAAGATCCGCATCCAGTCGAGGGCGGATCGCGAGAAGTTCGACGTCGAGGCCGAGCGCCTCGCGCCGGGCACCCTCGTGGACGTGCTGCTCGACGACGGCCGCGGCTTCGTGCGGGTCGGCAGCGCGGCGGCGGCGGCGGACGGCGAGGCGGAACTCGAACTGAACACCAACGACGGCGAGACGCTGCCCCTCGGCGTGAGCGCGGTCTCGTCGCTCTCCGGCATGGCGATCGAGGTGCGTCTGCAGGGCACGGGAGAGACGCTGCTCGTGGGCGTGGTGCCGGACCTGCCCTCGTCCCCCGGAACCCCCGGCACATCCCCGCTTCCCGGCGAGCGCGGGCGGGGCAGGGCGCGCCTTGTCGCCGAAGTCGCGGGCCTCGAGGGCCACATCGAGGTGAGGTCGCGACCCGAGAAGGGCGAAGAGCGGTTCGAGGTCGAAACGGAGCACCTGCTCCCCGGCGAGGTCGTGACTTTCCAGATCGAGAACCCCTCAGCCCCGGGCACTTTCGTCAACCTCGCGACGGTGGCCGCCGATGGCGAGGGCGAAGCGGAGATCAGCACGCAGGACGGGCTGGCCATGCCGCTCGGGGTGGCCTCCGTCGCCGACCTCGAGGGGCTCGCGGTGCGGGTCGTCTCCGCCGACGGCAGCGCGACGCTGCTCCTTTCGGGCCGCGTGCCCGCCCTCGTGGCAGACTGAAAGGCGATTCGCCGCGTCCGGGCGGGGCTTCGCGCCCCGCCCGGCGCATTTGCATCTGCATGAGAGACCCCGACGATACGGCACTGCTCGCCGCCTGCCGCGGCGGCGACGAGGCGGCGTGGCGCTCGCTGCTTGAGCGCTACGGCGCGCTGATCCTGTCGGTCCCTCGGCGGTACGGGCTCCGGGCGGCCGAGGCGGACGAGGTGTTCGCCGAGGTCTGCCTCATCCTCGTGCGCTCGCTCGCGACCCTGCGCGATCCGAAGAGCCTCCCGCAGTGGCTGATCCGCACGAGCACGCGTGCGACATGGGAGCACGCGCGCAAACTGCGGCGCGCGACGCCCCCCGACCTTCCGGAACTGACGGGAGCCGCGCCCCCCGAGAGCCTCGTCGAGAGGTTCGAGGAGGAGCAGCAGGTGCGCGAGGCCCTCGCCCGCGTCGGCGGGCGCTGCCGGCGCCTTCTCGAGCTGCTCTACTTCACCGACCCGCCGCCCGACTACGACGGCGTCGCGAAGGCGATGTCGATGCCCCGCGGATCCCTCGGGCCGACGCGCCGCCGCTGCCTCGAGAAGATGAAGGCGCACCTGGGGGCGCGGCTCGGCGGCGATGTATCCGCCGGCGCGGAGAGGCCTCCTAGAGGGAGGAACGATGGCTAGCCGAAGCCCCCACCTCGCGGCGATCCTCGACGGCCTGCTCGGCCGGGGGCCGCGCGTGCCCGGCGCGCACGAGGAGGCGGAGCGGCTGCTCGCGGCGGGCCGACGCGCGCTCGCCTCCGCCCCCCCCGGGCGTCGTGCGATGGCGCGCGCGAGGCGCATCTTTGTCGATGCGGCAAGGCCGCGCGCCTCGCTGCTGAGGCTCGTGCTCGACTCGATGCTCGCGCCGGCGGCGGCCCTGCGCGCCTCGACGGCCCCTGGCCGCTTCCTGCGTTTCGAGGGCGCCGTGACCGTCGAGTTGCACCTGACTCCCGCGGCTCGCGGCATCGACCTGCGCGGCCAGTTGACCCCCGCGGGCTACGCCGCCGAGGTCGTCGTCGCCGGCAGGCGGCGGCGTCGCGCGCGCGTGGCGCCGGACGGCGGTTTCGTCATGCGCGCCGTGCCTCGGGGCACGGTGACGCTCGAGATCGGCCCGTCGCGCTTCGAGGGGCTCTCTCTTTGAGCCCCTCCTACGACGAGTTGCGGGCGCGCTACCGCGAGGCGATGGGCCGGGACCGCGCGCTGGCCTCGCGGATCGTCCGGGCGTACGAACGGAAAGCCCGCCTGGCGGGGGACGCCCCCCGCTCCGCGGAGGCGCTGCTGCTGGGCGCCGAGGTCGCGTCGGAGGCCGGGCGCTTCGCGGTCGCGTCGGCGCGCTTCTCGGGCGCGCTCGCGGCGTTCCGTCGCCTTCGCGACCGGCGCGGGGAGTTCCGCGTGGCGGTCTCCGCGGTGCAGGCGTTCGCGCGCCGCGGCGACCGCCGCAGGGCGCTCCGGCTCGTGCGGCTGCTGCTCGCCCACCGCGGCAGCCGCGAGGAGCGCGCCTACGCGGCGCTCGCCTGCGGCTCCGCGCTCTCGACGTTCGGCGACGAGCGCGGCGCCGAGGCCTCCTTCCGGTCGGCCTCGTCGCAGGCCCGGCGCCCGGGCCTGCGCGCCGCGGCCGATGTGCACCTGGGCATCAGCCTCGCGCGCCGCGGGCGCGCTCGCGAAGCCATGCGCCGCTTCGACGCCGCCCTCGCGGCGTACGAGGAGGGCGGGCAGGCGCTGCTCGCGGCCGTCGCGCGGCACAATCGCGGCTGGGCGGCGGGCATCGCCGGCGACCTCGTGACGGCCTTCGAGGACCTGCGCGCCGCCGCGAGCGCGTTCGCCGCCGCGGGCGACCGCCGTCGCGCGGCGCTGGCGCGCCTCGACGAGGGCGAACTCCTGCTCCGCGTCGGCGATTCCGGGGGGGCCGCGGGGGCCGGAGCCGGCGCCGCGCGCGACCTGTCGCGTCTCGGGGCGCTGCCCGAAGCGGCCCGCGCGCTGCTCGTCGT
>CAZMXP010000012.1:0-91922 GCA_964570285.1 uncultured Planctomycetaceae bacterium
GGTCGTGCCGCACGGTGTCCCGTACGAAGTGCGCCAGGTGGCCCTCGGGCACCAGTTCCAGCACGGTCGCCGGGAGCATCCAGACCTGCTCCACCTCCCACGCCCGCTGTCTTGGCTATGCGCGCAACCTACGGCCGGGCACCGGCAGCGAACCCCCTTTCACTTATGAGTTTGTCCGACGAATAGTCGGACAAACTCCTAGGGCCTCTTGCGCGGCGGCAGGTAGTGGAGGTCGCGGTAGGTCGCGGGCTCCTCGTCGCCGTACTCGAGGCGCAGCGCGAGTCCCGAAGTGGCGAGGCCCGCGCGTCCGTGCAGCGTCTCGAAGACGAGGTGCACCTGCCTCCCCCCGCCGGAAAGCGCCGGAGGCGCCACCGTGGCGAGCTGCAGCGGGCGGTCCCCGTCGCGCGGCACGATCAGCGAGGCACGCAGCTTCTCCCGCCGCAGGTGGCGACCGCCGTACAGCGACACGAAGGCGTGCGCGGCGTCGTCCTCGACCACGATCCCCTGCGGCGGAGGCAGTTCCGCGGCCTCCAGCGTGCGCGGGGGCGGCACCAGGTCGACCACGCTCGCCGAGTACTGGCCGCCGACGGTGACCGAGACGAGGTCGAGCCAGAGGTTCTCCGGACGCTTGACCCCCTTCGCCGCGGCATGGAACGCCGTCGCGTCGTTGCGCTGCGCGTGCGCGAGCAGCCCGCGCAACTCGGCCACGGCCACCTCGTGCTCCGCACCGACCTCGGCGAGCAGCGCCTCGATCCGCTCCTCGCTGCGGCGGGCGAGTTCGGCGCCGCTGTCGGCATCGACCATCACCGTGCGCGTCACGACGTGGAGGCGGCTGGCCGCCCCGGGCATCATCACGAGCACGGTGATGCTGTGCGTGCGCGGCACCATCGCCAGTCTCGAACTGCCCTGTTGCATCGCGCCCAGCCGCACGCGCAGCGTGTTGTCGCTGATCCGCGCGACGGTCAGCAGGCTGTTCAGGTCGAGCCCCGCGGCCCGGTCGCTCTCGCCGCTCGCCGCGTTCACGCCCACGCTCCCGGCGCTGCCGCCGACGGCCACGCCGACGTCCCGCGACGTGCGGCTGCTCCTCGACGCGACACCCGCCTCGAGGTTGTCCGTGACGAGCAGCGGCAGCACCTGCGGGACCAGCGCCGCAGCCGCCGCGCGCGCGACGTTCGCGGGCTCGCCGGTCGCAAGGGACTCCCCCCGGGCCGACCACTCGGGCGCCTTGCCCTCGCCCGCGGGGAAGAACGAGATCGTCGCGAGCGCATCGCACGGGATGCCGCGGCGCCGCGGCAGCAGCGTGACCTGCATGCGCACGACGAACGGCGTGTAGCCCGGGCGGATCGCCGCGTGGCGCAGGTAGCGCGACAGCAGTTGCACCTCTTGGTAGAGCGCGGTGGCGGCCCAGTATTGCGTCATCGGGTCGGCGTGCAGCGGCACGAGCGGCAGCGTCGCGTCGGCGGCGGGCGCGGGAGCGGCGCTCTCGGGGGCGGTGGCGCCGGCCGAGAGGCGGAGCCTCAGGGCGTCCTCCTCGTGGCTCGCGCTGATCCGCGTCGGCGCGAGCACCCGCGCGAGCGCCCCCTCCGGGGTCAGATCGAACTCCGGCTGCAACGCGTCGAGGAACTCGTCCCACGGGCCCACCGACAGGACCGCCACGTGGACCGACCCCGCCTCCTCCTGCGAGGTGGGACGCGGGGGCTCGTCCCGGCCTCCCCGACGCCACCCGCACCCGAGGGCAATCAGCAGCAGGACCGCGAGGGAGCCGCGCACCGCACCAGAGTAGCGATCACGGTTGCGATCCGCGAGGGGCTTCTCTATGCTCAGGCCGCCATATGGGGCGCCGGCTGGCCGTCTGCATCCTCGCGCTGAGCGTCTCGCTCGGGGCGGAAGAAGAGGGGGCCCGGGGGCCGGTGGCGAGCGGCGCCACGACGGTGGCGCTGCCGGTCGAGGGCAGCTACGAGGGCCGCCCGGTCCGCTTCGGCCGGTACCACGCGCTGCTGATCGGCGTCAACCGCTACCGGGAGGCCTCGCCGCTGCCCGACCTGAACGGGCCCGTGGGCGACGTGGACGACCTGCGGGCGCTCCTGACCGAGCAGTTCGGGTTCCGCGTGGCGGTGGTGCGCGACCGCGAGGCGACCAAGGAGGGGATCCTTGCCGCGCTGCGCTCCTACCAGCGGTCGCCCGCCAAGGCGCTGCCCGACGGGGTGGTCCCCACCCCGCTCGGCGAGGAGGACAACCTCCTCGTCTGGTACGCGGGCCACGGGCAGCAGGGCGAGCGCGGCAGCGCCGACCACGGCTACTGGCTCCCCTACGGCGTGACCGCCGACAGCGCAAGCTGGCTCTCCTTCGACGAGGTGCGCCGCGAGCTGGGCCGCGTGGCGGTCGGCGCGCGGCACGTGCTGCTCGTCTCCGACAGCTGCTTCTCCGGCGGCCTGAGTTCGGACACCGTGCAGGGCGACACGGGACGTCGCGCGCTGGAAGCGCTGCTCGCGGCCCGGTCGTTCCAGGTCATCACGTCGGGGGACCTGCAGGTGGTCACCGACGTCTACAAGCACGGCAACTCGCCGTTCGCCGCGGCGTTCAAGGCGTCGCTGCGCGCGATCGAGCGCGACTACCTCGTCACCGAGCGGCCCTTCAAGACGGCGTGGGAGATCGCGGCGCAGATCCGCGAGCGCGTCACCGGGCAGACGCCGCGCAACGGCCACGTCTCGATCGAAGGCGAGGAGGGCAGCCCCGGGGAGTTCGTCTTCGCCCTCAAGAGCTACTTCGTGACGCCCGACGAACTCAAGCGCCAGACCGCGCAGGCGCTGCGCAAGGCCGCGGAGGCGAGGGGCCAGCTCCCGGACGGGCGCTTCCTGTTCGTGCCGCACGAGAGCCGGGACGACGCCCCGATGGTGCTCGTCGAGGGGTCGCTGACGCGCCGCCGGCCGGTGCGCCCCTTCCTCGTCGACCGCGACGAGGTGACGGTGCGCCAGTTCCGCCGCTTCCTCTCCGACCACGGCGATGTCGGGGAGCTGCCCTACCTGAACCTCGCGCACTACGGCGACCCCGACCAGCCGATGGTCGGCGTCAGCTTCGAGGTGGCGCGCACCTACGCGGCCTGGGCTGGCAAGAGCCTGCCGACCGAGGCCGAGTGGCAGGCCGCGGCGGGCTACGTGCCCGACCGCGAGGAGTTGCGCGCCTATCCCTGGGGCGACGAACTCCCCCCCGACCCCCCTCTCTGGACCGCCTTCCCGCCGCTCACGACCGGCTCGACCGCCGACATCTCCCCGTGGGGCGCGCGGCGCATGGCCACCGGCGTGCGCGAGTGGTGTTTGACCAACGACGAGGCCTTCGACCGCGCGGTGCTCTGCGGCGGCACGCAGGTGGCGGCGAGCTGGAAGGAGCGGGCGGATCCCGCCGATCCGGTCGTGCCGGAAGCCACGCTGCGCTGCGTGCA
Organism: uncultured Planctomycetaceae bacterium; assembly: GCA_964570285.1. Lineage (GTDB taxonomy): Bacteria > Planctomycetota > PLA2 > PLA2 > PLA2 > CAZMXP01. The sequence continues at coordinate 3,440 of CAZMXP010000012.1, forward strand.
CCGGACGCCGACGCGCCTGATCTTTGTGCCCTATCGCAATGCCGGATTCCGCTGCATCCGGAGGCTGCGCTGAGCCATGCGGTTCGCGACGCCGCTCCTCCTCGTGCTCTGCGCCGCGGGCTGCCGCACGTCGGACCGCGCCTACAGCACGGGCGACGGCCGGGAGGTGAAGACCCTCGACCCCGTGCCCTACCGGATCGCGCTCGCCCCGGTGGAGTCCGGCGGCTGGCTCGACGGCAAGCGCAAGGGCGACGAGCCCTACTGGTTCACGCTCGACGACGACGGCATGCAGGCGATGCTCGTCGCGCTGATGGACACCGACCCCGCCCCGGCGGAGAAGCTGAAGCTGGAGACGCAGCAGGCGGCGAACAGCGTCTTCGCGCTGCACGAGCGCGACCCGCTGCGCCTGCTCGAGCAGGCGCAGCGCCAGGGCGCCGACCTGCTCGTCGTGCCGCGCCTCGTCGAGCCGCCCCGGTTCACCTTCGAGGAGCGGGTGCGCACCACGGCCTCGGTCGCCTGGTGGCTCGGCACGTGGGTCGGCGGCCTGCACGTGCAGGACAAGCGCTACCAGGCGCGCATGACCGTGGACTTCGACATCGTGAACGCGGCGGACGGGACGATCCTCGACACCTACACGGCGACCTCGGAGCTGATGGACCTGTCGCTGTGGGAGCGCGAGGGCCGGCGGTTCGGGCGCGGCACCGCGCAGTCGCTCGTGATGCCGCCGCAGCTCACCGGAGACCAGCGCCCGCGGGTGAGCGGCATGCTCTCGCTGCTCGTCACCGCGCGCTTCGCCGCGCGCTTCGCCGGCTACATGAAGGACGAGTTCACGCGCCGGGAGCGCGCGCTGCTCGGGGCGGTGAGGGCCATCCATCCGCAGAGCGGGTCCGACGTCGGTCCCGTGCTCGCGCTGCGGGCGGAGATCATCGCCGAACATCCGGTCACGGCCGTCGCGATCTACAGGAACGGCTCCCGCGCCCCCCTCTTCGAGATCCGCGAGGACGACGATGCGTCGGGCGCCCTCGATCCCGCCCGGCAGGCCGCGGGACGCTACTACAGGCTCTCCGTCGCCTCGGGCGGCGCCCGGGAGCCGGTGTCGCTCCCGCTCGAGGCGGGTCGCAACGAGATCCGTCTCGAGTACGCGGTGCGCGGGCGCTACGCCTCGCGCACGCTCGTCTACTGGAACCGTTGACAAGGACCGCCGATGCGGAACCCCCTCACGCTCTGCTGCCTTCTCCTCTCCGCGTGCGGCCCGATGGCCGGCGCCCTCGGACTGCGCGAGCTGACCAAGGACGGGCCGGTGCCGGATCCGCTCGTCGTCATCCAGGCGGGGCCGCCCGAATACACCTCGAATCCCGATGTCTCCCTCTCGTTCGCGACCAACACCACCACGGCCATCGAGGGCCGCCTGCAGCTGGCGGGCGCTCTTCCCGCGCCCTTCGTCGCCGTGACCAACCCGCTGCTGCTGCCGGGCCTCGCCGACGGCGAGTACGTGTTCACGGCCCGGGTGGCGTCGAAGGGCACGTTCCAGGAGGCGTTCGTCCGCTTCACCGTCGATACGAGGGCGCCGGTGATGCCCGGGGCACCGCTCCCGCGCGTCGTCGGGGTGACGGACACGACGCTCTCGCTCGCGTGGGAGGAGGCGACCGACCTCGGCTCGGGGATCGCTTTCTACGAGATCCACTACGCGCTCACCGAACCCCCGCCCGCCCCCGTCGCCGGCGACTTCGACGGCCGGAGGGCCATCGTCGCGACGATCCGGCAGGACTCGCCCGCGACGGCGGGCAACGTGACCGCCGCCCTTGTCGCGGCATTGCAAGCGTGCAAGCGCTACCACATGGGCATCTCGGCGGTGGATCGGGCGGGCAATCGCAGCGCGATCGTGCTGGCGGCCAGCCGCCGCACCGGCTGCGGCGGCAACGGCCGCTTCCTCCGCTCGCTCGACATCGGCGTCGCCTCGGTCCCCGCCGGCATCGCGGCGGCCGACTTCACCGGGGACGGCCGCGCGGACGTCGCGGTGCATGGCGCCCTCCTCGTCGGGGGCGGCGACGGCACCTTCGCGCCGCGCGCGGATGCCAATGTCATCGCCCACGCGGACGTCGACGCGCTCGACCTCGACGGCGATGGCGACCTCGACCTCGTGAACGCCAAGATCGACTGTCCCAACGACGGGTCGGGCCAGTTCCTCGATCCCCTCCTCGGTCCCCCGGGCCCCCTCCTCTTCCACGCGCGCGCGGACTTCGACCGGGACGGCGTGCCCGACAAGGCCGTCTTCAACGCCGACCGCCCCGGCGCGGACGACGCCGAGCCGATCCAGATCCAGATCCAGCAGCGGGTCAGCGTCGGCGGCGCCGAGATCGGTCGCGGTTCCGGCGGCTATTCGCGCGCGAGTTTCCGCGGCGACTTCTTCGTCGCGATCGCGGTCGCCGACTTCGACCGGGACGGGTTCGACGACTTCGTCATGGCGCAGGAGACCAAGCTGCGGCTTTCGATCGCGGGGGGCCGGGGGGGCTTCGCGTTCGACTTCGACAAGGTGCTCGTCGCGACCGGCGACGTCCCTCGCGCGCTGCTCGCCGCGGATCTCGACCTCGACGGCTATCCCGATCTGGCGCTGCTCACCGGGGATGCCGTCTCGAACCTGCGCCTCTACCGGAACCGGCGCGACGGCACCTTCGCGGCCCCGCAGGTGCTCACGGGGGGGGCGGGACCCCGGGCGCTCGTTCGGGGCGACTTCAACGCCGACGGCATCCCGGATCTCGCGGCGGCCTTCCGGGACGCGAACCAGGTCCGGATCTATCTCGGGCAGGGGGCGGGCGGCGTGCCCGCGGGCACCTGGGCGGCGCCGGTCCCCTACGCGGTCGGCGCCGGACCCGTCGGGCTTGCAACCGCGGATTTCAACGGCGACGGCATCCTCGACCTCGCGACGGCCAACGAGATCGCGAAAACGGTGACGATCCTCCTCGGCGAAGGCGGTGCTTCGCGCCCGACCGGGCTCTTCCGCGCGACGGCCCCGCCCGAACTCTCCGCCGCGACCGGCGACCGCCCCCGCTCGATCGTCGCGCTCGATCTCAACGCCGACGCGATCACGGACCTCGCCGTGCTGACCGAGCCGGCGACGGCGCCCGACAGCGTGACCGGACAGCCGAGCCCGAGCATCGTGCTCCTCTTCGGCGGAGGCGTGGACGGGCAGGGGGACGGGACGCTGGGCGCGCCGCAGATCCTGCGGCTCGCCGGCGTCGCCTCCGACGACACGGGCAAGCCGGATCTCGGCGGCGGCGGGCCGTTCGTCTCCTCCAACGTGGCCGGCGCGCTGGTCGCGGGCGACTTCGACGGAGACTGCCTGCCCGACCTGCTCGCCTTCCGCGGAAGGGACGAGCGCATGGACATCAATCTCTTCCATGCGCTGGGCTCCTCGGGGCGCGCGACGGGCACGTTCGCCGAGCCCGTGACCGACGGCCTCTACCCGCAGGACCCCGGATTTGCCGAGCATGGCCGCTCCGGCAGGCTCGCCGCCGATGTCAATCGCGACGGAAGGGCGGACCTCCTGTCGCTGTCGGACCTTCGGTTCGCGGGGAAGACGGACCCCGAGTTCCACCCCGAGCACATGGTCGCGGTCCGGTTCGGCCGCGCGGACGGCACGCTGGGCGCGGCGATCCCGTCGGGCGCGGATGTCGGCGACGGGACGACGAGCTACCTGGGCATCACCGACTTCTGCGTGACCGGCACGCCGGTCCCCGATCGTCTCCGCGAACTCGCCGCCGGCGACTTCAACGCCGACGGCGTGCTCGACGTCGCCTCCGTCGACGAGCTCTGCCCGGAACTGCGCATCTGGCTCGGCCTCGCGGCGTCGCCGGGCGTCGGCAGCGGCGCGTTCACCGAGGCGCCCGCGCTGCCGCTCGCCGCGGGCAGCGCGCCGGTCCACGTCGTCCGCGGCGACTTCAACCGCGATCGCATCCTCGATCTCGCGGTCGTGCAGCGCGGCGCGGCCACGGTACGCATCTTCCTCGGCAACGGCGCCGACGGCATCGGGGACGGCACCTTCACCGCGGGCCAGTCCGTGCAGGCGGGCGCCGGGGCCAGGCACGCCACGGCCGGCGACTTCGACGGCGACCACCGCCTCGACCTCGCGGTCTCCAACCGCGACGCGGGCACGGTGCGCGTGCTGCTCGGCAACGGCGACGGCACCTTCCGACTCGAACGCGACTACGCGGTGGGGACCCACCCGATCGCGACCGTGATGCTCGACCTCAATGCCGACCACGTGCCCGATCTCGCGGTACTCGACGAGACGGATCGCATGGTGCGGGTGCTTCTCGGCGAGAACGGCCTCGAGTAGCGGCGCAGGACTCGGGGGGGGGCCGGGGGGGGACTGGCAACTCCCCGCGCACTCCCCCACCTCCTCTGCGTGGACGCCGGTGGCGGCCACGAAGGAGGCGAATGCCATGAGCAAGATCGCGAAGATGATGGTGGGGATGGCGCTGGCGGGAGTCGTGCTCGCCGCCGCGGCGCCCACGGCCGACGCGGCGGGCTACGGGCCCTGGATCAGCCTCGGCTCCGGAGTCTCGGTCCGGTTCATGAACATCGGGCCGGGGCAGACCTGGATGTTCCGCAACGACGGCCCGAAGTCGATCGTGCTGCTCCGGTTCACCTACACCGACCGGAAGGGCACCCACCCCGACGTGCTCCCCGTCACGCTGAAGCCGGGCCAGGGGTTCGGCGGCTGGGGCTCCTTCCTCTCGACCGGCAGGGTCACGAGGATGCAGATCCGCGAGATCAAGCGCAAGTGACCCGAGGCGGGACAACGGGGTCAGACCCCGTTGTCCCGCTATCATGGTATCCATGACGGGGCGGGACGAGACGCTGCGGGCGCTGCGGGAGGCGGTGAGGGTCGCCCCGCGCAACGTCGACCTGCGGTTGCACCTCGCCTCCACGCTGCTCGCGTGGGGGATGGCGCAGGAGGCGGAGAGCGAGTTCCGCGCGGCGCTGGCGCAGGCGGCGGGCGACGCCCGGGCGAAGCTCGGGCTCGCCAACGCCTTCCTGCAGCAGGGCAAGGACGGGGAGGCGACCGTGCTCGTGGAGTCGCTGCTCTCCGGCGCCGACGCGACGGCCGAGGCCTACCTGCTGCATGCGCGCCTGCTGCTCAAGGGCGGGGATGCCGACCGCGCGGCGCGCGCCTACGGCGCCGCGCGCGACCTGAACCCGGACCTGCACGACGATGCGTTCGAGCGGATCGAGCAGCCGGCCAAGGTTTCCGCGCGGCGCGGGGGGGAGGAGGCGCCGCCCTCCACCGAGCTGGAGCGGCCCGCCGTGCGCTTCGCCGACGTCGGCGGCATGGAGGATCTGAAGGAGCAGATCCGGCTCAAGATCATCCACCCGATGATGCACCCGGACCTCTACGCCGCGTACGGCAAGAAGGCGGGCGGCGGAATGCTGCTCTTCGGGCCGCCCGGCTGCGGCAAGACGCTGATCGCCCGCGCGACCGCGGGCGAGGCGAAAGCCTCCTTCCACAGCGTCGGCATCGAGGACGTCGTCAACAAGTGGTTCGGCGAGACGGAGCAGCGGCTCCACGCGCACTGCCAGGCGGCACGGGCGAACGCGCCCTGCGTGATCTTCTTCGACGAACTCGACGCGCTCGGAACCTCCCGCCGCCGCGCCCACGAGGACACGACGCGCCGGCTGATCAACCTGCTGCTCTCCGAGATGGACGGCGTCAAGTACGACAACGAGGGCGTGCTCTTCCTCGCGGCGACCAACATGCCGTGGGATGTCGATCCCGCGCTGCGCCGGCCCGGGCGCTTCGACCGGGTCCTCTTCGTGCCCCCCCCGGACCCCCCCGGACGCGCCGAGATCCTGAAGGCGATGCTCCAGGGCAAGCCCGCCGCCAGCATCGACTTCGCGGCGCTGGCGAAGCGCACCGACGGCCACACCGGCGCCGACCTGAGGGGGATCGTGGATGCGGCCATCGAGGCGAAGCTCGCGGAGGCGATGAGGAAGGGCGTCCCGGTGCCGATCACGACGCGCGACCTCGCCGACGCCGCGAAGCGCGCGAAGCCGATCGCCAACGAGTGGTTCGCCACCGCGCGCAACTACGCGCTCTACGCGAACGAAGGCGGCATGTACGACGACGTGCTCCGCTACCTCGGCCTCTCGTAGCGCGATGGCCGACCCCGACCTGGTGCGCAGGCTGCACGACGGGGGACGGTGGAAGGAGGCGCTGCGGGTCGCGCGGAGGATCCTCGCGATCCACCCCGGCGACTCCTACACGCTCTACTACGCCGCATCGTGCCACAAGCGGCTCGGACATCGCTGGCGGGCGCTGCGGTTCGCGCGGCGTGCCGTGGCGGCGGATCCGTTCGACAAGAGGATGCATATCGGCCTCTCGCTCGTCTACGCGTGGAGGGAGATGCCGCGCCGCGCGATCCTCGCCATGCGCGACGCACTCGCCCTCGATCCGGAGGACATCGCGACGCATCGCGCGCATGCCCGCCTCTTCGTCGATCTCGATCGCTACGAAGAGGCGATCGACGCGGCGAGAGGCGGGCTCCGGCTGGAGCCCCACGACACCGACCTCCTCGACACCCTCGCGATCTCGCTGTCGCTTCTCGGGAAGCACGCGGCGGCGGAGGGGGTCACCCGGACGGTGCTGCACCGGGATCCCGAGGAGCAGACCGCGCATGCGCGCCTCGGCTGGATCGGCCTGACCGGGGGGAGCACGAGGGCCGCCGAGGAGAACTTCCGCGAAGCGCTGCGCCTCGATCCGCACGATGACCATGCCCGGGAGGGACTGCTCTACGCGCTGCGCTCACGCTTCATCGTCTACCGGGCGCTCTTCCGGTTCGTGCTCTGGGTGCACTCCCGTCCGAAGTGGGTGCGCCGGTTCGCGCTGGCGGGCGGGTTCGCCGGCCTCATGGGTCTCGCCATCCTGGCTGTCGGCTCGCCGCTCGCCGCGCCGGCAGCCCTCCTCCCATGGCTCTGGCTGCTCTGTGCCTTCCTGGGCCCCCTCCTCGTCCAGCCCTTCGTCGACCTGGCGCTCCGCCTCCGTCCGAGCACCGTGCCAGTCCTGCGAAGGGATCACATGATCGCTCTCGATCTCTTCGCGGCCTTCCTCCTCTTTGTGGCGGCTACCTCGAGTCGGGTGCCCGCACTTGCGAAGATCCTGCTGGCGACCGCTCCGCTCCTCGCCAGCGCGGTCTGGCATGTGGCGACTTGGCCCAATCTGCCGAGCCGCAGATCGATCCGCCGCGCGGCGCAAGTCGCGGCGGGCATGCCGCTCCTCTGGGCTTGCGTCACCGGCCTGCTCCGGCCCCGCCTGCTGTCGAGCGCGATCGCGATTCTCGTGCTCGGCTGCCTTCTCCTCCTCCTCTACGCGCGACGACTCGCCAGGCGCGACGCGATCTGATCCCGACCCGCGGCTGTTCGCGCCGCGACGCGGCCCGCGCTAGAATCAGAACGCTGGGCGGCAGGGCGGGGGGGCGGATGCCAGACGGGTCCACCCCGATCCCGCTCGCTCCGGCGCCGTCCGAGACGGCAGCCCGCCCCGCGCGGACCGCATGCCCCGATGCCATGGACGAACCCGCACTGGTCCGCGAACTCCACGACGGCGGCCGCTACAGGGAGGCGCTCGTCGTCGCGAAGCGCGTCCTCCGGCTCGTCCCCTCCCACGCCGACACGCTGCTCTGCGTCTCCTCCTGCCACGCCGTGCTGGGCCACCGCCGCCGCGCGCTCAAGTACGCGCGGCGCGCCGTCGCCGCCGCCCCGTTCGACATCGGCACCCGCGTCTGGCTCGCCGAGGTCTACGCGAGGCGCCCGGACACGCGGCGCGCGCTGCGGACGATGGACGAGGCGCTCGCCCTCGACCCGGAGAACCTCTACACGCATCGCAAGCATGGCGCGCTCCTCCTGCACCTGCGCAGGAACGCGCAGGCGGCGCGGGACGCGTTGCGCCTCGATCCGCGCGATCCCGAGCTGCTCGACCAGCTCGCGCAGGCGCTCACGCGCCTCGGTCGCCGCAAGGAGGCCAGCGCGGTCACGAGGAGCGCGCTCTCGGAGGATCCCGAGCACCAGCCGGCCCACGCCAGGCTCGGCTGGATCGGGCTCGCGGGTGGCAGGCATGCGGACGCCGTGCTCCACTTCCGCGAGGCGCTGCGCCTCGACCCGCACGACGATCGTGCCCGCCATGGCCTGCTCGACGCGCTGCGCTCCAGCACCTTCCTCTACCGCTGGCCGCTGCGGCTCGTCTTCTGGGTCACGTCGAGGCCCCCTTGGCTCACGCTGTGCCTCATCGCCGGCGGGGCCGGGCCGCTCTGGCTGCTGTCGGCTGCCGCCGAGGGTACGTCGCTCGAGACGCCCGCCGCGCTCGCCCCTTGGACGGTGGCGCTGTTCTTCCTCGCCTGGGGGCTCTTCTTCCTCGCGGCGGACCGGGTCGCGAAGCGCGAGGGGATCTGAACCGCCGCCGCCGGCGCAGCGGGTCCGCCAGAGCTGGAATCCGGCCGCCGAGCCTGGCTCATTGGTTCCGCTGTGCGTGGGATTCCCCAAGAGCGGAACTAATGAGCCAGGCTCGCGACTGATTCACCCCAGCATCGCAACGACCCGAGCCTTCGCCTTCATCGTCACCTCGAAGAGCACCGGCACGAGCAGCAGCGTGAAGAGCGTCGAGACGAGCAGGCCGCCGATGAGCACGCTGCCGAGGCCGCGGTAGAGCTCGCTGCCGGCGCCCGGGAAGAGCACGAGCGGCAAGAGGCCGAGGCCGGTCGTCAGCACCGTCATGAAGATGGGCCGGACGCGCGTGCGCACGCCGTCGATCACCGCCGCGGCGGGCTCCGCCTTCTCGTCGCGGATCATCGTCAGCGCGTGGTGCACGATCAGGATGGGATTGTTGACGACGGTCCCGATCAGGATCACGAAGCCGAGCATCGTCAGCACGTCGAGCGGCTGCGGCACCCACTGGTTGAGCATCCAGAGGCCGAGCAGCCCCCCCGCCGCGCCGAGCGGCACGCTGAAGATGATGACGAACGGGTAGAGCCAGGACTCGAAGAGCGCGGCCAGCAGCAGGTAGGTGATCAGCAGGGCGAGCACGACGTTGAACGAGAGCGCCTTCCACGTGGCCCGCAGCTTGTCGGCGGTGCCCGCGAGGTGGATGCGGTAGAGCCCGCCCTCGAGCTGCCCCTCGGCGAGGATCGGATCGACGACCATCCTCTGGACCCTCTCCATCGCGTCCTCGAGCGCCATCTCCGGCGGCGGCGAGATCTCGATCGTGATCGCGCGCTCGCGCTCGCGGTGGTTGATCTGCTCGGGGCCGCCGCCGAGCGCGACGTCGGCCACCGCCGCGAGCGGCACGAGCGAGCCGTCCGGCGTCGCGACGGGCAGCCCCTCGATGTCCTGCAAGCGCCCCGCGAAGCTCTCGTCGCCGACGATGCGCAGGTCGATCTTGCTGCCGCCGACGAAGTAGTCGCCCGCGTACGCGCCGTCGACGAGGCTGTCGACGGTGTAGCCGAGCCCGGCCGCGCTGACGCCCATGTCCGCGGCCTGCTCCCACCGCGGCACGACGTGCACCTCCGGATTCGAGAGGTCGAGCCCGGGGATCGGCCGCGCCTGCGCCCCCGGCACCACGCCGTGCACCTGCCCGAGGATGCGCCCGCCGAGCGCGACGAGCCGCGTCAGTTCGGGCCCGGTGATCTCGACGTCGATCGTGCGGCCCGCGCTGAGCCCCTGCTCGAAGAGGCTCGACTGCTTCGCGACCGCGAACGTGCCCGGGATGCCGCCGCAGACGCGCTGGATCAGCGGCACGAACTCGCCCGAACGCAGCGGATCGACCGCGCGGATGCCGAGGAAGACCTGCCGCCCGCGCGCGACGAAGAAGAAGTCGCCGATCGCGGGGGCGTCGAGGCGCGCCTCCTCGGCGCTGCCCGGCTCGACGTTCCAGTAGGGCTTCAGCGCCGTCTCGACGCGCTCGCCCAGCGCCACCAATTCGTCCAGATTATAGCCCGGCGGCGGCAATAGGATGCCGAAGACCAGGTTCCGGTTGCCCGTGGGCAGGTACTCAACCTTCGGCATCAGCGCGACGGCGCCGAAGTAGGACGCGCCCACGAGCAGCACGATGACGGCAAGCTGGCGCAGGAGCCCGCGCTGCACGAAGCGGTTGAGTCCGACGACCATCGTCGTGAAACCGCCGCCGATCCGGTCGAGCGGACGCAGCAGGAAGAGGAGGGGCCCGGGGAGGAGAGGGGCGTCGCCGTCCGACCGCTTCGGCAGCAGCCGCGCGGCGGCCGTCGGGATCACCGTGACCGAGATCAGCAGCGAGAGGCCGACCGAGCAGCTGATCGCGAGCGCGATGTCCCGGAAGAGCTGGCCCGCCTGCTCCTCGACGAAGAGCACCGGCAGGAAGACCGCGAGCGTCGTCGCGGTGGAGGCGACGACCGCGCCCCAGACCTCCTTCGTGCCCGCGACCGCGGCGTCGAAGCGGCGCTTGCCGAGCTGGTAGTGGCGGTAGATGTTCTCGAGCACGACGATCGCGTTGTCGACGAGCATGCCGACGGCGAAGGCGAGGCCGGCGAGACTGATCACGTTCAGCGACCGCCCCATCAGGTCGAGCAGCAGGAAGGTGCCGATGATGCTCGACGGGATCGCGAGCGCGATCACGAGCGTGCTGCGCGCGCTGCGCAGGAAGACCAGCAGCACGAGGATCGTCAGCGCGCCGCCGACGGCGATGTTGGAGCGGACAAGCCCGACCGCCGACTCGATGTAGTCGGTCTCGTCGTAGACCTGCTCGAGCTGGAGCCCCTTCTGCGCGAGGATGCCGTCGCTGAGCGCCTGCCGCGCCTTGCGCAGCCCCGCCATCACGTCCATGACGTTGGCGCCCGACTCCCGGAGGCAGTTGATCGCGATCGCGGTGCTGCCGAAGTTGCGCACGATGCCGTCGGGCTTCTTGAAGCCGAGCCGCACCGTGGCGACGTCGCGCACGTAGACGGACCGCCCGTCGATCCGCGTGATCAGCTGGCCCGCCACCTCGGAGGGATCGCGGAAGCGCCCCAGCGTGCGCACGACGTAGCGCCGCTTGCCCTCCCAGAAGTCGCCGGCGGAGGTGTCCTTGTTGCGCCCGAGCAGCGCGACGCGGAGGTCGTCGATCGTGATGCGGCGCGCGGCGAGCCGCTCCGGATCGACGACGACCTGCATCTCCTCCTCGCGCCCCCCGAGCACGTTGCTGTTCGACACGCCGTCGACGCGCTCGAAGCGCGCCTCGATGACGTCCTCCGCGAAGCGGCGCAGCTTCGTCACGTCGATGTCGGGCGGCAGCAGCGCGCGCGCCTCCTCGTGCTCCCCCGCGAGCGCGCGCAGCCGCGCGAGGCGGAGGCCGCTGTTGTGCGCGCGCAGCGCGGGCGCGAGCGCGTCGCGCAGCGCCGGGTGCGCCGCCGCGAAGGCCTCGATCTCGGCGCGCGAGGGCACCCTCGGGCGCAGGATGAACCAGCCGATCGGCGAACTCCCGGAGTTCGACGTCGTGATGACGGGCTCGTCGGCCTCCGCCGGATACGCGCGCACCTGCTGCAGGCGGGAGTTCACGCGCAGCAGCGCGCTGCCCATGTCGGTGCCGACGGTGAACTCGAGGGTCAGGCGGCCGACGGAGTCCATGCACTCGCCGGTGAGCTTCGTCAGCCCCTCGACGCCCTTCAGCTGCTCCTCCTGCTCCTGCACGATCTCGCGCTCGATCTCCTCGGGACTGGCGCCGGGCCAGCGCGTCTCGATCGTCAGCGTCGGCGTCTCGACCTCGGGCGTGAGCTGCATCGGCATGCGCCGCAGCGCGATCGTGCCGAAGAGCGCGAGCAGCAGCACGCCGACGGAGATCTTGACGGGGTTCCGGACGAAGGCTCCGACGAGGCCCATCGGCTACTCCCCCCGGCCTTCGACGACCGTGACCTGCTGCCCCGGCCGCAGCCGCTCGTTGCCGCGCACGACGACCTTCTGCCCCTCCGCGACGGGCCCCGTCACCGCGATCCAGCCGTCCTCGGCGAGGCCGGCCTCGACCGGCACCGGCCGCACCGTCGAGTCCGCCTCGCCGACGACGTAGACCATCGGCGACGGCCCGCCGAGCACGAGCGCGTCCTTCGGCACGAGCAGCGTGTCGGCGGGCTCGCCCACCGCGAGCACGACGCGCGCGAACATGCCCGCCTTCAGGCGGACGCTCCCGCCCTCCGGCGCGTTCGCGACCCGCACCTTGACCGGGAAGGTGCGCGCCCGCGCGTCGCCGCTCGGCACGATGTGCGCGACCCTGCCGTCGAACGCGACGCCGGGCAGCGCGCCGACGGTCACCGCCGCCTTCGCGCCGAGGCGCACGCCGCCGACGTAGTCCTCGAGCACAGGCACGAGGATGTCGGCCTCGTCGAGGGCGGCGATCTCGACGACGGGCGAGCCCTTGCCGAGCCACTGCCCCACCTCGGTGTGCTCGCGCACGACATAGCCGGCGAAGGGCGCGAGGATCGTGTGGCGCTTCAGGTCCTCGTCGAGGCGGTCGACGGCGGCCTGCTGCGCGGCGACGCCCGCGCGCGCCTGCTCCTTGCGCTCGGCGCGCGGGCCCGCCTCGACGAGGCGCACCCCCTCCTCCTCCTCGCGCACCTTCTCCTCCCCCCTCGCCGCGGCGAGCGAGGTCTCCTTGACCTCGTCCTCGGTCACGCTGCCCTTCTCGAAGAGCGCGCGGGTGCGCTCCTCCTTCCAGCGGCTCAGCTCGAGGTCGGCCTTGGCCTGTCCGAGGCGCGCCTGCGCCTGCGCGCGCTCCTCGGGGCGGGCGCCGTTCTCGAGCTCGAGCAGCTCCTGCTTGCGCTGGAGCAGCAGCGCCTGCGCGACGGCGAGGTCGAGCTCGAGCGCCCGGGTGCGCAGCCGGCAGAGCGGCTGGCCCTCCTCGACGCGCTCGCCCTCGTGCACGAGGTAGGCGACGACGAGCCCTTCGACCTCGGTGCCGACCGTGCTCGTGCGCGACGGCACGACGGTGCCGACGAAGGTGCGGCCCGGCACGACCTTCTTGCGCTTGACGGCGGCGACCTCGACGTTGGTGGGGCCGCCCTGCGCGAGCAGCAGGCCGGCCATCGCGACCAGCGGTGCGAACGATCTCATCGTTGGGTCTCCTCGTAGCCGAGGTTCTTGCGGAGGCGGGCGAGGGTGCTCCGGAGGGCGTGCAGCCGCGTGGGGCCGAGGCCCTCGGAGGCGCGCGCGCGGACGCGCAGCGCCCCTTCGGAGATGCGCTTCCAGATGGGGCGCACCGCCGGCGTCAGGCGGATGATCTTCCGGCGCGCGTCGCCGGGGCATGCCACGCGCTCGATCCAGCCGCGCCGCTGCATCCGGTCGAGCAGCCCCTTCAGCGTCGGCGGCTCCACGCCGACCCGCTGCGCCAGTTCGGCCTGGCAGCACTCCCCCTCCGCGGCGAGCCAGCCGATCACCTGCCACTGCGGGAAGGTGATCCCGTGCGGCGCGAGTTCCTCGTTCAGCGCGCGCTGGAGCGCGCGGGCCGTCGTGACGACCCAGTAGCCGACGCTCTCCTCGAAATCGTATTGCAGGAGGGTCCTCGCCATTCGTTAGCATGCTAACGGATGCGCCAAGTTCCCCGGCCCGGCTGGTAGCATGGACGCCCGCGTGAGACCCGCCTTCGCCCTGGCCTGCCTCCTCGCCGCCGCCTGTTCCAGCGGCGGCGCGGCGCCGCCGGCCGGGGCGGACCTGAGCGGCTTCCGCGTCGCGCGCATGGCGGTCGAGGGCGTCGACTTCGAGACCTACCTCGCGGAGACGCCGGCGCAGCGCGCGCAGGGGTTCATGTTCGCGACGCTGGACCAGGCGGCCCCGCTCGGCGACGGCACGCCGCGCGGCATGCTCTTCGTGTTTCCCGGCGACTCCTTCCTCAGCTTCTTCATGCGCAACACGTACATCGCGCTCGACCTCGCCTACGCGACCGCCGACGGCCGGATCGTCGAGATCCACCCGCTGACGCCGCTCGACGAGACGCCGGTCGTCGCGTCGCAGCCGGTCCGCTACGCCTTCGAGGCGCTGCGCGGCACCTTCGCCGACCACGGCATCGCCGTCGGCGCGGTGATGGCGATCCCGCCGTAGCAGGGGAGGGGGCCCGGGGGAGGGGGGCGGGACCGGCGACCCCGGCTCCCGGCCCGCTACCGGATCTCGTAGTCCGCGTCGATGACCTTGCCGGGCGGCGCGGCCGGAGGCGGGCGCGCGGCGAACTTGCGGCGCAGGTACCAGCGGAGAATCGGCCCCGCGATCAGAAGCACCACGAAGAGCACGAGAAAGGCGCGGAGCAGGAAGCGCGCGAAGAGCAGCAGCAGCGCGAGGCCGAGGGCGAGACGGAGCAGCGGGCGCCACCTCATCGGGAGAACCAGAGGCCGACGAAGACCTTCTCGTCGACCAGCGCGCCCCCCTTCGCGCGCGCCTTCAGGAACGCGGGCACCTCGTCGAGCGCCACCGCGAAGCTCTCGATCTCTTCCGAGCCGTCGCCGCCGCCCGCGCCGGTCCGCTTCACGCCGCGGGCGAGGAAGAAGGTCACGCGTTCGCTCGTCAGTCCGGCGCTCGGCGTGAAGGTGCCGATCTCCTTCAGCTTGCCCGCCTCGTATCCGGTCTCCTCCAGGAGTTCGCGGCGCGCGGCGCTCTCGAGCGTCTCCGCGCCCTCGTCCCCCGCGAGACCCGCGGGCAGCTCGACGACGCGCGCGCCGACCGCGGGACGCATCTGCTCCACGAGCACGATCTCCCGCTTGCGCGTCAGCGCGACGATCGCGACGATCCCCGTGACGTTCCGGCGCTCGACATACTCCCACTGCCCCGACCGCACGAGCCGCAGGTATTTGCCCTCGCCAAGGAGATCCTTGAACTTCATCCCCCCACTCTATACTCACGTGGCGTGCCCCTCCTCATCCTGATCCTCTGCACGCTCGCCGGCTGGGGCAAGGACATCAACCCGGGTGCCGGCCCCCAACTGCTGAACCTCGTCGCCGAGGACCTCGCGAAGCTGCGGAAGGGCGAGATCGCGCTCGACGCCTTCCTCGCCGCCCACGGCGAGAAGCGCATCGAGGCGCTGAAGCGCTTCCGCAATCCCGACCTGCTGCCGCTCTTCCTGCGGCTGCTCGAATCCCCCGACTGGAAGGTGCAGCACCGCGCGCTCTTCGCGCTCGAGTACTACCGCGATCCGGCCGCCATCGATGCCGCGCTGCCGCTGCTCCAGCATCCGCACCGCCGGCTCCGCGAGAAGGCGGCGATCGCGCTGATCAAGCTGTGGGACGGCCGCAAGCCTCCGGCCGATTGGGAGGGGGTCCGGGGGAGGGAGGGCGACTTCCACGTGCGCGCCTGCTTCGACGCGCTCGCGCTGCGCTTCGCGGGGCGGCTCCCCGTCGAGCGCGTCCATGAGGAGATCCGCGAGACCGGCCAGCGGGGGCTTCTCCTCGCGCCGTTCACGAGCGGGCTCGACCGCGCGACGACGAAGGTCTCCCGCACCGGCGCCGGCAGCGCGTCGAAGCTGCCCCCGAGCCCCCTGTGGAACTACCCCCTTCTCGGGTATGGCGAGGAAGAGGTCGAAGGCACCTCCCTCCAGCCCTTCGCGAACCTCCGCAGCGGCGGGAGCGTCTACCACACCGGGCAGGACGTCGGCGCCTGCCTCGACGGTTCGGGCTACTACGCGGCGGCGGACGGCGTCGTCAAGCTCGTACACAGCGGCAGCGACATGGGGACGCTGATCGTTCTCGAACACCTGCTGCCGAGCCGGGAACTCGTCTGCGCGATCTACATGCACGGCGGCGACACCGTCTTCGTCAGGGCGGGCGACACCGTCGCGTGCGGCCAGCTCCTCGGCACGATGGGGATGTCGTTCAGCGTCGAGAACGGCGGCCACTTCGCGCACCTGCACTACGGCCTCTACCCGGGCGCCTTCGACATGGGACACAACTACGGCTACCGCGAGAGCAGCAAGGGGCTCGACGACTGGATCGACCCCGCGCGCTTCCTGCCGCAGTGGGTCGAGCGGACGCGGCCGCTGGTGGAGCGGCTGCGGCCGCTCTGCCGGGCGGTGGAGCGGATCGGCGTGCAGCTTTCGCGCGGCGAGTTCGCGCGCGCGTACGAGGCCGCGGTGCGCGTGCGCGAGCGCGCGCAGCCCGGCAGCGAGGAGCACGTGGACGCGACCTATCTCGCGGACATGGCGGCGAGCGCGCCGAAGAGCGCGCTCGCGCGGGCGACGCGCATCCGCGACATGGGCTATCCCGGCGACGCGCGCGACGAGCTGCGCGCGCAGGGATCGGCGCTGCGCGGCATCCCGGGGGCGGACGCGCTCGCGAAGGCGCTCGGCGAGTGGGAGAAGGACCCGCTCTTCGCGAAGGCGCTCAAGGGAGAGCCGCAGGTGGCCCGGGCGCTGCGCGCCGGCGACCGGGAGAAGCTCGCCCGTCTCCTCGCCGAATACGGCGACACCTGCCTCGCCGCCCGCCTCGGGTGAATGGGGTCTGACCCCTTTCACCCGATCTATCGCCAAAGGCGTTGGCAGGCCGGGCATCGCATCGGCCCTGGCGATCTTGCGGGACAAAGGGGTCAGACCCCTTTGTCTCAGCGGATCAGGGACCAGTCGGGGGCGGTCGCGGCGAGGCGAGGCAGGTCGCGCCGCAGCAGTTCGACGTACTTCTGCGCGGCGGCCGTGTTGAAGAGCACGACGGTCTCGTCGGGCCGGATGTGGCCCTCCTTGACGGAGCGCTCGAGGACCTCGACACAGGCCGCCGACTCGGGGCAGAGGTCGATGCCCTCGAGGCGGTGCACGCGCTCCATCTGCCGCTGCAGGACCTCCTCGTCGGCGGCCAGCGCGAGGCCGCCGCTCGCGCGCACGGCGCTGAGCACGAGGAAGTCGCCGAGCGCCTTCGGCACGAGGAGGCCCGTGGCGATGGTCCGGGGGTCGGGGGGCGGCGTCGCGCTGGTTTCGCCCCGCGCGAACGCGTCCGCGATCGGCGAGCACCCGGTGCTCTGGCAGGCGTACATCCGGGGCAGGATGGCCGACTCGAGCCAGCCGAGGATCGCGAGTTCCTGGAACGCCTTCCACATGCCGATGAGCCCGGTGCCGCCGCCGGTCGGATAGAGGATGACGTCGGGCAGCGTCCACTCGAGCTGCTCGGCGAGCTCGAAGCCCATCGTCTTCTTCCCTTCGAGGCGGTAGGGCTCGCGCATCGTGCTCAGGTCGTACCAGCCCATGCGGCGCACGCCCTCGCCGACGATGCGCCCGCAGTCCGACAGGCGGCCGTCGACGAGGAAGACCTTCGCCCCGTGCATGGCCGCCTCGACGCGGTTCACCTCGGGCGTGCCCTCGGGAAGGAAGACGAAGCACTCGAGCCCCGCGCGGGCGGCGTACGCCGCCGCGGCGCCGCCGGCGTTGCCCTGCGAGGGCACCGCGACGCGGGAGATGCCGAACGCCCGCGCCATCGTGATCGCCATGGCCATGCCGCGCGCCTTGAACGATCCGGTGGGCAGGCGCGACTCGTCCTTGATGTAGAGTTCCTCGAGACCGACGGCCGCCGCGAGCCGGGGGCACTTCAGCAGGGGCGTCATCACCTCGCCGAGCGACACCATGTGCTCCGCGATCGGCAGCAGTTCCGCGTAGCGCCACATGTCGGGCCGGCGCAGCCTGAGGTCGTCGCGGCTCACCGCCTTGCGGATCGCGTCGAGATCGTACGCCGCGCGGACGGGCAGCCCGAGATGCAGTCCGTTCCCGGGACGCGCGTCGAGCTTCGTGCCGTCCGCCGTCGACTCGAGGTGGGTGAGAAACGTCCGGACCGGCATCGCCTACCCCATAATGATCGGTTCCATGCTGGGACTCCAGATCCGGACCGACCCCGCCTGGGCCAAGATCGCCCTTTCGGACGAAGTCGCGCTGCTCTGCGACCATGCGCACCTCGAACGCAAGGCCGCGGGCCACATGATCACGCTGATGGGCCAGGTCCCTTCCGCCTCAGGGAGGCTGCTCGCCGTCGCACGCGAGGAGATGGAGCACTTCGAGCGCGTGCTGGCGCTGCTGCGCGCCCGCCACGCCGACCTCAGGCCCGACCGCGGCAACCCCTACGTGAAGCGCCTCGCCCGCGTGGCGGGGGAGACGCTGCTCGACCGGCTTCTCCGCATGGGGCTCGTCGAGGCGCGCTCCTACGAGCGCTTCTCGCTGCTCGCGGAGGCGGCCGCGGGCGACCTGCGCGACCTCTTCTCCTCGCTGCGCGACAGCGAGGCGGGCCACCACGCGCTCTTCCTCGCGCTGGCCTACGAACTCTCGCCCCGCGACGAGGTGACGGCCCGCTGGCAGGCGCTCGCCGCCCTCGAGGCCGAGATCGTCGCCTCCACCCCCTGGGGCCCGCGCATCCACTGATCGTGCTTGGTCCGATGCGGACCTCGAGGCGCGGCGCTAGTGATTCAGGTCGGGGTTGAGCATCGTCAGGGTCGACGGGGAGGGGGCGCCGGGGGAGGCGGGCTGGCGCCACGCGAGGCGGATCGACTCGGCGGCGGCGATGCCCTGCGCGCCGTAGTCCTCGAGGATCTCGAGCGCCAGCATGCGGCAGTCGCCGTCCCGGTCGCCGCGCGCGACCTGCTCCAGCGCCGCGACCAGCACCGGGTCCTTGAACGCGCGCAGCGCCTGCAGCGCGGCGCGCCGGAGCCCGCGGCGCTCGTCGCCGAGGAAGCGCAGCACGTCGGGCATCGTCGGGGGCTCGGAGCGCAAGCCGAGGCAGGCGAGCGCCGCGGTCGCAAGCTCCTCCTCCTCGAGCGCCCAGAGCAGCACGCGCCGGACGCGCGGGTCGTCGAAGGTCGCGAGCGTCTCCAGCACGGGCACCTTCACCCACCAGTCGAGGTCGCGCCGCACCACCCCCTCGAGGCCCTCGAACAGCCTCGGGTCGGCGCACTTCTGCGCCATCACGGCGGCGCCGACGACGACATCCACGTCCTCGTCGGCGAGCAGCGTGCGCACCGCCTCGGTGAGGTCGTCGCTCGTGCGCGCCACCGCCGTGAAGCTCCGGTCGCGCAGCCAGAAGGCGAGCCCCTTCGCGTACTGGAGGAAGCGGCGCAGCAGCGCCAGCTTGTCCGGGGTCGCCGCGAGCAGCTTCGCCGCCGCGTCGCGGATGCGCTCGTCGTCCGCGGCGAGCAGCGGCAGCATCCGCTCCAGCACGCGCTCGGCGATGGCGCCGCCGCCCTTCAGCATGCGCCCGAGGCCGCGGATCATCGTCTCCTGCACGCGCGCCGGCTCCGACGGCAGCAGGTCGAAGAAGTCCTCGATCAGCTCGGGGTCGGGATCCTGCGCGAGCAGCACGATCGCCGCGTGCCGCACCGCGTCGTCGGAGTTCGAGAGCTGCTCGCGCAGCAGGTGGCGGACGGCCGCGTCGGCGAGCCCGCCCTGCAGGATCTGCACGGCGCGCACCCGCTGCTTCTCGTCGGGATCGCGCAGCGCGGCCTTCAGCAGGTGGAGCTGCTCGTGCGCCTTCGGGTGCGCCGCGAGCACCTCCAGCGCCATCGCGCGCTGCTCCGCGCGCTTGGCCCCGAGGAGTTGCGCGAGCCGGTCGGGGAGCATCGGCGACTCGAGCGCGTGCAGCGCCTGGATGCAGGCGCGCCAGCGCGGGCGCGGCAGCCCCCCGAGCGCGCCGAGCAGCGGATCGACCGCCCGCGGGTCGCGCGTGCGCCCGAAGGCCTCCACGGCGAAGCGCGCGACGTCCGCGTCGTCGGAGAGCAGCAGCCGCAGCAGCACCTCCTGCCGCACCTCCTCGCCGGCGAGACGCCGCAGCAGGTCGCGCTTCTCCTCGACCGTCGCGTAGCTCTTCGACTCGATGCGCTTGAGCAGCGCGTCGCGGTCCTCGCTGCGGCCGAAGAGCGCCATCAGGCGTCCCCCTGCACGCCGGCGATCTCGCGGAAGCGCGCGTAGAACGCCTTCTTCTCCGCCACGCCCTCGTCGACGAGCGCGCCGAGGCGCGCGACGTCGGCGGGATTCACGACGAGGTCGACGCTCTGGCGCCACGCGGCGGTCCGGTCCCCCGTGACCCCCTCCGGCTCCCATCTCACGACGAAGAGGTCGCGCCGCCGGCCCCCCGACACCCCCTTCAGGTGCGCCAGCACCTCGGGGGCGCAGCCGTCGTCGACCAGCACGAGGCGATGCACGTCGTCCTCCAGCATGTCGAGCCACGCCGCGCCGAGCGGCACGACGGCGAACCCCGCGATCCCGAGCGACTTGGCGAGCCGCTCGTCCTCGCTGCCGACGAGGATGCTCCTAGCGCCCATGGCGCTTCCTCCCGAAGGTGAAGTCCACCTTGAGGTCCGCGGCCGGATCGGGCGCCTCCGCAGGCGGCGCGGGGGGGGCGCCGGCCGCGGGCACCGCGACCGCCGGGGGGAGCCCCGGCGCGCCGTGCGAGATGCGGTCGATCTGGTGCGCCACCTCGACGCGCCCCGAGAAGTAGTGCCGGCAGGTCGCCTCGTCGATGAAGCCGGCCTCGAGCAGCGTGATCAGGTGCTGGTCGAAGGTCTGCATGCCCTGCTTGAAGCCGTCGCTCATCGCCTTGTAGAAGGTCTTCTCCGCCGTCTCGCCGGTGCGGATCAGGTCCTGCGTGCGGAAGTTGGACGCGAGCACCTCGAGCACCGCGATGCGCCCGCCGTCCACCTTCGGCACGAGGCACTGCGCGGCGATGTAGCGGAGGGCCGCGGCGAGGCGGTTGCGCTGCCGCTGGTGCTCGACCGAAGGGAAGAGCGAGATCAGCCGTTCGACGGTCTGGCCCGCGTTGACGGTCTGCATCGTCGAGAGCACGAGGTGGCCCGTCTCCGCGGCGGAGAGCGCGGTCTCGACGGTCTCGCGGTCGCGCAGCTCGCCGACGACGATCACCTTCGGCCCCTGGCGCAGCGCGGCGCGCAGGCCGTTCGCGAAGCAGTCGAAGTCGGTGCCGAGCTCGCGCTGGTTCACGGTGCCGATCTGGTGCTTGTGCAGGAACTCGATCGGGTCCTCCAGCGTGACGATGTGGACCGGCCGGTGCAGGTTGATCTCGTTCAGGAGCGCGGCGAGCGTCGTCGACTTGCCGGTGCCGGGGCCGCCGGTCACGAGCACGAGGCCGTCGCGCAGCTTCGCCATCCGCTCGAACGCGGCGGGCAGCACGAGGTCGTGGATGCCCGGGATGCGCGTCGCGAGGCGCCGCAGCACGATCGACCACGTCCCGCGCTGGCTGAAGACGTTCACGCGGAAGCGGGCGAGGCCGGGCACGCTGTAGGCGAAGTCGCAGGCGCCGGTCGAGAGCAGCTTGCGCATCAGCGTCGGGCTCTGCTCGATGAGCGAGAGCGCCACCTGCTCGGTCATGAACGGCGTCAGCTCCGGCAGCGGCGGGTCGACGAAGGGGAACCGGAGCTCGCCGTCGGCCTCGACCTGCGGCGGCTTGCCCGGCGTGAAGTTGAGGTCGCTGATGCGCTCGCCGCTCTCCAGCAGCAGGCGTAGCAGCGCGTTGATCTCCGCCTTGCGCATCGCCTACTTCCGTGCCGTCACGACGACACGCCCCGTGGCCTCCTGCGTGCGCAGCGCGAGGAGTTCCTGGTACTCGTCGGGCACCTTGCGCAGGTAGCGCACGAACCGCTCCTTCTCGACCGCCGACTCGAACCCCTCCTCCGGCGTGATCTGGCGGCGCTGGATCAGCTCCTCGACCGCGTCGTCGAAGTAGACCATGCCGTACTTGCGGCCGGTCTGCATCTGCGTCGGGAGCTGGTAGGTCTTGCCCTCGCGGATGAGGCTCGCGACCGCGGGCGTGCAGACGAGGATCTCGATCGCGGCGACGCGCCCCTTGTTGTCGGCGCGCCGGAAGAGCGTCTGCGCCATGATGCCCTTCAGCGAGTCGGCGAGCAGGCTCCGCACCGAGTCCTGCTGCTCGCTCGGGAAGACCTCGATCATCCGGTCCACCGTCTTGCTCGCGCTCTGCGTGTGCAGCGTCGCGAGCACGAGGTGGCCGGTGGCCGCCGCCTCGATCGCGAGCGAGATCGTCTCGAGGTCGCGCAGCTCGCCGACGAGGATGATGTCGGGGTCCTCGCGCAGCGCGCCGCGCAGCGCCGCCGCGAAGGACTTCGTGTCGCGCCCCATCTCGCGGTGGTTGATGATGCAGTTGCGCGAGCGGTGCTGGAACTCGATCGGGTCCTCGATCGTGACGATGTGGTCGCGCCGGTGCTTGTTCGCGTAGTCGACGATCGCGGCGAGCGTCGTGCTCTTGCCCGACCCGGTCGGGCCGGTCACGAGCACGAGCCCCTTCTCGAGCGTCGCGAAGCGCCGCACGACCTGCGGCAGGCCGAGCTGCTCGATCGTCAGGATCTCGCTCGGGATCTGCCGGAAGACCGCCGCGACGCCGCTCGCCTGCCGGAAGTAGTTCGCGCGGAAGCGGCCGACGCCGGGCAGCTCGTAGGCGAAGTCGAGGTCGCCCTGCTCCTCGAACACCGTGCGTTTCTCGTCCGGCGTGATCTCGAAGAGCAGCTCGCTCAGCTCCGCGTCCTCGAGCACCCGGTAGTTGATGCGCTCGAGGTCGCCGCGGATGCGCAACGCGGGCAGGTTCCCGCATGAAAGATGCAGGTCCGACGCCCCCTGGGCGTTCATCAGGCGAAAAAATGCGTCAATCCGGGCCATCTCGGCTCCTCGCCGCCTCCCCTTTCGGCAGGAGCACCCTCGCCGGTTTAGCGGCCAGGATGAGCACAGCGCGGCTCGACGCCGCGACCAAACGGGGGCAGGCCGCCGCACGGGTCACTCTCAGCAATGACCACGAAGGCAGGAAGGCACGGAGAGGGGGAAGCGACGAGCCTGCGCGCAGCGCGCGCCCCGGGTCGCGGGGGCTCCTTCGTGCCTTCGTGCCTTCGTGGTTATCGTTCTCCCCGCTCGAATTCAGTGGCTCTTCGGGATCCGCGCAAGCGGCGAGGACGCTGCGGGCATGGAGTACAAGCGAGCAGGGCCGGGGGTATCGGATTTGATGAGGAAGCCAGGAAAGGAGGAACCCATGAGAGGAAAGGGGAGCATCCCGTGACCCGGATGGATCGAACCCGCCCTTTCCTCGGTTCCTAGGTTCCTGGGTTCCTTCTTCCCAGCTCAAGACGAAGGCTGTAGTCCACTGCACCAGAAGGGCACGCGCGGCAACATCCTCGCGCGCCTCCGGACGCGTTCGCCCCTGAAACACGAACACCCTTCGGGGTTCGGTCCCGTTTGTCGTACAGGGAGACAGCGCCGCGTTCCGTCGCAGCTCCCTTGGTTGTGGCGTGGGACCGCGCTGCGCCCTCCCCCCCCGTAAGGCGGCTCAGGAGGGGCGCCACCCCTTCGCGACGCCCTGCGCGAACTCGACGACGCGACGGCCGAGGTCGGCGCCGCTCATGCCGAAGGCGGCCTCGATCGTGAGGCGGGGTTCGTCCCCGGCGTTCTGCGCGATGACGTAGTCGAGCAGTGCCTTGCGGAACCTTCCCCCCTCCGCGTGGTAGAGGAAGTGGCAGGTCGCGCCCGCCTGCTCGTAGAAGATGCGGCGCGGCGCGCAGGACTGGCGACCGAGCGCCCAGCGGCGGCTGAAGGACTTCTCGCTGTCCGGAGGGAGGCCCTGCGCGGCCATCTGGTGCAGGCGGTAGAAGGCGGGCCACGGGAGCACGAGATCGGTGCCGCCGATGGAGGCGACGACGTCGAGGGAGCGGCTGCGCGGCGCGAAGAGCGACCACGTGCCGCGCTCGATGTCGTACTGGCCCTCCTCGAGCAGCGTGGCGAACCCCTCGACGATCCAGTAGCCGGGCGTCAGCGCGCTCGCGCGCATGCGCGCGGGATCCTGCGCCGGGTTCTGCTCCTCGAGCCAGTGGTGCGTCAGTTCGTGGACGAAGGTGCCGACGATGCGCCGCTCGGCGTCGCGCTCCTTGTGCCAGAAGAAGCGGGAGACGCGTTCGTGCGGGGAATAGTGGCCCGCCGTCCACTCGAGGTCGGCGCGCACCTCCGAGCCGAGGACCCCGCCCGAGCACTGCAGGTACTCCTCGCGGTCCGCGAACAGGTAGACGAGCATCGGGCCCCCCTGCCTGCGCACGACCGGATAGCCGGCGAAGAGTTCGGCGAGCAGGCGCGCGGTGAGGCGGCCGCACGCGAGGCAGCGGCCGAGCACGGAGGTGTCGCGGACCGGCGTCAGCAGCAGGATCGGCCCCGTCTCGACGCCGAAGAGGTCGTCGCGCCAGGTCTTGCGCGCCGTGGCGAGGCCCTCGTTCGCCGCCCCGGCCAGGGTCGCCCCCCCCACCTCGACGTCGAGATGCCAGTCGAGCCAGAGGCGCCTGTCGCCGAGGGCGAAGGAGGCGGGCGCCGCCTCCTCGAGGGCCTTCAGCGCGGCCTCGTGCTTCGGCGAGAGCCGCAGCGCCTCGCGCAGCAGGGCGAGGCCGTCGCCGCCGTGCGCGCGCTCGGCGAGCACCCGCTCCGTCAGCAGCGAGGCGTGGAGCTGGTCGATCTCCGCCACCTTCCGCCGCACCGCGACCGCCTTCGCGTTGGGTGCCCGCGGGGGCCTCGCCTCCAGCGAGCGGATCTGCGCCTCGGCCGAGTCGGCCTTGCGCCCGAAGAAGCCGTCCCGCTGCGCGCGCTCGAAGAGCCCCCGCGCGGTCGCGGCGTCCATCGCGGCGAGCGCCTCCTTCAGCAGCCCGACCGCCATCTCCCGCCGCAACTCCTGCGCGAGATAGGCGTAGCCCAGCCGCCGCGAGACGTCGTCCCGCGACCAGACGCAGCGCCCGTCCGAGCGCTCCACGAGCAGCCATGCGGCCAGAGGTTCGACGCGCTTCCCCGCCCGCCAGACCCTTTCCTTCCCGTCGACGAGGATCTCCGGTTCGCGCACCACCGATCCGTCCCTCGAGACCGCGAGGTCGGCAGGCGCGAGGCGGCAGAGGAGAAGAGCCGCGACGGCGAGCCGGAGGGCGGTCACCTGCCCCCGACCCTCTCGCGGAAGGCGCGCACGACGTGGGGCGCCTCGACGGCGACGAACATGCGGTCCGCGGGCACGACGGGGAAGGCGAGCGTGCCCACCGGGATGCGCCAGAGGATCTGGTGCGTCGTCACGTCGGCCGCCCAGTCGCCGAAGTAGGCGATGTCCCCGAGCATCGTCGGCGGGAACTCGCAGAGGAAGAGGTCGGGCTGCTCGCGGCTGTCGGAGAGGATGTGGCCGGAGGAGCCTCCCCCCTCGTGCGTGAAGTAGACGATCTCGCGCTTCGAGCGGCCCTCCATGAACGCGACCAACCCCTCCCGGTGCGTCGTGAAGCCGCCGCCCACGTCGAGCAGCGAGACCCCCTTGTCGCCGGCGCGGGCGCCGCCGCGGGTCATGCCGAACGGCAGGCTCGCGGCGGTACAGCTCCCGTTCTGCGCCGCGAGCGGCGCGGGCGCCCGGACGTAGCAGCGTCCGCCGCCGAACACGAGTTCCCCCTCCACGTCCAGCGGCGGGATCGCGCCCCCGTGGTACCACGCGACGTTCAGCGCCGCGACGCAGCGCCCGTCGGCGCGGCGGAAGCTGTAGAGGTGCATCGACGGCTCGTACCCTGGAACCTGCTCCTCGCCGAGCGCGCAGACGAGGTCGCCGTAGACCGCGGCGCG
Organism: uncultured Planctomycetaceae bacterium; assembly: GCA_964570285.1. Lineage (GTDB taxonomy): Bacteria > Planctomycetota > PLA2 > PLA2 > PLA2 > CAZMXP01. Next base: position 29,004 of record CAZMXP010000012.1, read on the forward strand.
GCCGCGCGCCGGGCCGCAATCCGACCTCCAGACGGGCTTCGCGCGGCCCGGCGAGAGGCGCACGAGCCCCTGCGCGCTGCCGACGTAGATCTCGTTCTCGAAGATCACCGGATCGCTGAGCGGGCCGCAACCGGGCCGGTGGCGCCACGCCTCGTTGAAACCCGACCCGGCGACGACGAACTCGCCGATCTCCTCCTCGCCGACGCGGAGGTAGACGCGGTGGTCCCAGACGACGGGCTTGCTCCGCGGACCGCCGCCGAGCACGCGGCGGGCGAGCTCCCTGCCCTCGAAGAGATCGAGGGCGAGCAGCTCGCGCTGCTTCTCGGTGCCGCAGAGCAGGTAGAGGCGCCCGTCCCAGTGCACCGGCGGGGCGAGCACGGGAGAGCGCGTCTCCACCTTCCACGCCTCGACAGGGTCGCCGGTGACGGGCATCGCGGCGCTCCGCCGCGACCCTCCCGCGCAGCCGCGCGGGTCGTACCAGCGCAACGCCTCCGCGACCTGACCCGCGGGCTCGGCCCACACGGGGGCGGCTACCGCCGCGACCGCGAGAAGCATGCGCGCCCAGCCCGCCATGGAACCCGCCGAGTATACAGCGTGGTAGGTTCTACCCGCGTGCGATTCGCGCTCCTCCTGGTCCTCCTCGGCGGCGCGGCCCTCGCGCACCCTCACGAGTCGCCCTCCCTCTGGGTCGATCTCGAAATCCGCGAGACGGAGGTCCTGCTCGTCGTCTCTTCCGAAGTCTCTTCGCTGGGGGCCTGGGGGCTCGAGCCCGGCTCGCTCGTCGAGCCGATGGAGGAGGCCGCGAGGGCAGGGGTTCTCGCGCGCGCCGCGGAGCACTTCGCGACAAGGAACACGGTCGCGATCGACGGCGCGCGCGCCCTCCCGACCGGACGGGGGCTCCGGATGCCCCAGGACGACAAGGGCATCGACCTCTACGGCTATCTCTCCTTCACGTTCGCCTACGCGTGCGAGCGGAAGGCGCGCACCGTCACGCTGCACTGGGAGGACTTCGGCTGGGCGCTCTGGCAGGAGAGGGTGGTCGTGCCGGGCCTCGTGAAGGTCCATCCGCGGGTGGACATGTTCGGCGTGACGCCCGAGGAGCCCGAGTACACGTGGCACGCTCCCGTGGAAGGGCGCGCTCCGCCCCTGGACGGGAGCCGACAACTCCCGAGGCAGGAGGGCACGCGCGTGCCGATGGCGAGCGTGGCCCTTGCCATGGTGGCGATCCTGGCCGTGGCGTTGCCGCGGAGGCGGCCGCTGGGGACGCGGCTCGCGGGGGCGGCGGTGCTGCTCGCGGCGGCGTTCCTCGTGCGGGACCGTGCGGTCTACGCGTGGAGGCCAAGCGTCGACCGGCCGTCGCAGGCGCAGGCGGCCGAGATCTTCCGCACGCTGCAAGCCAACCTCTATGCGGCCTTCGAGGCACCGACGGAGGAGGGCATCTACGAGCTGCTCGCGGCGAGCGTCGAGCCGCAGGCGCTCGACCCGATCTACATCGAGATCTGCGAGGGGTTGATCCTCCGCCAGCAGGGCGGACCGGTCGCCACGATCGAGCGGGTCGAGCCGGTCGAGACGCTCGTCGAGTTCCCGTCGCCGGAGGCGCCGCTCTTCGAGGCGAGATGGAGGTGGCGCCTGCACTGCGTCGTCTCCCACTTCGGCCACGTGCACCGGCGCATCAACGAGTACGAGGCGCTCTTCCGGGTCGCCCACGACGGCGACGGCTGGCGCATCCGCGGCTTCGAGGTGCTCGACCGGAAGCGCACCGACCTGGACTAGGGGCTTGTCCGGGTCATGGCCTTCAGCCACGCTTCGGGGCCAACCGGACCCGGACAAGCCCCTGACTCGACGCGACGCGAGTCGTGGGTCGCCATGGGCCATCGCCGCGATCGAGGGGGGCTCCTGCGCGAGGTGCGGCGCTCCGCGTCACGCCCTCGCGGCCGCTAGATCGAGCTCGTGCCGCACGGTGTCCCGTACGAAGTGCGCAAGGTGGCCCTCGGGCACCGGATCCAGCACGGTCGCCGGGAACATCCAGACCTGCTCCACCTCCCACGCCCGCTGTCTTGGCCATGCGCGCAACCTGCAGCCGGGCACCGACAGCGAACCCCCTTTCACTTGAGAGTTTGTCCGACGATTAGTCGGACAAACTCCTGGGAGCGGTAGGATGGCGCCATGCGCATCCTTCCGTTCGTGCTCGCGCTGATCGCCGGCTGTGGCTGAAGGGATGAGGCCACCCGGGTCCGGTCGGTCCCGCTCGTGCAGGCCACCTTCTACCCCGTCGCCTACTTCGCCGAGCGCATCGGCGGCGAGCGCGTCCTGGTGCGCTGCCCGGTTCCCGACGGCGAGGATCCCGCCGGCTGGACCCCCGACGCCGCCACGCTGGCCGAGATCCAGGACTCCGACCTGATTCTCGCGAACGGCGCGGGGTTCGAGGCGTGGATCTCCCAGGTGAGCCTGCCGCCTTCGCGCCTCGTCGAGACCGCGGCCGCGTTCCGCGGGGAGTGGATCGAGCAGAAGGGCGGCGCGGCGCACAGCCACGGCAAGGGGGCCAAGCACTCCCACGAGGGGTTCGACGGCCACACGTGGCTCGACCCCGTGAACGCGAAGCGGCAGGCGCGCGCGGTGCTCGACGCGCTCGTCCAGCGCCTTCCCGCGCACGGGACCGAAATGGAGGCGCGCCACGGCACGCTCGCGACCGAGCTCGACGCGCTCGACGCGGCGTTCCGCGCGCTGCCCCCGCTGCCCCCCATGATCGCGTCGCATGCGGCGTACGACTACCTCGCGCGCCGCTACGGATGGAAGATCGAGAGCCTCGATCTCGATCCCGAGGAGGTGCCGACCGACGACCAGGTCGCGGCGATCCTCGCGACGGCGAAGGCGCACGGCGCGTCGCACATCCTCTGGGAGAGCGAGCCGCTCGCCGAGACGGTCGAGCGCCTGCGGCCCCTCGTGTCGGTGGTGATCAGCCCCGTCGAGAGCCGGCCCGACGGCGCGGACTACCTCGGGGCGATGCGCGCCAACGTCTCCCGCTTGAAGGAGGTCCGGTGAGGTATTCTGGTGCGATGCGTCGTCGCCTGCTGCTGATCGCCCTCGTCGCCGTCGCCTGCGCCAAGGAGGAGCCCAAGGCCCCCGGCGCGGGCCACGCGGCCGCCGCGCCGGCGAAGGATCCCGCCGAGGAGAAGCGCAAGGCGGACGAGGCGGAGGCCCTGCGGGCGGCGAAGCGCGCCGAGCTGGGCGCGAAGCAGGCGGAACTCGCACAGAAGGTCGCCGCGCTCGAGAAGGCCTACAAGGAGCTCGCGGCCGCGCACGAGAAGGAGCAGGGCGAACTCCCCGACCCGGCGCTGCTGCGGCCGCGGCTCTCGCGCCTGATCCAGGACGCGGGCAGCGAGAAGGGGCGCCTCGAATCGATGGAGCGGGAGTTCGCGGAGCTGAAGAAGGTCGCCGAGAGCGAGATCACCGGCGACCTGAAGGCGCTGCGCGCGGAGCGCACGGCGATCGAGGCCCGCTACCAGGAGGCGCAGTCGGGCTGGCGCGTCGCGCTCGACGAGGCGCGTGCGTCGCGGGTGGAGGAGTCGCCGGTGAAGGTCGAACTCGACACCGTGCGCGCGGTGAAGGAGAAGTGGTTCGAGCTGACGCCGCTGGCGCGCCGCAAGACCCCCGGGGCGCAGGAGAGCAAGGCGGTCAACGACGGGCTGCGCGCGTGGATCGCCGAAAAGCCGATCCGCAAGGAGGCCGTCGACAACGTGCTCGCGCAGGAGGTCGCGCCCAAGGGCAAGACCTCGGCGAACTTCGACTTCGTCGATCTCGACTTCTTCCTGCTGCTCGAGTTGCGGGAGGACGTGCTCGACAAGCTGAACATCGCGGTCGAGAGCAAGCGGCTCAAGGGCGAGGAGGAGAAGCTGCGCGCGATCGAGGCCGAGCTGGACGCGATCTCGGAGAAGATCGCGAGGAAGATGTCGGAGGGGGGCGGGGACCTCGAGAAGTTCGAGGATCTGGCGACGCGCCTGCCGGGCCAGCGCAGCAAGGCCGCCGACCTGCAGAACGCGCTCGCGAGCATGCGCGAGACCTTCTCGCGCCTCGAGGAGGTCCGCGAGGCCCACCGCGCGGCGGAGGAGGCCGCGGTGAAGCAGCTCGAGGCCGCGAAGAAGGAGCTCGCCGAAGCCAACGCCGCGCTGAAGGCGCTCGGCTAGGCGAGCGCGCTGCGCGGGGGAGCAGCGCGAAAAACCACGAGGACACCAAGGAGCCGTTCGCGACCCGGGACGCGCGGCGCACTCCGTTGCAACCACTCCCCGCCTCCGCGCCTTCGCGTCTCCGTGGTCATCGCTCCACGTGACGCGTGCCGGCACCGGCGTGCCTTCGGTTGGCGCCCGGAGCCGCGCCGCGCCCCGTGACCGGTGCGGCCTCCCCCGTCTCTCCGGGGGGGCCAAGGCTCAATGCTTCGCGTAGAGGCCCGGCGTCGGGCGGCGGATGTAGAGGGCGGCGACGGCGTCGACCACCCGCCGCTCGAGCTTGTCGCTCGGCTTGCTCTCCTGCGCGAGCACGACCATGCCCTGGCACTCGCCGCGGACGTAGAGGCTGCCGTCGGCCATCTTCACGCTCAAGACCGCGATCCTCTCCTGCTTGGAGATGATCGGGGACATCGGCACCACCTTCTCGGAGACGCCACCGGGGTTCTGCTCCTTCAGCGACGCGATCTGGTCGGCCGACCAGGTGCCCTTCCCGTCGGGGTCGCTGACCCAGAACCCGTAGTTGCCGCGCCCGTTCGGATCCGCCTCGTCGCCGATCGAGGTCACGTAGCCGACGAGGCAGCCCGGAGCGCGCGGGCCCCCGGGGGTATGCATCGCGGCCTTGAAGAAGCGGCCGTGTCCGGGGTTGACGGCGAGGAAGACCTCGTTGCCGGTGGGCCGCTCCGGCGAGAGGTAGCCGAAGATCGAGTCGGGATCGGGCGGATCGTCGAGCTTCAGCGACGCGAGCGCCTCGGGATTGAAGAAGAGCTCGGGCGGGGGCGGCCGGTAGAGGATCGCGCGCACGCCCCGCGGGCCGGCCTTCAGCGAGAGCTGGTGCATCACGTCGAGGCCGTCCTGGTAGCCGCTGGCCGAGAGGATCGAGCGGAAGGGGTCCTTGTTGTTCGGCTGGTACTTGAGGATGTAGCCCTCCACCGAGGAGAGCTGGCCGCCCGGGCGCCGCGTCAGGTGCGGGAGGGCCGAGGCGCTCGCGGTGCGCACCGAGACGAGTTCGGCCGTCCCCTCCGCGGTCAGGAACTCGACCGTCGCCTCCGCGATCTCCTCCTTGGACTGCCCGCCCGTGCGCATCGACGCGGTGCGCGCGCCGCCGAGCACGACGTGGAAGTTCTGGTTGTGCAGCGCGTGGAACAGCTCGTGGATCATGATCGACTCGAGCTTGTCGATCCACTCGACGCGCGACTTCAGCATCGGCTTGCCGCCCTGGAAGCCGCCGATCACCCACGGACTCACGGTGATCGAGTTGGCCTCGATCGTGTAGAAGGCGAGCCCCGACCTCGCGATCTCGCCGCCGAAGCCGGTCTGCTTCAGCATGTTCTCCCAGACGACCTTGGGCAGGATCCCCACCGGCACCGGCCGCCGGAACTTCGTGCGCGTGTATGCCTCGATGTTGGCCATCACGCGCTTCGCGACCGCGGTGCAGGTGTCGACCGTGAGCGCCTCGTCGGCGGTGACCGCGTCGGCCTCCTGCGCACGCGCGGCCGGGAGGGCGATCCAGAGGGCCAGGAGGACTCGAAGGGGCGTTCGCATCGCGGCCGATTCTAACCCGCCGTGCGCCCTCAGCGACCCGCCGGCAGCAGCAGGAAGAGCGCAAGCCCCTCGCTGCGCGGTTCGAGCGGCGACTCGGGCTTCCACCGGACGAGTTCCCCGACGACCTGCCACTCGCCGTTCTCGCCGCGCCGGAAGTCGAGGGCCGTCTGCCCGACGGCCGATCTCGCCCCGGGCTCGTCCGGCACCGCCTCGTACGCGGTCACCTCGATGCGCACGAGGCCCGCGAGCCTCTTCTCCGCCGCGCCGACCTCCAGCGTGCGTTCGGCCACCGCCTCCGCTTTGGGCCTCAGCTTCGCCGCCTTCGCCTCCGCCTCCGGGCCGTAGAAGGCGCCGACGATCTTGTCGAAGTGTCGGTAGAGGGCCCGATGGGCGCGCTCGCGCTGCGCCCCGAGGCGCCGCGCCGCGAGGTCGAGCGAGCGCAGGGCCGCTTCGGGGCTGCTCCGGTCCGCGCGCGCCGCCGCCGGGATCGAGATCGGGGGGGCCGCGGGGGGGGTGCCGAGCCCCGCCGGGACCCAACCCTTCCCCTCCTCCTCGTGTTCGACGCCCTTCACCCACCAGAACTCCCCGCGCTTCTCCAGCAGCAGCCGGAGCTTCCGCTCCACGAAGAGGCCCTCCGCGTTGCGCCACGTGCGCCGGATGAGCGCGTGCGGCAGCGGATCCTCCTCGACGGCGACCACCTCGCTCGCATAGTCGTGGACCGGATCGCGCGCCGCGTCGTACGCCGTGCGCTGCTTCTCGACGAGCCCGGGCTCGTAGAAGTCGCGCAGCAGTTCGAGATGCGCCTCGCGGAACCGCCGCGCGAACTGCCTCGAGACCGCCTGCTCGTCGCGCTGGACGCGCGCGAACGACTCCGCCAGCCCGAGCGCCGTCGCATGATCGACCGCGGACAACTGCGCCTCGACATCGAACGCCGCCAGCGTCTCCCCTTTCGCCCGCAGCAGATCCTCCCCCCGCGCGGTGCCGGCCGCCACGAGCAGCACCACCCCCGCCGCCACGCACACCACCGACCCCCGCCACGTCAGCGGCGGCGCGCAGCGCCGTCCGCTGCACGTGGCCGACATTTCGACCCTAGTTGTAGACATGCAGCGAAGCCTGCGACGCCGGCAAGACATGGATCCCGAGGTACGTGATCAGGATCATCAGTCCGCCCACCGCCACGAGCGCCTGCGCCTTCACGCCGACCCAGCCCTGCACGAACCTCAGGTGGAAGTAGACGAGGAAGAAGGCCCAGGAGATCAGCGCCCAGGTCTCCTTCGCGTCCCAGAACCAGTACTCGCCCCAGGAGTCGTCGGCCCAGAGGGCGCCCATGCAGAGCGCGGCGGTCATGAACGGGAAGCCGAGGCCGGCGATGCGGTAGGTCCAGCGGTCCACCGCGGGGCTCGCGAGGCTCGCGAGCATCGTCTTAGGGCCGAGGAGGCTCCGGGCGCCGGCGCCGATCAGGTAGAAGATCGCGAGGATCGACGCGAGGCCGAGGCTGCCGTAGCCGAGCATGTAGGCGCTCACGTGCACCGGATGCCAGCCCGACTGCAGCGCGGGCACGAGGTTGTTGACCTTGTAGTCCTCCTTCATGCCGAGCAGCGTCCAGAGCACCCCTCCGAGGCCGGCGATGAGCGTGAAGACCGTGCTGCCGAGCAGCGCGGCGGCGCCGGCGCTCGTCCAGACCTTCTCCGACAGGTAGAGCGTCAGGCCGAAGATCATCGTGGCGAGCCCGGTCGCGGTGAAGACCTCGTGCTTGCTCTGCAGCGGCACGTGGCCGTTGATCGCCCAGCGCGTGAAGAAGTGGAAGAGGTGGCAGCCGAGCGCGGCGATGAAGAGCGTCATCACCGCGAGGTGCAGCGCCCCGCTCTGCCGTCCGGCGGCCGCCGCGTAGATCCCCTGCGCGAGGAACGCGATCCCCAGCGCCACGTAGAGCCACAGGTAGACCGACGGCAGGACCTCTAGGATTTGGATCACGGCTCCCCCCTCTCCTTGGCGCCGGCCGCGGCGGCCCGCTTCGCCCGGCTGCGGCGATCGTAGTAAGGCCGGAAGAAAAACACCCAGCAGGTCCCGAGCGTGAGCACGAGGTACCCGACATACATGAAGCGGACGCCCGGGTTGCGCGTGACGGAGATGCCGCTGATGCCGAGGCCGTCCTCCCCCTTGCCGGCGTTCGCCTGGAAGAAGCGGTAGCCGTTGTGGCGCAGCGGCCGGTTCACCTGCACCGCGTGGGTCTTGACCTTGTTGCCCTCGTGGTCCACGATCGAGAGCACCGAGAACCAGTCGCGCGCCATCTCCGTCTGCACGAGCGCGATCCGGTAGAGCGGCCAGCCCGCCGCGTCCCTGCCGTACTCGATCGGCGCGTCGAACGGCGTCAGTTCGCGCCGCACGGTCCCCCACGGCCCGTCGATCTCGATGTCGGCCCACGCGGCGAGCAGGTTGTCGCGCTCGCCGCCGCCCTCGGCGAGGAACTGCTCGTCGGTGACCTCGTGGACCGTCGGCTTCTCGATGCCGGAGGCGACCGACCTCTCGACGCCGAGATAGAGGCCGCGCAGGCGCCCCTGCATCGCGACGCCGCGCCCGGGCTCGAGCGGGACCGGCTCCCCCCCCTCGCCCCCCCCCTTCTGCACCAGCACCGGGACCTGCCCGTCCATGCCGACGATCCGGCAGATGTCGAAGACGCCGCGGTCGCGCGGATCGGGCCAGTCGAAGCGGAGTTCGAGCCCCTCGAGGGCCTCGAAGCCGCGGGCGAACTCGGTGTCGTCGCGCGGCACCAGCGCGTCGCGGCCGTCGAGGCGCAGGTAGAGGACGGGCTCCTCGCTGCGCTGCAGCTTGCGGTCGAGATTGACGTTTTCCGCGCCGGAGAGCGCCGACTCGATCGCGTGGAACTCGAGCGTGATCGTGCGCCCGCCGATGGCGATGCGGCGCCGCTCGCCGAGTTCGACGCGCACGCGCTGCTGCTCGCCGCCGAGGCGGACGATGAGCCACCCGTTGTCGGGCTCCGGCGCGCGCTCCGCCAGCGCGGCGAACTCCGACGCGTTGCGCGCGTGCACGTACTCGATGCGCACCTCGCCGCCGCCCAGCGGGATGTCGAGGGCCGACCGGCCCGGATCGAACGCGAAGAGCCAACTGCGCAGGTTGGCCGCGAGGAGCAGGTTGGTGCCGCCCGAGGGGTCGCGGTAGATGCCGAGACGCACCGCGGGGTCGACGGCGCCCCCGGGCACCTCCTCCACCGTCGTCTCCACGAACACCCGCGGCTTGTAGCGGTGGACCGTCATCCGCACCTGGCCGCCCTCGAAGACGCGCGGGACCCCCTCCCGCACGGGGAAGCTCTCGGTGGCCGAGAAGGGCGTGCCGCGCACGCCGCCCTCCTGCCACGCGGAGCCGTCGTGGCGGCGGCTGCCGTCGATGCGCGTCACCTGCGTCTCGTGGTAGTACTCCGTCGCGAAGCGGTCGAGGGTGACGCGGAACGGCAGGTGCCAGTAGACCTCGTTCTTCTTGTCGTCGATCTTGCTCGCGACCTGCAGTTCGGGCTTGCCGTAGGTGAACCAGATGTAGCCCTCCTTCGCGACGCAGAGGTCGACGAAGGCGCCGGTCAGGATCGTCAGGATGCCCATGTGCGTGACCGCGATGCCCATGTCGCGCACCGTCCACGGCGCGCGGGCGATCGTGCCCACCGTCACGTTCACGGCGATCAGAAGCAGCAGCACGTAGAACCACCAGGACTCGAAGACGTCGAAGATGTGGAGGTTGCGGCACCAGCGGTAGAACGAATAGAGGCCCGCCTGGTGCTCCTTCGCGAAGTGGCTCGTCGTGAGCTGGTCCACCTGCCGCTTCGTGCTGCCGAGGATCGCCTCCTCGAGCGCCTTCGCCGACCGCTCGCCGAAGGCCTCCGCCCGGAGCGCGATCTGCGCGCGCTGGACGGGGCTCAGCCGGAGCTTCTCCTCGTACATGCGCGTGCGCTCCGCGTTGGGGAAGAGCCAGAGCCAGGCGTGGCTCTCGGCGAGCGCGAAGCGGGTCGCCATGTTGTTGTTGTTGAACGGCGGGAGGCTGCCGTCCGGCGGGATGCCGGGGTCGAAGACGCCGTCGCGGCGCAGGTCGAGGTCCTGGATGATCAGCGTGCCGAGCTGGCAGGAGAGCACGAGCAGCGTCAGCAGCACCCCCGCCGACTTGAAGCCGCGCAAGACGTCCCAGAGGAACCGCCGCTGGAGGTAGGCGAGGAGCCCGAGCCCCGCGAGCACGATGCCCCCGACCGCGAACCAGAGGCCGTCGAGCGAGCTGCCCCCGCCGTGACGGAGCCGGTCGAAGAGCGGCTCGTAGACGTTCTGGGCGAGCACCGCCGCGACCAGGATGCACAGGTGAAAGAGCAGGATCGGCAGGAAGCCGAGAGGCGAGCGGTTGGCGGCCGACATGTCGCGCCCCCAGTGTATTTCAGCCCGCAAGACGCGCCGTGCTACCCTCGTGCGTCCCCGCGAGACGGGGTCCCGTGAGGGAAGCATCGTCTCGGAACGGCGCGCGCGAGCGTATGCTGCGGGCGCCTCGGAGGCCGGGTCCCAGGCGGGGCCCTCTCTCGCGGGGACACGCCCGCCCCGACGATCGCGGGCCCCAGAGTCGAAAAGCAGGCCGCCTCGGGCGTATACCCGGGCGTGAGGCGCCACGACGCGAGGCCCGGGGAGGAGCATTGCTCGAAGACGAGGCATTCGAGGCCTTCTACAAGGAGCACCAGCCGGGCCTGCTGCGCTTCGTCGCCTCGCGCATCCGCGACCGCCACGGCGCCCAGGATGTCGTGCAGGAGGTCTACGCGAAGGCCTACCGGAACCGGGCCCGCTTCGACGAGAGTCGCCCCTTCGCGACCTGGATCTACGCGATCGCGCGCAACGCCTGCGTCGACCACCTGCGGCGCCGCGGCCGCGACCCGCTCGCGGCGGGCGGCCCCTGGGCCCCCGCGCCCCCACCCGATCTCGAGGGCGCGCCGGCGCTCGACTCCGCCGATCCCGCCCTCTCCGCCCAGCGCGAGGAGCTCCTCGCCCTCGTCCGGCGCGAACTCGCCGGCATGCCCGACCACAGGCGGGCGGCGGTCGAGATGAAGATCCTCGATGGCCTGACCTACCGCGAGATCAGCGAGGCGCTCGGCGCGCCGCTGGGGACCGTCGCCTACTGGGTGCGCGAGACGATCACGACCGTCGCCGCGCGCCTCAAGGATCTCAAGTGACCGACGACCTGATCGACCTGCTGCTCGGCGAACTGCCGCCGGAGAGGGCGGCGGCGCTGCGGGCCGACCCGGCGCTCCGGCCGCGGATCCGGCGGTACGAGGAGGCGATCGGCCTCATCCGCGACGCCGCGCTCGGCGGGTGGGAGGCCGCCCCCGTGCGCCGGCGGTGGCGGACGCGCCTGCTGCCGATCGCCGCGCTGCTCCTCGCGGGCCTCGCGCTCTTCTTCCTCGACGGGCGGCCGCGCCACGAGAGCCGCGTCTTCGAGCCCGACCTCGCATTCGGCGAACTCCGCCCCGAGGAGACCGACGCGGCCGGGCGCGTGCGCACGCCCTCCACCGCCGACGGGCCGACGGTGCGCCTCGGCTCGGTCGAGATCGCGGCGCTCGGCGCGACGCGGCGCTTCCCCGTCGCCGTCGGCGGGCCGATCCCCCCCGGCAGCGAGATCACGACATCCGCCGAGGGCGGCGCGCGCATCGACCTGCCGCACCGCGCGATCCTCTTCCTCGGACCGCTCTCCACCGTCCACCTGCGCGCGCGCGCCGACGGCGCGACCGCGCTGAGGGTCGTCGGCGGCGTCGCCTGCACCATCGCGGAGGGGGGCCCGCTGCACGTCGCGGTGGACGACAGCGACCTGCTGCTCGTGCACCGGAGCGGCGCCGCCCTCTTCCGCCACTCGCCGGCGGAGGCGGTCAACCTGCGCGGGGCGCTGCTGCTCGACCTGGGCCTCGGCCGCACCTTCGCGATCCCCCCCTGCGAGCGGTTGCCCGCCGCGTGCGTGGCCGACCCGGAGACCGTCGCGGTCACCGACGACGAGCTCGGTCTCGACTGGTACACCGCGCTGGCCCACCCGGGCGACCAGGTCGACGACATCGCATGGCAGACGCGGCTCGCGAGCGTGCCGCTGGCCCCCACGCCGGAGACGTTGCTCTACCTGCGGTTCGCCCCCAACGGCGGCGGCACGGTGGCACTCTCGTTTGGCGGCGAGCCCCGGACCTACGCCCTCGACAAGCGCGACTCCCTCGAACTGCGCCTGCGCCTCCGCGACCTCGGCGACGGCCCCGTGCTCACGCTCTCGCACCGGCCGCGCGAGGCGCGCCTCTTCACGCCCCGCCCGCGCGCAGCGCGTTGACCTCCGCCTCGATCACCTCGTCGGGGATCTTCTCGCAGAGCACCTCGGGCGTGCCGAGGCGATGTCCGGCGGGCAGGTCCTCCGCCGGGAGAAGGGGTCGAGGGGGCCGCGGGGGGAGGGCGAGCATCGCCCGGAGCCGTTCCGCCATGTCGGGGACGAAGGGCGAGGCGAGCACCGAAAGCTGCGGCAGGAACTGCAGGGCGACGTGCAGCGCCGACGCGCAGGCGACCGGGTCGCTCTTGCGCAGCTTCCACGGCGCGGTCTCGTCGAGGAAGCGGTTGCCGTCCTCCGCGAGGCCCAGGAACTCCTCCAGCGCGCGGCGGAAACGGAAGGCCTCGATCTCGCGCGCGACCGCCTCGCTGCGCGCGCGGAGGCACCCGTGCACGCGCGCGAGCTCCGCCTCGAAGCCGGTCCGGGCCGGGACCCTGCCCTCGAAGTGGGCCGCGACGAACTTCAGCACGCGCACCGCGAAATTGCCGAAGACGTTCGCGAGCAGGTCGGTCTTCGCCTTGAACTCGCGCCAGAGGAAGTCGCTGTCGGCGGTCTCCGGCATCGCCGCGGTCAGGTAGAAGCGCGTCTTGTCGGCGCCGTACTTGTCGAGGAACGACGCGACGTCGAGGTACCACCCCTCGCTCTTGTTGAACTTCCGCCCTTCGAGGTTGAAGAACTCGTTGGCGGGCACGTTCTCCGGCAGCACGTAGCGCTCGCCCGCGTGCGGCCCCCGGAGCCCCCCCCGGTCGCTCGCCTGCCAGGCGAGCATCGCCGGGAAGACGATGCAGTGGAACGAGATGTTGTCCTTGCCGAGGAAGTGGATGAGCCTCGCCCCCTCCTCGTCCTCGCGGCGGATCCAGTAGCGGCGCCAGTCCCGCCCGGCGGCCTTGGCCCATTCGATGGTCGCGCTGATGTAGCCGACGGGCGCGTCGAACCAGACGTAGAGGACCTTCTTCGAGACGTCGCCGAGGGAGCGGCCGTCGAGGTCGGTCTCCGGCAGCGGCACGCCCCACGGCAGGTCGCGCGTGATCGGGCGCGCCTCGAGCCCTTCGCCCTCGATCATCTTGTCGAAGACGAACGACGCGACGTTGGGCTTCAGCCGGGGGCGCAGCGCCTCGAGCCAGGGGCGGACCGCCGGGTCGGTCGCGAAGGGGCGCAGGTCGAGCTCGTACTGCCAGGAGTCGCGCAGTTCGAGCCGGTCGGAAGGGTCGAGGCTCGAGCGCGGATCGATCAGCTTCGTCGTGTCGAGCCAGGAGCCGCAGGCGGGGCACTCGTCGCCGCGCGCCCTCGGGTGACGGCAGAGGTAGCAGGTGCCGACGACGTAGCGGTCGGCGAGGAAGCGGTCGGACTTCGCCGAGTAGAGCTGCTTCACGTCGCGCCGCACGAGGCGGCCGTTCGCGAGCAGGCGCAGGAAGAACTCCTGCGCGAGCGCGTAGTGCGGCTCCTTGCGGCTCGTCTGCGAGAAGTGGTCGAAGCGGATGCGCAGCCGCTCGCAGGAGTCCTTCCAGACCTTGTGCCAGCGGTCGACGAAGGCCTGGTAGGAGACGCCCTCCTGCTCGGCGCCGAGGGTGACCGCGACGCCGTGCTCGTCGGTGCCGCACACATAGGCGACGTCGCTCCCGATGAGCCTGTGGTAGCGCACGAAGATGTCGGCGGGCAGGTAGGCGCCGACGAGGTGCCCGAAGTGGGGAGCGCCGTTCGCGTAGGGCAGCGCGGAAGTGACGAGGATGGGGCGGGGCACGGGGAGGGGATTCTAACGCGCCTTCCCCGGCGGCCGCCTCAGAACCGCCGCGAGATCCCGAGGAAGAGCCCGAGGTCGTCCGCGGCGCCGGTCAGCCCCACGCGGATCCCGCCGTCGAGCTGCGTGTCGGCGGAGAGGCCGAACGTGAGTCCGGCGTTCGCATAGCCACGGTAGTCCTCTTCCCCGGAGAGGGCGACGATCCCCGCGTACTCGAGAAACCCGCCGAGGTCGCCGCAGAGCCTCCGGCTGACCGTCGCCGTGTGCACGAGATCGACGACGTACCCGTCGCCAGCGCCAGCGCGGACGAGGTCCGCCTCCGCCATGAGACCCAGCGAGAACTCGTTCGGGAGCTGGAGGGCCAACGGGGCGATCAGCCCCCCCTCGACCTCGCCGTTGCCGAGGCCGCGGCCCGCGGTCGGCAGCTTGAGGAACGGCATCAGCGCGAAGGCGGTCGGGCCGTCGTCGTTCCCCCAGAGATTGAGCTTGAGGCGCAGCACCGTGTCCCCGAACCCCTCCACCGTCGCCGTGGCGCCCGACGCCGGATCGCGGGTCCTCTCGCGCACGAAGGGGTCGAGGCCGAGCTGGAGATCCGCGCTGCCGGAGAGGCCGACCTTGAGGAGCAGCGGCGCGACCGCGAGCGTGGCGACCTCGGGCGTGGCCCCGCCGCCGCGCACGAGGTTGAAGTCGACGAGCGACATCTCGACCTGGAGACGTCCGGCCTCGACCGTGAAGGGGCTCTCCGTCGCGTCGGGCCGGTCGGTGCTCAGGGGGCGCACGCGCTCCGGCGGGGCGGCGCGGGAGGCCGCCAGGACGGGCCTGAACTGGCCGCACCCGCCGGCGACCGACAGCAGGAGCAGGATCGCGGGGAGCGCCCCGCTGCGGTAGCATTGCGTGGATACCTCAAACCCGATGTGCATGACTGCTCCCACAGAATAGTTTGATCAGTCAAACATATCGGGCCGGGGCGAGGCCGTCAAGCCGCCCGTCGCGGGGCGGAAGGGGCGATCCACATGGCCACCGAGACCGTCGAGAACTACCTCAAGGCGATCTACACCCTCAGCGGCGAGTCGCCGACCGGCGAGGCGGGCATCGCCCGGCTGGCCGCGGTGCTCGGCGTGACGAAGGGCACCGCGACGACGATGGTCAAGCGGCTCTCCGCCGCCAAGCTGGCGCGGGCGGAGCGCTACGGCGGCATCACGCTGACGGCCAAGGGGACGCGCGCCGCCCTCGACATCCTGCGGCGGCACCGGATCGTCGAGACCTTCCTCGTGCAGACGCTCAAGCTCGACTGGTCCGCCGTGCATGCCGAGGCGGAGCGGCTCGAGCACGCGATCTCCCCGACCGTGCTCGAGGCCCTCGACGCCCACCTCGCCCATCCCGCGTTCGACCCCCACGGCGACCCGATCCCCGACGCCCGCGGCAGGACGCGGGAGCGCGGCGGCGAACCGCTCTCCTCGTTCGAGGCGGGGGCGCGCCTCGTCATCGTGCGCGTGAAGGACCAGGATCCGGCCTACCTCGCCTTCATCGCCAAGCACGGCCTCAAGCCGGGAAGGCACGCGACGGTCCTCGACGGGGACGCGATGGCGCAGTCGATGACGGTCCAGGCGCAGGGCCACGCGCCGGTCTCGATGGCGCTCTCGGCCGCGGCGCGCATCGTCTGCCGCCGCGCCTCAAGGCCGTAGGCGCCAAGCGCGGCGGGGCGCCCCCCCCCGCCCCCCCTCTAGACCAAGGGCGGTGGCAATGCCACCGCCCCTGGCAGTCGAGAGAGAGCCCTGATGCGCTCTCGGACTACTTCGCCTCCGCCTGCGCGCCCGAGGCACGGCGGCCGATCGCGGCCGCGACCTACCACGGCATCAGCGTGAAGACCTTGCTGTCCTTGACGGTCTCGCCCGGCTTCTGGTTGGCCACCTGCACGAGCTGGTTCGCCCAGTCCTTCATGATGCCCTTGGCGTGCGTGTACCAGGTGAAGCCGGCGAGGTCGATCGGGCGCGACTTCTCGCCCTCCCGGTCGGCGAACGTGAGCAGCTCGGCGCCGGTCTTCGCGTCGCGGAAGCGCCCTTCCATCGCCGCGGTGCTCGTGTTCAGCGGCGTCAGCAGGATGCCGGTGCCGGTCGGCATCGCCCAGCTCGCCGCCTCCAGCGACGCCTTGCTCGGCACGATCTCGACGATCGCGAACTCGAGGACCAGCGTGTCCGCGCCCGTCGGCTTGTCCACCACCGTGAAGCGGTTCGTGACCCCCTTCGCGGGGTTCTTGAACGCGTCCACCATCATCTCCCGCGCCTTGTTCGCGATCTCGGCGAGGTCCTTCTTGAAGTCCCCCGCCGCGCCCGCCTCGCCCTGCTTGTACCAGTCCATGTGGAGCATGTGCGCGGTATCCACCGGCGCGACGTAGACCTTCGAGTAGCGCGCGAAGTCGCCGTCGGGGTTGCGCCACGACGCGTGGAAGGGCAGGTCCTTCTCCTTGGTCATCCGTTCGTGCTTGACGAAGCCCGCGGGCTTGGCGGCCTTCGCCTTGCAGCCGACGGCCAGTGCGAGGAGCGCGACGAGAACGATTCGCATGCGTAGGGACTCCCTTCCTTGAGGCGCGCATTCTACGACTTGCCATCGGGGGGGGCGAGGGGGCCCCGGAGGAGCGCGGGGGGGCCCGGGGGGGGCAGCGGCGCGCAGCGCCGCGAACCCCCCCGAACAACCAAGTCGGTTTGCGGCCGACACCGTTCCCCCGCCGCGCGCCACCGCATCACAGACACGCCCCCACCCACCCGCTGCCAACCCCCATTCCCTCAGGATCGATCCCATCCGTCGCGTGGAGAATCGGGACCCCCGTGCCGGGGCAGCGGCGCGCAGCGCCGCGAACCCCCCCGAACAACCAAGTCGGTTTGCGGCCGGATCCGTTCCCCCGGAGCGCGCCTCCGATGGGGGCGGCCGTCGCGCGGCCCGCCGCGGGCTATGATCCATGGACGATGATCGATCCCCGGTGCGAACTCCTCTCCCGGGTGCTGAAGGGGATCGTCGCGGAGATGCAGGGCGGCGCCGACCCGGGGAAGTGCTGGGCGGAGGCGGGCCGCGCCTTCGCCGCGGCGCAGGAGGACGAGGATGTCGAGCTCTTCGTCGCGATCGACGAGCGGAACCTCGACGCGCTGCGCAACATCGTCGCGCAGTGGCAGTTGGGAAAGCGCCCGCTCGTGCGCCACGACCGCGACGTGCTCAAGCGCGCGCTGAAGGCCTTCCGCAAGCGCCTCAACCTCGTCCGCCTCGATGCCGAGTCGTCGGTCGGCGGCGGCCCGATGAGTTCCGGCCGCCAGTCGGGCATCGTCGGCGTGCGCCCGCCCGACCAGTACCCGCAGGAGGTCTGGGACGAACTCGTCCGCCAGAAGCAGCTGATCGAGGCGCGCGGCGGCACGTACGAACTGGCGGCGGAGTAGGGGCGGCTACTGCATCCACCAACGCTGGAAGAAGTACGCGCCCGTCAGCAGCAGGCCGAATCCGGAGAGAATCTGCACCACCGCGCCGGTGTGGTTGGCGGTGTCGCCCCACTCGATGCGGAGCGCCGTCATGAAGCCCGCGGCCATAACGACGACCATCGCCGCGAGCCGCAACCGGCGCAGCAGGGTCGCGCGCCCCTCGTCGGGGCCCTCCTCGGGCGGCGGGCCCGCCGCGAGCCACTCGCGCGCGGCGGCGCTCTCCGCGCGTTCGCGGCGGCGCACGGAGAACCAGTCCTCCCCCTCCGCGTCGACGAGCCGGCGGCGCAGAAGCAGGAGCCCGCCGGGCACGCCCACCGCGACGCCGAGCAGATGGAGCACCGCGCTCCAGGGCGTGTAGGAGGTCAAGTGGGCGGCGAGGAACTGCCAACCGATCCACCAGATCGCGAGCAGGCGCACGGAAAACGCCTGCACGCCGACACTGCGGTAGAGCCAGTAGAAGACGCGCACCGGTCTGCGCGGCGCCCACACCCACGCGATCGCGATCAGCGCGTAGATCGCCCCCGAGGCTCCGCAGGTCTGGAACGCGGCTCCGCGAAAGAGCAGCCACGTCAGGCCGTCCTGCAGGAAGGCGCAGCCGAAGTAGAGCGCGAGCATCCAGCGCCAGCCCGCGACGCCCTCCACGATGACCCCAAACGTCAAGAGGAAGAGCATGTTGCCCGTCAAGTGCCCCAGGTCCCCGTGTACGAACGCGCTCGTGATCCAGGTCCACGGCGCGAAGGCGTCCAGCGAGAGGACGAGATCGGGGAGACGGCCGGGCCAGACGCCGTGGAAGATCCCGGGCCACGGATCGAAGCAGCCGAGCAGGACCGCGACGACGTAGTTGGCGGCGACAAGCCCCGCGGTCGCATGGGGCCGGTGCCGGTAGACGCCCTCACCGAGAATCGGGAGGAAGAACATGGGATCGATACCCGGGGGGCGCGGGGGGGCATTCGGGGAGAGAGGGGATTCAATCCGCAGGCCGACGACGGGCTGGCCTTCGCCTACATTCGGCCCCCCCCCGCGCCCCCCCCACATCCCCGGCCGACGTGGTTGCGCCGCATCCGGTCCGATGTGAACAGCGAAAGCAGGTGATCGGTCAGAGCGTTTCGCACCAGCGAGGGCGGAAGAGGCGCGACGCGCGGACCTGTGCGATCTCCATCCCGTGCACACCCGCCCCGATGCCCGGTTTTCGGCCGGTTCGCTGCTCCCGCCGCGCAGGGTGTCGCCCGCGTGCAAGGAACCGCTTTGCCTTCCGCGGAACCCGTCGGGCAGGGACGCGTCCTAGGGCAAGAGCCGTAGTTGTGCTCCCCGGAGGCAATCATGGAAAAGCTCCCGACCTGCGCTCCGAAGGGCCCCTTGGGCCTCGTTATCGCACTCTTGCTACTCGGGGCCGGGCTTTCCGCGTGCGGCACGGGGGGCGGCAGCGTCGCCGCCGCCCCCGACGATCCGGAACTGCCGCGCCTGGACGCGATCTACCGCCAGATCGCCGATGCCAGCACTCCTGACTCCGACGGGGATGGCATTCCCGACGAGGTCGAGATCGCCTATCGCGATCTTCTCGGCCTGAATCCGTCGATCGCCGACACGGACGGCGACGGCATGAACGACCTCTTCGAGATCTTCGGCGCCTCGTGGATGTACGCCCAGACGCGCGGCGAGGCGGGCGACCTCGACGGGGAGGCGCGATCGCTGCGGGGCGCCGACGACCCCGCGACGACCAACGCGAGCGCCCTTGTGGACACCGACGGGGATGGCGTGCCCGACTACCACGAGTTCTTCGGCTACCGGTACGACCGGGCGAAGGGGGCGTTCGTCGGCGATCCCGCCGGGTTCCGGACCGATCCGCGGCAGTGGTCCTCCGACCTGGATGCCTATTCCGACGGCGCGGAAGTGTCTGGCCTAGACCTCGATCCGGCGATCGCGGCACCGGGAAACCACCCCCTCGTGCCCGCATGCCCGGAGATCGTGGTGGAGGTGCAAGCCTTCGAAGTCACCGTGGACGACACGGTGATCTACGCGCGCGGCGGCACCGTCCCGAAGGGAAGTTCCTGGAGCCGCGGGACATCGAGGCTCGGCATGGACCTTTCGCGCTTCGGCCTCGCCGCGGCCGCCGGCTCGCCCGTGACCCTTCTCCCGTCCGGCTCGCTCGCGCTCGGCACCCCCCTCTCGGGCGAGCGCCTGCCGGGCCTGACCAGTGTTGCCATCGCCTCGGGCGCCACCGTGAATCCGGACATCCACTGGAGCCGCGCTCGCTCGTTCAGCCCCGACGCGGCCGCCCACCTGAGGCTCTTTCTGAGAGTCCACAACCGCGGCCTCGCACCGGTACGCGACCTCGTGCCCACGCTGCGTCTCTCGATCGCGGGCGCGGACGTCGCCACCTTTGAGCCCGCCGACCCCTTGCCTGGCCTGCTGGCCCCGGGGGCGACGTTCCCCGAGGCGGCCACGGTCTTCTGGGTCGTCGACTCAGCCCCGTCGGGCGCCGGACAGCAGCCGATCGCGCTGACCGACTACCTGCTCCGTGCACTGGAGTCGGGCGCGCCCCTCTCCCTGACGGTCACGGGCAACCGGGGAGAGGCGCCCCCCTCCGCCGACCTCGACGAGTCCGTCGCGCGCTGCGCGGAGGCGAGTGCCGCGATCCTGCTCGCGGAGACGCGCAATCCGCTCACCCTGGCCCTCGAGCTCCCCCTGCATCGCCTCGTGCATGCGAGCGACTCGGTCACGGCCCCGACGGTGACGCTGCGCGACGCGCTGACGTGGTCGATGGGGTTCAAGGCGGGGAAGGAGGGGCCTTCGCTCGAGGTGCGGGCCGCGGACGGGAGCGTCCGGACCGTTTCGCTTGGGGGGGGCGGGGGCTGGCGCGTTCATGTGGACGAGGAGACGCTCCGCCACAACTGGCCCGAGCCTGCGGCCGGCCTGACGACCGAAGAGTTTCTCGGGATGCGGCTGCTCGCGCGCTCCCGGATCGCGTTGCGCCCCCCGCGCGAGCCGGCGGAGAGCACTCCGACGATCTATTGCGCCTATGCCGAGCCGTTCGCACAGGGGGTCGAGGTCGTCGCCTGCGTGGGAGACCACGACGGCATCGAGGCGGTGGTCTTCGTCGACAGGGACGGCGTCGAGACCGCGATGCAGCCCGATCCGCGCGGGAGGATGTTCTTCTCTTGCAGGCTCGATCCCGACTACGCGTTCGAGGGGGGTGGACGCGAGAGGATCCGCGCGACGGCCGCTCCGGGGGCGCTCGACCTGGCTGGCGGGGCGGTGCAACCCGTTGCGGAAGCCGCCGTCGAGGCGCTCTACACGGCGCCCTCGGAGCCGCCGATCGTCGTCTCGGTCCGATGGGACCCCTCGCGCCTCGCCGTTCTCGCGGAGATCGAGCCCGGCGGGAGCCGGCCCGAGGACCAGATCGCTTGGGTCCGCCTCTTCGACAGGGAACCCCGCGATGAGGAGAGCGGGGAGGATCGCGACGGCTACCTCTCTCTGATGCGCCCCGCCGGCGCCCCCGAGGACGGGTTCGCATGGGAACGGGTGCTCCCCGACGGATGGCAATCGGGCATGATGCTCGTCGCGTCTACGGCGGGCGGCCACATCGCGACGCGGATGCTGAACGACATGCAGAACCTCGTCCCGTACCGCAGCGGCAGCATCGGCGGGCTCGAGGCCCGGATCGGCTGGCCGGGCTCCGACGCGTGGAAGATCGTCCAAGTCGATCTCGATCGCTCCCCCGACGCGTGGGTGCTCGACTTCTTGGCGAGCGACGCCCACTTTGACGGAGGTTGGCCCGGCGACGGCCCGGACCAACTCATCCGCGACTGGATGAGCGCCGTGGCGCCGTCCCGCAACGCCGATCTCTGGCAGCCCGCGCACGGCATGGCGGACCTCTACCTCCGATCCCGGGGAGAGGCGACAGACCCCTCCGCCTTCGTGCTTGGCTTCCACGCGAGGGCGACGCCGCTGCTGATCTCCTGGGACCCCCTGAGCAGCGAGGCCTTCCTCCATCTCGGCAGTCAGGACATCCTCAATCTCCAGGGGGAGATGACGCCGGGCCGGCTCGACAGCGCCGGGGCGGAGTCATGCTGGTCCGTCGGCCAAGGGGCGATCCTGCTCTTCCTCACGAGCGACGGCCGCCCGGGCAAGCTCCGGATCCGCCATTCGAGCGTGACCCACGACGGATGGAGGGGAGAGGACTCGGCCAGCCTCGCCTTCGACTACCTCATCTTCCGCAAGGCGGGCGACGGCACGCCGCCGGAGGAGTTGGCGTACGAGACCTCCGAGGTGCACTGCGCCGCGGGCTCGATGATCCCCGCCAACCGGCCGCGCTGGAAGGGCGACCCGCCCGACTCCTTCTCGATTGCTCCCGCACTCCCCGAAGGACTCCACCTCGATCCCGCGACCGGCGTGATCCGCGGTGCTGCACCCATCGCGAGCGCGCGCACCCGCTACGTCGTGACGGCGGCGAACACGGGCGGGAGCACCGAAGCGGAGATCTTCCTGACGGTCGAGTAGCGGTGGCCGTGCGCCGCGGGGCACCTTCGAGAGGGGTGCCCTGCGGCGGGGGGGGAGGGGGGAAGGCCGCCCTCTGGGGGCGGCCTCAAGGTTGGTCGGGGCGACAGGATTTGAACCTGCGACCTCTGCGTCCCGAACGCAGCGCTCTAGCCAAGCTGAGCCACGCCCCGATCTAGGCGGTCAATCGTAGTGCAGACTCCGCCGATCGCAAGAACGGTTTGCCGCAGCGGAGCAACCCGGTCTCGGGCATTGGCCGGACGGGCACCTGCCGGTGCGGGGTGGCGGCGCCGCAGGACGTGACACTTCCGGCGTGGTTCGGCCCCTGGTGTTCAGTCGTGGGTCACCCCGCAAACGTGCCACTGGCACGTTTGCGGCTGTCGAAGGGGCGGAGCGGGTCGGCCACGACCGTGTCCCGAACGCAGCGCTCTAGCCAAGCTGAGCCACGCCCCGATCTAGGCGGTCGATCGGAGTCCTGAGTCGGCCTGTCGCAAGATAGGTTTCTCGCGCTGCCGCGACTCGTCCGCGGCGCGCCTCCACGCCGCAACCCACGGCGCCTTCGTGTCTTCGCGCCTTCGTGGTTTTCCTCCTCCGGCGTGCGCTTGCAGCCCAGGGGCGGCCCCCCCCCGCACCCCCCCCGCACCCCCCCCACATTCACCCCCCGGAGCGGTTACGATGGGGGCCGTGAAGCGCGCTGTGGCCGAGGGATGGCGCCGCCTCTATGGCGCGGCGGGCGCGTTCGCCGCGCTCGGGCCGTGGCGGTGGATGGCCGACAGCGACATCTTCGGCGTCAGGGATCCCGCGTCGGGGGAGGTCGGCTGGTGCGCGGTGCTCGGCGCGAGCGACGAGGTGCTCGGCGTCAACGTCTACTGGGGCGACGAGGGGTACGCGACCTGGGAGATGATGCAACGCGGCCGGATCCCGCGGCGCGAGATCCTCGCGCACCTCGACGGATTCCTCTTCACGATGGACGACCGGGCCGAGCTCGACGCGACGGATCTCTCCACGATCAAGGCGCTCGGGCTGCGCTTCCGCGGCAGCCGGCAGTGGCCCTGCTTCCGCTCGCTGCGGCCCGGCCACGTGCCGTGGCACCTCGAGGAGGACGAGATCCCTACGCTCGCCCTGATCCTCGAGCAGGCGAGGGAGGTCTGCGCTCGCGCGCAGGGCGCCCGCGATCTCTTCGCGGCGAACGCGGGCATCGACCGCCTGCTCGTGCGCGACCGCGGGCGCGGCACGCCGCCCGACGCGCCGTGGCGCGACGCGTGGGAGAAGATCCCGCACTGGGTCCCCCCGAAGCCGCTGCCGCCGCCGGTGGCCGACGAGGCGCTGCGCCCCATCCTCGCGAACTGCCGCCCGGCGGTCGCGCGCTGGGAGTTCGGGAACACGCCGATCCGGGGCGTCGTGCACGAGCCCGGCGCGCGCCCCTTCCACCCGCGCGCGACGCTCATCGTGGATGCGAGCAGCGGCCTGATCCTCCACCTCGGTCTCGGCAGCGGCCAGTTCAAGGCCGAAGAGGTGCAGGCCGAACTGCTGCGGGCGCTCGAGGCCACGCGCACGATCCCGGCGCGCATCAGCGCCCGCGGCGAGGAGGTCGTCGCCTGCCTCGCGCCCATCGCCAAGGCGATCGGCGCGCGCCTCGAACAGGCGACCGAACTGCCGGCCTTCGACGAGGCCCTCGCCGGCATGGACGACTATCTCGGCGCGCCCTGACGCAGCACGAAGATCCACTTGTCGCGGAACGGCGCCGGCTCGCCCATGCGCCAGCCCGCGTAGGCGCTCCGCGGCCGCTCCACCTCGTAGAGCGTGCGCCGGCGCCGCTCGGGCGCGAGCCACGAGGTCATCACCAGCGCGCCGCCGGGCTCAAGGCAACACTGCAACTGTTGCATCGCGCGCCCGAAGCGCGCCTCGTCCACGATGTGCTGCTCGACGTCGATCATCAGGATCAGGCCAAACGTCCCCGCCGGCGCGCGCTCCGTGATGTCGCACCGCTCGAAGACCGCCGCCGGGTATCGGCGGCGCAGCTCCGGGAAGAGCGTCTCCGCGATGTCGATGCCCGTGTAGTCCTGCGCCCCCGCCTCGAGGCAGAGGCGCGTGTAGAAGCCGGTGCCGCACCCCACCTCGAGCACGCGCCCGCGATCGAGGGCGATCCCCTCGCGCGCGCAGAGGCCCAGGAAGGCCGCCTCCGCCCCGGCGTACTCCGCGCGATTCTCGCCGTCGCTGAGGCGCAGGTCGCCGACGCCGCGCATGTCGAAGCCGAACCGGCCGTGCCGCGCCTCCCAGTAGCGCCGCGCCCGGTAGCCGCCGGGCCTCCAGAACCGGAGCGTCGAACCCAGGCGGCGCAGCCTCCGGACGAGGCTCATGATCAGGGGGCTCGGGGGCGCGGGCACAAGGGAAAGATCGGCCCCATGCCCCCCCCCGCTTCAGCCCGCGGCTCCGACCGGCCGATTCCCCTTCCAGCGGCCCATGCGAAACCTCATGCAGAGACTCTGGGCGCGGCTGCCCCGCCGCCTCCGCCGTGCGGCCTCGCCGGTCGTGCGCCTGCTCGCGCAGGACCACGTGCCCCACGCGAGCATCCCGCGCGTCTACCCGACGCTCCAGTGCAACCTCAAGTGCCCCTTCTGCAGCGACGGCCTCGACTACGACAAGTCGCACATGGGCTATCAGCCCCTGCCTCCGGAGCGCTGGATCGAGATCATCGATGCGCTGCCCGGCCCGGCGGTGATCTTCACCGGCGGAGAACCGACGCTCTACCAGGGGCTGCCCGAGGTGATCAACGGCATCCGGCAGCCGACGGTGATGCTCTACACCAACCTCTCCTACAACGTCGCGAAGTTCTTCGACCGGCTGGAGCGGCCGGTCACCGTCTTCGCGTCGTTCCACCCCAACAACAAGGGCGTCACCGCCGAGCGCATCCTTGCCAACGTGCAGGCGCTGAAGGCGCACCCGCGGGTGCGCGAGGTCGTCAACCTGCACTCGATCAACCACCCGAGCAACGGCGACCTCGAGGAGGCGAAGAGCTTCTTCGAGAGCCACGGCATCCGCCTCGACATCCACCAGGACCAGTTCCTGAACAACCGCAACAGCCCCGCCGCCTGCGACGGCAAGTCCCTGCAGACGGTGCACTGCGCCTACGACCGCATCATCATCGGCCCCGACGGCCAGCGCTGGATCTGCGTGTCGAAGATGATCCGCAACATCCGGGACGGCCTCGTGGCCATGGGCCAGCGCACGGTGCCCGAAATGGTCTGCCACGAGTTCGGCCGCTGCTCGCCCTGCGACGAGGTCGCGAAGATCACGCAGGTGGGCGCCGCCGCGCCGGTCTGATGGGCACGCTCGTCGACGTCGCCTACGCGCTGAAGAAGCGCATCTACGAGCGGAGGCGGCAGGACTCGCCGCGGGCGGACGCGCGGCGGGTGATCATCCGGATGGACGCGGGCATCGGCAACGCGGTGGAGGCGACGCCGGTGGTGCAGGCCGTCCGCGCCTTCTGGCCCGCGGTGCGGATCGCCATTGTCGTGCCTCGCGGCGACCTCTTCGACGACTGGTGCGTCGCGGACGAGGTGTTGCATCCGGGCGCCGATCTCGGGAAGGCCGACGAGGTCTTCGTCTGCTGGTCATGCGAGCACGAGGGGGGGGGCGGGGGGGAGATCCACCGCGCGCAGGGGCTCTTCCCGCTCTGGCAGTTGCGCCCCGAGCGGGAGGTCAACATGGCCATGGTGCGACGGCTCGGCTACCCGGGCGCGACGCCGCCCCTCTACGTGGGGCTGCGGGAGCCGAAGGAGCCGCTGCCCCCGAGCCCCCTGAGGATCGCGCTGTGCGCGGGCGGGAAGCCCGACCACCGCTGGCGGAACAAGCGCTGGCCCTACTACCGCGAACTCGCGCGGCTGCTGCGGGAGTGGCGGCCCGACGCGCAGATCGTGCTGCTCGACGGCGACCTCGACGGCATCGCGGGCCTCGACCTGCGCGGCAGGCTGACGCTGCGCGAGGCGGCGTGGGTGCTCAAGCACTGCCAGCTCGCCATCGGCAACGACTCGGGACCGATGCACATCGCCGACGCGGTGCTGACGCCGCACCTGACGCTCTTCGGCCCGACGTGCGAGGTCAAGAACGGCCCGCGCAACCGCGGCGCCGCGCTGCGCACCGATGTGCCGTGCAGCCCCTGCCAGTACGACCTCGAACTGCTGGACTCCTGCGCCGACCCGCTCTGCATGAAGGGGCTCGCGGCCTCGACGGTGATGGAGCGCGTGATCGCTACGGTTTCGTCTTCGGCTTCGCCCGGATCTGCTCCGCGATCCACGTGAAGACCGCTTCCGTCTCCTTGCGGGGGACGGTGTGGCCGCCGTCGTGCTCGTGCACGAGGACCTCCCACCCCTTCTTGCGCAGGCTCTCGGCGGCATCCGGCCGGCTCTTGCCGTAGTTGCCGTCCTTCGGGTCGCCGACGAAAACGACGGTGTGCGCGCCCTCGGGCTTCTCGACGGGCTCGAAGCTCTGCTTGCCGCAGCCGACGAGCACGACGGCGCGGAAGAGCGCGGCCGCTTCCGCGTTGCAGAGGATGTCATCCCAGAGCCGGAAGCCGCCGCCGCTGAACCCGAGGCCGTAGACGTGCTTCGTGTCGATCGAGAATCGCGCCTTCAGCGCCGCGAGGTACTTCGGCATGTAGCCGACCGCGTCTTGCAGGTTGTCGCACCGCTCGAGGCTGATCAGCAGCGGCGGCTTCTTGCCCGCCATCGGCTTGAGCGACATCAGGAAGTCCTTCGCCTTGCCGCCGTTGCCGTGCGCGAGGAGCACGACCGGCCACTCCTTCTTCGGCGAGTACCCCTGCGGAACAAGCGCGACGAACGCCTCCTCCTTGCCGTCGATCTGGACGCTCCCCTCATGCTCGCCGGCCTTCCATTTCGGGAGTTTCTCCTCGGAGAGCGCGGCGGGTGCCAGCAGCGAGAGAAGGACAGCGGAGCGCGCGACCAGGCGTCGGATCGCGTCGTTCGTCGTCATCGCGGCCTACTATAGCGCGTCGCGCGGTACACTGGGCGCGCACGGGATCGAGCAAGGGATGCGGGCCCGCGCGAGGGAGGAGAGGATGCCGATCGACGAGGCGAAGCTCAACCAGCTCATGGGCAAGTTCGTGGCCGATCTCGGGGCGACGCTGCACGCGGGCATGGCCGTCATCGGGGAGAGCCTCGGACTCTACAAGGCGATGCGGGACGCGGGGCCACTGACCTCCGCGGAGTTGGCCGAGCGGACGGGCACGCACGAACGCTACGTCCGGGAGTGGCTGAACTCGCAGGCCTCCGGCGGCTATGTCGAGTACGACGCGGCGGCCGGGCGCTACTCACTGTCGGAGGAGCAGGCGTTCGTGCTCGCCGACGAGAAGAGCCCGGCCTACCTGCCGGGCGGCTTCCTCGTCGCGGTCTCCGCGCTGCGGGCGGTGCCCCGGATCACGGAGAGCTTCCGGACGGGGAAGGGCTGCGGCTGGCACGAGCACGACCACGGGCTCTTCCGCGGCACCGAACTCTTCTTCCGGCCGAACTACGCCGCCAACCTGGTCAAGGCCTGGATCCCCGCACTCGACGGCGTCGAGGCGAAGCTGAGGCGGGGGGCGAAGGTGGCGGACGTCGGTTGCGGCCTCGGTGCTTCCACGATCCTGATGGCCCAGGCCTATCCGGGATCGCGCTTTGTCGGCTACGACTACCATGACAAGTCGATCGCGACCGCGCGCCAGAGGGCGGCCGAGGCGGGGCTGGGTGACCGGGTCCGGTTCGAGGTCGCGAAGGCGAAGGAGTTTCCCGGGACGGGCTATGACCTCGTGACCTTCTTCGACTGCCTGCACGACATGGGCGACCCGGTCGGGGCGGCCGCGCACGTGCGGCGGTCCCTCTCTCCGGACGGCACGTGGCTGATCGTCGAGCCCTTCGCCGGCGACCACGTCGAGGACAACCTGAATCCGGTCGGCCGCATCTTCTACTCGGTCTCGACGCTCGTGTGCACGCCGGCATCCCTCGACCAGGAGGTGGGCCTCGCGCTCGGTGCCCAGGCGGGCGAGGCGCGCATGCGGAAGGTCGTCACGAGCGGCGGGTTCACGCGCTTCCGGCGCGCCGCGGAGACGCCCTTCAACCTCGTGCTGGAGGCGCGGCCCTAGCGGGTCGGGGCGCGTCCCGCCCCCCTTTGGGTATCATCCGCCGGTGCCCGCCGTCGTCCAGATCGCGAAGCTCTCGCGCCGGTTCGGGGAGTTCGATGCGGTGAAGGATGTCGACCTCGAGGTCGGCGCGGGGGAGATCTTCGGGCTGCTCGGGCCGAACGGGGCGGGGAAGACGACGACGATCCGGATGCTGATGGGCATCCTGCAGGCGACCTCCGGCAGCGCGCGCGTGATGGG
Organism: uncultured Planctomycetaceae bacterium; assembly: GCA_964570285.1. GTDB lineage: Bacteria > Planctomycetota > PLA2 > PLA2 > PLA2 > CAZMXP01. The sequence goes on from CAZMXP010000012.1 coordinate 57,171, forward strand.
GCTCGACTGCTTCGCCGAGCGCGCGGAGGTGATGCGGCACGTCGGCTACCTGCCCGACGAGCCGATCTTCTACGACTACCTCAAGGGCAGCGAGATCCTCCGCTTCGTCGGCGAGATGCACGGGCTCGACCCGGCGGCGTCGCGGGCGCGCGCCGACGCGCTCGTCGAGCGGCTCGGCCTCGGCGACGCGCTCGACGAGTACGCGGTCAACTACAGCAAGGGCATGCGCAAGAAGCTCGCGATCGTCGCGGCGATGGTGCACGACCCCGTCGTGCTGATCCTCGACGAGCCGACCAACGGCCTCGACCCCTACGCGACGCGCACCTTCCACGAGCTCATCCGCGAGGCGTCGGCGGCCGGCAAGTCGGTCTTCTTCTCGACGCACCTGCTCGACCAGGTGGAGAAGCTCTGCCAGCGCGTCGGCATCGTCTTCAAGGGCAGGCTGGCGGCGGTCGGCCCGCTCGAGGAGCTGCGCTCCCGCCTCGCGCCGGGCGGCTCGCTCGAGGAGATCTTCTTCAGCGTGACCGCCGAGCCCGCGCCGTGACGAGCCGCCCGGTCGGGAGCCTCCGGGTCGTCTGGATCCTCGCGCGGCTGTCGATGAGGCGCTGGGCCAACCGGATGGCCTTCCTGAGGCAAAAGAGGAAGAAGGGGGGGGCGCGGGGGCCTACGGCGCGGAAGAGCGGCCGCTCGACGCCGATGCTGCTCCTCTTCGGCCTCCTGATGCTCGTCAACAGCTTCAACATCAGCTACCGCCTCGCCACGAACGTCTCCGCCGCGGTCACGGGGTCGGACGAGTCCGCCTTCATGGCCGACCCCTGGCCCGCGGAGGAGCACCAGCCCGCCTATCTCGCGTTCGTGGCCCTCGTGATGACGCTGCTTGTGCTCTCCCTCGTCTGCACCGGCGTCGGCACCGGCAACCAGGAGCTGTCGCAGGTGGGCTGGAGCCTCGAGTGGCTCTTCACCTTTCCGGTGCCGACCCGGGGCCTCTTTCTCGCGCGGGTCGGCGAGTACGCGCTGACGAACGCGTTCGCGTGGCTCACCCTCTTCCCGCTGATCGCGACGCTGCTCTTCGTCTCCGGCCACCGCGGGCTCGCGCTGCCGCTCTCCCTGCTCTCGACGCTGTCGGTCAACGCGATGGTCGCGAGCGTGCGCCTCTGGCTCGAGACGCTCTTGCGCAAGCGCTACAGCCTCCACAGGCTCAAGAACATGCAGGCGGCCTTCACCGTGGCGGGCCTGCTGATGCTCTTCCTGACCTTCTTCCTCGCGATGGGACAGCAGGTGCCGGCCGCCGCCGTCGATCTGGCCCGGAGGGCGGGGTGGCTCGCCCTCCTTTCGCCGCTCACGCTCCCGCTGCTGCTGACCCGCTGGCCCGCGCTGGTCCTGCTCGTGCTCGCCGTCGGCGGCGCCTGCGCGTACGGCGCCATCCGCCTCTGCGCCGGGCTCGTCTCGACGGGTCTCCTCTCCGGCGGCGGAGGGCCCTACCAGGGCACGCGCAGGCGGACCGCCCCCTCCCCCGCCGCACGCCCCCCGCGCCTGCGCGGTCTCCTCGGCAAGGAGGTCCTGCTCCTCTGGCGGGACAAGAACTTCATGATGCAGACGCTGCTGACGCCGCTGTTGATCCTCGGCTTCCAGGTCGCCGTCAACCCCGCCATCGGCCGGGGCGGCATCGGCGCCCAGGCGGTGGCGGTGACCGCGTTCGCCGTCGGCGCCTACGTGCTGCTCTTCGGCGCCTTCTCGGTGCTCGCGGTGGAGCGGCAGGCGCTCTGGCTCCTCTGGACCCTCCCCCGGCCCCTCCACATCCTGCTCCGCCAGAAGGTCGTCCTCTGGGCGTCGGTCTCCGGCCTCTATGCCGTCGCGATCCTCGCCCTCGGCTGGCGCCCGCCCGCGGATGCAACTGTTGCGATGTTGCTTTCTCCCGTCGTGGCGCTGGCGGGCGTCGGCCTCTTCGCGTGGATCGCGAGCGGCCTCGGCGTGCTCGGCACCGACCCGCACGAGGAGGCGCCGCAGCGGCGCGTGCGGCAGGAGTACGTCTGGATCTACATGCTGCTCGTCGGCCTGTTCGGCTACTCGCTCTACGCACCCGATCTCTGGCCGAAGTTCGTCATGCTCGTGCTGATGGGGATGCTCGCGGGCGCGCTCTGGCAGCGCGTCGGCGCGCGGCTGCCGCTGCTGCTCGACCCGACGCAGGAGCCGCCCCGCCGGATCGACCTCGCCTACGGGCTCCTCGTCGTGATCCTCTTCTTCCAGCTCCAGCAGTTCGTCGCGATGCTGCTCCTCGCGGGGGGGACCCCGCCCGGGCCCACGATGCTGCTCGCCTACGCGGTCGCCGGCGCGGTGCTCTGCACCGGGACCTACTTCCACCTGCGCCGCCGGATGGGGCTCGCCCGCCCGCTCGAATCGTTGGGGGTCCGGGGGCCCGCACCCGCTCTCGTCTCCCTTCCCCGCGGCATCGCGCTCGGCCTCGCCGCCGCGCTCTTCGGCCTCCTCTATCTCTGGGTCGGCTCCCGCGTCGAGCCCCTCCGCACGCTGCTGCTGGAGGCGGCGCAGGGGCCGATGGAGAAGGGTCCGGGCCTCCTGCTGCTCGCCCTCCTCTTCGCGCCGCTCTTCGAGGAGTTCATCTTCCGCGCGCTGGTCTACAGGGGGCTGCGGCAGACGATGGGCGTCAAGGCCGCCGTGCTGCTCAGCGCGCTCGTCTTCGCCGCCGTCCATCCGGCGGCGTCGTTCCTGCCCGTCTTCGGCCTCGGCATCGCCGCGGCCTTGGCGTACGAGCGCACCGGTTGGCTCCTCTCCCCCATCGCCGCCCACGCGACCTACAACGCGGCCGTGCTGCTACTTGGGGCCAAGCTCCTCGAGTAGGAGCGCGACCGCGCGCTCGAGCTGGGCGTCCCGGCCCGCGGCGAGGTCGCCGGGCTCGGCGAGCACGAGCACGTCGGGCCTGAGCTCGCGGTTCTCGAGGTACTTGCCGTCGTCGGTCACGAAGCCGACCTGCGGGATGCCGAAGTAGAGCGTCTCGTCGATCTGCGTCTCCCACCAGACCGCGGTGCCGGTGCCGGCGACCGGCGCGCCGACGAGCTTGCCCAGCCCGAGCTTCTGGAACGCGTAGGGGAAGATGTGCGCGTCGCTGTAGTTGCCCTCGCTCATCAGCACGCAGACGGGCTTCGACCAGCGCTGGATCGGCTCGTGGCCGAGCGCGCCGCGATCCTTGCCGCGGGGGTGGATCACGCCGTAGCCCTTGCCGCCGAGGAACTTGAGCAGGTCGTCGTGCAGCCAGCCGCCGCCGTTGAAGCGCGTGTCGACGAGCAGCGCCTCGCGCGCGCCGAAGCGGCCGAGCGCCTCCTGGAAGAGGTGGCGGAAGCTCGCGTCGTCCATGCCCTCGACGTAGACGTAGCCGATCCGCCCCTTCGAGAGGCGGTCGGCGAGGTCGCGCCGCTGCAGCATCCACCGCTTCTCGCGCAGCCGGAACTCCTCGCGCATCGAGACGGGCTTGATCGAGACCTGCCGCACCTTCTCCTCCCCGGGCGCGCGGACCGTGAGCAGCGTGGGCCTGCCCTCCTTGCGGTTGAGCAGCGCCCACGGGTCGGAGGCCTGCGGCAGCGTCACGCCGTCGATCTCGAGCACCACGCTGCCCGCGGGCAGCGCGACCTCCGCGCGGTCGGCGGGCCCCTCCTTCAGCACCTCCGCGACGCGCAGCCCCGGCCCCGCGAAGCGCGGATCGAACAGGAGGCCGAGCGACGCCGTCGCGTCCCCATCCTCCCGCGCGAGGCGGTAGCCGGAGCCGGTGTGCGACGCGTTGAGCTCGCCGAGCATCTCCGAGAGGAGTTCCGCGAACTCGTGGTTGTTCGAGAGATGCGGCAGGAAGGCCTCGTAGTTCGCCTTCATCGCGTTCCAGTCGACGCCGTGCAACGTGGGCTCGTAGAACTTGTCGCGCACCTGCCGCCAGCAGTGCTCGAAGATGTAGGCGCGCTCCTTCGGCCCGTCCACCGTCATCTCCGCGGCGTACGGCACGGGCTTGCTCTCGCCCTCGCCTACCGGGACCCTCGTGATCGCGCCGTCGGAGGCGCGGACGAGCACGTGCTCGCCCTCCCCGCCCTTCAGCCACTCGACCTCCCCCGGCCCCTCGGCGCCGCTCTCGAAGAGCTTTCTCGCCTCCGACTTGCGCACCGTGTGGATCCAGACGTCCCACTTGCCCGCAACCTCGGCCCAGTAGACGAGACTCTCGCCGTCGGGGGAGAGCGCGTAGCCGCCAAGCGGCGCGCTGTGGAGCGTGAGCCGCTTGAGCCGGTTCTCGCGCCCCTCGAACTCGATGACGACGGGCTCCGGCGGCTTCTCCTTCGGTTTTTCCTTCGGCTCTTCCTTCGGCTTGCCCTGCGCTTCCTCCTCCCCCTTCCCGCACCCATCCCCTTCCTTCGCCTCGTCCTCGTCCTTCTTCAGCAGTTCGTACTCCTCCTGCGTCAGCGACGCGCGGTCGAAGGCCGCCTGCGTGAGGTAGAGCGCGAAGATGTCGTCCTCGGTGCCCCAGCTCCCGTGGCTGCGGCGGCCGAGGCGGTTGCTGACGAAGAGCAGCGCCTTGCCGTCGGGGCTGAAGCGGGGGCGCATCTCGTCGTAGCCGGAGAGCGTGACATCGGTGATCGCGCCGCCGTCCGCGGGCGCGACGCCGATGTCGCCGAGCCAGCGGCCCTCGACGAGCAGCGTGAAGCAGAGCCACCGGCTGTCGGGGGACCACTGGAACTCGATGTCGCCGTCGGCGTAGCTGTAGTTGCGCGCGGCGGGCACGAGCGTGCGGCCCTGGCGCGTCTCGAGGTCGAGCAGGCGGATCTCGTCGCGGTTGTGCAGGTAGGCGATGCGCCTGCCGTCGGGGGAGAGCAGCGGCTGGAAGGCCTCGCCCCCTCCGGCGAGCAGCGTCTCCTCCGCGAGCAGCGTCGCGCGCGAGAGGCGCTTCTCCTCCGGGCGCGCGATGGACACGCGGTAGAGGTTCCACGAGCCGCCGCGCTCGCCGGCGAAGACGATCGAGCGGCCGTCGGGGGCCCAGGTCGGCGACCGCTCCTGCTCGGGCGTGTTCGTGAGGCGCCGCGTCGTGCCGTGCTCGATGCTCGCGCAGAAGAGTTCGCCGCGGACGACGAAGGCGACCTCCTCGCCCGTCGGCGAGACGGCGAAGGCGGTGGCGCCCTCGGTGACCTTCTCGATGCGCGCGTCGTTGGTGCGGTCGGTCGCGCGCGCGCGGATCACGAGCGCCTGCGGCTCCTCGCCGGGCCGCATCCGGTAGACGCGGCCGTTGTGGCCGAAGAGCAGCGTCCCGTCCGAGGCACCGCTCAGGAAGCGCACGGGATGGCGCGGGAACCTCGTGAGCTGCACCGGCGCGTCGCCGCCCGCGACGGACTGCGACCAGACGTTGCTGCCGTTGCCGCGCTCGCTGAGGAAGAAGAGGCGCTCCCCGTTCGCCGACCAGACCGGGTTGCGGTCCTCCCCCGCGTACTCGGTGACGCGGCGGTGGCGGTCCGTCGCGGGGTCCCAGATCCAGAGGTCGCGCGTCACCGACGACTCGTGGTGCTTGCGCCAGACGTTCTCGAACCCCTTGCTGTCGTGGTAGGCGAGCAGCCTGCCGTCGGGGCTCCACTGGGCCATCTCGGCGGGCGTCGTCAGGACCTGCCGCGCCGGGCCCCCGCCGACGGGCACCGCGTACAACTCGGTGAGCCACGCGGTCGGCAGGCAGGCCTCCGGCGCGTCCTGCCGGCGCGACGTGAAGAGGATCTCCTTGCCGTCGCGGCTGAAGCAGCAGGGCCAATCGGTGGACGAGTGCGCCGTCAGCCGCGTCGCCGCGCCGCCGTCGCTGTCGACGACGAAGAGGTCGAAGTTGCCGTGGCGGTCGCTCGCGAACGCGACCTTCGTGCCGTCGGGCGACCAGACCGGCGCCGTCTCGTGGCCGACATGCGTCGTCAGCGGCCACGCGTCGCCGCCGTCGGAGGGCACGATCCAGAGGTCGCCCCGGTAACAGAACGCGATCCGCGTGCCGTCCGGCGAGAGCGCGGGATAGCGGATCCAGCGCGCCTCCTCGGGGGCGGCGGCGGCGAGCGTGGCGAGGGCGAGCAGGGCGAGGGCAAGACGCTTCATGGGTCCTCCGGAGCGAGCGGCCAATGGTACGCGATCGTGGACTGGCGCAGGCGTCCCCGCCCTCCGCGCGGACGTGCTGGATCTCGTGCCCGAGGGCCACCTCGGCCCGCGAGCTCTCCGCCGACGCGGGGTACTGCACCGAAGGCAACCTGCGCGAACTCTCCCGGCGACACATCGGGGCATACGTGGCCACGGGCCGGCAACGCCATGGGGACGCGGTGGCGCAGCGCGGCTCCACGCCGCAACCAACGGAGCGACGGCCGAGGGCCGCGCTGCGCCTAGCGAGGAGCTGCGGGATCCGGGGGAGGCGCGCGGGGCGCAGGGCTGCGTGCGTCTCCCCTCCGCCGCCGAGGAGAGCCGCGCTTCGGCCACCGCGGCTTGGTTCCGGGCGCCGCACCAAGTCAGCACCAGAATTGGCGCAGGGAGCGCGAAATGCGAGGGCTAGTGGTGCAGGGTCTGCAGCACAACGCGCGTCCGCGGGCCCGTGCAATGAGGGCTCGCCTGAGGCGCGGCGGCTACCGGAGCCGGTACCGCCTACGGAAGCAGACCGCGGAACCGGTGTTCGCAACGTGAAGGGGCGAGGACTACGCGAGTTCCTGCTACGAGGCTTGGCGAAGGTCGCGGGCCTTCAGCCTGGCGTGCACGGGACAACCTCCTCAAGCCTGCAGACGCCAGGGCGTGAAGCGGAGCGCCGGCCCCTGCGCAGGAGCCCCCCTCGAGCGCGGCGATGGCTCATGAAGACCCACGACTCGCGTCGCGTCGAATCAGGAGCTTGTCCGGGTCCGGTTGACCCCGAAGCTTGGCTGAAGGCCATTACCCGGACAAGATCCTCGCGCGGGTAGAATCCTGCGACCTTGCGCGGCCACGCCAGGACTCAAACCATGCGCGCCCGCTGCGTCCTTGCCGCGATGCTCGTTTTCGCGCCGGCCGATCCCTGCGTCGCGGAGGAGCACTTCGAGGAGGGGGCGCTCACGCGCACGAACTGGACGATCCGCGATGGACTGCCGAGCAATGTCGTGCGCGCGGTGGCCCAGACCGGCGACGGATTCCTGTGGATCGGCACCTTTGGCGGTCTCGCCCGCTTCGACGGCGTGCGGTTCGTCACCTTCAACCTGACGAACGCGCCGGAACTCGGCAGCCCCCGGATCCGCGTGCTCCTCGCCGACCGCTCCGGCACGCTCTGGATCGGCACGGCCGGCGGTGTCGCGCGCTACCGCGCCGGCCGCTTCGAGCACGTCGACATCATGCATGACATCCGCGCGATGGCCGAGGGGCCGGAGGGCATCGTCTGGTTCGGCGGGTCGGGCCTCGCGCGATGGGTCGGCGGCGCCGTCGAGCACCTCCCGAAGGTGCGCGAAGCGATCAACTCGATCCACGTGGATGCGCAGGGTGTGCTCTGGGCGGCCGGCGAGGAGGGCGTGGTCCGTGTCGACGGCGAGTCGGTCACGCGCATGCGCGTGAGCGACTCCTTCGAGCACTCGTTCGTGCTCGGCGCAACCGGAGGGGAGGTGTTGGTCGCCGGCGCGGATGGTGCCGCCCTCCTCCCGTCCGGGCGGATCGCGATCCCGGCGGCCGGGCGCCGCGGACAAGCCCGGCTCTGGAACGGCGTGCGCGACGAGGCGGACCACTACTGGCTCGGCACGCCGGAGGGGCTGATGCGGCTTCCCGCCTCCGCCCTGTCGACCGACGGCGGCGGCGCCGAGGCGGCCCATTGCGTCTGCGCCGCCTCCGTGACCGGCGGCGTGAACTGCCTCTTTCTCGATCGCCACGAGGATCTCTGGATGGGTGCGGAGACGACGGGGTTGCACCGGTTGCGCCGCCGCGTCGCCACAGGGATCCCCCTTCCCGGCGACCGGGACCGCTTCCTGCGCAGCCTCGCGGTGGAACGCGACGGAAGCCTCTGGGTATCGTGCATCGGCCTCCCGGGCATCGTTCGCATCCAAGAGGGCGCCATTGCGGAGAGCGTCCCCGACGGTCCGGCGGGAGCCTACGACGGCGCCTATCTCACCCCCGCGCGGAGCGGCGGCCTCTGGATCGCGCACAGGCACGGGCTGACCCGATTTCTCGATGGCAGCGTGCGCCATCTCGACGTCGCGGCGGAGCCGATGCCACTGCTCGGCGGGTGCTTCGAGGCGCGGGACGGCTCCGTCTGGTGGTTTGGGGGCGACCACCAGTCCCGGCGCGTGGGCACGCGGGAGACCGCGTATGGCCAACTCCTTGCCGAAGGCCGCGACGGCCATCTCTACTTCGCCTTGCCCGGCCGACTGCTCCGACTCGCGGACGGGCAGCCCACCATGCTCACCGGGCGCGACGGTCTGCCCCCGGGCGAGATCCGCGCGCTCTACGAGGATGCCCACGGGTACATGTGGATCGCGACGTACGGCGGCGGGCTCGGATGCCTGCGCGGGAACAGGATCACCCGCTGCGACCACACCCACGGCCTTCCCGACGACTCCCTCGGCGCGATCCTCGAGGACGACCGCCACCGGTTCTGGATCAACAGCAACCGCGGGATCTTCACCGTGCACCGCTCCGATCTCGTGCGTTTCGTCGACGGCGAGGCGGCAACGGTTCCCTGCAGGCTCGTGACGCATGTGGAGGGCAACGGTTCGTGGGGGGCGCGGGGGGAGGACGGCAGGCTCTACTTCGACACGATCGAGGGGCCGGCGGTCATGGATCCCGACGCGCTCGCACCGCTCGACGGCGCGCCGCGTGCGCATGTGGAGGGGGTCGAGGCGAACGGCCGCTGGTACGAACGAGGCGCCGAGGTCGCGCTCCCGCTCGGCGTACGCGACGTCCGCATCGAGTTCACGGCGCCCTGCTTCAACTCCGCGGAGGGCGTGCAGTTCCGCTACCGCCTGCGGGGCTACGACCCGGAGTGGGTCGATGCGGGGACGCGCCGGCAGGCGTACTACACCGGGCTGCCGCCCGGCAGCTACCGCTTCGAGGCGAGGGCCGGCAACGCCGAGGGAGGATGGTCGCCCGCCTCGGATGCCCTGACGCTTCGCATCCCGCCGAACTTCCACGAGCGCGGCTGGTTCCGGGTCGGCCTCGCCCTCCTAGGCGTCGCCGCCGTGTTCCTCGCGTATCTCGCGCGCACCGCCGCCATGCGGAGGCGGAATCGGGCGCTTGTGACGGAGATCGGGCGACGCTCGGAGGCCGAGGCGGCGCTGCGCGACATGGGGCGGCGCCTCATGAGCTCGAAGGAGGAGGAAGCGGCGAGGATCGCCCGCGAACTGCACGACGACTTCAGCCAGCGCCTCGCGCTGCTCACGATCCGGATCGAGATGCTGGGTCCGCTCGCCCCCGCGGACATCCTGGAACTGGTCACGCTCTCCAAGGGTCTCTCCTCCGACCTCCACCGCCTCTCCCACTCGCTACATCCGGCCAAGCTGGAGCAGCTCGGACTCGTGGCGGCGCTGCGGAGCCTCGCGCGCGAGGTGGGTGCGGGCGGCGGCCTGCGCGTGGACTTCGCGGGCGACGAGGTGCCGGGACGCCTCGCCGACGGCCTCGCGCTGGCCCTCTACCGCATCGCGCAGGAGGCGCTCCGCAATGCCGCGAGCCACAGCGGAGCCGCCCATGCCTCCCTCACGCTGGCCGCGAGCGAGACGGAGATCCTCCTTGAGGTCGCCGACCGGGGTGCGGGGTTCGACCCCGGGCGGAGCCGCGGCGGACTCGGCCTGCTGAGCATGGCGGAACGCGCCCGCGCGATCGGCGGCAGCCTCGAGGTCGTGTCGGCCCCGGACCGAGGGACGCAGGTCAGGGCGAGGGTGCCCCGCCCCCCCGCCGGGTAGACTTGCACGCGTTGCAGCGCCCCCGCCTCTTCCTCGCCGATGACCACGCGATGCTGCTCGAGGCCTTCGCGAAGCTGCTGTCGCCTGCGTACGAGATCGTCGGTACGGCGTCCAACGGCCGCGATCTGCTCGCGGACGCGCCCGCGAAACGCCCCGATGTCGTCGTCGTGGATGTCGCGATGCCGCGGCTGAGCGGCCTCGATGCCGCGGCGGCGCTGCGCCGCGCCTTGCCCGGGGTCAAGGTCGTCTTCCTGACGGTGAGCGAGGATCCCGACCTCGCGGCGCGCGCGCTGGCGGAGGGGGCGGCGGGCTACCTGCTCAAGAAGTGCGCGGCGTCGGAGCTACTGCTCGCCATCGACGAGGCCCTCAAGGGCCGCACCTACGTCACCCCCCTCGTCGCGGACGGGAACGGGGCCGCGCGCCGCGCGGGCGCCCGGGGGAGGCGGAGCGGACTGACGGAGCGGCAGAAGGAGGTGCTCCGGCTGCTCGCGCAGGGCTACACGATGAAGCAGGCCGCGCGCGTCCTCCGCGTCGCGGCCCGGACCGTCGCCCACCACAAGTACACGATCATGGCGGCGATGGGCCTCGACTCGAGCGCGGATCTCGTCCGCCTCGCCGTCCGCGAGGGGCTCATCTCGCCGTAGCCCGCACGGCGGGCACCTGTCACTTTTTACAGGAGGGCGGTGCGCGGGCGATCCGCTAGACTCGTCCGCGTGCAACACCACTTCCCCCCGCCCGGATCGCGCATGCCTCTCGTTGCCTGCGCGCCCGCCCTCCTCCTGGTCATGCTCGCCACGTTGTGCGCGTCGAGCCTCCCGGTGCACGCCGAGGTCGAGGGGGGTCGCGAACTGGCGTACCCGCTCGCCGCGGCGGACCGCTCGGCAGAGGAGCCGCGCGAGGCGCTCCGGGAGACCGTCGAGTCCTACCTGCGGTGCGCCGCCCCATCCAAGACGACGGGGGACGACTCCGGCGGCGGCTGGAAGTTCGAGCTGACGCCGTACCTGTGGCTCCCGAGCGTCTCGGGAGACGCCGCCGTCACCGGATCGCCGCCGGCCAACCCCGACGACTCGTTCGTCGACATCTCCGGCGACTTCGACTTCGGCCTGCTGCTCTTCTTCGACGCGCGCAAGGACCGGTGGGGCTTCTTCTTCGACGTCATGTACGTGAGCACCTCCCCGGACGCGACGACGCCGGGGCCGCTCTTCTCGGGATTCGAGCTCACGAGCAAGGGGCTCATGGTCGAGACGGCTGCCACCTACCAAGTGGCCGACTCGAAGTGCTGCACCGCCGAGGTTTTTGCCGGGGTGCGCCTCTGGTTCCTCGACAACGAACTGCGGTTCGACCCCGGGCTGCTCTCGGAGGCGGTCTTTTCGCAGGACAAGAACTGGGTGGACCCCATCGTGGGGGCGCGCGCCCGCGTCGCGCTGTCGGAGAAGTGGTTCCTGATGTTCCTCGCCGACCTCGGGGGCTTCGGCGCGGGATCGGACTTCACGTGGCAGGCGTTCGCCGGCGCGGGCTACCAGATCTCGAAGACCTGGTCGGTGAAGTTCGGCTATCGCGTCCTCGGCATCGACTTCCAGGACGGCGGCTTCGTCTACGACGTCACGCTGCAGGGGTTCGTCCTCGGCTTCGGCATCCGCTTCTAGGGAGCTTGTCCGGGTAATGGCCTTCAGCCACGCTTCGGGGCCAACCGGACCCGGACAAGCTCATGACTCGACGCGACGCGAGTCGTAGGTCTCCATGGGCCATCGCCGCGATCGAGGGGGGCTCGTACGCAAGGGTCGGCGCTCCGCCTCACGCCCTCGCGGCTGCCAGCTTCAGGTCGTTGTGTCCCGTGCACGCCGGGCTGAAGGCCGGGGACCTTAGAGTTTGTCCGACGAATAGTCGGACAAACTCCTAGCGCTTCTTGCGCGAACTCCCGCCGTCCCCCTCCTGCAGGCGCCTCGTGCGGGAGTCGCCGCGTCGACGCGCACTGCTCTGCCGGTCGAGGTCGCGCTCGACCTCGGGGGCCGTCCCCCGGGCCGCGGAGCGCTCCGACCGCTCCCAGGTGTCGCCGTTCCGGCTCTGCCAGCCGCCGTCGTTGTCGCGCTTGTAGACGTTGCCGTCGTGGCCGACGTAGACGTCGCCCTCCTGGTTCTTCGCCACGGTGAAGCTCCCGTGGTCGCCGACGCGCCGCGCCCCCTTGCCCCCCTCGGAGGTCTCCCACGCGCGCGTGCGGCCGTTCTCGTCGCTGCGGTAGCCGGTGTGCACCCAGTTGTCGCCCCGCGCGACGACCGACTCGCCCCAGGAGCCGTAGGGGCTCGAGCCCCGCGCGCTCGCCCGGTAGACGCCGGTGCTGGGGTTGTAGCTCTCGCGCGCGGCCATGCCTCCGTGCGGCCCGTAGACGTAGGCGCCGCGCCCCCATGCCCCGGTGCTCGGGTTGTAGACCGCGCCCCTGCCGGCCCCGCCGTAGGGGCCGTAGACATGGCCCGACCGCATGTAGCGGCCGTGGTGGATGTCATAGTGGGCGTGGCATCCGTAGCCCCAGTAGTGGGAGTGGTAATGCCAGCAGTGGTGGTGGTGCCAGTCGTCATGGAGTTCGGAGCCGATCCAGAGGCCGACGCCGAAGAGCAGCACCCCCGCCGCGACATAGGCGCCGGTGTAGCCGCTCGTGTAGCCCACGACCACGACATCCGGGCTGCTGTCGTAGATATAGACATACGTGACGTTGTGCGTCGGGTGCGAGGCGGGAATGGTGTAGATCTCCGCCGGCACCGTCGCCGCGACGACCCAGGGCCCCGCCGCCGCCGGCGCGACGAACCAGATGCCGTCCTTGCAGCCGTAGTAGCTCTCCTTGACCTTGAAGATCGTGTCGGGCGTGTTCACGGCGTACGCCACATCCTTGCTGCCCTCGATCACCTCGAACTTCGGCTCGCCGTCGTAGACCACGACGAACTTGACCTCGCTCCGCTTCACCGTCGCGGTGCGCGGGATCGAGGCCTGGATGACCGCCTCCTGCGCATCCGGCGAGCCCGGCACCGACACGAGCACGTCGGCGGTCTCGTGGTCCTCCGGGATTTTCAGGAACTCGGCCGGCAGGTCCGCGGTCGCGGGACCCCACGGCCCCGCAAGCTGCTTCGCGCGGAACCAGCGCCCCGCCACAAGGAAGTAGTGCTGGCCGTCGCCCGTGTTCAGGAAAAGCCGGCTCTCGCTGTTCTCGACGAACAGGAGCCGCGTGCCCGGGATCGCGACGTACCGGGGAGGGCCGTCCACGAGGATCAGCTCGGACGGCTGCGTGCTGACGAGAACGGTGGGGGCCGCGGGGGAGGGCTTCCCGGGGATCGCCTTCCGCACGTCGTCCCAGTTCTCGCCCGCGGGGAGCTTCGAGAGCGAGGGCGGCAGGTTCGCGGCGGGAGCCCACGGCCCCTTGGCCGCATCCTCCGTCACGAGCCACGACTCGCCGTTCAGGAGGTAGGTGCGGCCCGTGGAGGTGTCGAGGAAGACGTCCCAGTTCGTGTTCACCGCAAAGAGGAGATCCGTGCCGGCGACCTGCTGGAACGAGGGCTTGCCGATGAACTGCACGAGGAGGGCGGGCTTCTCGCTGTAGAAGATGGGCGGCGGCGCGAGGTTCACCTTCGCCTCGGGCTGCGTCTTGGCGGTCTGCTCGAGGCAGGCGAGGACGCGGTCGAGCGAGAGGATCCAGTCCTTGCCGCCGAGCGCCTCCTCGCAGACCTGCCGGATCCTCGCGGTCTGTTCCGCCTTCAGCGTCGGGAACGCGAGGTCGAGGATCTGCACGTCGCTCAGCAGCACGCTGCGCGCCTCGAGGTCGGCATCGGTGTGCCCCCGGAGGCGCGCGGTGCCGAAGGCGGCGTCCTGGCACTGCTTCTCCTTCGGGCGGATCGAGAGCGCCAGTCGCGACTCGATCGTGCGGTAGTCCTTCCAGCTCTCGACCTGCGGCTGGTAGACGGTGAGCACGTGGCCGCCCACCTCCTTCTCGCGCGGCCAGCCGATGTCCTTCAGCGCCGTCGGTTCCCCCGCGGGGGCGACGGCGGCAGGAAGGAGCGCCGCGAACAGGAGCAGGCAGAGCCGGAGTCTTGTCGTCATGGCCCGGATTGTAGGCGTCGCCCCCGCCCGGGAACCTGTCACTTCTGACAGTGGCGCCCGCGGAGGCGGTCGCGCACACTCGCGATGTTGCCGACCCGCCCGACCGTCATGCTCGCGGACGACCACGCCCCGGTCCTCGCGCATGTGGCACGCGCGCTGACGGCGCACTATGACGTCGTGGGGTGCTTCGCCGACGGCGCCGCGCTCGTGGACGCGGCGGAACGGCTGTCCCCCGACCTCGTCGTCGTCGATCTGGCCATGCCGGTGCTCGACGGACTCTCCGCCCTTCGCGCGCTGCGCGCACGAGGCTGCAAATCGGCGCTCGTCGTGCTCACCGTGCACGAAGAGGCGGATGTCGCCGCGGGCGCGCTCCGCTCGGGAGCGTCCGGCTTCGTCGTCAAGAACCGCATCGCGACCGACCTGCTGCCGGCGCTGCGCGCGGCCCGCGAGGGCGGGCGGTTCGTCTCCCCCACGGTGCTTGCGGAGGAGTAGGCCCAGCGTGGTAACCTCCTGACCCGAACCCCGGAAGAACCCTCATGAACACGCGATCCCGTCCCCCGCGCCCCCTCTCCATCCTCCTCGTGGCCACGCTTGCGCTGACGGCCGCCGCCGACGAGGCCGGCCACAACGATGCCGGTGCTCCGGGCAAGGAGGTCCTCGAGAAGTCCTTCCCCTCGCAGCAGCCCTACTCCCCCTACGCGGGGCGCGACTTCCCGACGCGGCCGCTCTTCGGGGACACGCACCTGCACACCGCGCTCTCCCTCGACGCGGGCGCGGCCGGGTGCAGGCTGATGCCGCGGGACGCCTACCGCTTCGCGCGGGGCGAGGAGGTGGTCGCTTCGAGCGGCCAGATGGCCAAGCTCTCGCGCCCCCTCGACTTCCTCGTCGTGACCGACCACACCGACAACATGGGCCTCATCACGGACCTGATGGCGGGCAAGCCCGAGATCCTCGGCGACCCGCAGGGGCGCCGCTGGTACGACATGATCAAGTCGGGCAAGGCCGTCGAGGCGGCGTACGAGCTGATCAATGCCTCCTCGGAGGGGAGGCTGCCGAAGGCGATGAGCTACTCGCCGGACACGCCGCGCTACCGGACGCTCTGGCAGGAGATCATCAAGGCGGCCGACGAGGCGAACACCCCGGGGCGGTTCACGGCCTTCATCGGGTACGAGTGGACCTCGATGCCCGGCGGCAACAACCTGCATCGCAACGTGATCTTCCGCGACGACGGCGTGAAGGCGAGCCAGGTCCTCCCCTACACGACGACCGCGCCGCTCGGCAGCGACAACCCGCGCGACCTCTGGAAATGGATGGCGGCGTACGAGGCGAAGACGGGCGGCAGCGTGCTCGCGATCCCGCACAACGGCAACCTGAGCGGCGGCCGGATGTTCCCGCTGATCGAGCCGGGCACCGGCTTGCCCATCGACCGCGAGTACGCCGAGCAGCGTTCGCGCTGGGAGCGGCTCTACGAGGCGACGCAGATGAAGGGGGACGGCGAGACGCATCCCTTCCTGTCGCCGAACGACGAGTTCGCCAGCTTCGAGCGCTGGGACAAGCTGAACCTCGGCGGCAACGAGGCGCAGAAGCCGGAGCAGTTCGAGTTCCAGTACCTGCGCTCCGCGCTGCGGAACGGCCTCAAGCTCGAGGCGGAACTCGGCGTCAACCCCTACAAGTTCGGCCTCGTCGGCTCCACGGACTCGCACACGGGCCTCTCCACGGCCGAGGAGGAGAACTTCTTCAGCAAGGGCACGCCCTACGAGCCGAGCGCGCACCGCTGGGAGCACGTCTTCGCGAAGAACCCCGCCGCGGGCATCACGGTCCTCGCGTGGGAACTGACGAGTTCCGGCTACGCCGCCGTCTGGGCCAGCGAGAACACCCGCGAGTCCATCTGGGACGCGATGGCGCGCCGCGAGACCTATGCGACGACCGGCCCGCGCATGGCCGTGCGCTTCTTCGGCGGCTGGGACTTCGTGCCGGACGACGCGAACACGCGCATGCCCGCGCGCACGGGCTACACGAAGGGCGTCCCGATGGGCGGCGACCTCCAGGCGGCTCCGCAGGGCAAGTCGCCGGCCTTCCTCGTGGGTGCGCTGAAGGACCCCATCGGCGCGAACCTCGACCGGATCCAGATCATCAAGGGTTGGCTCGACAAGGCGGGCAAGACCCACGAGCGGATCTACGACGTCGCCGTCTCCGGCGGCCGCACGATCGACGCCGACGGCCGCTGCCGGACGCCGGTGGGCAGCACGGTGGACGTCCCGAACGCGACCTGGCGCAACACGATCGGCGCGGGCGAGATGATCACCGTGTGGAAGGACCCCGACTTCGATCCGTCGCTGCGCGCCTGCTACTACGCGCGCGTCATCGAGATCCCGACGCCGCGCTGGACGGCCTACGACGCCAAGTACTTCGGGGTGACGATGCCGAAGGAGGTGGCGATGACGACGACGGAGCGCGCCTACACGTCGCCGATCTGGTACACGCCGGCGAAGTAGCGGCCGCATGGCTTCCATGAAGCGGCTCGCGCGCGAACCCCTCCTCCACTTCCTCGTGCTCGGGGCGTGCCTCTTCGCCCTCTGGGCATGGAGGGATACCTCGCGCGCGGGGACGCCCCGCGGCGAGATCCTCATCACCGCGGGCCAGATCGAGCGCCTCGCGGCGGGGTGGAAGGGGACGTGGCAGCGTC
This sequence comes from uncultured Planctomycetaceae bacterium, assembly GCA_964570285.1. Taxonomy (GTDB): domain Bacteria; phylum Planctomycetota; class PLA2; order PLA2; family PLA2; genus CAZMXP01. The sequence continues at coordinate 73,842 of CAZMXP010000012.1, forward strand.
CGCCGACGCGACGCGAACTGGACGTCCTCATCGAGGACCGCATCCGCGAGGAGGTGCTCGCCCGCGAGGCCGTCGCCCTCGGGCTCGATCGCGACGACACGATCATCCTCCGCAGGCTCCGGCAGAAGATGGAGTTCCTCTCGGAGAACCTGGCGGCCGGGACGGAACCGACCGAGGCGGAGTTGCAGGCCCACCTCGACGCGCACCCCGAGGCGTTCCGCGTCGGCGCGAGGATGACGTTCGCGCAGATCTTCCTGAACCGCGACCGGCGCGGGGAGGCCGTCGCCGCCGACGCCGAGGACATGCTCGCCCGACTCGCCGGCGGGGGCACCGACACCGATCTCGACGCGCTCGGGGACCCCTCCCTGCTGCCGGGCCACCTGCAGGAGGTCACGGCGCCGGAGGTGGAGGCGGTGTTCGGCGCGGAGTTCGCCGCGCAGGTGGCGGGGCTCGCGCCGGGATCGTGGGCCGGCCCATTCCCCTCGGCCTACGGACTGCACCTGGTGAAGGTCCGTCAACGCTCCGAAGGGCGGACTCCCTCCCTGGCGGAGTGCCGCGCGGTCGTTCGGGTGGAACTCCTCGCCGCGCGCAGGCGCGAGGCGAACGAAGCGCACTACCGATCGCTCCGCGCGCGCTATCGCGTGGTCGTCGAGGGGACAGCCCGGTGACGCGCGCGTCGTCGATGCTCCTGGCGGCCATCTGCGTCGCGGCGCTCGCGCGCGCCGCGTCGGCCCACGAGGTGCGACCGGGCTATCTCGAGATCTCCGAAGGCGCCGAGGGGCGATGGGAGGTCCTCTGGAAGAGGCCCATCGCCGGCGAGCGCGCCCTCTATCTGCGCGTCATTCTCGGTGACGCGGATCTCGAGGGGTTGCCGGGGAGGATCACGCAGGTTCCGGGCGCGATCCTCAGGGAATGGAGCCTCGAGGCCCCGAGCCCCTCCCTCGCGGGGCAGCGGCTCCTGATCGACGGTCTCGCGGGTTCGATGACCGACGTGCTCGTGCGCGTCCGGTTCGCCGACGGCGCGACCGTGACGCGCCTGCTGCTGCCCCACGCCGCCTCGTGGGAGATCGCGCGGGAGGGGTCGGGCCCCGTGGGCGCGGGGGGATTCCTGCGTCTCGGGGTCGAGCACATCCTCTACGGGATCGACCACCTGCTCTTCGTGCTCGGCCTCTTCCTGATCGTGCGAAGCCCCAGGGCGCTGCTCCTGACCGTCACCGCGTTCACGCTCGCCCACAGCATCACCCTCGCGGCGGCCGCCCTCGGCTACGTCCGCGTGCCGGTCCCCCCGGTGGAGGCCACGATCGCGCTCAGCATCCTCTTCCTCGGCCCGGAGATCGTGCGCTCCCGCCGGGGGGGGAGCAGCTTCACGCTGCGGCACCCCTGGGTCGTGGCCTTCGCGTTCGGCCTGCTGCACGGCTTCGGCTTCGCGGGGGGCCTGAACATCCTCGGCCTTCCGGCGCCGGAGATCCCGCTCGCCCTTCTGCTGTTCAACGTCGGCGTGGAGGGCGGGCAGGTCGCGTTCGTGCTCGCACTCGTCGTGCTGGCCCGCGCGCTCCGCACGGCCACGATCCGCTGGCCCCGGTGGGCCGCCCTCGCCCCTGCCTACGCCGTGGGCACCCTCGGGGCCTTCTGGACGATCGAGCGTTCGCTGCTCGTGATCGCAGGGGCGGGCTGACCACGGGAGCGTGTTCGCGCTCATCCGATTCATGTGCCCCCAGTGACCGCGCGGTCCTTCGCGCAACAGGAGAACTACAAACCATGCAATTGCGAATCTCGATGCTGATCCTCGCGACACTCGCCGCCGCCTGCGCCACCGGCAAGACCCAAGGACAGAGCGATGTGGAGGACCTGACCCGCGCGGTCGGGGACTTCCAGAAGAGCCTGATGAAAGCCCGGGAGGAGCTCAAGTCCACGATGACGGAGTACGACGCCGTGGCCAACAACAAGGACGGCGACCTCCTCGGGCACTTCAAGAAGTTCAATCGGGGACTCGACGACGTCGCCAAGCGCCAGGCGAAGGTCAAGAAGGACCTCGACGACATGAAGGCGTCGGCGGGCGTCCTCTTCCAGCGCTGGGAGAAGAACCTCGAGACGATCCAGGCCGAGGATCTGCGCGCGCGCAGCCGCGCCCGGATGGAAGTCACGAAGCGCCGCTTCGCGGACCTGCAGGCGGTCGGAGCGAGGTCCCGGGAGGTCTACGCGCCGCTGATGACGACGCTGAGGGACCACGCGACCTTCTGGTCGTCGGACCTCAACCCGGACAGCGCCGCGGCCCTGCGGGGCGACGCCGCGACCGTGCAGACGCAGGTGAACGACCTCAACGCCTCCATCGACACCGTGCTCGCCGCCTGCGACGAGTACAACAAGGCGGTCGCGTCGAGGCAGTAGCCGCCCTCGCCCGCGCGGCGGGCCATGGGCCACAGAGGGGGGGCCGGGGGGGAGCGTCCACCCCGAAGTGACACGGCGCGGATTCGAGGCGGGCCGCTCGGGCCCCGCCAGGCGGCGGGGCCCGAGGCTGCGGCCCGCGCGTGACCGCGTTCGGCATCTTCGGCGTGCCGCACTCGACGAAGGCGCTGCTCCTCGAGGAGGACGTGCCGGGGATGATCGGGCCCGCCGCCGGAGTGGAAGGAGCGAACGCGCTTCGGCGCGATCGGAGGCGTTGTGGCGGCGACGGCTCAGCGCACCCGACGGGCCCGCGGGGCGGGACCGCCGAGCAGCAGGTCGAGGATGATGCGGACCGCGCGCACCTGATCGTCGAGCGGGAGCGGGTTGCCCTTGCCCGGGAGGTCGGGGGTGCGCGGAAGGTGCACGAATCCGCAGGGCGTGCCCCTCCTCTCGAGGCGGTGGCGGGCGAGATAGAAGGCCGCATTGCAGAGGTAGGCGCCCGCGCTGAGGGAGATCTCCACCGGGAGCCCCGCGGCGGCGAGCCTGCCGCGCAGATCCCCGAGCGGCAGCGTCGAGAAATAGCCGACGGGGCCGCCGCGCACCACCTCCGGCCTCGAGGGGAGCCGGCCCGCGTTGTCCGGCGTGGCGTGCCGGTAGTTGATCGCGACATGCTCGAGGCCAAGATGCGACCGCCCCTCGGCGAGGCCGAGCAGCAGGACCGCCTGCCACTTGCGCGCGAGGAGCCTCCTCAGCGCGGGCCCCACCGCCCCGAAGTCCACCGGGAGGATCTCCGCGTGGACCCGCGGCCCCGCGACGGCACGCGCCACCTGCTCGGAGGGGTTGGCGGGATGTCCGCCGAAGGGCTCGAAGCCGGTGACGAGCACGCAGGGCTGGCTGCTCATGCCGCGAGGCCCCCATGGGCCGTGACGATGGCGCGGTGGAGCGGGACGCGGTCGATCATCGTCTCGCGGCACTCCTCCGGCGCGTGGTCGCGCAGGTCCATCAGCAGGCGGTGGGCCTCGTCGAGGTGGACGCGGTCTTGCGTCGCCTGCCAGAGGACGAAGCGCGCTTCGTACCGTTCGCGCTCGCGCAAGCGGGGGTCGTACTCGCGCAGCGCATCGAGCGCCGCCTTCGCGTCGCCCCCCGGAAAGAGTGCGCGGTAGGCACCACCGACGACGCAGGGCATCGCGAGCTTGAGCTCCCGCCCCTGCGCGATCGCCGCGTCGAGTTTCGCCACGGCGAGTGCGCTATCGCCTCTCGCCGCCGCGACGCGGCCCTGCGCCACGAGCGTCAGCGGGTAGAGCCGGCGCTCGCCCGCCTCCCGCCGGACGCGAGCCGCCTCCTCCAGGAACCGCACCGCCCCTTCGAGATCGCCCTCGCGCTCCGCCAACTCGCCGAGTTCGTGGAGGAGGTAGGACTCGGTAATCCGGGACCCCTGCTGGCGTCGAATCACGAGCGCCTCTTCGAGATCTTGCCTCGCCAAGGCGAACTGCCCGAGGACGGAGTAGATGAGCCCCCGGTTTCCCAGTGCCATCGAGATCATGCCGTCGTGGCCGTGGTCACGGCCCAAGGCGAGACAGCGCTCATAGTGCCCTTTGGCCTCGGCGTAGCGCCCGAGGTTGTGGGCGACGATCCCGAGGCCGTTCGTCGCGTTCGCCTCGCCGCCGCGGTCGCCGCACTCGCTGAAAATCGCCAGCGTCTCCTCGAAGAAAGGTCGCGCCTCCTCATACCGCCGGAGTTCCCAGAGGATGCCGCCGAAGTCCTGAGTCACCTCCGCCACGAGCGCACGATCCCCGGATCGGCGGGCGAGTTCCAGCGCCGCATCGAGACCGCGCCTCGCCTCCTCCTCGCGGCCCTCTTCCGTGAAGTGTCTTGCACGCCGGCACCTCGCGCGGGCACGCCAGGCAAGATCCCCCGTCTTGTCCGCCAGCGCGAGCGCCTCGTCGAGGACCGGGCCGATCTCTCGATGCCGGCCAAGGCCGGCAAGCCGAGCGGCCTTCCGGAAGAGGATCGCGAGACGGTCCGCCCCCTTCAGCAGGCGCGGGTCCGCGAGCGCGCGTTCCATCAGCGCGAGCGCGATCTCGCCCCGCTCGGCGGCGGGCAGGAAGTCGAGGGCGGGCACGAGGTACGGAACCCCGGCACGGGGCTCCCCGCCGTGCAGATGGTGCCACGCGAGGAAGAGCGCCCCCTCCCCCGCGACCCCCTCCCCCTCCCTCTCGGCGTAGGCCTCCGCGAGCAGCGTGTGGTACTCCTCCCTCAACCCCGCCGACAGTTCCGAGAGCAGGATCTCGTGCATCTGGTGCTGGTCGAAACGGTAGGCGCGACCGGTGGAGAGGACGATGCCGGTGCGGCGCTCGATCTCGGCAAGGTCCTGCAGCACGCGCACGCGCTTGCGCTCGAGCGCGCGGGCGACGAGGTCGGGGTCGAACTCGATCCCCTCGACGGCGCCGACGTCGAGGGTCGCCCGCTCCTCGCGGGTGAGGTCCTTGAGCCGCGACGAGAGCAGGTCGCGCACCGCCGACGGCACCTCGATGTCGGTGATCTGCTGCGTCTCGACGTAGGTCCCGTCGGGAAGCTGCTTCAAGAGGCTGCCGTTCCTGAGGTCGCGGACCAGCTCGAGGATGAAGAAGGGGACGCCGTCGGACTTGAACGCGATCTTGCCCCCGAGCTTCTCCGCCAGCGCCTCGCTCTTGAAGCTCTCGCGCAGCAGTTCGATGACCTCCCGCGCGCCGAGGCGGCGCAGCGCGACGCGGTGGAAGCTCTCGAGGCGGCCGAGCTGGGCGAGATCCTCCTGGGCGAGGCCGGGCCGCGCGGTCAAGAGCAGCATCACGCGATGCGGGCCCGCGGCGCGCGCCATCGACAGCACGAGCTGGCGGCTCTCGGCGGGGGCGAAGTTCAGGTCGTCGAGGATCCAGAGCGTGGGCTTCTCCGCGGCAAGTGCGCGCATCAGGTGGCAGGTGACCGCGTGCAGCGCATCGCCGCGGAGCGGCTCCGCGCCTGTCGGCGGCGTCTCGTGCTTCAGCAGCGCCGCGAAGGCGGGGGCGAGCGTGGGGGTCACGGTCAGGTAGGGCGCGAGCCGGGCCGCGAGGCCGGTCGCCCCGAACTTCCCGATGACCGCGTCGGAGATGCCCCCCATCCCGCCGGAGGGCGGATAGGCGCCGTAGAGCACATGGACGTCCTCCTCCTCGAGGGAGCGGGCGAAGGCGTCGACGAGGCGCGTCTTGCCGATGCCCGCCTCCCCCTCGACGAGGAGCACGGAGCCTTGGCCCGCCTTCGCGCGGCTCCAGATGGTGCCGAGTTCGTCGAGCTCCGTGCCGCGGGCGTGCAGCGACACCTCGCGGCGCACCTGGATGGGCGGGAGGCGCTCGGCGCGCGCGCGCAGCGTCCGCTCCCGCTCGGCCCACCACGAGGAGCCTTCGCCCTCTTCGAGCAGCGCGTGGAGCCGGGCGGCGGACTCGAGCCGCTGCGCCGGCACCTTCGCGAGCAGCACGCCGAGGATCTCGGAGAGGTAGGCGGAGACGAGCGGGTTCCGCTCGCAGGCCGGAGACGCCTCCTCGGCGAGGTGGGCCTGGATGACCCCTGCCGTGCTGTCGCGCCGGAAGGGGTTCTCCCCGGTGGCGAGTTCGTAGAGGAGGACCCCCATCGAGTAGAGGTCCGCGGCGGCCCCGACCGCTCCGCCGCGGAACTGCTCCGGCGCCGCGTAGAGGAAGGAGCCCGCGAACGCGTCGTCGCGGGTGAGCGCCACGGAGGCCTCCTGCAGCTTCGCGACGCCGAGGTCCATGATCCGCACGCACTGGTCGTCGGTGATCAGCACGTTCTCCGGCTTCAGGTCGCGGTGCACGATCCCGTCGCCGTGGATCGCCCCGAGGCCGGCGGCCATCTGCAGCGCGATCTCGCGGACGAGCGCCTCGGGCACGGTGCCGAGGTCGTGCAGCAGCGCGCGCAGGCTCTTCCCCGCCACGTACTCGAGCACCATGTAGTTGAGCTGGCGCCCGTCGAGCAGGATCGCATCGACGTCGATGGTCCGGACGACGTTCTCGTGGCGGACGCGCTTGCCGATCTCCGCCTCGCGGAGGAAGCGCTTGAAGAACCCCGGCGTCGAGAGCAGGTGGGGATGGACGATCTTCAGCGCGACACGGCTGCCCGGATCGATGCCCGGCGCCTCCCCGGAGACCTCCGCGAGGTAGACGGTACCCATCCCGCCGGAGCCGAGTTCGGAGAGCACGGTGTAGGGGCCCAGCTGGGTGCCGATCACGGGTGCGATTCTCGCCGGGAGGGGGGTCCGTCGGCAACAGGAGAGGAATCGACGGACGCGAATGCGCTCCCGGCCGAGGGTACTCTCTTCTGTATGGACGTTGTCCACCACGCCTGCATCGGCGGTGCCGGCTTCCTCGGATTGGCAGCTGGCGGGCATGACCTCGCGGGCCTCGGCTTCCTCGTCGGCAGCGTGGTCCCCGATCTCGACGCGGCGTTCGTCGTGCGGGGCAGGCGCTTCTACCTGAAGCACCACCAGGGACCGACCCACTCTCTCCTCCTCGCCCCGGTCTATGCGGGCATGCTTGCCGGCGCGCTCGCGCTCTACTTGCAATGGGACTGGGAGGTCTGGCTTGCAGCGCTGGCAGGCATCCTCGCGCATTGCGTCCTCGACCTGTTGAACACCTTCGGCGTCCAGATGCTCTGGCCTCTTTCCAAGGTTCGCAGGTGCCTCGATGCGGTCTTCTTCATCGATGCGTTCGCTTGGGCGCTGACCCTGGTGTATTTCGGGCTCGTACTTTCTCAAATCGTTCCGGCCCGCGTCGCGGGGATGGCCTACTTCGGGGCGTTCGCCACCTATCTGGTGGCGAAAGTCATCCTGCAGCGCCGTGCAAAAAGGCGGAGAAATGCGGACTTCGCGGTTCCCTCCGCTCTCAATCCGTTCGAGTTTTTCCTGCTCACCAACCGCAGTGGACGAATGGAGACCAGCCGGTACAACGCCCTTACGCAGCGGCTCTGGTCCGAGCGCGAGGTTCCCGCGGCATCACCGCAGGGAGTGGCCCTCGCCGAACAGAGCGAGGTCTACCGCGACATGCGATCCATCCTCCGGTCGCTGCACATCACGCGAGTCGAGAATGACCATGCCGGTACGACGGTGATCGCCGAGGACCTCGCGGTGCGCAACTTCGGCGGCAGGTTCGGACGCACGGAATTGCGCTTCGACACGAGCGGTCGGCTGCTCCATGAAGTGGCTCACATTTAGGATCCAGCGCGAGCCAGGGTTCCGCTTCAATCTTGCGGATCTGATCCTTCTCCTTTTCCTGGGCGCGGCGAGCGCAGCCTGGTACGCGGTGTTTCCCGCCCGGCACCTCTACCTGCTCCCCCTCTACGTTGGCGGTTCCTTCTTCCTCTTCTGCAACGTGTTCCGAATCGGGAATCGCCTCGAGGCGCCCTGGTACCTCCTCTTCCTTGCGATCTGCGTGTACGGGATCCCCCAAGAGCGCTTTCCGTGGAGCGTGCTGCTCGTCTCCTGCGAGGCACTCAAGTGGCTCCTGATCGCCACCCGCATCCGGCGCGGGCCCTACCGAGGCCTTTTCCACCGCCACCTGGGGCGTCTCGGCAGCCGTCCGGCGTCGCCGACCGACTGACCCACGGGTGCCCGGCGGCAGGGAATCACTCCGGGAGGACGGCAAATCCCTCGCGTCGCGCCGACGGCGTTCGCTCCCCCGAGCCCCGGATCTCCATGCTCTAGCTGTGCTGCGGCGGCATTCGCCTCGATCCACCTCTTCCCAGTCCCACGGAAACGCGAGGAGAGGCATAAGCTGGATGTCGGCGCCGCCCAACGCGATCGCCCCTGGACTCTCGCCACCGACGACCGGAGAGCCGCCCGCGGGCCCGCGGTAGAATCCCCCCATGCGTTGGCCCCTCGTCGCGACCCTGCTGCTCGTCACGGCGGCATGGGCGGAGGACCTCGACGGCGCGATCACCGGCGGCAAGGCGCAGCAGCTTGTCGAGGCCGCGCGCGCGCCGTACCAGGAGGCCGATGCGATCTACAAGCGGTGGATCCTCGAGGAGATCGCCGAGGCCGACCTCGTGCCGTCGCTGAAGAAGGCGATCGCGCTCTATGACGGCGCGCTGAACAGGTTGCAGGAGGCGATCGACATCCAGTACGACCCCGCGATCAACCACATGATCCGCACCGCCGCGCGGCGGCTGACGAACATGCGCTTCAAGATCGAGTTCCAGGAGCCGCGCCGCGCGAGCCCGCCGGCGGAGTCCGCGCCGAGTTCGCCGCCTCCTCCCCCCCGCGCCCCCCCCACCGCGCCCAAGGAGGAGGAGCCGCCCCCGGTGCCCGCCGTCACGTTCGAGGAGCAGGCCCCCCCCGCGGTCCCCGTCGATGTCGCGCTCCCGCTCCCCCCCGGCGATGTCGCCGCGCGACTGGCCAAGAGCCAGACAGGCCCGATCCAACAGTTGCTCAAGTCCTACTACCAATCGCGCAAGACCGACTCTATCCTCTTCCGCCACACCCTCTGTGGCGGAAAAGGGAAGCGCCGCGACGGCACCGTCTGCGAGGAGTGCGGCGGCTCCGGCAGCCGCATCAACCTCTACCACTTCCGGAAGGCCTACTGGGGAGCGTTCTCGCCGGTCTTCCGCGACGCGGCGGGCGCGCTCGACGCGCTGCGCGCGTTCCACGCCCGGGCGCAGCGCGATCCGTCGGCGCTCGGCGATCTCGTGAAGGCCTTCTCGGTCGTGTCGATCGAGCCGCACGGCTACTGGGCGCGCGCGACGGTGATGGAGACGACCACGGCGGGCAAGGCCGAGCGCCGCTACACGCTGATCAGCGTCGGGAGCCAGTGGTTCTTCTACCACCCGGTGGCCGACGCGGAACTCGTGCCCGACTTCGGGAAGGAGGCGCAGTGAGAACGACGATAGTGCTGCTGCTGGTCGCGCTCGCGGCGAGGGCCGACCGCGACGCCGATCTCGCCTGCGCGCACGCGATCCGCGAGTTCAATCAACTGCTGATCGGCGGCGACGGCGGCGGGTCGATCGAGAGCGTGCGCGACCGGATCTGCGCGAATCTCAAGAACGCGTCGCCGAAGGTCGCGAAGAGCATCCGCTTCCAGATCGACCGCGCCTTCGACCCGAAGTACGGCAAGGAGGGGGACTTCCTGCGCTGCATGTGCCAGATGCTCGCCGCCGGCGGCGACGACGGCATCAACAAGCTCTACAAGCGAACCAAGTCGTCCGCGAAGCGCGAGAGCCTGCGGCGCTACGCCGCGGAGGCCCTCGGCGAGTGCGGCGACACGAACGCCCTCGATCCGCTGCTGAAGATGATCCACGACGGCGACGCGGGCGTCGCGGCCGCGGCGGTCAAGGGCTGCGCCTCCTACGCGAAGGTCAAGGTGCCCCAGCGCAAGGCGGCGATGCGCACGCTCATCGACCGCTACCAGCAGGTCACCGACGGCGCCGCCGGCAAGGCCGCCGACGCCCCCGAGACGCGGCTCTACGAGGCGGTCAAGCCCGCGATGGACGGGACGCTCCAGGCCTTCTCCGGCGGCGAGTCGCTCGACAGCGCGACCTCCTGGGACAGTTGGCTGCGCGAGAACATCACGAAGCCCTGGCCGGAGTGATCGCGCTACAATCGGGCCATGCGGGTGGTCCGGGGCCTCCTCTCGCTCTGCCTCGCGGCGGTGGCCGCCGCGCAGGAGCCCGCGCCGCAACCCAAGGAACCCACCGTCCGCTCGACGCTCGAGCGCGTGCTCGCCGAGATCGACGCGTTCGGGAAGACGCGCCCCGCGCCCGGCCACGCCGCGCTCGGTGCGTGGCTCGCCGAGGCGGAGGCGCTGCGCGCGGGCGCCGTCGAGACTCTGCTCGGCGCGATCCGCTTCCACGGCCCGGGCGGCGAGGGCAAGCGTCTCGACACCTCCCCCGCGGAGGAGGCGCTGCTGCGCCCGCCGCTCGCGCCGGCGGACGATGCCGACTACCTGCACACGCTCGAGACGATCCTGCGCCTCGATCCGACGAGCGGCTACGCCTGGCTCCACATGGAGGCGCTGCTGGAGCGGCTCCGCGCGAGCGCGCGGCCCGACTGGGGCGCGGTGCAGCGCTGGCTCGCGGAAGTGCGCGGCGGCCGGGGGCTCGACGGCGAGGCGGAACTGGCGGTCGAACTGCTCCACGCGGTCACCTGCTACGAGACCGGCGACCGGCAGCGGGCACGCGACGCTGCCGCGCTCGTGCTCTCCACCGGCGCGGGCGGCGACGAGCTGCGCGAGCAGGCGCGGAGGCTGCGCACGCAGTGCAGCGTGCGCGCGGCCGGCTTCGACGCGCCCGGCTTCCGCATCGCGCGCCGCGGCGGCGGCGCCGACCTCCGCACCGACGACTACCGCGGCCGCTGCCTCCTGCTGCACTTCTGGCACGAGGAGGAGGTGCGCGCGAGCTACCTGACGGTGCTCTCCGAGTGCCTCGAGCGGCTCAAGCGCAGCGAGGTCGTGCTGCTGACGGTCCCGATCTTCGAGGGCGAGCGCCCGTCGGAGGACTTCGCGAGCAACCTCGCCGCCTGCGACTGGGACGTCGCGGAGCCCTGCGCCGTCGGCGTCGACGTGGCGAAGGCCTACGGCGTCGAGGGCGCCTCGGCTCTCTTCCTGATCTCGCCGGACGGTCGCATCCTCAAGAGCACGGATTGGTGGGGGGCGGGGGGGGCGGTCGCCGCCGCCGAGGAGGTCCATCGCCTCTGCGGCGACGCCGCCGGGCCGCCCCTCGACGAGCGCCTCGGCGGCGTCACGACCTGGGCGGCCTGCCGCGAACTCTGGCACGACCTCGCGGTCCGCCGCTTCACCCGCTTCTCGGAGCCCACGTGGGAGCGGGCGCGACAGATCGGCCTGCCGGCCCACGCGGCGCTGCTGCTTGCCGCCGCCACCGGCGAGGGCAGCAAGCCCCGTCCCGTCGAGACGGCGACGCTGCACGGGCGTCTGCTGGAGGCGTGGATGAGGTGGAAGCTGGGCGGCGACGGGGCGCCCTGGCAGCGTGCGGTGCAGCCGCTCGGCAAGCCCTCCACCGACGAGAGCCTCGCGGTCGTGGATGCGCTCTACGACCTCGGGCTCTCCGACGCGACGCTGCGCGAGGCGCTGGAGGACGTCGCGACGCGCGGCACGCGCTGGGAGACCGTCTCGATGGCGCTGCGCACGCTGCAGTTCGGCGACGGGGAGACGGCGCCCGGCGACCTGCGCAAGCTGCAGAAGCACAAGACATGGCAGGTGCGCCTCGCACTCGCGGAGGGGCTGCGGGCCTACCGCCACAAGGAGGCGGTGGACATCCTGATCGCGCTGCTCGGCGACAGGCGGCTGCGGGTCCGCGCGAAGGCGCGCGACCACCTCGAGCTGCTCACCGGCGAGTCGATCGGCCTCTCGCAGAAGGAGTGGGCGAAGTGGCGCGGGGCGCAGGGGAGCACGCTGCGGCTCCGGCCGCGGGAGATCAGCGCGTACAGGCCCTTCCGCGCGAGCGGCCACCGCTACGCGCAGAAGGACTACTACGGCCTCGAGATCGCGAGCGACCGCCTCGTCTTCGTCCTCGACAAGAGCGAGAGCATGTACTACGGCCTCTTCGACGGCGTCATCGAGGAGGTGCGGGCGCACCTCGAGGGCGCGGGGCCGACGACGAAGTTCGCCGTGGTCGAGTTCGACGAGAAGGCGACCGCGTGGAAGGGCTCCTTCGAGCCGGTGAACGCGTCCACGATCGACGAGGCGACGCGGTTCCTGCAGCGCAGCCTGCCCTACGGCCCCACCAACATCATCGACGCGCTCCGCATGGCGATCGCGATGGAGGAGGTGGACGCGCTCGTGCTGCTGAGCGACGGCCTGCCCAACCGCGGCACGCCGAGCACCCCGGCGGCGATCCTCGCGGAGCTCTCGAAGACCAACCGCTACGCGCGCGTCGCGATGCACACGGTGCAACTGCTCGAGGGGCGCGTCTTCCCGCACGACGGCCCGCGCGGCAAGGACCGGCCGCCGCTCGACTCCGGCGAGAAGCTCCGCCGCGAGCAGATGCGCGTCTACGCGCCGACGACCGAGCTGGGCGCCTTCCTGAAGAACCTCGCGCTCGACAACGACGGGCACTACGGGATCGGCTTCGCCGACTCCTACATGCCCCCGCCCGGGGCCAAGTTCCGGCCGGGGACGGACAAGTGAGGGGGCCGCTGCTCCTCGGCCTCCTCGCGCTGGCCGCCGCGGCGGAGCCGGCGCGGCCGCTCGTGCATCTCGCGGACGGGCGCGTGCTCTTCGGCCGGGGCGTGCAGCGGACGAAGGCCGCGACGCGGCTGGAGACCGACTTCGGCGCGCTCGTGATCCCCGACCGCGAGATCGCGGGCAAGACCGCCGAGCGGCCCCCGAGCCCCCCCGAGACCGAGCGCATCTGCCGGACGCGCTGGTTCGAGATCCGGAGCGACCTCTCCCCCGAGCGCGAGCGCCTCTACGCCGACCAGATCGACGCCTTCTTCGAGTGGATGATCGGCGTCTACGCGCTCGACGTCGAGCGCGTGCGCCGGGACGCGCCCTACAAGATGCGCGTCTTCCGCCGCCGCGCCGACTTCAAGAGGCTGCAGGCGGAAGTCGCGCCCGACATCGACAGGAAGGGCAGCGCCTTCGCCGAGGGCGTGGCGGGGTTCTACGCGCCGGGGCTCGGCAGCATCTACCTGTGGGACGTGGAGGGGGAGAGCGGCGAGGTGCATCTCGAGGTGGCCAAGCACGAGACGTCGCACCTCTGCGACGACCTGCTCGCGCGGCAGGTGGGCATCCGCATCCCGACCTGGTTCACCGAGGGGGCCGCCACCTACTTCTCGATGTACGTCGCGGGCGGCGCCCCCGAGCCCGAGGTCCACCCGGGCGCGCTCGCGCAGGTGCTCGGCGACCTCGACGGCGGCAGCGCGATGCGGAGCCGGGAGCTGCGCGGCGTGAAGTGGGAGCTCTTCCACGGCCGCGAGTACTCGTGGGGTTGGGCCCAGGTCCACTTCGTGCGCCACCATGCGAAGGGGGAGCGCTGGAAGGAGCTGATCGACTACCTGCGCACGATCCCGCCGATGGGGCCCGTCACCGACTCCGAGGAGCGGCGCTTCCTGAAGGCGATGGGATTCGCCACGTCGGAGGCGTTCGACCGCGCGTGGCACGACCACCTGAAGGGGTCGAGGCGGCAGGGGGAGCGGGGGCTCGTCGGCACGTCGCCGGAGGTGCTCGCCCGGGTGAACGCGCTCGCGAAGCCGGACGAGACGACCGCGCGCAACTTCGCGCGCATCGGCCTCTCGCTCGCGCGCGTGCGCGAGGCGGCCGCGGCGATCGTCTACCTGCGCGCGGCGCTCCGGGGAGGCGCGAGCGAGCCGGAGGTCCCCTACGAACTCGCGCGCGCGCTCGCGCTCGCGGCGAACGTCGCGTCGGAGGAGACCCGCTGGCCCGACGATGCGTTCGCGACGCTGCAGGAGGCGGTGGAGGGCGCGCCGCTGCGGGCCCTCTACCGCCGCGTGCTCGGCCTGCAACTGCTCGCGCGGGGCGACCGGGAGGCGGCCTACCGGATGCTCGGCCTCGCGCTGCTGCTGGCGGGCCCCGCGGACGACGACCTCGCGCTCGCGTTGGCGATGCTGCGCGCGAGCGCGACCGAGGCGCCGGAGCAGGAGGTGGGGCGCCTCTGCGAGAGCATCCCGCCGATGGCCCGCGTGCTGCGGCGCGCGCTGCCGTTCCACCTGCAGGCGATCGAGGACTGGGGGGCGCTCTTCGACCTGCTCCGCGATCGCGTCCGCAAGACGGGGGCGAGCGACGAAGAGCTTGCGCTGCTCGCGGGCCTCTACAAGGTCAACGACGAGGTCGACGAGGCTCTCGCGATCTATGAGGGCCTCGTGAGGGGGTCGGACGACCCGCGCCACTGGCCGGACGTCGTCGAATGCCTGCTCGCGCTGGGGCGCACCGCCGAGGCGAGGTCGGCCCGCTCCACCGCCTACGAGCTGATCGCCCGCTCCCCGCGCGAACACGGGGCGGTGCGGCGGCGCCTCGAGCGGATCGCGCTCGATTAGGCACGCCGCCTGCGCTCACCCCTCCAGACCTCCCCGATCGTCCACTTTTCTCACCGGAAGGGCCCGCCATGCTCCGCCGCCTCGCCTCCCTCGCGCTGCTGTCCATTTCCCTCGTCGCCTGCGCGCCGAGCCACTCGCTCACCGTCACACCTTCGGACGCCTTCCTGCTCGCGCAGCAGGCGCAGCAGGGCTGCCTCGGCACGACGCTTGAACTCTTCCTCGAACTCGCCGACCGGCTCGCGCCGCTCGCGACCGCCCGCGACCTGGCCACGCTGGAGGCGCGCGCGCTGGATGCCGGCTGCGTCTTCACGCCGGGCTCCCCGGCGCTGCTCTTCTGCCCCGCGCTCCCGCTCCGCGGCGAGAGCCTCGTGCTGCTCGTGCAGGTCGACTACCTCTCGGCGGGCTTCCCGGTGGCGGACCCCTCCCTCGCGGACGGCCTGCGCCTGCGCCTCGAGGGCGAGGGCGGGCCCCTCCAGTGCGAGGGCCTGCTCGAGATCGTGCGCGACAGCGAGCGCGGCTTTGTCGTCGACGGGGAATTCTCGGCGCTGACGCGCGACGGATGCACGGTCGCCGCGAGCGCCCGCGAGGTCGCGGGGCGGCTCGTCGCCGACCTGCCCGGCGGCGGCAGCGGCTTTGTCTTCGGCCAGGGCGAGGTGGAGATCGAGGTGCGGGGGCTCGGGGGCGCCGAGATCGGCGCGACGGCGGCGCTGGTCGGGCGCGAGGCGTTCGTCGCCATCTCGGTCGACGGCCGCACCTTCACCGCCACCCTCCCGCTGAGCGGGACAAAGGGGTCAGACCCCGTTGTCCCGCTCAGCGGAAGAGAGTGAGGTGGAGGGGGCGGTCGCCGGTCAGCAGGCCGGCGCCCAGCACGACGCCGACACCGTCCTTCAGCACCACGCGGCGGAGGCCCTCCGGCCAGCCGTCGCGGGTGCCGCGCTGGTCCTCCCCGTCCTCGAAGCGCGCGGCGATCTGGGGCAGGTCCTCGATGAGCTTGTTCGCCTGCGCGAGGAGTCCCGCGGCGCCCGCCCCCGGCGGCGCGAGGCGGAGCGGCTTGCCCCCCGCCTCGAGCAGGTAGCCGTGCAGCAGGCGCGGGGCGAACTGCATCATCAGCGCGTGGCTCGCGAACATCT
This sequence comes from uncultured Planctomycetaceae bacterium, assembly GCA_964570285.1. Classification (GTDB taxonomy): domain Bacteria; phylum Planctomycetota; class PLA2; order PLA2; family PLA2; genus CAZMXP01. The sequence continues at coordinate 89,382 of CAZMXP010000012.1, forward strand.
CGACGCCCTGCAGCGTGTCGCCGGCGAAGACCGCGAAACCGGTCGCCTCGGCGTCCGCCCGGAGCGCGTCCGCGAGGCGCGCGACGACGCGCTCGCGCGTCGCCGCCTTCTCGGCGTAGTGGGCGACCAGGCTCTTCCCCTTGCACTCCTCCCGCAGCCAGAGGAGGAAGGCGGGATCCCTCCCGTCGCCCGCCGAGAGCAGGCGGTGCCGCGCGCGAGGTCCGACGATCCAGGGCATCGGCTGCAGCATCGCCCGGTTCCCGTCGGCGGGAGTCGCGGTCTCGTCCGCCCAGGTCACGGGCGCGAACTCCTCGCGCTCGACCCAGTGGCTCGCGCTGACGAGGCGCGCCCGCTCCGCCGCGCCGCCCTCCGCGGCCAGCACCTCCCCGAGCAGCGCCAGCGAGGGCGCCTCGACCTTGAGCCGCACGACGGAGGCCCCGGCCGCGCTGTCGAGCCCCACCTTGCGGCCCTCCGGCAGGGCCCCGGCCGCCGGCGCCGAGGCCGTGCCGACGCCATGCACGCAGAGCAGCGCCTCGAGTGTCGACGGGGCGAACTCGCAGGAGGCGAGCAGCGCGGCCACCCTCGGATTGGAGGTCCCGCTGCGGCTCTCCGTCGCCGCGCGGAGCCCTCCCTGCTCCATCCACCGGCGCTCCTCCGCCTCCCACTCGGCGCGCAGCGTCTCGGCGCGCTCGCAGAGCCCGCTCTCGCGCCGGATCGCCCCCGCGACGTCGAAGGCCCCTCCCCCGGCCGGCGCCACCGGGACGGCCTCGACGGCCGCCGGCAGCGGCGGCAGGCGCAGCGCGGGGAAGGGTCCGACCTCCGCGCGGGCAAGCGTCTCCGGGGCGACGGTGCGCGCCGGCGCAGGCTGCTGCGCGAGAGAGAGACCGAGCGCGCAGGCAAGAAGCAGGCCCGCCGCCAGGGCCCACGGTCGGGTGAGGAGCGCGAGGAGAGGGCGGCGGTCCCCCGGACCCCCCCAGCCTCCGCCCGCGGCGGAGGCGCGGATGCGCGCGAGCACGCGCTCCGCCATCTGCGGCGACGGCTCGCCGGCATGGTCGGCGCGGTCCCACGCGCGCAGCGACGCCCCCGCCCGGCGATAGGCGTCCAGCTCGCGCCTCAGGCTCGCGTCGGCCGCGAGAAGCGCCTCGGCGCGCCCGCGCTCGGCCCCTTCGAGTTCGCCGTCCGCGTAGGCGGAAAGCATCTGGCGCATCTCGTCGCTGATCATGATTCGCTGCCCTCCGCCAGGTCGAAGAGCGGGGAGCGCTGCAGGATCTTCAGCAGCGCCTTGCGGCCCCGGTGGATGAGCACCTTGACCTCGTTGAGGCTCAGGTCGAGCACGTCGGCGATCTCGCGGTACTTCATCTCTTCCAGTTCGCGCAGCACGATCACCTGCCTCTGCGCGTCGGGGAGCTTGCCGATCGCCTCGCGGACGAGGCGGCGCTCCTCGTTCTGGCGCGCGGCCGCCTCCGGCTCGCCGCCCTCGCCACGCTCGGGCATGCCGTCGAGCACCGGGTTCTCGAACGACTGGAAGTCGGGGAGCGACTTGCGGTGGAGCCTCCGGAGCGTGTCGAGACAGAGGTTGTTGAGCACCCTGTAGAAGTAGGTCGTGAACTTGCCTTCGGGCTCATAGCGGCCGCTGTTCCTGTAGAGCTTGAAGAAGAACTCCTGGCAGACGTCCTCCGCCGTCTGGCGATCGCGGAAGATCCGGTAGGCGAATCGATAGGCCGCCCCGCCATGCGTGCGCATGATCTCCTCGCACGCGGAGACGTCTCCAGACGCCATCCGCGCCATCAGGGGTTCGCCGGCCAGCGCCATCGACTCCCCCCTATTAAACGCGGCTGCCGCCCGCCTTGCAGACTCGGCCCGTCCTTTGCCTTACCCCTCGCTTCCGCCGGCCGGATGGGCATAATGTGTCCTCACAAGTGGACAGCCCCCCCCCACGGGCGGCGGGCCGGAGTGCAACAGCCATGAAGGCCCTCATCATCGACGACGAACCGGGCGTGCGCGAGGCCCTCGCGATGACGCTCAAGAGCGGGAAGATCGAACCGCTGCTCGCCGAGGACGGCGCCGCCGGACTCGCGGCGGTCGCGTCGCGCGACGACATCGGCGTCGTGCTGCTCGACATCAAGATGCCGGGCAAGGACGGCCTCGAGGTGCTCGGGGAGATCCGCGCCGCGCGGCCCGACCTCCCGGTGATCATGATCTCGGGCCACGGCACGATCGAGACGGCCGTGCTCGCGACCAAGCAGGGCGCCTTCGACTTCCTCGAGAAGCCGCTCGACCGGGAGCGCGTGCTGCTGCTCTGCCGGAACGCCCTCCAGGCGGCGCGCCTGCAGCAGGAGAACTACTCGCTGAAGGCGCGGGACGCGACCCGCATCCTCGGCCAGTCGGCGGCGGTGCGCGACATGCTCGCGAGCATCGACCGCGTCGCCCCGACGCTGGCGCGCGTGCTGATCACCGGCGAGAACGGCACCGGCAAGGAACTCGTCGCGCGGCGGCTGCACGACCTGAGCCCGCGCGCGCAGGGGCCCTTCGTCGACGTCA
>CAZMXP010000013.1:0-88704 GCA_964570285.1 uncultured Planctomycetaceae bacterium
GCCGCCGGGGCGCAGGCCGTCGCCCAGGCTGAAGCTGACGTCGTACTCGCGCATGATGTCGCAGATCTCGTCGAAGTGCTCGTACATCGGGTTTTCCCTGCCGTGCACGAGCATCCACTTGGCGAGCAGCGAGCCGCCGCGCGAGACGATGCCGATGAGCCGGTTCCGGATCAGCGGCAGGTGCGCCCGCCGCACTCCCGCGTGGATCGTGAAGTAGTCGACCCCCTGCTTCGCCTGGTGCTCGATCTCGTCGAGGATGATCCGCGGCGTCAGGTCCTCGATCCGGCGTCCGAGGATCATCGAGTAGATCGGCACCGTCCCGATCGGCACGGTGGATGTCGCGAGGATCGCCTCCCGGCACTCGTCCAGATTGCCTCCGGTCGAGAGGTCCATCACCGTGTCGGCGCCCCAGCGCTCCGCCCAGCGCAGCTTCTCCACCTCCTCGTCGGTGCCGCTGCTGACCGGCGACGCGCCCATGTTGGCGTTGACCTTCGTGCGGCTCGCGCGCCCGATCGCCATCGGGTCCAGGCGGTGGCGCAGGTGCACGCGGTTGGCGGGGATGATCATCCGCCCCGCGGCGACCTCGTCGCGCACCTGTTCGGCCGTCAGGTGGCGCTCCCGCTCGGCGACGCGTCGCATCTCCGGCGTCACGAGGCCGAGGCGCGCCGACTCGAGCTGCGTCGTGCTCCCCGCCGCGCCGGACGGCGGCCGGAAGTCCCACGCGCTCTTCGCCGACGGCAGGGGCATGCCCGGCGTGTCGGGCGAGGCATACGCGTAGGGGCCGCCGACGTCCGCCTTCCGCGCGAAGCTGCCCGGGGTCGTTCCCTGGCGCTGCGAAGAGGGGTTGGCCGCACCCTGGAGCGGGAGGGGGAAGTCGCTCATCGCCTTATCGTAGGACGCTCAGCGCTTTCTTCTCGATTTCTCTTTGGCGCGGTCAAGCAGGCCCCGCAACCCCGCCTGCCCGTGCGGCGGGGGAGGCCGGGGGGGCCCGGGGGGGCGCAGCGAAGCGGAGTCCCCCCCGGACGAACCAGTGGGCCCGGGGGGGAGCCCGTCGCCCGCTTCGCGGGCTATGGGCTCCGAGGGGCGCAGCGAAGCGGAGTCCCCCCCGGACAAATCTGCGGGCCCGGGGGGTACGGGCGCGGCAGCCCTCCAGAACCGCGAGAGGCGCGGCAGCTTCGGCAGCCGCAGGCGCGCAGGCCTCAGATCGAGGCGACGGACCGCGATCTCGAGCAGCAGCAGCAGCAGCGCCGCGAGGGCGAAGGGCGTCGCCAGCGGGACGACGCCGCGTCCGGTGCGGTCGCCCGCGACCAGTTGCGCGAGCGTCGGCTCCATCGCGCCCCCGGTGATGCCGGTGATCCGCTGGAGCGTCTTCTCGCCCTCGCGCGGGTCGCGGCGCGGTTCGAACTCCGGCGAGTAGGGCAGCGTGACCGGGGGCACGCGCAGCAGCGCGCCGTCGGCGGTGCGGATCGTCGGGCGGTAGCTGCCGGTTGACGTCAGCGGCACTCTCGCCCGCAGCCGCCGCTCCCCGATGCGGACGAGCGGCGCGCGGACCGCCTCGCCGCCCGGGCCGAGCACGACCGCCTCGAGCCCCGCGAGCAGCGCCTCGCGCCCCTCCTCGACCTCGACGGTGAGCAGCGCCTCGTGCCCCTCCCGCCGCAGAGACGCGAAGAGCTCGCCGCCCGCCTCGGTACCCGCGAGCCAGCGCGCGAGCGTCGAGACCAACCCCCCGTACCCCTGCCACGTCGCCCACTCGCCGCTGAGATCCCCGTCCACCTCGCAGAGCAGCGCCGCGGACCGGCCGAGCCCGCACTGCCAGAAGGCGAGCAGCGGCGCCTTCTGGTCGTCGCGGGTCTCCAGCGCCGTCGCCGCGCCCGGCTTGGCGTAGGCGATCGAGTAGCCGTCGACCGGGGGGCAGTCGAGGTGCTGCAAGTCGCCGATCGCGACGATGTCGGGGTAGAGCGTCAGCTCGGTCCTCGCCTCGACGATCGACGAGCGCGCGACCTGGATCGTCTCCTGCGCGAAGAGGCGCGGCAGGTCGGCCGGATCCTGCGTGAAGAAGATGCGCCCGCCCCCGAGCGTGGCGATGTGCGTGAGGAGCGCGGCGTCGCTGTCGCTGTCGGTGCCGAGGCCGATCACCGAGACGGTGACGCCCGCCTTGACGAGTTTCGGCACGAAGGTCGCGTAGTCGTCGGGCTCCTCGCTGTCGGCGGCGTCGGCGAAGAGGACGATGTGCTTGTTGGCCTGCGTGGCGCCCGCGAGTTCCCGCGCGGCGGCGTGCAGCGCCTCGCCGACATAGATGCCGCCGCCCATCGATTCGATCGTGCGGACGCGCGAGATGATCCCGCCCTTGCCCTCGGCGGAGGTGAGCGGCACGACGGTGTGCGCCTCCGAGTCGACCGCGAGGACCGCGACGCTGTCGATGCGGCCCAGGAGTTCGACCGCCGCGACCGCGCCGAGATTGGCAAGGTCCATCTTGGTCTGGCCGGAAGGGACCATGACCGCCATCGACCCCGACCGGTCGAGCGCGATCGCCATCGCGAGGGCGAACTTGCGCTGCTCCTGCCGGATCTCCATCGAGACGGGCAGGACCTCCTCGACGGGCGTCTTGTGGTATCCGCCCGGCCCGAAGGACGCTCGGCCGCCGGTCAAGAGCAGCCCGCCGCCCGCATCGCGCACGAACGACGCGAGCGCCGCCATCGAGCCCGCCGGGAGATCCTGCGCGGGGACGTTTTCGAGGAGCACCGCACGGAACCCGTCGAGGGCGTCGGGGGCGAGCGGCGCCCGTTCCGGCCCCACGACCGTGATGTCGAGGCCCGCGGCGCCGAGCGATTTCGTCAACCGGTCCTCCCGCCCCCGCGGCGTGATCGCGAGCAGGCGGAAGGCCCCCTCCACGCGCACGACGCCCCGGGCCCGGTTGTTCTCGGGCGTGCGGTCGGCAACGTCCGGCACTTCGACCTCGTAGGTGTGGAGGCCCGGCAGAGCGAGCAGATCGCGCAGCACGATGCGGTTCAGCCCCTGCCGCAGCAGGCGCGTTCCCTCCGCGACGACCGCGCCGTCGCGCAGCAGGCGCACCGGCACCTCGCCCGGCTGCTCCGCGCGGATCCACGCGGAGAAGCGGAAGGGCTCGCCCGCGGCGACGACCCCGGGCAGGGCCACCTCCTCGACCGCGACCGCCTCGCCTCCCGGCCGGCGCGCCGGGTAGGCGTCGATCCGGATGCCGCGCCTGAGCGCCTCGCGCGCGGCGACGAGCGGGTCCCCGCCGGTCGACTCGCCGTCCGAGAAGAGCACGAGCGAGCCCTGCCGCCCCCCGGGAACGAGCGCGAGCGCCGTCTCGATCGCGTTGCCCAGATCGCTTCCCTCGCGGTCCACGGTGCGGATCGGCGGCCGGTAGCGCGCCCCGGACTCAGGCAGCCATTCGATCGCCGCCCCGCGTCCGAAGACGACCATGCCGATCCGGTCCCCCCGCTGCGCGGCGCCCCCGAGCGTCCCGCAGATCTCCTCGACGCGCGCCAGCGTCTCCGGGGGGACCGAGCGCGACAGGTCGGCGACGAGCAGGAAGTCGCGCCCCTCCTCCGCCCCCCGACGGTAGGGCCGCGCGAGCAGCACGGCGAGGGCAAGCAGCACCATCCCGCGCAACGCGACCACGAGCGCGTTGCCGTGCAGGAAGCGCCGCCGCAGCGCGAGCAGCACGACAGCGACCAGCAGCAGCGCTTCGGGGGCGAGCAGGCGGATCATGCCCCCCTCCCGAGCAGGTACCAGTCGGTCGCAAGCACGAGGAGGAGCAGCAGCGCGAGCAGTTGCGCCTCGATCCCCTCCCGACCGTCCACGCCGGCGGCCGCGCCCTCCTCCGTGGCGGCGACGCTCCGCTCCTCCGCGCCGGTCAGGTCGGACTCGCTCCCGTCGACGAAGCAGACGGCGAAGCGCGCCACCTCCCGTTCGCCCTCGGTCAGCCGGTACTCCCCCGGGCGGGCCGCCGCGAAGGTCGCCACGCGAAAGCCCCGCGCACGCTCGACGCTCCCGTCGGGGGCGTGCAGTTCCAGATCGGCTACGCGCTCGCCGCCGCCGGGGCGGTAGCGCAGCGTCTCGCCGAGGCGCACGTTCACCTCCTCCGGCCCCGGCATGCGCTGCCGCGCCAGCGCGCAGAGGTTCGAGAAGAGGATCGGCCAGTCCGGCGACGACGGCAGGTTCGTGCGCGCCGGATCGAGGTTGAGCCGGTATCGCACCCCGGTCTCCTCCTCCTCCTCCGACAACAGCGCCGCCTCCCCGGCGAGCAGCAGCGGCAGACCCGGCAGTGCCGACCGCCCCGCCCCCCAGACGACCCCTTCCAGCGTCACGCCGTCGAGCAGCGGATGGCGCCGTTCGAGCAGATAGGGGCCGATCCAGTCGTCGCGCTCCGCGCCGGGCGCGATCGGCTCCAGCACGACCTCGATGCAACCCGGCCGCATCGCCCCGGCAGCCCCCGTCACCACCAGATGCGCCCCTCCGCGATCGGGCACGACCGCCACGTCGCGCATCGCCGCCGCCACCTCCCGGAAGCGCAGCAGGGCGGCCGTCTCGGCCGGGAGATCGGCGCACACACCCACCACGCGCGACGGCTCCGGCAAGAGCAGCACCGCATTGTCGATCGGGAGCGCGTCGGCCCCGATCTCCGCGCGCAGCGCGCGGCCCGGCAGCGGGTCCGGGAGCGAGAGGTGGACCGGCTTGCCCGGCTCGACCGAGAGACGACTTTCCGCCACGGCTCCCTCCCCGCCCGAGAGCCGCAGCGTGGTCTCGACGGGCAGCCCTCCCCAGGCGGCGACGCTCAGGTGGATGCGCCCCTCCGCGCGCCGCGCGGAGAGAATGGCCGCGTTGCCCGCGGCGCGTCCGAAGGCCTGCAACTCGGCGGCCGGAGGACAGGTCGCAAGCCCGCGATCGGTGAGGAAGAGCAGGCGCCCACCTTCCGCCGCGAGTTCGCGCCCGAGGTGCAGGGCCGGCGCGAAGTCGTGGGTGGGAGACTCCGGTGTCCATCGCGCGACCGCTTCGCGGGCGATCGGGAGGGGGGCGCGGGGGCCGGCCACCACCTCCGGTCGCAAGCCCGTCAGGATGACCGTCGCGGCGCTGCCGCCGGGCAGCGCCGCGAGCCGCTCCCGCGCGAAGTCGCGCGCGCGATCCGCCGCGCTCCGGCCCTCCGCGATCGCGCCCATCGATGCGGAGTCGTCGAGCACGAGCACGAGGTGGGGGAGCCTCCTGTCCGCGCCGAATGTGAGGCCGGCGACCAGCAACGAAAGCAGCAGCGCCGCCGCGATTTCGAGCCAGAGGCTCGCCGTCGAGCGCAGCGGCGCGCGCCGCCGCCCCGAGTCCGCCGCAAGGCGGTCCTCCGCGAAGAGAAACAACCCCGCGACGCGCCGCTCCCTCAGTCGGCGCCGGAACATGTGCAACGCGACGACCGCGGGAACCGCCAGCAGCGCGAGCAAGCCGAGCGGCGCGGAGAGTCCCATCAACGCGCCTCCAGGACGCCCTGCGGCAGCAGGGCGTGCCGGAACATGGCCTCGGGCGCCGCCGCCGCCACGAGCGCGTAGGCGCCGCCCGCCGAGCGCACGGCGCGCTCGACCGAGCCGCGCAGCCGGGCGAGGCGCTCCTTGTATCGCGCGATCGCCGGCGCCTCGAGATCGAGGTCGAGGCGATCCTCGCCCTCGATGTCGACCAGCGTCCGCAACCCCTCGCGCGTCGGTTCGAGCTCCCACGGATCGAGAAGCTGGAGCACGCAGATGCGGGCCGCGCCCGACGCGAAGCGGCGGATGAGCGGCGCGGGATCCTCGGCGAAGAGGAAGTCCGAGATCCAGACGCGCAGAGCCCGAGGCGTGAAGGGGGCGAGCGGCAGCGCGCCCCCCGCGCCCCCCAGCCTTCGCACGCCGCCGGCGTCGCGGCGGCACCAGTGGGCGATCGCCTCCGCGAGATCGGCGAGCGCCTGCCCCTTGGCGGCCGTCACGCCCATGCGGCGCGACGGGTCGACCCAGAGGTCGACGCGGGGGGCGACCTCCTCGCGGTAGAGGCGGATGTTGAGTTCGTCGGTGCGCGCGTAGGCGCGCCAGTCGACGCGGCGCAGGTCGTCGCCGGGCACATAGTCGCGGAACTCCATGAACTCGAGCGACGCGCCGATCCCCCGTCCGCGGTGCGCGCCCGCCCGGCCGCGCAGCGGCTCGCGCGGCAGCGCGAACCGGTAGCGGAGCGCGGCCGCGGCGCACTCAGCGCGCACGGAGCCGGCGCTCCTTCGAGGCCTGCATGACCTCGGTGATGCCCGAGACCATCGACGGCAGCGTGAGCAGCAGCGCGATGCCGGCGAGGATCCCGACGGCGATGATGCTGCCCTTCGAACGGCTCCCGACCTCCGCCGCCGTCCAGATCGGATTCATCAGGTGGCCGTAGTGCCACTGCCGTATCCCGGGACCGCTGAACGCGTCGAAAATCACCGGGACGACGCTGCCGCCGGCGACGAGGAAGGGCAGCAGCGAGCGCGCGAGCCATGTGCGCTGCGGCGTCGGGGCGAGCAGCGAGCGGAGCAGGCGACCCGCCGCGCCGAAAAGGAGCAGATAGAGCCAGAGCAGCAGCGCGACCCTTCCCTCGAGGAGCCGGACCGTGTCGCCCGCCATCCACCAGGGGTAGAGGTGCGCCCCGGCCAGACCGAGGATCGCGAGCAGCATCGCGAAGACGACTCCCCGGCCGCCGCCCGGCAGGAAGGGCGCCGAGAGGAGGGCGAGCAGCGGGGAGCGCGGCACGAGCGTCCGCACCCGCGGCGAGAGGGTCGGCACCTCGGTCACGGCGAAGACGACGAAGAGGAAGAGGACCGCGGCCGCGATCGAGGAGTAGCCGGGCCCGATCGCGGAGGCCGACCGGGCCGGCAGCGTGAGCGCGATCCAGACGAATCCGCCGAGCAGCGCGAGCAGCGCGAGCACGCGGAAGCGCGTCGAGCGGTTCTCGTAGGGGTGCGAGAGGAAGCTCGCGGCGATCATCGCCGAGAGCGCGATCGTGAGCAGCACGGGAAGGCTGAGCCCGCCGAGCACGATCCCGACGTGCCCCCCGCTGACGGCGCGCTCGATGACGCGGTGCAGTTCGCCCATGCCGATGAGAAGGCCGAGCGTGAGGAAGCCGAGGCCCGCCGTCGTGAAGAGGTGCGGCAGCGCGCGGAAGCGGGGCGAGAAGGAGGCGGCGCCGAGGGCGACGCTGACCGAGGTCGCGGTGAGGCATCCGAGGATCGCGAGCAGCAGGAAGAAGGCGATCGTCGGGACGTCGACCCCGCGCAGCAGGAAGGTCAGCGCGAGCAGCGGCGCCAGCATCGACAGGAAGAGCATGAACTGCATCAGCGCCGCGAGCAGCTTGCCGCGCACGATCGCGCCGGGGGTCAGGTGCGTGAGCAGCAGGTGCTCGACGGTGCCGGCCGTGACCTCGGCGCGCGTGGACAGGAAGGCCTGGAAGGGCACGACGAGGAAGGCGACGACCGCGAGCGCGCTCAGCGTCGCGACGAAGGCGTCGCGGCCGGTGCCGGTGCCGCCGTGCGGTCCTGCGGCGGCGACGACGAGCCCGATGACGAAGATCGCGGCGACGGCGAGCGCGAGCGTCGCGACGAAGAGGCGGCTGTTGAGCGCCTGCTGGATCTCGCGCACGAGGATCGCGTTCGCCCGGTCGAGCAGGCGCTCGCCGCGGGTCGGCGCGGCTTCGTCGCTCACTGGAGCCCCCCGCGGGTCGTGCGCATGAAGATCTCCTCGAGGTCGGTCTCCTGCTGCCGGAACTCGACGATCGGGATGCCCGCCCCGACCGCCCGCGCGAGCAGCGCCGCGAGCTCCTGCTCGTCGCCGCCGAAGTCGAAGTCGAGGTGGCCCCCCGTGCCGTCGAGCGCGGCGACGTGGGGCTGCGTCAGGAAGAAGCGGCGCGCGGCCTCCTCGTCGCCGAGGTGGCGCACGTGGACGGCGCGCTGGACCTGCACCTCCCTCGCGATCGCTTCCAGCGTGCCGGCCGCGCGCCGCCTGCCCTGCTCGATGACGATGACGCCATGGCAGCTCTCCGACAGCTCCGAGAGGATGTGGCTCGAGATCAGGATGCCCTTGCCCGACGCGGAGAGCTCGCGCAGCAGCTCGCGGAACTCGATGCGCGCGTGCGGGTCGAGCCCCGCCGCCGGCTCGTCGAGGATGAGCAGCTTCGGGTCGTGGACGAGGGTCTTCGCAAGATGCAGCCGCTGCCCCATGCCCTTGCTGAGCGCGGTCGCCGGGCGATGGCGGAACTCGAGCAGCCCGCAGAAGGAGGCGACGCTGCGCACCGTGTCGAGGCGCCGCTTCCCGCGAAGCCCGTAGGCGCGCGCGAAGAAATCGAGGAACTCGATCACATCGAGGTTCGCGTAGGGGAGGAAGGTGTCGGACATGAAGCCGATCTGCGCGCGGGCGTGGCGCGGCTCGACGAGCACCGAGCGCCCGTCCACGCGCGCATCCCCGCGGTCGGGCAGGTCGAGCGTCGCGAGCATGCGCATCGTCGTCGTCTTGCCGGCGCCGTTCGGGCCGATGAAGCCGTAGATCTGCCCCGACTCCATCGCGAAGGACAGGTCGTCCACCGCGACGAGATCGCCGTAGCGGCGCGTCAGCCCAAGGACCTCGAGCAGCGGGCTACTCAACAATGTCCTCCGCGGCGAGCAGCCCGGCGACGACGTGCACCTCGGCGCGATACTCGACCGAGAGCCCCAGATCGTCCGCGGCGGGGGGGGCGCGGAAGGTCGCGAGGTAGGAGCCCGGACGCAGGTGCTCCTCGCCCCACGACTCCACCAGCGGCGGCGCCGTCTCGCCGGCCGCGATCCGCTCCTCCGTCACGAGCGCGAAGAGGCCTTCGCAGATCTCCGCGCGGACCCGGTCGGGATGCGCGGCCGGCCGCAGCGGCGCCCCGGCGTTCCCCTCCCAGAAGGTGCCGTCGAAGTCGCGCACGAGCAGCCTCGCCCCGGTCTCCAGCAGCGGGGCCGGCAGCGCCTCGAGGGCCTTGCCGCCGCGGCGAAAGCGCAGCCGGTCGCGCACGGTGCCCTGCGTCACCGTGAAGAGCGTCGTCGGCGTGCGCGAGGGCAGGATCGAGCCGTCGATCCTCCCCCCGTCGTCCATGTCGATCTCGAGCCGGTGGGGGCCCGTCTCGTCCAGCCATCCCCGGGGCAGGAAGTCGACGCACCAGAGGTAGGTGCCCGCCCCGGGTGCGAGGGAGCCGGGGCTCACGCCCGCGAACAGCGTGCGCGTCTGGCAGGTGACGGCCTCGTGGCTGCGCTGGTCGAGCACCGTCAGCGAGCGCCGCACGCCGGTGATGCCGAACCCCTCGCGGAAGACGCCGTAGCCGAGCAGCGCGCCGGTGAAGAGCAGCCCCGCGAGCGGCACCGTCACGAGCAGCAGCATCAGCCGGCGGCGCCGCTTCAGCACGATGTAGTTCACCGGCCCGACGAGGATCGCGAACGCGGTCAGCGCGAGGAAGAAGAGGCGCACCGGCACCTCGCCGAGCCCCGGGATGCGAATCGTGTCGAGCATCAGGTCGGAGCCGTAGCCGGAGGTCGCCTCCGACGGGGCCGCGAAGCCGCCCCGCGTGCGCAGCGATTCCCAGAGCTGCCGCTTCTCTTCCGCCGTCAGCGCCTCGAGCGGCGCCGAGCCGTCGAAGGCGGCCCAGCGCCCGAACGCGTGCACGCCCCCGCGCACCCTCGGCGTCCCCGCCGCGAGTTCGCGCAGCGCCCCCGGCGGCAGCGCCCCCGGGAAGATCACGAGGGTCGTGCCGCCCGCGGCGAGATGGCGCATCAGCACCTGCTGGCGTCCGGCGTCGAGCCCCTTCGCGCGGCCGTCGATCAGGACAAGGTCATAGCCCGAGAGCAGTTGCCACTGGTCGGGCAGTTGGGAGGGGGCGCGGGGGCCGACCATCTCGTTGCCGGTCGAGCCGTAGTAGAGGCCGCTCGCCGGATTGCGCGATCCGCTGGCCGGCCGCACGACAAGGCGCAACTCCTCGTACCAGGTGCGGAAGTCCGCCAGATCCTCGGTCACGTTGAGTACCGACATGCCGCCCCGCGGGCTCGTGTCGAGGTAGGCCCCCCGGCCCCCCACGGATCTTCCGTCCACCTCGAACGCGAGCGTGCGCGAGCCCTCGCCCAGATAGAGCGGCAGGTAGAACTGGATCCTCTCGCCGGCGGAGAGCGCGACGCTCTTCTTCACGGAGAACGCCGGATCGCCGTAGGTCGAGGCGAGGAGGAGCGAGACCTCGTGGCCCGAGGCGGCGTCGCGGTTGTGCAGCGAGACCCACGCGAAGCCGTAGCCGCCATGGCGGCAGCCGGTCGGCACCATCTCCACGACCGCGCGCACGCGCTGGTCGAGGTCGAAGACCTCCTCGGCCCGCGCGAGCGGTCCGAGCAGCAGCAGCGCGAGGGCGCAGCGGCGGCTCAACGCAGGCCCCCGGGCAGCGCCTCGTGCGTCGCGTCCACCGACGCAAGCAGCATCGCGACGACCTGCGCCGGGGTGATGCCCTCGAGCCGCGCCGCGTGGTCGAGCACGAGGCGGTGGGCGAGCGCCGGCGTCGCGACGCGCGCGACATCGGCGAAGTCGACGTTGGGGCGGCCGGAGAGCAGCGCCAGCGCCCGGCCCGCCTCGGCCATCGCGATCGCCGCGCGCGGCGAGGCGCCGTAGCGGATCAACCCCTTCGCCTTCGCGGGCAGCGTCGGGCGGTGCGGGTGGCTCGCCTCGACCAGCCGCGCGATGTAGCGCGCGACCGCCTCGGGCAGGAAGACCCGGTCGACCGCGGCGAAGAGCCTCCCGATCTCGGCCGCGTCGAGCACCGGCGCGAGCGCGGGAGGCTCCCCGCGCCGCCGCTGCTTCAGGATCTCCGCCATCACGTCGGCGCCGACGGAGGGCACCTCCACCTTGAACAGGAAGCGGTCGAGTTGCGCCTCCGGCAGCGGGTAGGTCCCTTCGAGCTCGATCGGGTTCTGCGTCGCGAGCACGAAGAAGGGGCGCGGCAGGTCGTAGGACTCGCCGAGGGCGGTGACGCGCCCCTCCTGCATCGCCTCGAGCATCGCCGACTGCGTCTTCGGCGAGGCGCGATTGATCTCGTCGGCGAGAAGCAGGTTCGCGAAGATCGGCCCCGGCTGGAAGACGAAGCGGCGCTTGCCACCCTCGTCCTCCAGTACCGGCCCGCCGGTGATGTCGCTCGGCAGCAGGTCGGGGGTGAACTGCACGCGGCGGAAGGTGAGGCCGAGCAGGGAGCCCAGCGCCTTCACGAGTTCGGTCTTGCCGAGCCCCGGCAGCCCTTCGAGCAGCAGGTGCCCCCGGGCGGCGAGCGCGACGACGGTCAGGTCGATCAGTTCCGCCTGGCCGAAGAGCACGCCTTGGAGTCCCTCGCGCAGGCGGTGCATCCGCGCCGCCGCCGTCCCGACCTCCGCCGGGGTCATCAGCCCGCCTCGCTCGCCCGCCATTCGTTGCCTACTTTCCCGGCGCCTGGCCGGAGAAGAAGCGCCGGACCGCCTCGCGGTGCCCCGGCGCGAGCCGCCGCTGCCATGCGGCCTCGCCCGTCCCGCTCCCCGCCTCGCCCCCCGCGCCCCCCGGCCGTTCCGGATTGGCTTCGGGCAGGGCCCGCGCGACGCCCGCCACCTCCCACTCCTTCGGAGGCACTCGTCCCGACGGCAGGCGCTTCGCCGTGAAGGCGTCCGTCGCGCCGTCGGTCTGGTGCGTGAAGTCGAGCGGTGCATGGCCCGGTCCGCGCTCGAGGCCGCCGTTGCCTTGGCCCTCGTCGGGTTCCTGCGGCGCTCCCGGGACGGGAAGGCCCTTGACGAGGTCCTTCAGATCCTCGATCTCGGCCGGATCGAGGAAGGCGGGATTGTCGATGGCGTCCGCGAGCCCCTCGGCGAGGTCCTTCAACTCCTCGGGGGAGGCCGGGAGGTTTCTGGGATCGACCTTGCCGGAGGCGTCGCGGGCGAGGCGCTGCTGCAGGCCCGGCGGGAGCTTGTCGAGCAGGTCCGCGTTGTCGGCCGCCTCGAGCAGGCGGGCGAGTTCGCGCGCGGTGTCGCCCGGGTCGCGGCGCTGCAGCGCGTCGCGCACGGCCGCGAGCGCGCCGCGCAGCGCGCGCTGCTCCTCGGCCCGCGATCGCTCCTCGTGGTCGAGCCGCGCCTCCAGCGCGTCCAGATCGGCCCACTCCGCGCGGCCGCGCACGGCCGCCGCGCGCCGCAACTCCTCGGCACGCCGCCGCAGCTCTTCCGCCAGCCTCGGGTCGATCCGGTTCTCGGCGGCGGCGACCTCGATCTCCTTCGCGACCGCTTCGAGCGCCCTCTCGAAGGCGATATCCTCGCGGGGCTTCGGCGTTGGCGGCGGAGGGATGAGGAGGAGCGCGAGGAGGAGAAGGGAGGCGGGGACGAGGCGCAGCGCGAGCGGGCGCAGCGGCGCGGACGGGAGGTCGCGCCGGGCCGCGGCGACGCGCTCCCTCAGGCGCGGCTGCCACGCCGACGCGTCGCCCTCGAGGCTGGTCAGCAGCAGGCCCTCGAGGCCGAAGCGGCGGTCGAGATGGAGCGCGAGGCGTGCGGGGTCGATCGGCGCGCGCAGCGCGCGCACGAGCCCGGCCACCGGCGCGAGGGCGAGCAGCAGCAGCGCCGACGGCCCGGCGGTCCAGTCCACGCGAAGGAGCCGCAGCGCGAGGAGCAGCAGCACCGCGGCCAGCAGCAGCCCGCCCCCGACGCCGGAGGTGGTGCGCAGGAAGAGCGCCACCCGCGCCCGCCTGCGCAGGCGCCTCATCTCGACAAGGGCGACCGGATCGACTCCTCGCAACGGTGCGATGATAACCGGGCCGACGATGCCGCTTGCCGCCTTCGACCCCCGGGTCCGCGAATGGTTCCTCGCTCGCCACAAGGCGCCGACGGACATCCAGCAGCTCGCGTGGCCGCGCATCGCCGCCGGCGAGCACCTGCTGCTGATGGCGCCGACCGGCAGCGGCAAGACGATGGCCGCCTTCCTCTGGGCGCTCGACCGGCTGGCCACCGGGGCGTGGGAGGGCGGCACGGTCCGGGTGCTCTACGTCTCGCCGCTCAAGGCCCTGGGCAACGACATCCGCGAAAACCTCACGGAGCCGCTGGCGGCGCTGCGTGAGCGTCTCGGCCCGGGCGCGCCGGCGGTGGAGATCGCCGTCCGCACGGGGGACACAACTCCCGCGCAGCGGCGGCGCATGGCGCGCCAGCCCCCCGGGATCCTCGTGACGACGCCGGAGAGCCTCAATCTGCTGCTCGCGTCGCGCGGAGGCCGCGCACTCCTCGGCGGCATTCGCCTCGCGGTCCTGGACGAGATCCACGCCGTCGCGGGGGAGAAGCGGGGCGCCTACCTGATGACCGCGGTGGAGCGGCTGGTGCCGCTCTCGGGGGAGTTCCAGCGGATCGCGCTGTCGGCGACGGTGCGGCCGCCGGAGACGGTGGCGGCGCTCGTCGGCGGGTACGACGCGGTGGGGCGCGCCCGGCCGGTGGGTCTCGTCGCGTCGCGCGACGTCAAGAGGACCGAGATCACCGTCCACGGCCTCCCCTCCCCCCGCGTCCCCTCCCCCCTCTGGCCCCCCCTCGTCGAGCAGTTCCGCGAGCGGATCGGCCAGAACCGTTCGACGCTGCTCTTCGTCAACAACCGCGCGCTGAGCGAGAAGCTCGCGCGCTGGATCAACGACGCCTCCGGCGCGCCGCTCGCCTATGCCCACCACGGATCGCTCTCGCGGGAGATCCGCGAGGTCGTCGAGGGCAGGCTCAGGGAGGGGTCGCTGCGGGCGCTCGTCGCGACGAGTTCGCTCGAACTCGGCATCGACATCGGCAGCCTCGACGAGGTGCTGCTCGTGCAGTCGCCGAAGACCGTCCACTCGGCGGTGCAGCGCATCGGCCGCGCGGGCCACGGCGTCGGCGACACCTGCCGCGCGCGCCTCTACCCGACGCACGGCCGCGACCTGCTCGACGCGGCGGTGCTCGTGCCGATGATGCTCGCGCGCGACGTCGAACCCGTGCGCCCGGTGCGCAATCCCCTCGACGTGCTCGCGCAGGTGCTCGTCGCGATGGCGGGCGTCGGCGAGTGCGACCTGGGCGAGACCTACGCGCTGCTGCGGCGCTGCTTCAGCTTCCGCACGCTCCCGCGCGAGAGCTTCGACCGCGTCGTCGCGATGCTGCTCGGCCGCTACGAGGAGACGCGCGTGCGCGAACTGCGGCCGCGGCTCGACGAACGCGACGGGCGCGTGACGGCGAGGCCGGGGGCGCAGGCGCTCGTCTGGCGTTCGGGCGGCGTCATCCCCGACCGCGGCTACTTCACCGTGCGCCACGCGGGGAGCGGCGAGCGCATCGGCGAACTGGACGAGGAGTACGTCTGGGAGGGCCGCACCGGCCAGCTCTTCACGCTCGGCGCGCGCGTCTGGCGCATCGAACGCATCACGCGCCACGAGGTCGAGGCGCTGCCCGCCGACGGCAAGGGCATCCGGGCGCCCTTCTGGCGCGCGGACGCGTGGAACCGCGACTGGGCGCTCTGCGAGCGGATCGGCCTCTTCCTCGAAGAGGCCGACGCGCGCCTCGACGACCCCGCCTTCGCCGACGCGCTGCGCAAGGAGCGCCACATGGACGAGGGCGCCGTCGCCGCGCTGCTCGAGTTCCTGCGCACGCAGCGGGAGCGTACCGGCGCGCCGCTTCCGCACCGCTGGCATCTGCTGCTCGAGCGGACCGGCGGCCGCGAGCCCCACCTGCTGCTGCACGCCCCGTGGGGGGGGCGGATGCTGCGCCCCCTCGCGATCGCGCTCCGGGAACTGCTCGGCTCGCGCGGCGAGGTCTTCTCGAACGACGACACGCTGCTGCTGCCGTTGACGGGGGAGGGCGATCTTGCGGAGTGGCTCACCGCCGAGCGCGTGCTGCCCGCGCTGCGGCGATCCCTGGGGGGCTCGGGGCTCTTCGGCGCGCGCTTCCGCGAGAACGCGATGCGCGCGCTGCTCCTGCCGCGCCAACGCGCGGGGAAACGCATGCCGCTCTGGCTGACGCGGTTGCGGGGGAAGAAGCTGCTCGCGTCGGTCGCGGGCCACGCGGACTTCCCGATCGTCGCGGAGACGTGGCGAAGCTGCCTCGAGGACGAGTTCGACCTCGACGGTCTCGCGGCGCGCCTCGACGAGGTGCGGACGGGCAGGATCCGGATCAGCCGCTGCACGACGGCGACGCCGTCGCCCTTCGCGGGGGGGGTCGCCTGGCGGGCGATCAACACGCTGATGTACGAGGACGAGACCCCGGAGCGCGTCCCGGTCCTCGGAGACGGGACGCTCGCGCCGGTCCTGCCGCCCGCGATCGTGGCGGAACTCGAGTCCAAGCTCGGACGCACCGCCCCCGGCTACGAGCCTCGCGAGTTGCAGGAGTGGCTCGACCACGCCGGGGAGCGGCTGCTGCTCCGGCAGCCGGGCATCCCCGAGTCGGCGGAGTTCGTCCAGGTCGGGTGGGGAGGAGGCTGGACCGTCGCCCGGCAGGAGGTCGGCTGGATCGAGCGGGCGCGGGCAGGCGACGACCGGTTGCTCGCGCGTCTGTCGGGCGCCCTGCTGGCGGGACGCGGGCCGGTCGACACGACCACCCTCGCCGCGATGCTCGACCTGCCGGAGGCGCGGGTGGAGGCGTCGTTGCAGCGGCTGCGGGAGAGCGGCTCCGTCGTCCGCCTCGAGACGCGGTGGTGCGACGCGGAAAACCTCGAGCGGCTCTCGCGCATGGCGAGGAGCGCGGCGCGCGCCGCCGTGCGCTCCATCGACGTGGCGCGCCTGCCGCTGCTGCTCGCGACGATGCAGGGGCTCGTCGCTCCGGCCGACCCTGAGGACGAGGCGGGAGTGCGCGCGCGCATCGAGCCGCTCTTCGGCTACCCGGTCGCCGCCGCGCTGCTCGAAGGGGCGATCCTGCCCGCGCGGATCGCAGGCTACCGCCCGGCGCTCCTCGACGCGCTCGCACGCGGAAGCGACCTCGGCTGGTTCGGCGCGGGGCGCGAGCGCGTCGCCCTCGCCTTCACGGAGGAGATCGGGCTCTTCGGGATGGCGCCGCCCGGGGACGACGACATCCTGCCCGCCGGCGGAGGGGCACAGGACTTCTTCGCGCTTCTCTCGAAGAGCGGCCTCGCGTCCGCGGATCTCGCGGCCCGGCTCTGGAACGCCGCATGGGAGGGGCGCGCGCGGAACGACTCGTTTCCCGCGCTGCGACACGGCATCGCGTCGCGCTTCCGGGCTTCGCCGCCCGCGCCGCAGCGGCGGGCGCGCGGCGGGTGGGCCTCTTCGCGACCGCTGCTCGGGCTCTGGTCGCGTCTCGAGGCGCCTCCGCAAGGCGACGGCCCCGACGACGACCGCGAGCGCGTGCGGCAACTCCTGCGCCGCTACGGCATCCTCTGCCGCGAACTCTGCGCGCCGGAGTTGCCGCTGCTGCGCTGGTCGCGCCTCGCCCGCCCGCTGCGGCTGATGGAGCTCTCCGGCGAGATCGCCGGCGGCCGCCTGCTCGACGGCGTGCCGGGCCTGCACTTCGCAAGCCACGACGCGCTCTCCCGCACCCTCGACGACGACGCGATCTGGTGGTGCAACGCGACCGACCCCGCCTCGCTCTGCGGCCTCGACCTGCTGCCCGGCCTGCCCGCGCGCGCAGGGACGACCTGGCTCGTCCACCACGGCGCGGCGCCCGTGCTCGTCGTCAGCCGCTCGGGCGGCCGCGTCGAGCTGCGCGGCGCCCCCGACCCGCGCTACGGGGTCGTCTTCGCGGCGCTGCTCGGCCACCAGCGCCGCATCGAGGTCGAGGAGTTCGGCGCGGGCGAGGAGCGGTTCCTGCTGTCGCTCGGCTTCCGCCGCGAGATGCGCTCGCTTGTTCTGGAGCGTTTCTCGCACCCCCGGTTCCACTAGGAGCACCGATGGAACGCTTCAGGCTCGAGAGCGAATTCGACGTCCCGGTGGGCGAACTGTTCGCATGGCACGAGCGCCCGGGCGCGCTCGAACGCCTGACGCCGCCGTGGGAGTCGATGGAGGTCGTCGAGCGCAGCGGCGGCATCGGGAAGGACGCGCGCGTCGTGCTGCGCGGGAGGGTCGGGCCCTTCCGCACGACGTGGGAGGCGGTCCACACCGCCTTCGAGCGGGACGTGCTCTTCCGCGACGAGATGCGTCGCGGCCCCTTCGCGACGTGGGTGCACACGCACCGATTCGACGCGCTCGAGGAGCGCCGCAGCCGGCTCGAGGACTCGATCGAGTACGCGCTGCCGTTCGGCGCGCCCGGGAGACTCCTCGCCGGACGCCACGCGCGCCGGCGCATCGAGCGCGCGTTCGCCTATCGCCACGCGACGCTGCGCGACGATCTCGCGCTGGTCGCCGGCCGCCGCATCGGCAGGGTCGCGATCACCGGCAGCAGCGGGCTCGTCGGAAGCGCGCTGCGCGCGCTTCTCGGCACCGGCGGCAACGAGGTCGTGCCGGTCCCGCGCGGCGACACCTCGGCGGCGACGCTCGCGGGCAGCGACGTCGTCGTCCACCTCGCCGGCGAGAGCATCGCGAACCGCCGCTGGAACGCGGCCCAGAAGGAGCGCATCCGCGAGAGCCGCACCGAGGGCACGGGAAGTCTCGCGCTCGCGCTGGCCTCGCTCCCGCGCCCGCCGCGGGTGCTCGTCTGCGCCTCGGCGATCGGCTACTACGGCGATCGCGGCGAGGAGGTCGTCGACGAGACGAGCGCGCCCGGCTCGGGATTCCTCGCCGACGTCTGCCGCCAGTGGGAGGGGGCCGCGGGGGCCGCCGTGCGCGCCGGCATCCGCGTCGTCCACCTGCGCTTTGGCGTGATCCTCTCGCCGGCGGGAGGGGCGCTCGCGAAGATGCTGCCCCCCTTCAGGATGGGCGTCGGCGGACGCCTCGGCTCGGGGAGGCAGGCGATGAGCTGGATCTCGATCGACGACGCGATCGGCGCCATCCACCACGCCTGCGTGACGGAGGGCATGCAGGGCCCGGTCAATGCGGTGGCGCCCGGGGCCCTCTCGAACGCGGAGTTCACGCAAACGCTCGCCCGCGTGCTGCGCAGGCCCGCCCTCCTGCCGATGCCGGCGCTGGCCGCGCGTCTCGCGTTCGGCGAGATGGCGCAGGAACTGCTGCTGACCGGAGCGCGCGTGAAGCCCGCGCGCCTGCTCGAGTCCGGCTACCGATTCCGGCACCCCGGACTCGAGGGCGCGCTGCGCCACCTGCTCGGACGCTGATGCGCCCCGGCTTCGTCGTCCTCGACAAGGCGGCCGGCGTCTCGAGCGCACGCGCGCTCGACCCGTGGCGGCCGCGGGGGGGCCGTCGCCGGAGCCGGGCCCGCATCGGCCACGCCGGGACGCTCGACCCCTTCGCGACCGGCGTGCTGATCGTGCTGCTCGGCGAGGCCACGCGCTTCGCCCGTCTGGCGGTCGGGCTGCCGAAGACCTATCGCGCGACCGTCCGCTTCGGCCTCGAGACCGACACGCTCGACCCGACCGGCGAGGTCGTGCGGATCGCCGACGCCGGTCCCGTTCCGCCGCCGTCGCTCGACGCGGCGATCGCGCGGCAGGTGGGCGCGATCGCACAGGAGCCCCCGGTCTACTCCGCGCTGCGCGTGGACGGCAAGCGCGCCTACCGCCTCGCGCGCGACGGCGAGCCGCCGCGGCTCGCCGCGCGCACCGTGCACATCGATTCGATCCGCATCGCCGCAACCGCCTGGCCCGAGGTCACGCTGGAGGTCGTCTGCGGCGCCGGCACCTACCTCCGCGCGCTGGCCCGCGACCTGGGCGCGTCGCTGGGCCTCCCGGCGAGCCTCCGCGCGCTGCGCCGCACCGCGATCGGCCCCTTCACGGTCGAGGCGCCCCCCGGCCCCCCCCCGGTTCGCCCCCTGCTCGACCTGCTCACGGCCGCCGGCATCCCCGCCCTTCCCGTCGACTTCGCCCGGGCGCTGCGCTTCGCGCGGGGCAACCCGATCGAGGGAGGCGGCGCCGCGCCGAGGCTCGCCGTCGTCCATGGGGGGGAGGTGGTCGGCGTCGGGCGCGTCCTGCCGGGCGGCGAGGTCTGCGGCGGGCTCGTGCTCCGCTCTCAACGGGAGGCGCTGGAAGCCGAGAATAGAATCCGGACCCCATGACCGCTCCGATCACGGTCCGGCTGCTCGACATCTTCCGCATCGGCCTCGGGCCGAGCAGCAGCCACACCGTCGGCCCGATGCGCGCCGCGGCGCGCTTCCGCGAGCGATGCCTCGAGCAGCAGATCCATCCCGAGCGCGTCGAGGTGGACCTGAAGGGGTCGCTGAGCGCCACGGGCCACGGCCACGGCACCGACAAGGCCGTGCTCGCGGGGCTGCACGGCTGGAGTCCGGAGTTCTGCGACCTCGACGCCTTCCATGCGCTGCTCGAGACGCGCAAGGCCGAGCCGCTCGCGCCCTGGGGCGCCCGCACGACCCGGCTGCACCCCGAACAGGTGCGCTTCCTCCGCTATCACGAGTACCGCGACGAGGTGCTGCCGCACCCGAACACGCTCGTGCTGCGGGCGATGAGCGGATCGACCGTGCTGTTCACGGAGAGCTGGTGCTCCGTCGGCGGCGGCTTCGTGCGCCGCGCCGACGACGTCGGCAACGACTTCTCCCTTCCCCCCCCCGCGCCCCCCCGCCATCCCTTCCACGACGCCAAGACGCTCGTCGCCGCCGCCCTCGCCCACGGAGGGACGCTCGGCGACATCGTGCTCGCGAACGAGCACGGATGGGAGGGGGCCCCGGGGGAGGTCGAGGCGGGGCTCGACAAGGTGTGGGACGCGTTCCGCGCCTGCATCGGGCGCGGCCTCGACCGGCGCGGGGAGCTGCCCGGGGGCCTCGGCGTGCGCCGCCGCGCGGGCGACATGCTCGACCGGGTGGAGCGCGGCATGGTCGAGGCGGCCTACCGGCACATCGCGCGCGCGCAGGCGTTCGCGTTCGCGATCAACGAGGAGAACGCCGCCGGCGGCAGGGTCGTGACCGCGCCGACGAATGGCGCCGCGGGCATCGTGCCGGCGGTACTCGTCGAGATCGCCGAGCGGCTCTCCATCCCGCGACCGCGCGTGCACAACGCGCTCGCGACCGCGGGCGCGATCGCGATGCTCGTCAAGACGCACGCGAGCATCTCCGGCGCCGAGGTCGGCTGCCAGGGCGAGGTCGGCACCGCGACCGCGATGGCCGCCGCGGCGCTCTGCCAGCTCCTCGGCGGCGACGTCCGCCAGTGCGAGATCGCCGCGGAGATCGCGATCGAGCACAACCTCGGCCTGACCTGCGACCCGATCAAGGGGCTCGTGCAGGCCCCCTGCATCGAGCGCAACGCGATGGGCGTCGCGAAGGCGTGGAGCGCCGCGCAGCTTTCGCTGCACAGTGCCCTTCACGCCGTCGTCAGCCTCGACCGCGTCATCCAGGTGATGAAGCGCACCGGCGACGACATGCGGCGCGAGTACAAGGAGACGAGCGAGGGCGGGCTGGCGGTGAGCCTGCCGGAGTGCTGACGGAAATCCGCGAGGCCAGGTGCTTCGCGCCTGGGAGGGGGGGGGCGGCGCGCGGGTGGCGGGTGCACGAACGCGAGGGCCCGAGGCTGGCGTGGGGCGCGGCAAGCTCCCGGTCACGGCAGCGCGCACATCCGGTTCGCGTACTCAGGCCCCTCCGCGATCCATCACGAGCCGGAGCGCGCGTCCCTTTCGGGTGCGGAAGGTCGAGAAGCCGCGGCGGTCAAGCGTCAGCAGGTCGCGGGCGCCGAGCGCCTCGGCGAGGAGAAGCAGCGTGGCGTCGGCGAAGTCCATCGGCACGTTGGCGTATCGCTCCATCAGCGACACCGCGTCCGGGAGGCCCGCGGGATGGGTGAAGTCGTGGACTTCCGCGTCGCATGCCGCGAGGAGGCCGGCCAGGAGGCGAGGCCCGCCCGGGTCCATCCCCACGAAGTGCAGCGCCTCGGTCACGATGGCGCTGGTCGTTGCAATGCGGCCGCGATACGCATCGAGCCGTGCAGCGACCGCACCGTGCGCGGGGTCGGTCTCGTCGAGATAGGCGACGAGCGGGCCCGTGTCGACGAGCCAGAGTCTCAACGTCGCCAGTTCCTTGCGCGAATGGACCGCCTCCAAGAGCCGGGAGGCTCTTGCCGGAGCGAGAGGCGCCCCTTCAGGTGACCCGCGCGCCGGCCCACCGAGCGCTCCGCGACGGCGTTCTCGAGGATCTCGCGGACCAGCGCGGAGAGGCTGAGGCCCGACTCCGCCGCGCGCTTCTTCAGGCGGTCCCGCAGCGGTGCATCGGCGCGAACCGTGATTGTCGTACTCATGTTTACAAGTGTAACACAATCGCGCGCCGTCGCGGCCGGACGCCTTGGTCCCGCCCCTACTTGCCGAGCATCGCGCGGACCTTCGGGATGAGGTCGTCGCTCATGCGCGCCAGGTCGTAGGCGGGCTTCCAGCCCCACTCGGCGCGGGCGCAGGCGTCGTCGACGCGGGCGGGCCAGGAGTCGAGGATCGCCTGCCGCGCCGGGTCGACCTTGAAGGTGATCTCGGCGCCCGGCACGCGCTGTTTCACCGCGTCGGCAAACTGCTGCGCGGTCGGGCTCATCGCGGCGATGTTGTAGATGCAGCGCTTGAGGCTCTTGCGCGGCGCCGCGGAGAGTTCGGTCAGCGCGCGCAGCGCGTCGGGCATGTACATCATCGGCACCGTCGACTCGGGGCCGACGAAGCACTCGTAGTGGCCGTCGCGGATGCCGTTCACGTACATGTAGAGCGCGTAGTCGGTCGTGCCGCCCCCCGGCACCCCCGCGTTGATCAGTCCCGGGAAGCGCACGCCGCGGAAGTCGAGCCCCCACTTCCGGAAGTAGTAGCCGCCGAGCAGTTCGCCCGCGACCTTCGTGACGCCGTAGATCGTCTGCGGCAGCAGCGGCGCGTCGTTGGGTACCGGGTCGGGAAGGCCGGGGCCGAAGACGGCGATCGTGCTCGCGAACATCACCTGCCGCACGTCGAATAGGCGCGCCGCCTCGAGCACGTGGCGCGTCCCCTCCATGTTGACCGCCCACGCGCGGTGCGGCACCCGCTCGCCGGTCGCGCTCAGGAGCGCCGCGAAGTGGTAGACGACCTCGGGCCGCATCGCCCGCACGCAGTCGTAGACCTCCGCCGCGTTCGTCACGTCGCCGGTCTGCCACGCGACGCCCCCGGGCACGGTGGCGGGGCGCTTCGACAGGTCGAAGGCGGCGAGTTCATGCTGCCCGCCGCCCGCCGCGAGATGGGCGAGCAGGTCGCAGCCGACCTGTCCTCCGCCGCCGGTCACGAGGATCTTCATGGGGGGCCCATGATCGCGCCGCGGGGCGGCTCCGTCAAAGGGGCCGTGACCGCTACAATCCCCGCCCATGCTCTCGCGCCTCGTCCCGGCACCCCTCGTGCGCTGGTTCGCCCGGCCCTACGTCGCGGGCGACACCCTCGAAGCGGGCCTCGACGCGGCGAGGGCGGCCGCCGCCGGAGGGCTGCGCACGACCCTCGACCTGCTCGGCGAGGACGTGGCCAGCGCGGCCCAGGTCGACGCCAACGTCGCCGTCTACGAGAAGACCATCGACGCGCTCGCCCGGTTCGGCGCCGACGAGTTCCGCCCGTCGGTCTCGCTGAAGCCTTCCGCCTTCACGACGGGCGATCCGGAGGGGGTGCGGGGGCCGATCGAGGCGCTCGCGGCCCGGGCCCACGCATGCGGCGTCGCGCTGACGATCGACATGGAGGGCCACCGCTGGACCGACCTGACGCTCGACCTCGCGCTCGACCTCTTCCGGCGGGGCTTCGACGTCGGTACGGTCCTGCAGACGCGCCTCTACCGGACCGTCGACGACCTGCGCCGCATCCCGCGCGGGATGCGCCTCCGGCTCGTCATCGGCATCTACCGGGAGTCGGCCCGCATCGCGATGGTGGAGAAGCCCGCGATGAAGCGGGCGATGCTCGACGCCGCGCGCTTCCTGCTCGCGCGCGAGGTCCACGTCGAGTTCGCGACCCATGACGTCGGGTGCATCGAGACCTTCGCGCGCGAGATCGCCCCCCGCGCCCCCCGACGATGCGAAGTGCAGATGCTGCTCGGCGTTCCGCGGACGGCGCTGCAACAGCGCCTCGTCTCCGGAGCCTACGGCGTTCCTCTCCCGGTGCGTCTCTACGTGCCGTTCGCGATCGGCTGGACCGATGCGACCGCCTACCTGCGGCGGCGGATGGCGGAGAGCCCCAACATCACGTGGCTCGTGCTGCGAAACCTCTTCTCCCGATAAAGAAGCCGACCGCGACGAGGGCGACCCCGCCGACGGCGTAGAGCAGCCACGGCGCGCCGCCGCCGCGCACGACGATCTCGACCGCCTGGGGCGGATCCTCGGCGTTGCCGAAGCGGTCGATCGACTGCACCTCGAGGCGGTGGACCCCTTCGGGCGGATCGACCGTCAGCGAGGTCTTCGGCGCCGACTTCGACCAGCCGCCGTCGTCGAGGCGCCACCGGTACCAGAGGTCGGCGCGCGGCGTGTCGAACCAGGCGTCCTGCCCCGACCAGGTCACCGTCACCGCGCGCCCGGCGACGGTCTCGTAGCGCGCGGCACCGAAACGGGAGCGCGGCGGCGAGCGGTCATCCGGCACGAGGTGGACCGCGCCGTCGCCGAGGGTGCCGATCCAGAGCGATCCGTCCGCGAGGGGCAGAAGCGGCCAGGTCGGCGCGGTGCCGAGCCCCTCCTCGGCGCGGAAGCAGGACCAGCGCCGGCCGTCGAAGCGGGAGACGCCGCTCTGCGTCGCGAACCAGAGGACCCCCGGCCGCCCCTCCGCGATCGACCAGACGTTGCCGTCGCAGAGGCCATCCTCGACGTCGTAGTGCGTCACCTGCCCGCGCGAGAGGCGCGAGACGCCGTGCTCGGCCTGGTATCCGATCCAGAGGCTGCCGTCCCTCGCCGCGCAGAGGCACCAGACCTTCTCCCCCGGCAGCCCCCCCGATTCGGGCGTGTACTGCGTCAGGCGCCCCTCCCCCTCGTAGGCCGCGAGCCCTTTCAGCGTCGCGAACCAGAGCACGCCGCTCGAATCGCGCGCGATCACGTCGTAGACACGGCCACTGGGAAAACCGTCGATCTGCGGAGCGGGGTGGAACTCGCCGTCGGAGAAGTACCAGGCGCCCTCTCCCTCCCCGGGGCGTCCGCCCTCCCGGTTCAGCACCGCGAACCAGACCGCCCCGGTCGGATCGGTCGTGATGCGGTGGACGTAGGCGGCGATCTCGCCCCGGTGGCTCCACCCCTCTCCGTCGAGGCGGTAGACCCCGGTGAAGGAGGATCCGCTGCCGATCCAGACGCGACCCTCCCGGTCCACGGCGCAACCGGTGACGGTGCCGAGCGGCCTGCCGTCGATCGCGGCGATCTCCTCGGCCAGGTCGCCGCGGATCCGGACGAGGCCGTTCTCCGTCGCGCACCAGATGCTCCCGTCCGGCCCTTCCGCGAGCGCGTGGACGCGGGAGCGCCCCGGCAGCAGGTGCCTCCGGAACCTCTCTTGGACACGCCGGCGCAGGATGCCGTGGCCGCGCGTCGCACCCCAGATCTCGTCGCGGTGCTGGATCGCCACATGCACCGGATAGGGCGCGCCCTGCCAGCGCGGCCCCGGCGGGGGCGGCAGCAGCCCGCGCAGATCCTCGCGCGTCTCCGCCCGCGCGAAGCTCCCGCCGGGCCTCCGCGAGTAGACCTCGCCGCCGGTCTGCAGCCAGAGCGTTCCGTCCGCCTCCGAGGCGATCGCGGCCCCCTGCGCCCGCGCCGCATCCATCGGCAGGTCGATCCACTCCTCGGCGCCATCCCGCACCCAGGCGATTCCCTTGGGATAGAGCGCGAAGACTCCCCGGTCGGGCGCAGCGGCCACGAGGCGCGGCACCAGATCGACCGGGCCCGCGAGCCGGATGTCGTGCGCCTCGATGCGGCAGAGGCCGGCCGCGGTGGCGGCCCAAATCCGGTCGGGGCCGCTGGAACAGAGGTCGTAGACGTCGTCGCTGGGCAGGCCCTCGGCCCGGTCGAGGGCCCGCCACGGGAACTCCTCGCCCGCGGCGAGGCCGGAGAAGAGCAGGAAGAACGCCAGCGAACGCATGAGTTTTTGCGGGGGGGACGATTCTACCCCTCCCCCCATGCCCCCGCCCTTCACGTCGGCCTTACTTGTCCCTCGCGTTCTGCCGATGGATGATGGCGAAGCGTATGTGCGGGATCGTGGCAGTCCTCTCCAGGCCGGATCACCGGCCCGCGCCCGACCTCGCGGCCCTGGGCCGTCAGGTAGCCGAGGCGGTCGATGTCGTGCGGGCGTGGGGGACGAGCGAGGAGAAGCCCCCGGAGGCGCTCGAAGCCGCCGTGACGTCCTGCGAGGGGGCAGCGAAGGCGCTGTCGGGCTTTGTCGGCATGCGGACGCTGATGGCGGGGGGGCCGGGGGGGCTCGCACCCGCCGTGACCCGCCTCGGCGAGGCGCTCGCCCGCTTCGAGACGCTGCTCGACCAGAGGGCGAGCGGCCTCGGGACCGCCCGGGTCGAGGAGCTGAATGCGGAACTGGTGCGGCTCAAGGACGCCCAATTCGCCCTCGACCGCGACCGGATCGGCAACATCGAGAAGGTGCGCGGCCTCTGCGGCCCCGGGGCGCAGGAGGGGCAGATCCGGGCAGCCTACGACATCAACGTCGCCCTCAACGCCCTGAACCGTCTCGAGGTGCGCGGACGCGACTCGGCGGGCCTGCATCTGCTCGTGCGCGGCGACTTCGCCGCCCTGCTCGAGGATGCCCGCGCCGAGCTGGAGGAGCGTGCCCGCATCGACCACTTCCGCCACCAGGCGGTGCGTCGCGTCGATCTGCCCGGCGGCAAGGTGGCGCTCAGCTTCGTCTACAAGGTGGCCGCCGAGGTCGGGGACCTCGGCGACAACGTGCGCGGCATCCGTGCGGCGATCAGCGGGGACCCGCTGCTGCGCCGGGTGCTCGCGGTGCCGGGGGCCACGGCGGAGGTGCTCGGCCACACGCGCTGGGCGAGCGTCGGCGTCATCAGCGAGGCGAACGCGCACCCGCTCAACCAGGAGGTCGTGGACCGCGAGGGTCTGCCCTACAGCGTCGCCGCGCTCAACGGCGACGTGGACAACTACCAGCAGCTGATCCGCGACGAGGAGCTCGCGATCGCGCCCGACATCACGACCGACGCGAAGGTGATCCCGGCCATCGTCGCGCGGCGCCTCGCGGAGGGGGCCAGCGGAGTCGAGGCCTTCCGGCGAACCGTCGAGCGCTTCGACGGATCCGTCGCGATCGCCTGCGCGATCGCGTCTGAACCGGGGCGGCTCTATCTGGCGCTGCGCGGGAGCGGGCAGGCGCTCTACGTCGGCGTCGCCGAGGGCGCCTTCCTCGTCGCGAGCGAGCCCTACGGGATCGTCGAGGAGACCTCGCGCTACCTCCGCCTCGACGGGGAGACGCCGAGCGACCGGGAGCGCCCCGACACGCGGGGGCAGGTCGTCGTGCTGGATGCGTCCCGGGCCGGCACGGCGGGCGGCATGCGGCGCCTCGCCTACGACGGCACCGAGCTTCCGATCACCGAGAAGGACATCAAGCGGGTCGAGATCACGACGCGCGACATCGACCGGGGCGAGTACCGGCACTACCTGAAGAAGGAGATCGCCGAGGCGCCGGAGTCGATCCGCAAGACTCTGCGCGGCCGCATCGTGACCGAGAACGGCCTCATGCGCGCCTGCCTCGGCGAGGAGAGCCTGCCGCGGTCGATCGCGACGCGCCTGCGCGACGGCGCGTTCCGGCGCATCCGGGTGATCGGACAGGGGACGGCCGCCGTGGCGGGACAGGGGGTCTGCGAGGCGATCCGCGAGGCGCTTTCGGGGACTTCGATCCCGGTGGACGCGCTGCCCGCCACGGAGGTGAGCGGCTTCCACCTGCGCGACGACATGAGCGACCACCTCTTCGTCGCGATCAGCCAGAGCGGCACGACGACCGACACGAACCGGACGGTGGACCTGCTGCGCGCCCGCGGCGCCGCCGTGCTCGCGATCGTGAACCGGCGCCACAGCGACCTGACGGAGCGCGTGGACGGCGTCCTCTATACGAGCGACGGGCGCGACGTGGAGATGTCGGTCGCCTCCACGAAGGCCTTCTACAGCCAGATCGCCGCCGGCCTGCTGCTCGGCGAGGCGCTCGCCGAGGCGTGCGGCGTCGGCGACCCGTCCCGGCGCCACCGGCTGCTGGAGTCGCTCGTCGCCCTCCCGAAGAAGATGCGCGAGATCCTCGCCCGCGAGGATTCGATCGCGAAGGCCGCGCAGGCCTCCGCCCCCTCGCGGCGGCACTGGGCGATCGTCGGCAACGGGCGCAACAAGATCGCGGCGGAAGAGATCCGCATCAAGCTGTCGGAGCTCTGCTACAAGTCGATCGCCTGCGACGCGACCGAGGACAAGAAGCACATCGACCTCTCGTCGGAGCCGCTCGTGCTCGTCTGCGCCGCCGGTCTCGAGGGGGGGAACGCCGCGGACGTGGGCAAGGAGGTGGCGATCTACGCCGCCCACAAGGCGTGCCCCATCGTGATCGCGAGCGACGGCGCGGACGAGTGGCGGGGCGCGGTGGCGACGATCCGCGTCCCCGAGGAGGACCCCGAACTCGCCTTCATCCTCACGACAATGGCGGGCCACCTCTTCGGCTACCACGCGGCGCAGTCGATCGACGCGCTCGCCCGCCCGCTGCGCGAGGCGCGCGGCGTGATCGAGGTGGGGGCGCTCGCGCTGGCCGCCGGCGGCGACCTGCGCGATCAGCTTCGGCCGCGCCTCGAGGCGCCGTTCCGCGCGTTCACGGCGGCGCTGCGCAGCGGCCGGCTCAACGGCGCGCTGGAGGCGAGCACCGCGACGAAGATCTCGCTGCTCTTCCGCTACGCGACGCGGGCGCTCGCCCTGGAGTACTTCCCCGAGGACTTCAACCGCGCGGGCACGCCCGGCGTCGCGATCGAGGAGCTGACCTCGGCCCTGACCCAGGGCATCGACGAGCTCTCCCGGCCGGTGGACGCGATCAAGCACCAGGCGAAGACGGTCACGGTCGGGATCAGCCGCGGCGACGAGGCGCTCTTCGCGGTGCGCATCGTGCGCGCGATCCTCGACACCGGGGTCCCCCGCGACCGGATCGCCTACCGCGAGCTGCGCGAGCTGCAGGCCCTCGATCTCGCGGTGGACGAGATCCTGGGCTACACGCGCTACGCGATCGAGGGCGTCACGAACGGGGCGACGATCCGCGTCGTCGCGCAGGGCGGCATCGCGACGGGGATGACCTCGCGGACCGCCAAGAACCCCGCGCTGCGGGGCACGAAGAACACCGTCGCGATGGAGCGGCGCGTGCTGGTCGCCGTCGGCCGCAGCGACGACCGGTCGATCCTGCTCGTTCCCGAGAGCGAGAAGGGGCTCTGCACCGGCATCGTGCTGCTGCACGCGCGGTTCCGCACCGAGATGGACGCGGCCGCCGTGCGCACGGTGCTGCACGGCTACCGCCAGCGGTACAGCAAGATCCGCGACGCGATGGTCGAGACGAACGCCGAGTTCCGCGACGAGGACCTGACGCGCCTCAGCATCCTGAAGCTGCTGACCGAGCCGGTCCTCGTGATCGCCGACCAGCTCGCGGGCGCGACGCGGGCGCGCTGAGCCCGCGCCCGGCCCCCGCGCCCCCCCCCGATCCGGCGAGGCGGCCCCGGGGAAGACCCCGGAGCCGCCTCCCGGCGCGACGCGGCAGGCCTAGCGGGAACGGTTCAGCCAGAGGGCGATGTTGAAGGGGGGGCCGCCGAGATCGCAGAGCCACATCTCGCCGAGGCCGTCCCCGTTGACATCGCCGATGTCGAGCCCCTGCACGAAGGTGAAGAAGAGCGTGTCCGACGTGAGGTACTGCCAGCTCCGGTTCTCGGTGGCGAAACGACCGGTGCCGTCGCCGTAGTGGATCAGGATCTCCCCGAAGTCGTCCACCGTGGCGATGTCGATGATGCCGTCGCCGTTCAGGTCGCCGTGCGCCATGCCGCAGCTGTCGCCGCCGATCTCGAACGGGTGGAAGCGGTAGTTGGTCTCGTTGTAGAAGTTCGCGGTCAGGCTCCCGAGAGGATCGAGGACGGTGGCGAAGCCGCCGCCGCGGTAGATGCCCGGGCCGAAGAAGCCGCCCCCCGCGCGCCAGCGGATGTGGACGATCGCGTCCACCTTCCCGTCCTTGTCCGCGTCGAAGATCTCGATGTCCCAGGTCTGCGCGCCCTTGAAGTTGGTCAGGCTCGTCGGCGTCCCCACGGTGCCGGCCGTCGAATCGACCTTGGCGACGAGGATGTCGTAGGTCTCGGGCATGTTGACCCCGTCCTTCTCGAACTGGCCCCAGATCAGGTCGTCGTCCCCGTCCCCGTCGAAGTCGCCCGCGGCGAGGTGCCCGGGGGAGTAGGTGTCGAAGGGGGCCGGCAGGGAGTAGGAGACGCTGGTGTAGGTGAAGGCGGCCGTGGACTTGAAGATCACGAGCTTGCGCGCGCTCGTGTCCGCCCCGTTCGTGAGGATCGCGATGTCGGGATGCGGGCTCGTGTCGTCGAAGCGCCCGACCGCGATGCCCGCGATCCACTCGCTGGACGCGATGCCCGGCGTGAGCAGGGTGAGGCTTCCGATGCTGCCGGAGGCGGTGACGTCCGCGAGCAGGACCCGGGTCCGGTTGCCTCCGCTGCCGGGCACGACCACCGGCACGATGATCTCGAGTTCCGGATTGACGTCGACGCCGCTCGCGTTCAGCGAGCGGTCGAGGTTGGCCACGCGGATGTCCTGCCCGCGCCCGCCGGACGGGACGAAGGTCCGCACGCCCAGGTGGTTGACCGTCTTGATCGTGAAGGTGCCCGCGAAGTCGGGCGCCTTGCCGTCGCCGTTCACGTCGAGGGTCCCGAACGTGTCGGCCTGGTAGAGGAAGGCGTCGGGCAGGCTCGGATCGTCGCCGGCCCCGTTCGCCGTGGTGTTCTGCGCCAGCACGACGGCGTCGTTGACCCCGTCGCGGTTCACGTCCGCCACCGTGATCTTCCCCGGTGCGGAGTAGAGCGGGTAGGCGAAGGGCACGCCGTAGAGGTAGCTCTCGAAGTCGATGAACGTGGGCACGTAGGTGAAGCAGTCGTCGAGCAGGGCGGCGAGGCCGCTCGGTGCCGTGTAGGCCACGTCCACCGGCCCGACGTTTCCGTTCCCGTCGACCAGCGTCGGGCTCCCGGAGGAGAGCCGGTAGGGGGGCGTGAAGATGAGCTTCTTGCCATCCGCGCTCACCCAGAACTGCCCGCCCAGGGTCGGCGGCACACCCGCCGGGATCTCCGTCAGCGCCTGCTTCTTGCCTGTGCGGTAGGTGAGCATCAGGCCGCCGCCCGGGGTGAAGTTGCCGCCGTCGATCGTCACCTTGACGAAGGAGCCCGCCTCGACGCCGGAGGTCGGGGAGGCGTGGGAATTCACGGTGTAGCTGCTCGTGCAGCTGTTCGCGTAGGGCCGGAGCTGGATCGACAGGTCGCACTTCTTCGCCGCCACGCCCTGGTTGGTCGAGATCGTCACGGAGTCCGCCTTGGGGCCGTCGGTCTTCGCGGGGAAGGTCGGGGCCTTGTAGTCGAAGCTGAAGCGGCCGAAGTGCTCGACGAGCGGATTCGTGATCGTGCCGCCCAGCGACGAGGCGGCGGTCGTCAGGTCGGGCACGAAGTTCGTCCCGATCACGGTGACGCGCACGGTCGCGCCCTCCGCGATCTTCTCCGGCGAGCAGGAGACGACGGTGGGCGTCTCCGGCGTGAAGGTGTAGCCGCCGGGCAGGACGGCCCAGCCGCCCTGCGTGAACACGGCCACATCCACGACCCCCGAAGCCGTGTGGATGTTCTTGAGGTCGATGCCGGGGTCCGGCACGTCCACCGGCAGCGTCGGCGCGACGGCGATCAGCGTCGTCGGCGAGACGAAGACCACATGGCGGGCGGGCATCGTGCCGAAGAGCACCTGGCTGTTCGAGGTGAAGACCGAGCCCGTGATCGTCACGAGCGTCCCGCCGAAGGCGCCGCCGGTCTTGGGGGCGAGGTCGGGGGTGATCACCGGCGGACCGGCGAAGGTCACCTTGAGCGCAAGCAGCAGCTTGTTCGAGACGAGGACGCCGCCGCCGAAGTCCTTCTCCGCATGCACTTCGAGGATGTCGCCCGCCTTGAAGGGGGGGTCGAGCGGGGGCATGACGAAGACGATGAAGCTGTCGTTCACCTCGCTCGTCGCCGCGCCCGGCACCGGGATGGTCACCTTCGCGCCGTCGGAGGGGCGGGTCAGGACGATGCGGTCCGCCTCGGTCAGGAAGACGCCGCTCAGCAGATGCGAGGTGCCGCCGTTGAGCCGCGTCTCGTTCGGCGTGATGCCGAGCAGGAAGGGCGTGCGCACGGCGGGCGTGTTCGTGTAGGTGTAGCCCCCGGTCAGCGTCGTCGAGCCGAGGGAGGAGACCACAAAGACGTTGGTCGGCGCGCCCGCCGACTCGGGGGCGATCTTGGGCCGCGCGCTCGTGATCACGAGGATCTCGTGGTCGTTGAGCACGACGTACTTGCCCTTGTTCGCCGCCTTGGTCGAGTCGAGCGGCAGCGAGGCGGGAGAGGCCGCCGTGAAGTCGAACAGGTCGCCCAGCGCCGGATCCACGAAGCGGATGTCGGACACGTTCGACGTGCCGTCCGCCTTCAGGAAGTTCGCGCCGAGCAGGATCACCTGCTCGCCGCCGCTGATGAGCCCCGTGTCGGGGAAGACGCCCAGCAGGATCGGCGCGTTGTCGAGGCAGACGACGAAGAGATCGCCGCTGACCGTGAATTTCGTCGGGCTCGCGATCTTCGCGCGCAGCACCGGGTCCATCTCCTCCGCGCGCACGACGCCGGGCACGCCCGCCGGGGGCATGCCGCCCGGGAGCGGCGGCATCTTGACGAGCGCGACGCTTTCGGAGACGAAGCGGGCGGAGAGCACCGGGACGAAGGTCCCGGCCGGGGAGAGCGTCGTCCGAACCGCGAATGCGGTGGACGCGGTCAGGTTGCGGCCGAAGAAGACCGCCTCTTCGCCCCCGTTGCTGTTGAACTTCTGCGGGTAGACGCCGTCCACGCGGGGCGGTTGCGGCCCGAGCAGCATGAAGATCGGCGCACCGGCCGGCGTGTCGAACGACGCGACCCCCCAATCCGTCACCACCTCGATGTCGAGGGGGCCCTCGCAGAAGGTGTTCGGCGGGATGTTGACGCCGATGAGGTGGTCCTCCACCAGCGTCACGGCGGGCGCGACGAGCGTGACCGTCAGCAGCGTGGCGGGCGCGGCCGCGTTGCAGCCGATGAGCCGCACCGAGAGCGGCGCGAAGAAGTTGTCGCCGAAGATCAGCAGGCGCTCGTTGCCGTCGATCGGCGCGGTCGTCGTGCCGTCGTCGAGGTTCCTCACGTCGAGGATCTTCGGGGGTCCGGGCTGCACGTACTCGACCGTGAACGCGGGGCTGTCGCCGAAGGCGTTGTGCGCCTTCAGGTCGGCGAGGCCGGGCAGCCCGTTCGGGGAGGCCGGCGAACGCATCACGGCGATGTTGGGGGTGAGCACGGCGACGCTCGTGCATGAGGCCTTCGTGGCGCTGGCCTGCGGCTTCGTGATGTCGAACGTCGTCATCTGGTCGAAGTTGCGGCCGATCACGAGCATGCGGTCGCCGCCCGGGACCCGCAGCGCGGGGAAGTCCGTCGGCGTGATCGGGACCTCGACCGTCGTATCGACGTAGAGGATCTCCGGCGCCGCCATCTGCGCCGCGATGTAGGTGAAGTCCACGCTGCGCAGCGAGACGTCGCAGCCGTTCAGCGGGTCGGTCGCGCCGACCTTGACGACCGCCCCGATCTGCTCGGGGAAGGCCTCGGGCACCTCCACGCGCACGAGGTTCTTCGTCACGTAGAAGATCTCGGGGCTCCAGTTGCCGTCATCGACGCCGAATTCGACCCGCACCGTCGGGGAGAAGTCGATGCCGTAGGCGAGGATCGAGTAGCCGCCGGTCGCGGAGCCGCGGTCGGGCAGCAGGAAGCCGAGGGCGGGGCAGGGGGGCGCGGGGGTCGCCGTGTAGGTGTAGGGCAGGCTCCCGCTGGCCACGCCCTCGTCGACGACATCCACGGCGACGACGCCGGGCCCGCCCGCGGCGGGCGCCTTCGCGATGAGCAGTCCCGAATGGATGAACTGCACATCCGTCGCGGCGACGCCGCCGAAGCGCGCCGTCGTCGTCGTGTCGAAGTTGGCGCCGAAGAGCATCACCTCGTTGCCGCCGGCGACGGGACCGCTCGCGGGGAAGATCGAGCCCAGGATCGGGGCGAGCCCCGCGTCCGGCGTCGCCTTGAAGAGCATCGCGTCGGCGAAGTCGGCATGGCCCACCGTGTTGCGCGCCCGCACGCCCGCGAGGAGATCCGCCGTGAGCGGATAGAAGGGCGCGGGCAGCCGCCGCGTGAAGATCTCGATGAGGTTGCGGTTGTGGAGGATCGTGCGCTCGGTCTGCACGACGACGTCGCCGGGCAGCAGGAACTCGAACCCGCCGTTCAGCGTGGTGTCGCTGTCGAACCAGTCGCCCACGACGAGGAAGCGCTCGAGGCCGTAGTCGTGGCCGAGCCCGCGGGGCGGGGGCGCCCCCGGGACGGCGGGGTGGATCGCGGTGACCACCGGCGGCACGATCGGAGGCACCGGGATGTAGGTGTAGATGTCGGGGAAGATGATGCACGCGCCCGACGGGCCCGCCGCGGCGGGGCCGCCGGGGTGATCCATCGAGTACTTGTTCTTGAGGCAGAAGTCGACCTCGCGCGGGATGTCGACCTCGCAGGGCGGCATCACGATGACGAGCGTCTGCCGGTCGACGAGGGTCGCCTTCAGCGGCGGCACGAAGGTGCCCGAACCGGGCGGGCACTCGATGCCGACGCCGGGATCGGCCGGGTTGGAGAGGTCGGCCGTGAACGCGTCGAACTGGTCGCCGTGGATGATGACGGTGTTGCCGCCGACCTCCGAGCCGAATTCCGGCACGATGCCCGCGATGCTCGGGTAGTCGGTGGTGCCGGTCGGCAGGAAGGTGAACGCGTCCGCCTTTTCCGAGTTGCGTACGCCCTTGGGCTCGAGCCTCAGCTCGGGTCCGACGTGGTCGATCACGCTGCAGGGCGGCGTGCCGTCGAGGCCCGGCTCGAGCGCGATGCTTCCGACGATGTCGTCGATGCTCTCGTAGAGCAGCAGGTCCGCCTTCAGCTCCTCCGCGAGGCCGTGCGTGCTGTCGGGCACGATGCCGGGCCACTTGGGGATGATCAGCGTGTGGCGGTCGACGTAGAGCTCCGTGATGTCGGTCCCGGGCGTGTCCCCGACCGTCTTGACGATGCCGTCCGCCGGATCGAGGTAGCGGAAGGCGACCTGCGTGTAGGGCGACAGGAAGTCGCCGTGCACGATGACATCGAAGCCGCCGATGTCGACGCCGCGGTTCGGCGTCGTCGCGATGCACCGCGGGCCGACGATGAAGTAGATGTCGGCCAGCGGGAAGGAGCTGCCGTCGTCGCCGTAGAGGCGCAGGATCGGGTTCGTGAAGGCGGCGTTGCAGGCGAGCGCCGGCGGGACCGTGATGCGCACCTCCTGCGTGTGCGTGTACTCGAACGGCACGGCGACCTCGAGCGTCGTCTTGGCGCCGGTGGCCGGGTCCTCGTAGACGAACGGCCTGTCCGGAAGGTACTCGCGACTCGTCGTCAGCAGGCTGTTCGGCCGCCGCGCAAGCTGGTTGTTGAGGCCGAAGAAGACCTTCATCGTCGGGCGGAAGTGGATCCCGCGCAGCACGATGACGTCCCCGACGAAGGTCACCTGCACCCCGGCGGGGACCCCGCCGCCGAGGGCGGAGAACTGCGGGGATACCGCCGAGGTCCCGCCGTTCAGGATGTGAACGAACGGGATCGCCATCTCGTTGCTGCTGAACGTGCCGCCACAGCCCGCGACGACGGCGCACAACGCCGCCACCGCGCAGAACAGTTTCCTGCGCTCCATCGAAACACCCTCCTGTCAGGCCGCCCCCCCTTCCCAGCGGGGGACGGCTCGCTTGCCGCTCTTCTGCGGCAGCGCGTCGGCGGGCGGCGGGGCGTCCGACCCCGGACCGCCGGCCATGGTTCTTCTGCCCCCGTTATAGAGGAGTGTCCCGATCCGGGGCAAGCCCGCTTTTGCGGGAATCGGTGACCGGCTACCTGGGAACGGGGTGACGTCGCGCCGGCAGGACGCTCCCCCCGCCCTCGCCGCCGCATTGGAAGAACACTCGTCCCGCCACGTCCCACTTTCTCGACGTGGCGGGATCCTCGCGGAAGCGGCCGAGGAAGCGCGGCGCGCCGTCCTCGCCGATCTCGGCGAAGGCGCTCTCCCGCGACCCCTCCTCGACCAGCCAGGCGATCTCCCCCGGATGCGGCCTCGTGCCGACGCGCACGAGCAGATAGTCGAAACGCCGGATCTGCGGGGTCTCGATGGGGGAGGGGAGCGCGATGACGAGGCTCCGCTCCACCGCGCTGATCGCCACATGGAAGGCGAGGATCGATCCCGCCGCCGCGAGGCACGCCGCCACGAGCGCCCTCCCCCCCTCGCGCTCCCCCCCTTCCCATTCGAGCAGCGCGCGCGCGACCCAGAGCCCCCAGAGCAGCATGCAGAAACCGGTGAAGAGCGCCGCCGTCGCCCTCATGCCCACCGCGTGGGCGATCATCATCAGGGGTGCGGGGATCAGGGCGGCCCAGAGCGCCGTGACGGCGCTGGGGGCGACCATGGCCGCCAGCGGCCACTCGCGGCCGAGGATGCGCGCGGCTGGAATCGCCGCGAGCCACCCTCCGGCCGCGAGCGCGACGAGCATCACCGTCACCGCGGCGCCGACCGCACGCGCGTCGGAAGGCGCGCACCCGCGCGCATGGAGCCAGAGCGCGAGCAGCAGGCCCGGCAGCAGCACGAGCAGCGCCGCTGCCCCCTTGCCTCTCAGCGCGGCCGCCGCCTCCGAGGGCCTGAACGCGAAGAGCAGCGGGGCGACGAGGGGGGACACGCCGCGATGATAAGCTCGCCGTCGATGCGCTGGCTTGCGGGACCGCGGGGGAGGCTCGTGTTGCTGCTCGCCGGCCTCGGGGCGGCGGTCTCGCTCTGGGCGCTGCCTCGCCTGCGCTTCGACCACCAGCCCCGCTCGCTGCTGCACGCGGACGAGGAGGCGGACCGGCTGGAGGCGGAACTCGCCCGCACGTTCGGAAGCGACGACATCCTGCTGCTCGCGTGGGAGACGCCGACCGTGCTCGATCCGGCGGCGTTCGCCCACCTCGAACGCGTCACCTCGGCTCTCGGCGAGGTGGAGGGGCTCGAAGAGATCTACAGCCTCGCGAGCGACCCGGTGCGGCTGCCGCTCGGCCCGCTCCCGCGCCGCCTGCGCCTCGAGGACCTTCAGACGGAGGGGGGGAGGGCGAGGGCGAGGGAGGCCCTCGGCAAGGCCCCGGTCTACTCCGGCACGCTCTACAACGAGGCGCTGGACGTCGTCGCGGTGGCGAGCACGCTGCGGCCGGGCAGCAGGGAGGAGCGCGACCGCTGCATCGACGCGGTCCAGGAGCTCGCCCGCCGGCTCGCGCTCCCGGGGGCGCCGATCCGCGTCTCCGGCGTGAGCGCCTTCGCGCGGGAGGCGGCGCACTACGCGGTCCGCGACCTGCTGCGCATCGGGACGCTCGCCCTCGCGGCGTCGCTGCTCGCGCTCCTCTGGGTCGCCGGGTCGGCGCGGCTCGCGCTGCTCGCGCTCGCGAGCACGGGCCTGCCCCCGCTGCTCGCCCTCGGCGCGGCGGCGCTGCTCGGGGTTCCGGTGACGGCGATGGGGGCGGCCCTCTTCCCCGTGCTCGGCGTCATCGGCATCACCACCTCGCTGCACCTGCTCAACCTCCATGGCGAAGCCACCCGCCGGGGCGCCTCGGCCGGCGAGGCGGCCGCGGAGGCGGTAGCGGCGGTTGCCGCGCCGGTGCTGCTCGGGCTCGGCACGACCGCGGCGGCCTTCTTCTCGCTGAGCGCGACGGGCGTGCCCGCCTTCCACGCCGGCGGAACCCTCGTGGGGCTCGGCACCCTCGCCGCGATCCCGGTCGTGCTGCTCGCCCTGCCCGCCGCGCTGGCCCGCGTGCGCCCGCCCGAGCGAGGCCGCCTCGCCCGGCGCCTCGATCGACCCCTGCTGCGCCTCTCGGCCTGGTGCGTCCGCCATGCGCGCGCGGTGGTCGCGGTCTCGCTGCTGCTCGCCCTCGCCTCGATCGCGCTGCTTCCCCGCGCGAAGGTCGGCGTCGACATCCTCGCAGCCTTCCGGCCCGGGACCGAGATCGCGCAGACCTACCGCTTCCTCGACGAGCGGCTGACCGCGACCGTGCCGGTCGACGCGGTGCTGACGGCCCGCGCCGACGCATCGCCCGTCGAGATCCTGCGCGACCTCGAGGCCTTTTCGGCGCGCATCGAGGAGATTCCCGGCGTCGCGAACGCGCAGAGCCTCGCGACGCTCGTGCGCTTCGGACGCTCGATCAACCCCATCCCGATCGGCGAGGAGGGGGCGCTCGCGGTGCTGCGGGCGGGCTTCCAGCACATCACCGCGCGCTTCGAGCACCTCCCGACGCGTCGCTACCGGGTCAAGGTGCGCGTGCGCGAGGGCAGCCCGCCCGAGGTGCTCGACCGCATCCGGGAGGCGTTGCCGCTGTTGCGCAGCGGGAGCGCCCAACTGACGGGCCTCTACGTGCGGGCGGTCCGCACGACCCGGGGGCTGATGGGGAACCTCCTGCGCGGCACGCTGCTGATGGCGGGGGTGGTGCTTCTGGCCGTCCTGATCGCCTTCCGGTCGTTCCGGCTGACGGCGGCCGCGGTGCTGCCCAACGTGGCCCCTCCCGCGATCGTCTTCGGGGCCGCGACCCTCCTCGGCCTGTCCCTCGACATCACCGCGATCGCCGTGGGGGCCGTCAGCATCGGCCTTGCGATCGACGGCACGCTGCACATCCTCTTCCGCCTCGTCGCCGAGCAGCGGCGACGCGGCGGAGAGGGGCGGGTGCTGCTCCGGACGCAGCGCTCCATCGGGCGCGCCCTCGTCATCTCCTCGCTCGTGCTCGTCACCGGGCTCTGCTGCCTCGCGCTGAGCGCCTTCCTCCCGACGGCCCGCTTCGGCCTCACCTCCGCGGCGATCTGCCTCGTGGCGCTGCTCGGCGACCTGCTGACGCTGCCGGCAGGCGTTACCATGAGCGGATGGCCCGCCTCCCGATCCTGATGGCCCTGCTCCTCACCCTGGCTGCATGTGACGGGCAGCCGAAGAAAACGCCCTCCCAACCCGCCGCGGAGGGCCCTACGCCCGACCCCGTCTCGCCGCCGACCGGCATCACCGTCCTGCAGCGCGACCACGACGACCTGCGCAAGGACCTCTCCCCCTACCTCGGAGAGGAGGCGACGGCGCCCCCCGCGGGCGCGAAGGACCTCTTCCTGAAGCGCGCCGACATCCTGCGCATGGCGCTCGATGTCGCCGTGAAGGCCGAGGCGAAGCAACTCATCGAGCAGCGCCGCGCGCGGCTCCAGG
The DNA here is from genome assembly GCA_964570285.1 of uncultured Planctomycetaceae bacterium. Taxonomy (GTDB): domain Bacteria; phylum Planctomycetota; class PLA2; order PLA2; family PLA2; genus CAZMXP01. The sequence continues at coordinate 38,497 of CAZMXP010000013.1, forward strand.
GGGAGCGCGCCAAGCTCGAGCAGGAGCGCACGACCCACTTCATCGAGATCGGCGAACTCGAGTCGATCCTGAGCGAATTCGAGAAGGGCGTGGCGAGCATCCCGAAGGGGTTCACCGAAGCGGAGATGCGCGACCAGGCGAGCGACCTGCGCGAACTCGTGCGCGAACTCGCGGGGAGCATCGACAAGGTCGTCGAGGAGTTGGCCGAGGTCGAACGCATCCTCATCGAGACCCCGGAGGCGATCGTCCACCCGGGTGGGACGCTCCTCTTCAGGGAGCGGGAGGCTCTCGCGGCGCTCCGCGCACAGATCGAGGCCCTTCCTCAGGGATGAGGCGATAGGGGGTGGGGCGCGGGGAGGGGGCGGCCTCCCCCTCCCTGCCCGCGCGGTACTCCTCGCGCAGCACCTCCGCCGACTCCCGCGCCTTCGCGAACCCGCGTTCGCCGACGAGCGCGCGCAGCGCACGCAGCGCAGCCCCCCCCGCCCGGCGGAAGAAACTGTCGGACACGCCCCCTAGGCTACACCGCATTCAAGGGGCCCCAACCATGGACGGACAGCAATCCCAGGTCCCCGGCGGCGAGGAGCGGAGACGGGCCGAGCGGCTGGAGCAGCGCTGCAAGGTCTCCTTCCGGCGCATTCGCCAAGGGACCTCCGACGAGAAGCGCGTCGCGGGCGAGACGCTCAACCTGAGCGCGAGCGGCGTCTGCCTCGTGAGCCCCGAGGCGATCCCTCCCGAAAGCCAGATCGCGCTGGAGATGGCGCTCGAAGGGCTCGAGGGCCCCGTCATGGCGATCGGTCGGGTAGTCTGGTGCGACCAAGAGCGGGGCTCCTACCGCCTCGGCATCTGCTTCACGTGGTTGCGGGAGCAGGACCGCAAGTCGCTGGCGGTCATCGCCGACTACGTGCGCTCGCGCTCCAAGGGCTGACGTGGCATACAACTTCTCGTGGGTCGTCCCCGACCGGGTCGGCGGCATGGCGCTGCCGAGCCGCGAGGACTTGGACTGGCTCGCCGAGATGGGCGTGACCGCGCTCGTGTCCCTGACGCTGGAGCGGCCCCCGAGCCCCCCCGACATCGAGGTGTTCCACGTGCCGGTCCCGGACATGGAATCGCCCTCCCTCGACACGCTCCACGCCGTCGTCACCTTCATGCGCAGCATCGTCCACGAGGGCGGCAAGGTCATCGTCCACTGCCATGCGGGCCTCGGCCGCACCGGCACGACGCTCGCCGCCTACCTCGTCTCCGACGGCCTGGACGCGGAGGCGGCGATCCTGCGCGTGCGCACGCTGCGGCCGGGCTCCATCGAGACGCGGGAGCAGGAGGCCGCGATCCGCGAGTACGCCGAACTGATGGGGATGGCACCGTGAAGAGGCGCGTGCTCGTCGTCGGCGCGAAGGGGCGCGTCGGCTCCTGCATCGTCGCCGGCGTGAAGAAGGCGGCCGATCTCGAACTGGCGGGCGCGATCGATCTCGGCGACAGCATCGCGGAGACCGCGGCGCGGGAGAGGCCGGAGGTCGCGGTCGATTTCACGCTGCCCGGAGCGGTCTTCGACAACGTGACGGCCATCCTGTCGGCCGGCGTGCATGCGGTCGTGGGCACCACGGGGCTCGCCGAGGAGCAGTTGCGCCGGCTCGACTCGCTCGCGCGGGAGCGGCGCGTCGCCTGCCTCGTCGCCCCGAACTTCGCGCTCGGCGCGGTGCTGATGATGCGCTTCGCCGAAGAGGCGGCCCGGCACTTCGCGTGGGTCGAGGTGGTCGAACGCCACCACGAGAACAAGCAGGACGCCCCGTCGGGCACCGCACACATGACCGCGGAGCGCCTCGCGCGCGCCCGGGCCGAGCGCCCGCCCGAGATCCTCGGCCACGAAAGCGCGCCGGGGGCGCGGGGGGGGCGGGTCGACGGGATCCCCGTGCACTCCCTCCGGCTTCCGGGGTCGATGGCGCACCAGGAGGTCTGGTTCGGCGGGCCGGGCGAGACGCTGGTGATCCGCCACGACACGATCAATCGGGAGGTCTACGTCCCGGGCGTGCTGCTCGCGGTGCGGCGCATCGGGGCGAGGGCCGGCCTGATCCGCGGGCTGGAGCCGATCCTGTGGCCGGAAGGCTGAGCGCGGTCCTCGTCACGACGGAGGAGGGCGACCGGGAAGAGGCCCTGGGCATCACCGGGCGCGCGCTGCAAGGGGGTCTCAGCGCCGTGGTCGTGCGGCGCCCGCGCGCCACCGCGCGGGAGGTCTTCGAACTCGCGAGGCAGTTGCGCCCGGCGACGCGGCGCCTCGGCTGCCTGCTGATCGTCAGCGACCGGGCCGACGTGGCCCTCGCCGCCGATGCCGACGGCGTCCACCTCGGCGCGCGGTCTCTGCCGCCGGCGGCGGCGCGGCGCATCCTCGCCCCGGGCATGCTGCTCGGCATGTCGGTCCACAACCTCGACGAGGCGGGGCAGGCGGAGGAGGAGGGGGCCGACTACCTCTTCTTCGGCCCGGTCTTCGCGACCGCGAGCCACCCCGGATCCGAACCGGTCGGGCTCGAGGCGTATCGCGAGGCGGTGCTGCGCTGCCGGATCCCGGTGCTCGCGATCGGCGGCGTCGACGCAGGCAACGTGCGCGACGTCGCCGCGGCGGGCGGCACCGGTGCCGCCTCGATCCGCGCCTACTACGACGCGCCCGATGCCGCCGAGACGGCCCGCTGCTTCCGGGCGGCGTTCGGAGGCTGATGCGCTTCTCGCGGTGGCTGCGCCCGGCGCGGTTCGTGCTGCTCTTCGCCGTCGCCGTGGCGGCCGCGCTGCTCGTCCGCACCTATAGCCGGTTCACGCTGCCCGAGGGCGACCTCTCGCTCTCGCCGTGGTGCCTCGGCGGCAGCACGGTCTGGACCGTGCGACGCGATGCCCAGGACCCCATCGACCGCGACAGTCGCGTCGTCTACGAGATGGAGCAGCAGGGGCAGATCTACGCGCGCTTCGGCGTGGTGCGGGGAGTGCCGGGCGACCTCATCGGCTCGAGCGACGGCCTCCTGACGGTCAACGGGAGGCCGGTCGGACCCCTGCCGATCCGCGGGGAGGCGATGGGCGCCGTGCCGCCGGGCCACTACCTGATCCTCGCGAACAGCCCCGAGGAGAAGCGCTATCCCGACTCCCGCCATCTCGGCTTCATCCCCGAGGCCCGCATCCGGGGGATAATCCGGTTCGTCATCCGTGGTTAGGGAACTCGAACTCCTCTCGTGGATCCGCGGGCGCGCGCCGGAGACCGGCGACGACTGCGCCGTGCTCGACTGCGAGCCGTGGGGCACGCTGCTCGTCACGACCGACAGCGTCATCGACGGCGTGCACGCGGACTGGGAGACGATGGGGCCAGGGGTCTTCGGCTACAAGGCGATCGCCCGCGGGCTCTCGGACATCGCCGCGATGGGGGGCACGCCGCTCTGGGCCCTGCTCGCGGCCGCCCTCCCGCCCCGCGCGACGCTCGACGACGGCAAGGCGCTCTTCCGCGGCGCGGAGCGCGCGGGGTGCCGCCTCGTCGGCGGCGATACTGCGACCGGCCCCGTGGCGTTCGCCACCGGCACCGTGCTCGGCCGCGCGCACGCGAAGGGCCCGGTGCTCCGGAGCGGCGCCCGCGTCGGCGACTGGATCGTCGTCAGCGGCCCCCTCGGCGGATCGCTCGCCACGGGGAGGCACGCGGAGTTCACCCCCCGCGTGCCCGAGGCGAGGCTGCTGGTCGACCGGTGCGCCGTGGGCGCGATGATCGACATCAGCGACGGGCTCTCCACCGACCTGCACCACATCCTCGAAGCCTCGCGCGTCGGATGCGTCCTCGACGCCGCCGCGGTCCCGCTCAACGACGGCGTCACGCTGGCGCAGGCACTCGACGACGGCGAGGACTACGAACTGCTCGCGACCGTGGTCCCCGGACCCCTTCCCGATCCCTTCGTGCGGATCGGCGTCATCACCGAGCGCGACGCGCTGCTGCGGGACCCCGACGGACGCACGTGGCCTCTCGTGCGCAGCGGCTACGAACATGGCGCGTGAGGTGGTGACGCACTCGCCCGAGCAGACGCGCGCGCTCGGCCGCGAGGTGGGGAAGTCGCTCGCGCGAGGCGCGGTGCTGCTGCTCTTCGGCGAACTCGGCAGCGGCAAGACCACCTTCGCCAAGGGTGTCGGCGACGCCTGCGGCGTGACCGCGATGGTGAAGAGCCCGACGTTTGCGCTGATGCAGCGCTACCGCGGCACGCCCGACCTGATCCACATCGACCTCTACCGCCAGGGGGAGGACGCGGCGCTCGACGACCTCGCGCTCGACGAAGGCGCGGGCGAACTCATCACGCTGGTCGAGTGGCCGAAGGGGGATGCGCTCGCGCGCTGGCCCGATGCGCTTCGGATCTCCTTCGAACATGCCGACGAGACCACGAGGAGGATCCTGCTGCCGTGACCCGCGCGCTCGTGGCGACGCTGCTGCTCTGCTGCACCGCGTTCGCGGAGAGGCGGCTGATCCGGGTGGGGCTCGGGGAGGGGCCCTTCCCCGGCGCGTGCGTGCAGGTCCTCCGCGCGGGTGCCGAGACGCTCTTCGACCTCGACGCCTTCGTGCCGGACACGCTCACCGACGAGCGCGGCGAGGCGGTCGTCGACCTGCCCGACGGCGCGCGCGTGCTCGTCTACGCGCCCGGCCACGCGCTCGCGATCGCGACTCCGCGTCCCGGGCCCATCGACATCGCGCTTCGCCCCGAGCGCAGGCTCACGTCGCGCGTGGTCGATGCGCAGGGCGGCGGCATCGCGAACGCGGAGGTCCTCGTGCGCACCACCTACCGCGAGAAGGCGACCTTCCGCGTGCGCACGAGGCAGGACGGGACGTTTCACGTCTCCGGGCTCTGGCTGGACGACCTCTCGGTCTCGGCTGCGGCGACGGGCTTCCTCGACATCCCCGCCGTCGACCTGACCCCGGGGGAGCCGTTGGCGCCGCTCCGCCTCGACCGGCCGGCGCAAATCGACGGGAAGGTCCTCGACGAGGCAGGCCACGCCGTCGCGGGGGTGGTGGTGCTGGTCGCACGCAGGAGAGTCGCGACCGGTGCCGACGGCGGCTTTCGCCTGGCCGATCTGCCTCCGCGCAAGCTGCCGATCCAGCTCGAACCTCCCTACGGGACCATCCCGATCTCGGTCGATCTGGCGGACGGGGAGAAGCTCGCGGGCGTGGTCGTCCACGCGCGGCGTCCCGCGCAGGTCGCGCTGCGCGTCACGGACCAGCAGGGCGCGCCCCTCCCGGACGCCCAGGTGAACGGCCGTGGTTGCGGTCCGACGGGGGCGCTTCTCTGCGCCGTCGTACCCGAGTCGCCCGCGGTGCTCGCCATCGTGGCGGACGGGTTCGAGACGCGGCGCCTTACGCTCGAACCGATGAAGGCGGGCGCGACCGCCGAACTCGGGGACATCGTGATGACCCCTTGGCCCCGGGAGCGTGTGCGGGTCCTGCTGCCTGACGGGAGTCCGGCGACGGAGGGAGTGGTCCATGGAGCCCCGATCCGCGAGGGTGTCGCGGAGCTTCGACTCGAAGGTCGCCACGGCTACGTGAGCATCTCGGTGCCGGGGTATCCCGCGGTTTCGGAATACGTGCACGGCGGCGAGGAGACGCTCGTCCGACTGCCGGAGCCCTGCTGGCTTGCGGGCGTCGTCCTCGGCGGCGACGGCGAGGCGGTCGCGGCGGCGAAGGTGAAGGCGCACCGCTCGCCGGAAGGCCCCGAGGCGACCACGGACGCCGAGGGCCGCTTCCGTCTGGGTCCGCTGGCCAAGGGACTGTCGTCCCTGACGGCCTCCCACCCCGCCTACCGCCCCTCGCGGCTCGATCTCCAGCTCGACGAGGGTCTGGTCGAGATTCGCCTCGCCCGCGCATCGCCCCCGCGCCCCCTCGTCGGGCAGGTGCGCCGAAGGGGCGACCCGGTGCAGGACTTCATGGTGATGCGCCACCGCATCCTCGACGAGGCGGGGCGCTTCTCGATCCTTCTCGACGATCCCGACCTGGACACGGTTTCGATCGGCGTCGGCGGACGACAGTACATCTTCCCGCTTCCGCCGGTGGGTGCGCCGCTGATCGCCGATCTGCCGGGCGGCTCGATCCGGATCGAACTCGACGCGCCCGAGGGAGAGCAGCAGATCGATGTCCGGTCGCTCTCCTACTACTACGGCGGCAGGGTCATCACCGGGCCGGACGGGGTCGCCGTCGTCGAGGGCATGGCCCCGGGACGCTACTGGCTCGAAGCCCATGGCTATCGACGTCAATCGGTGGATCTGGGGGACGACGGCGTGCACACGGTTCGTCTGGTGCGGGAGGCATCGGCGCTTCTCGTGCTTCGCACGCCGTGGGGGGACGCGGAGCAGCAGCTCAAGCCGACCGATCGGTGGGCGGAGTTCGAGTTGCCCAACGGCCTGATCGTGGAGCTTTCGGCGCTGCGATTGACCAGCGGTGGGGAGACGCGGATCGATCTGTGGCATCCGCGCCCCGCGACCCTGACCCTCTTCGCCGCCGCGGGCCGCGGGGTCTCGATCCGTGGCGTCACTCCCGAGTGCGAGGTTCGCCTCCTGCAGACGACGGACGACGAAGGCGTCGCGCGCCTTGCCGGCCTGCCACCGGGCCCCTACACGATCCAGGCGGACCGCGATCGGCGGACCCTCGACATCCCGCCGGGCGCGTCGGTCGAGGTCGGCCCTCAGCCCGGCCATTGCACCGTCGCCGGCGTCGTCCGGTTCCGCGACGGCAGGCCGGCAGCCGGGGCCTCCGTAAGGATGGAGTCCGACCGCGTCGTCGAGGGGGTCGTTTGCGATCAGCGCGGGCGCTACGCGTTCGAGGGGCTCCCGGAGGGGCGCTTCACCCTCACCGCCTCCCTGCGGGAATACGCGATTGCGCGGCAGGAGGGGGAGATCAGGCTGGGCCAGATCGTCCCGCACGGTCCCCTCGATCTCACGCTGGATCCCGCGGCGGGCGCCTCCGCGACGGTTCTCGATCCCGCGGGTGGGCTCGCCGCGTACCTCCGCCTCACCGTCGACGGGCAGAGCACGACCGCCGACGCGCTCGGACGAATCAGGCTTCCGCGCCTGCCCGCGATCGTGGACATCGAGTTGGAAGAGGTCGTCGCCGTCCGGGGCCACCGCATCGCGGCCGACGGCGCGACGATCCGGCTGGAACGGGCCGCGGGCCTCTGCGTCTGGCTGCGGCATGATCAACCCGCGCCGACGCTGATCGCCCGGGGCCGCGAGTGGCCGCTCCGGCGATTGCCGGGACGCGCGAGCGCCTATGACCTTCCGCCGGGTCCGGCAAGGGTCCGGTGGGGGGGAGAGGCGCCCCCCGACCCCCTGGAAATCCTCCTCCGGGAGGGGGAGGAGACGCTGCTCCACGCGCCGGAGTAAGATCGAACCCTCCTCCCGCGCCGCCGTTTCCTACCCTAGTGAGAGCATGCCGGCTTCGAACCGCGAGCTCATGGTCGCCTACCTACAGGGCGACCCGGAGGCCTTCGCGACCTTGTATGACCGGCACAGTCGTGCACTCGTAAATTACTTCTACAAAATGTGTTATGACCGCGCGCTCGCGGAAGATCTCATGCAGGAGACCTGGCTGAGGCTGATCCGCAGCCGCGCGCGATACGAACCCAAGGCGAGTTTTCGGTCCTACCTCTTCACCGTGGCTACCAACCTCTACATCGACCGCCACCGCAGCCAGAAGGCCGCCCCCAAGACGGTTTCCGCCGACCTTCCCGTGCGGGAGGAGGGGGCGACCGTGGGCGATCTGATCGAGTCGCGGGAGCGGGCGGCGGGGGAGGTCGTGGACACGCAGGAGGCGGCAGCGCTCGTCCAGCAGGCGCTGCTGCGCCTTCCGGAGGGGCAGCGGCAGGTCTTCCTGCTCGCCGAGGGCCAAGGGCTCAAGTACAGGGAGATCTCCGAGATCCTCGGCATCCCCGTGGGCACGATCAAGTCCCGGATGAACGCCGCGATCACGCAACTGCGCGGCATGCTCGGGAGGGCGCTCGGATGAGGCAGGAGCTGATCGACCTGCTCCGCGGCGAACTGAGCGAGAGCGAGGAGCGCGATCTCCGGGCTCGTCTCGCGCAGGACGCGGCGCTCCGCGGCGAGCTCGACGAGTTGACCGCGCTCTTCGGGTTGATGCGTCGAGGCGAGGAGGTTTCACCGCTCGCGAACACACGGGCCAAGGTGCTTTCCGCGGCGCGTGGCGCGGTGGCTCCGCCTCTCGGCGCGCGTCTTCGCGCGCTGCCGGGACTCGTCGCCTTCCGCCTGCGCCGGTCGATCGGCTTCCGGGTCGCCGCCGCCTCCGTGGTCGCCCACCTCGTGCTGATGGCCGTGCTCTTCCAGATGACGGCACGAGGTCCGGCGCCCGAGCGCGTGCCGCTGCCGTTCGACGTCTCGATCGGTGACCAGGGACCGGAGCGCTTCACGCCCGATGGCGAATTCACGCGCCGGCTTCGCGCCCGCGGCTACGGCCACCACCTGCGCATCGGGCTCTACGGCGTCGAGGGGCAGGAGCGTCGCATCGCCGAGGCGCTCGAAAGCTGGGTCTCCCGGCAGCAGCCGGACGGTTCGTTCGGAGAGATCGAGACGACCGCGCAGGTCTGCCTCGCGCTGCTCGCGGAGGGAGACAACTCCCACCATCCGACCCCTCGCGGCCGCGCCCTTGGCGACGCGATCCGTTTCCTGATCCGGGAGGCGGGCCGCCCGGAGGCGGGCGATGCGACGCTTGCGGCGCTGGTCGAGGACTACGTGCTCGCGTTCGAGCCGCGACGGCAGGAGGCCCTCGTCGGCCATCTGCGCGCGATCGGTCGTCTCATTCCGCGCGTCGCCTCGGCGCCGGGGGCGGGCGAGGGGCTCGCCCTCGCGCAACTCGCCGGGATGGCGTTGCCGCCCGAGCTGGAGGCCGCCGTCGCCTCGAGCCCGCTCCTCGCGGACAGGGATGCCCTGCTTTCGTCCCCCGCGACCCGCCTCGCCGCAACCGCCGTCCTCTCGAAGGGACAGACGGGCCTCGATCCTGCGAGGCTCCGCTCCTGGCTAGCCCCGCTGTTCGCGGCCGCCATGGAGAGCGCGGACCGCGATCCCGTTGCGCTTCTGACGCTTCAAGCCCCCTACCGCTTGTAGGAAGGGTGTGCGACCCCTTCACGCCACCGCGAGCGATCCGGTGACACTTTCGTACCCCAGTCTCCCTTCCGTAACATCCGTGGCGGAGCGAGATCCCACCGAAGGGCTGACGTAACCACTTAGCCCATAGCAAGTTGCGTCTTCTCGACGCACACAAGCGCGAAAATGGCAAACGTCCGGCCTCCGATTTGCGTTCAAATTCTCCGAAGTCCTCATATGGGGTCTCCCCGTACGGGACCGCCGCGATCGGAATCGAAACAGAAGCACTGCCATGGAAATCCGGTTTTATTGCATCCACAACGGGAAGAACTTCTACAAGGTGATCCTCCACGGTGAGGAGATCTTCTGCGGCACGAAGGCCGAGAGCCAGCGCTTCATCAAGATCCACAACGAGAAGGTCGAGCGCAGCCTCAAGGAAGTCTCCAACGCGCGGCCCCGGGCCGGCAACGTGCGCGTCTACCGCCGGCGCAGCGCCGCGGGCGGCGTGTAGATCCTCTTCCCAGCCCGGCATCCGCGCTCCCGCGGCGCGCACGGGTGGCCTCGCGGCCCGCGAGTGACGGGGCGGTTACACTGCCACCCCAGAGTTGCCGGACGCCGTGATTCGATGGCCCCGCCCACCCATGCGCCCCGCCCGAACGACACCGCTCCTTCTTGCCCTGGCGTTGTCGGCGGTCGCGCGGGGCGAGCCGCGCGGGGTGCCGCTGACGGAGTGCGGGCGCCGCGTGCTCGCGCCCAGCGACCAGATCGTCGAGGCGAGGATCACCGCGGTCCATCGCGCGTTCCGGGGCGTCAATACCGCCCACCTCGAAGTCGTCGAGCGCCTTTCCGGCTATGACCGCAGCGGCACCCTGCTGCTGATGTACGTCGAGGACTTCGCCGCCCCGGACACGATGGCGGCGACGCTCGAGACCTCTTCGCTGCGCTACGAGCGCGCGCGGCAGGCGGGCCTCAAGAAGGTCCTCGACGACATCGCGTCGGGACGCGTGCCGAGGGCGGAGGAGAAGATCACCGGCCCGGCGAAGGTCGAGACGAAGCGCGAGACGGCGGAGGATCCGGGTGGGGGGGGCGCGGGGGGGGCGGCGGGCGTGCTGCTGGCGAAGGGGGAGCGCGGACTCTTCTTCCTCGCGCGGCGCGAGGCCACCTACTCGCTCGTCGGGCTCATCTCGGCGCGCGACCCCCTCTTCGCCGCGAAGCGGGAGCGCCTGCTGGACGTGCTCCGGATCGAGGCGATGCCGACGCTCGAGGAGAAGGCCGAGGCAGCCAAGCGCTTCTACCTCCGCGGTCTCGAGGATCGCGACCCGTGGAACCGCGGGAACAGCGCCCGCGAGATCCTCGGCCTCGCGCAGCGGCTGCCGGGCACCTTCACCGGCGAGGACAAGCGCCGCATCAGCACGGTCCTCTTCGCCGAAACGGAGACGCTGATCCAGCCGACTCTCGAACGCGCGCTGCGCCTGCTCGATCCTGCCGTCGCGACGCGCTTCGCCGAAAAGGCGGAGATCGAGGAGCGCGAGCGCCTGCGCGTGGAACTCTCGGACACGGCGCGCGCGCTCGACGGCGTGCGGTCGCCCGAGGTCCGGGCCGCCGACCTGATCCGCGCAGCCCGCCAGTACGGGCGCGCGGCGACGTCGCTGCTCTGCGGCTTTCTCTCCGATCCCGAGCCGCTCGTGCGCGAGGCGGCCGCGCAGGCGCTCGCGGAACAGGGCGGCCCCTCCTGTCGCGCCCCGCTGCGTCAGGCGCTGGAGCGGGAGCAGGCCCCGGACGCGGCGGTGGCCCTCGTCTATGCGTGCGGCGTCCGGAGCGACCCGGAGGCGGTCGACCTGATCGTCCGGAGGCTGCGCGAGCCCGTCTGCGAGCGCGCGGCGATCCACGCGCTCGCGCGCATCGGCACCCCGCGCGCGCGGGAGGCGCTGCTGCGCCACCGCGCCGCGCCCTCCGCCGACCCGGGGACGCCGAAGCTGATCGACGCGCTGCTCGCCGAGGAGTTCGGCGGGTGAACGCGCGCGCCGCCTCCGCGCTGCTGCTGCTGTCGCTCGCGCCCTTCGGCCCGGCCATCGGGCGGCCCGAGGAGCCCGCGCCCCCGGCCCCCCAAGGAATCACCTTTCTCGAGGCGGTCGATCTCGCGCTCGCGTACAACCTCAACCTGCGCTCGGCGCGGCTCGCCGCGCTGCTGCGGCGCTTCGACATCGACGCGGCCGACGCGCGGTGGGATCCCGCGCTGGAAGCGGGTGCCAACCTCGGCGAAACGCTGCTCCCGTCCCGCGACAGTCTCGCCGGCGCCGACATCGTGGACATCGACCGCGCGGGCTTCTCGTTCGGGGTGACCAAGCCCTTCCGCCTCGGCCCCTCGCTCGGCCTCGCGTGGCGCGCCGACCGCAGCTTCACGAACAGCAGCTTCAGCACGATCAACCCCGCGTACGACACGGCGCTCGACCTCACGCTGACGGTGCCGCTGCTGCGCGGGCGCGGACGGCACGCGCAGGAGGCCGAGCTGCGCGCAAGCCGCGCCGGTGCCGAGGAGGCGCGTCACGCGCTCCGCGACGAGGCCGAGCGGCTGGTGCGTTCGGTGGCCGACGCCTACTGGAACCTCGTCTATCTCGAGCGCCGCGTCGCCGTTCTGGAGAAGTCGGTGGGGGTCGCGAAGGAGATCGAGGCGACCGAGCGGCGCAAGCTCGCGCCGGAGATCGGCCGCTCCACGCTGCTCGACGTGACCCAGGCGGAGGCCGAGACGAAGCGGCGCGAGGTGACCCTTCTGCAGGGCCGCCTCGAGGCGGAGAACGCCGCCGACGGCCTTCGCGCCCTCGTGCTGCCCTTCACAGGGGGTCCGGGGGACGAGAGGATGCTGCGCGCGGTCGAGGAGCCGCGCGAGGAGGGCGATCTGCCGCCGCTCGCGGGCATGATCGAGCGCGGCCTCAGGGACCGGCCCGACCTCGCGCGCACCGACGCGGAGATCGACCGCCTCCGCGAGGCGGTGGTCATGGCGCAGGACGCGCTGCGCCACCAGCTCGACTTCACGGCGACGGGCACGTGGCGCGGCGTGGACGGCGACTTCGAGAACAGCGCGGGGGACACGCTGGCCGGCAAGACCCCCTCCGCCTCCGCGGCCCTCGTCTTCCGCTGGCCGTTCGGTCGCCGCGCGGCCAAGGCCACCCTCGGCCGGGCGGAGCTCGAGGTCGAGGCGGCATGCGTGCGTCGCGACCGGCAGGTGAGCGAGATCATCGTCGAGGTGCGCGCGGCCCACCGCGGCGTGCGGACCGCCAAGGAGGGAATCGCCGCGACGCGCGAGGAGTTGCGCGCGGCCAGCGCCTCGCTCGAGGGCGAACGCCAGCGGCTCGCGCGCGGGAGTTCGACGGTGCTGGACGTCTCGAGACTCGAGGAGAACGTGACGGCCGCCGAACTGCGCCTGCTGGAGGCCCAGACGCGCCTCGAGCAGGCTCGGATCGCCCTCGATCGCGCGGCGGGCGCGCTGATGGCCCGTCTCGACATCGGCTTCGACGGCGCGCTGGGCACCGCGAGGCGCACCGGCGGCTAGAATCGGCGCGATGGCGCGGCGCAAGATCGCATGGACGCTCCTCGCGTTGGCCGGCGCCGGCGCGATGTTCGCCTGGCACCGGTCCGGGCGCCTGCGCCCAGGGGAGGAGGCGCTGCGGCCCCCTCTCCGGCTCGCCGTCGGCCCCCCCGGCGCGCACGTGGCCTACGCGTTCGAGATGCTCGCCTCGGCACGCCGGGAGACGATCGGCGGGATCGAGGTGCCGATGTGGAGCCTCTTTGGCGAGGAGGAGCTCGTGCGCATGGGCCCCGTCGCCCTCGACTACCTGCTCGACGAGGCGCGCACGGAGACCTACTACGGCCTGCCCAACATCCTCGCCAACGTGCTGCGCTTCCTTCCCCGCGTGAGGGGGCTCGCGCAGCACCCGCGCCTGCACCCCTTCCTGCAGCACTGGCTCGACCCGGCGAACTGCCCTCCCGACGTCGAAGGGTCGGCGTGGGCGGAGTCCTTCCGCCGGAGCATCCTCCCGATCCTGCTGCTCGCCCCGGACCCGGCCTACGCCGACCTCTGCGTGGAGATGGTGACGGCGGGCCGGGCCGCCGCCGACCTGCGTGAGCTCGCGCTGCGGCTGCTGCTGCGCTGCGGCGAGGGACGCCGCATCCTCGCGTTCTACGACGACTTGCCCCCCAACGCCGCCGAGCCCGACGGGGCGCACCGGATGGTCGTGCTGAACGAGTTGCGCGCGATGGCGGCCGCGGGCGCGGGGGAGGAGAACCGCGCGCGCGCGCGGGCGATGGCCGACCTGATGCGCCGGCTGCTCGAGGCGCCGATGGACGTCGAGCGCGTCACGGCGATTTCGGTGCTGGCGCGCCTCGGCACCCCGGGCATGGCGGATCGCCTCCTCTCGGAGTTCGAGACGCTCTATGAGTCGAGCCGCGGGCGCGACGACATCGAAGGGGGGCGCGCCGAACTCTCCGCGTGGACGGCGCTCGAGTTCCACGTGAGCGAGCGCCCCGACGAGCGGGCGCGCGCGATCTGCCTCGCGCAGATGGACGAGCCGCCCGAGAGCCCCGCCTACGTGCTCAGCATCGGCATGCTCGGCCGCGGCTGGCCGGAGGATCCGGAGGTGCGCGAGGCGCTCTGGGCCCACCTCGACCGGAATCCCCTGCCGGACCTGGCCACGCTGCAGCGCCTCCTCCCCTTCGCCCGCGAGCGCGTCGTCGCCTTCCTCCGGAGGCGTGTCGAATCGGGCCCGGGACCGGCACGCGCGGAGGCGGTGCGCGCCATCGGCGCGCTCCAGCTTGCCGAGGCGACGCCCCAGATCCTCGACCTTGTCCGGAGGAGCGGCGAGGGGGGCGACCGCTTCCTCTACTACGGCATCCTCGCGACGCTCAAGGCGAGGGAGGTCCTGCCGCTGATGGTCCAGGAACTCGAACACTCCGAGGACCCGCTGGCGCGACGTGCCGTGGCGGCGAGCCTGCTCGATCTCGGCACGCCGGAGGCGCTCGAGGCCGTCTCGCGGGCCATCTCGCGGCTCGACGCGCAGGCCGTGGAGTCGATCTGGACGCGCGCCGCGACCCAGGGACCCGCGGGGCTCCCGGATGCGCTTCTCCCGGCCCTGCTCGATGCGCTGCGCCGCCTCCCCGGCGAGTCGGCGCGGCAGAAGGTCGTCCTCGCGCTGCGGGGGCGCGGCATGCGCCGGGGGGTCGCGCCCGCCCTCGAGGAGGCGTACCGCCGCGACCCGAGCACTCTCGTCGCGCTTACGATCCGGGACGCTTTGGCCGATCTTTACACGCGGAACGAATAGGTCCCGGTTTTGCGGGTACCGCCGCACCCGGGGCACCATGTCCAAAACACTGAACCACACTCCTCCCAAAGCGATGCAACAGGACGAGACGCTCCCCGCCTCCAAGCCCGAGCGCGGGCCCGACCGCCGCACGCGGCCGACGCCGATCTTCTCGCGCTACTGGCTGACCGGGCGGCGCCGCGGCGGGCGCCGGGCGGAGGAGGGCCGCAACATCTACGTCGACCGCTACGACCTGCGCGACTACCTGCTGGTCGGCGGCGTGCTGCTCTTCTCGCTGCTCGACATGATCTACACGTTGATCCATCTGAACGCCGGCGGCACCGAGGCGAATCCGGTGATGGCCTGGACCCTCGACTGGGGCGGCGACACCGCCTTCAAGGCGGTCAAGGTCGTCACGACGCTGGTCGGCCTGTCGGTGCTGCTGCTGCACGTCCGCTTCCGCCGCGTGCGCACGCTGCTCGCGCTGACCCTCGCCCTCTACATGGGCGTCTTCGTCTTCCATCTCTACCTCGCCCACCTGCGCGACGCCGCGACGCTGGTCTGACTTCGCGGTTTCGCGGTCATCGCTCGATATGTCGCGTGCCGTGACCGGCGCTTCGTGGGCGGCGGCGATGCCGCGTTGGGCGTCTGTGCTACAAGGAGTTTGTCCGACTATTCGTCGGACAAACTCTTAAGTGAGAGGGGGTTCGCTGTCGGTGACCGGCCGTAGGTTGCGCGCATGGCCAAGACAACGGGCGTGGCCGAGAGGTTCTGGTGGAGCAGGTCTGCATGCTCCCGGCGACCTTGCCGGATCTGGTGCCCGAGGGCCACCTGGCGCACTTCGTACGGGACACCGTGCGGCACGACCTCGATCTCTCGGCCTCCTCGCGTGCACCGGACACAACCTCCTGAAGCTGGCAGCCGCGAGGGCGTGACGCGGAGCGCCGCACCTCGCGCAAGAGCCCCCCTCGATCGCGGCGCTGGCTCGTGGAGACCCACGACTCGCGTCGCGTCGGATTAGGAGCTTGTCCGGGTCCGGTTGGCCCCGAAGCGTGGCTGAAGGCCATGACCCGGACAAGCTCCTAGCCCGCGGACTTCGCGCTCCCTGCGCACATTCTGCTCTGCCTTCGTGCGACGCCCGGAAGCGTGCCCATGTGGCCGCATCGCAGCCATCTGCCGCGGCGGGGGAGGGACGCACGCAGCCCTCCGCCCCGCGCGCGTCATCCGGATCTTGCCGCTCCTCACGAGGCGCAGCGCGGCCTTCGCCCGTCCCTCCTTTGGTTGCGGCGTGGAGCCGCGCTGCGCCGTTCGCCGCGTCCCGCGAGACGCGAGGGCGGCCGTTCAGGAGGCTTCGGCCTGCGCCTGCTTCACGGCTTCGGCGTAGGGGGGGAGCTTCAGCCGGCGGCAGAGCAGGATGATGCCCACCCCGGCGAGCACGACGACGATCGAGATCCACTGCGATGTCGAGACGTAGCCCGGCGGCACCGGGAGGTCGCTCGCGTAGGTCCGGGTGCGGGAGTCGAACTCCACGCCCGACGGCGTGCCCTCGGGCACGAGCACGTTCCACTCGGGCGGCGCGCTTCCGAGCAGGCTCCGGCGCGGTGCCGCAGGCTCGTCGGTGATCGCGTGGAGCGTCCCGGTCGCCTTCCCGGCGGGAAGGTCGAGCCCGTCGAGCAGCGATCCGCTCCGGCCGCCCGCGTCCCGGACCGCCATGCCCCGCTCGAAGCGCAGGGCCGGGGAGGCCTCGCCCTTCGTGACGGTGATCGTCGCGGCGGCGTGCAGGGAGTAGCGCGGGTTCCGCTCCACGAAGTCGCCGCGCAGGGGTTCGATCAGCACCGAGCGCGTGACCGCGTAGAGGATCAGCATCGTGCCGAAGGCCGTGCCGGCCTGCCGCGCGCGCCGCCGGACCTGGTCGGTAAGGAAGAAGATCCAGAGACAGGTGACGCTCATCAGCAGTTGCGTCGGATGGAGCGCGACCCCGTAGAGCGCGCGGTCGACGAGGGGGCGCCCGTGGCTGCCCTCGTAGAAGCGGATGCCCCACCACGCGTCGGTCGGGCGGCCGTAGTCGTCGCCCGCGAGGAAGCAGGCCCAGCGCCCGATGCCGAGCGCGAGCATCACCGCCGCCGCACCGAGGTCGGCCACATGCAGCGCCGGCAGCTTGTACCGCCGCAGCAGCGGGAAGGCGACGAGCGCGGCCGGGATGAGCCCGCCGTACCAGACGAGGCCGCCGTTCCAGATGCGGAAGACCTCCATCTTGTTGTCGGCGAAGAGCTCGTAGTTGATCAGCGCGTAGAAGATGCGCGAGCCGACGATCCCGACGACGAGCATCCAGAAGGCCCAGTCGAAGACGCGCTTGTCGTCGAGGCGCAGCGGCCGCGTGCGGCGCACGAGGTAGGAGGCGCCGGCGAAGAAGCCGAGGATGATGACGACGCCGAACGAGTAGATCGTGACCGACCGCTGCTCTCCCATCGCCCACGAGAGCCCCACGTGCAGCAGCACGAGGAATCCCCCCATGTTCGCGGCGGAGGTGACCCAGTCCTTCCTGCCCTTCAGCGCCCGGTAGAGCCAGAGCAGGCCGCAGAGCACGCCGAAGACGACCTCGCCGGCCAGGAAGCCGCCGGGCATGTCGAGGGCGTTCGGGATCTCGAAGAGGATGGGGAACAAGGAGGGTCACCTGCCCGCGGTCCGGGCTTCCGGGCGGATGTTAGCCCGGCTCGGCGGTCTCGAGGTGTTTTTCGTAGGACCCGCGGTCCATCAGCTTCTTGTACCCCGAATCGTCGCTCGCGCGGATCTTCACGAGCCAACCCGCGCCGAACGGGTCGGAGGCGAGCGCGGCGGGATCGTCGCCGAGCGCGGCATTGACCTCGGTGACGGTGCCGGAGACGGGCGCATAGACCTCCCCGACGGCCTTCACCGACTCGATCTCGCAGACCGTATCGCCCGCGGCGACGCCCCGGCCCTTCTCCGGGAGGTCGACGAAGACGATGTCGCCCAGGTGCTCGACGGCGAAGTCGGTGATCCCGAGGGTCAACACGCCGTCCTTGAGCATCGCCCACTCGTGGCTCTTGCTGTATCGCGCCTGATCCGGTCGCTTCATCGTTCAGTTCCCTCCGGGCGACTTCTTCGCCCGCTTTCGGCTGTAGAAGGGGAGCCCGTCCACGCGGACCGGCACCCGCTTGCCCCGCAGGTCCGCCTCGAGCGCCTGCCCCTCGCGGGCGAGGGCACTCTCCACGAGCGCCATCGCGATGGGGCGGTCGAGGGTGGGGCTGTAGGTCCCGCTCGTCACGAAGCCGACCTGGCGCTCCCCGACCATCAGCGGGCAGGACTCCCGCGGCACCCGCTTGCCCTCCACGGCGAGACCGACGAGGCGGCGCTTGAGCCCCTCGCGCTTCTGCCGCGCCAGCGCGTCGCGGCCGACGAAGGGCTTCTCGAGGTCGATCCCGAAGTCGAGTCCGGCCTCCAGGGGGGAGATCGCCCGGTTCATCTCGTGGCCATAGAGCGGCATGCCCGCCTCGGTGCGGCAGATGTCGCGCGCGCCGAGCCCGATCGGCGCGGCGCCGGCCCGCGCGAGCGCCTCCCAGACCGCGACCGCGTGCCCCGCGGGGAAGAAGAGCTCGAAGCCGTCCTCGCCGGTATAGCCCGTGCGCGAGATCAGCGCGGGCACCGAGCCGGCGAGGCGTCCCTCGGTGAACCGGTAGTACTTCAGGCCGGCGAGATCGACGGCGGTGAGCGGCTGCAGCACCGCGGCCGAGCGCGGCCCCTGCAGCGCGAGCATCGCCTGCGCGTCGGAGTGGTTCTCGATCGAGATGTCGAACCGCGCGGCGTGCTCGCGGAACCAGACCTCGTCCGCCTCCCGCCCCCCGGCGTTGATCACGACATGGACCGCCTCCCTGGCGCGGTAGACGAGCACGTCGTCGACGACGGTCCCCTCCGGCGTGCAGATCAGCGCGTAGCGGATCGCCCCCTCGGGGATCTTCGCGACGTTCTGCGACAGCACGTGGTCGCACGCCTCGAGGCGCGCGGGACCGCGCACGACCAGCCGCCCCATGTGGGAGATGTCGAAGAGGCCGCACTCGTGGCGGACGAGACGCACCTCCTCCTGGATGCCGCCCGCGTACTGCACGGGCATCGAGAACCCGGCGAAGGGGACCATGCGCGCGCCGTGCGCCTCGTGCCATGCGCTGAGCGGTGTGGTTCTGAGCGCGTCGCCCATCAAGCGTCTCCGTCGGCCGGGAAACCCGTGAGTCTAGCGCCCGGGGATCGGCGCTGCAATCTGGGCGCGACCGTACAATCCCCCTCCATGCAAGCGCCGTCGCTGCGACGCGCCCTCTACGTGCTCTTCGCGCGCCTGCTCGCCGGCCCTCCCGACCGCGACCTCTACGCGCGGCTCCACGGGGAGGGGCTCGTGAAGCTCGCCCGCGCGCAGGGGATCGACCTGACGAGCGACCTGCTCGACGAGCGCGACGCCGAGGCCTCCGCCGTGGAGCTCGAACTCGAGTATGGCGGCCTCGCGCAGCGCGTCTCGCTGCGCGCGAGCGACTACACCGAGGCGACGGAGGACCCTGTCGTCGCCCTCGACGCGTTCCTCCGCGAGCACAGGTTCGCCGTGGACCGGGCGGCCGCGCTGCCGGTGGACCACCTCGCGATCGCGCTCGGCGTCATGGGGGAGCTGTCGGAGCAGCACGAGCAGGCGGGCACCGAGGAGGCGCGCGTGCGCGCCGGCGCCTTCCTCTACCGCCACATCCTCCCGTGGGCCGACCGGGCGCTGGCGGACTTCGCCGCCGCCGCCGACCGCCGCTTCTACCGCGGGCTCGCGGCGATGATCACCGCCTACCTCGCGGTCGAGCGGCGCACCTACGATCCCGCATGAGTCTCTTCGCGATCGCCGACCCCCACCTCGGCAGCGCGGTGGACAAGGCGATGGACATCTTCGGCCCTCGCTGGGAGCGCCACACCGAACGCCTCGTCGCGCACTGGACCGAAACCGTCGGGCCTGTCGACGTCGTCCTCGTCGCGGGCGACATCTCCTGGGCGCTGAAGCTCGACGACGCGCTGCCCGACCTGCGCCTGCTCGACTCGCTGCCCGGGAGGAAGATCCTCATCAAGGGCAACCACGACTACTGGTGGACGAGCCGCGCCAAGGTCGAGGCGCGGCTGCCGCCCTCGCTGCGGCTCCTCCAGAACGACGCGATCGACCTCGGCGAGGGCCTCGGCATCGTCGGCGCCCGCGGCTGGTCGCCCCCCGGCGCCCCCCGCTCGTCGAAAGAGGACGAGAAGATCTACCTGCGCGAGGTCGAGCGCCTCTCCCTGTCGCTGAAGGCCGCCGAGGGCCGCTTCGACCGCCTCGTCGCGATGCTGCACTTCCCGCCGATCGACCTCGACCTCGGCGAGACGGCCTTCGTGCCGCTCCTCCGGGAGGCGAAGGTGGACGCCTGCGTCTACGGCCACCTGCACGGCATCGACCCCGCGACGGCGTTCCAGGGGGTCAGGGACGGCATCCGCTACTACTTCGTCGCGTGCGACGCCGTCGACTTCCGGCCCGTCCCGATCGACATCTAGGCGCTACACTCCTCGCCATGCGGTACCTGCTGATCGGTCTCTTGGTGGGGGGCGCGGGGGGTTTCCTGATCCAGAAATACGTGCTCGACACGCCGGAGCCCCGGCGCCACACGCGGCGCGCGCCGGAGGGCGCCGCGCGGCCCCGGGCGGGCGCCCCCGCCGGCGACGTCGATGTCGCGGCGCTGCTCGCGCGCCTGAAGGAGCTCGAGGCGGCGCTGGCGGCGGCCCCCGCGCCCCCCCCCGAGGACCTCCTGACGATCGAGGTGCCGACGACGGACGAAGGCATCGACCTCCTGATGGAGGAGTTCCAGCGCACCGACGACCTCGACCGGCTGCTCGCGCTGGTCCGCGCGCTCCTGCTGAAGGGGGAGAAGGGCTACCCGCGCCTGACCACGCTGCTGATGCGCGTCGTCGGCAAGGCGATGGCGCAGAAGTTCAAGGAGGAGGACCTCTTGCAGCGCGTGATCCCGGCGCTGAAGCTCGCGATGCGCCACGAGAAGGAGCTTGTCGGCTATGTGGGCTACCTGATGACGGCCGAGGGCGTGCCGGGCATGATGCGCACCGGCGCCTTCGGCGCCGCGATGTTCCTGTCGGTGAACGGCGTGCCGGGAAGCGACGCGTTCAGCGGCAAGCTCCTCGAGCAGTTCATGGCCACCGCCGGCGGCAAGGGGGGCGGCGGACTCCTGGGGGGCAGGGACGAGCAGCGCGGCATGCTGATCCAGGCGATGGGGATGTTGCGCCAGCAGGAGGCGGTGGAGCCGCTCCTGCGCATGCTCGCCGATCCCGAGCAGCAGGGGACCTCCTGGCAGGTGATCGGCGCGCTGGGGAACATCGGCGACCCGCGCGCGGTGGCGCCACTCGTCGCCCGGCTGCGGGCGAAGAAGGGCGACGACGAGAACGACTGGTGGTCGCCGGAGCTGAACGCGCTGGCGGAGATCGGCACCCCCGAGGCGATTCTCGCCGCCGAGGAGCACCTCGCCGGCATCACGGACAACAACCGGTTCTTCAACCAGGCGGGCAACCTGCTGCGCGCGCACCCGAGCCCGAAGGTGATTACGATGATGCGCGACCGCTTCCGCGCGCAGCCCTCGAACCAGCACCTCTGGAGCGCGCTCTGGGGACTGAACCAGGTGGCCACACCGGAGGCGACGGCGCTGCTCGAGGAGATCGCCACGTCGGCCGGCGAGGAG
The DNA here is from genome assembly GCA_964570285.1 of uncultured Planctomycetaceae bacterium. Classification (GTDB taxonomy): domain Bacteria; phylum Planctomycetota; class PLA2; order PLA2; family PLA2; genus CAZMXP01. The sequence continues at coordinate 59,627 of CAZMXP010000013.1, forward strand.
CAGATGCGGGAGCAGGCGCGCAGCTACCTCGACGAGCGCAAGCGCATGGCGGAGGCGTTGGCCGAGACGGAACGTTGACGCGGGCGGCGGCGCCCCATAGATACGGTTCGCATGGAACGCGACGATCCGCTCCTCTTCGAGGTCCGCCGGAGCCACCTCGACACCGGCCTGCGCGGCATTCCCGTCGGCACCTGCCTCACGAGCGCGGTCCACGCCGAACAGGGGGTCTCCTACGGCGGCTATCCGGTCGCCGACCTCGCGGGCCTCTCGTGCGAGGCCGTCATCCACCTGCTCTTCCGCAAGAGGCTGCCCGACGCCGCGGAGGAGAGGGCGTTCGCCGCCGACCTGGTCGCGCGCGGCACCGTCCCCCCGAAGGTCTTCGACCTGCTCGCGCAGCTCCCGCGCGACGCGCATCCGATGGAGTGGTTCATCGCGGGGTTGCTCTATCTCGGCATGACGGGCAAGCGGGGCGACTGGGAGCAGGACGCCCTCGATCTCGTCGCCCGGGCGAACGGGCTCGTCGCCGCCGTCTTCCGCCTGCGCGAGGGGTGGGGGAAGCCGCGGGAGCCCGCGCCCGGCCTCCCGTACGCGGCCCGCTTCGCCGATGGGCTGGGGGCTCCGGGGGCCCACAGGCTCCTGCCGGAGGTCCTGCGCCTCTTCCACGTGCTGCACCTGGACCACGGCGGCGGCAACCTCTCGACCTTCACCGGCAAGGCGGTCGCCTCGGGGCACGCCGACGTCTACGTGTCGATGGCCGCGGCGATGGCGTCGCTCTACGGACCGCTGCACGGCCGCGCGAACCAGGAGTGCCTCGAATTCGTGCGCGAGGTCGGCACGAGCGACGCGAAGGCGATCGACCGGCACGTGCGCGCCGTGATCGCGAAGGGCGGCAAGGTCTACGGCTTCGGCCACGCGGTGCTCCGCGCCGAGGATCCCCGCGCGCGGGTGCAGTACGCGTTCGCCGAAAAGCACTTCGCGTCGCATCCGCTCGTGCGCACGGCGCTCGCGCTGCGCGCCGTCGTGCCGCCGATCCTGAAGGAGCAGCCGAAGATCCAGAACCCCTACCCGAACGTGGACGCGATCTCGGGCTCGCTGCTCTCGGCGGCGGGGCTGCTCGATCCCGAGTACTACACCGTGCTCTTCGGCTGGTCCCGCGTCGTCGGCATCGCCGCCCAGATCGTCGACGAGCGCACCGTCATGCGCGACGGCAAGGGCGTGCCGATCTACCGCCCCCGCTTCATCGGCGAGGCCCAGCCCCCCAAGCGCCTCGCCCCCGACTGAGCGACAGCGGGCCGCGCGCACGTGATCGCGGCATGGATTCGCCCCTCTGTACGACGAGTGGGACCCGATCTCGACAGGTGTTCAGGTTTCACGGGCGAACTCGTTCGGGGGCGCGCAAGGAAACTGCCGCTCGACCATTGCAGGGTGCAAGGGCACGCCCAAGGCCGCCGGGACCTTCGCGGTGCGGTGGACAACGGCCTTCGTCGTGAGGTTCGAAGAAGGAACCCAGGAACTCAGGAACCGAGGAAGAGTCGGGCTTGACCCTTGGAGTCCCGAGATGCTCCCCCTTGCACTCATGGGCTCCTCCCGTCCTGGGTTCCTCATCAAATCCGATACCCTCGGTCCTGATCGGCCAAAGGCCGTCGCAGGGGCGCGCAGATCCTGCCCCTCGACCAAGCTTGAGAGGTGTGGGCATGCCGCTGCGGCCCCCCTGTCCAGTCGAGCGAGGGGAGCGGACGGCTCGACCGTTCTGGTTCGAGCGGCGAGAACGAGAACCACGGAGGCGCGAAGGCACGAAGGCAATCCCGCGACCCGGGCCGCGGCCTGCGCGCGGTTGGTTGCGGCGTCAAGCCGCGTTGCGCTATTCCTGCCTGTTGCCTTCTGCGGCCGGGGCGCCTCGCATGGCTTCGGCGATGACCTGCGAGAAGGCCCCGATGCGGAAGGGCTTCTGCACGAACGCGATCGCCCCTTCGTCGAGGATCTGCTGCGCGGCCTCGTTGAGGCCGTACCCGGTGGAGAGGATCGCGCGCACGCCGGGATGGATGCGCTTCAGTTCGCGGAAGCACTCGTGCCCGCCCATGCGCGGCATGACCATGTCGAGCAGCACGAGGTCGACCTTGCGGCTGAAGGTGCGGTAGTAGACGACCGCCTCCTCCCCGTCGGCCGCCGTGATGACGTCGTAGCCCAGTCGCCGCAGCATCGCCGCGGAGGTCTCCCGCACGACCGCCTCGTCGTCGACGACGAGGATGCGGCCGCTCCCGCGCACCGGGGCGTCCGCCGCCGCCGCGACCGGTTCGGGGGCCGCCGTCGCGGTCGCGGGCAGGTAGAGGGAGAAGGTCGTGCCGATGTTCTCCTCGCTCTGGACGCGGATCGTGCCGCCGTGGTTCTTGACGATGCCGTAGACCATCGAGAGGCCCATGCCGGTGCCCTGCCCGGGAGGCTTGGTCGTGAAGAAGGGCTCGAAGATGCGGTTCAGGATGGCCGCCGGGATGCCGCACCCCGTGTCGCGGATGGAGAGCTCGATGGTGTCGCCGGGGACCGCACCCGGATGGCGCGCACAGTAGGCCTCGTCCATCCGGAAATTGGCCGTCGAGAAGTGGATCGCGCCGCCCCCGCGGCCGGCCATCGCGTCGCGCGCGTTCAGCGCGAGGTTGAGCAGCACCTGGTCGAGCTGCGTCGGGTCCCCGGTGATGCCCGACGGGGCCGCGAGCAGGCTCGTCTCGAGGCGGATCTCCTTGTCGAGCGTGCGGCTCAGCAGCTTGACGACGCCCCGCACGGTCTCGTTGACGTCCAGCGGCACGTTGCGGTTCTTGCCGCGCCGCGCGAAGCCGAGGAGCTGGCCGGTCAGTTCGCTCGCGCGGCCGGCGCTCGTGACGATCACCTCGGCGAGCTGCGCGACCTCGCTGCCGGGCGGCGACGACGAGAGGATCAGGTCGCCGTAGCCGAGCACGTTCGTCAGCAGGTTGTTGAAGTCGTGCGCGATGCCGCCGGCGAGCGTGCCGATCGCCTCCATCTTCACCGCCTGCCGCAGCGCGTGCTCCATCTCGAGCTCCTGCGTCACGTCGCGTTCCACCGCCACGAGCCGGACGATCCTCCCCTTCTCGTCGCGCACCGGGGAGAAGGCGCCCTCGCTGGTGTAGGGGGAGCCGTCCTTGCGCCGCCGGCGCAGCCGCCCGCGCCACGCGCGTCCGTCGCGCAGGGTGCGGTCGATCTGCGCGTAGAGCTCGGCGTCGGCCTCCTGGCCGGTGCGCAGCATCGCGATCGGCGCGCCGAGGGCCTCCGCGCGGGTGTATCCCGTCATCCGCTCGAAGGCGGAATTGACATACTCGATGCGCTGTCCGGGACCGGTCACGGCGAACATCTCGCCCGCCTGCTCGACGACCTGCGCGAGGATGGCCATCTCGCGCTCGGCGCGCCGCCGCTCGGTGACATCGCGCGCGACGACGAGGATCGCGGCGCCCTCGCCGTAGCGGATCGCGCGCGTCGTCACCTCGAACTCGAGCGGGGCCTCCCCCTCGCGCCGGAGCAGCGCCGAGAAGGTCCCATGCCCGCGATCCGCGGCGTCGCGATCGACGAACTCGCGGGCGTCGCGCCCGACGAGCCGGGCGGGTTCGTCGCCGAAGACGCGGCCGGCCGCCGGGTTCGCGTGCAGGATCTTGCCCTGGCGGTCGACGACGAGGATCACGTCGGGGATCGCCGAGAGCACGGCGGTGAGCCGCTCCTCCGAGTCGCGCAGCCGCCGCGTGCGGTCTTCGAGCAACTCCTGCACGCGGAGCAGCGCGCGCTGCCGCCGCCCGCGCTCGCACAGCGCGACGACGAACTCCGCATCGCTCGCCTCGCCGGTCACCACATCGGCGCCCGACCGCGTCACCGCGACGGCCGCGTGCTCGGGCACGCCGACCACGACGACGGCCGCCTCGCACTCGTCGCCGCCCAGGAGTTCCTCGCGGAGCGCGAAGGCGGCGACGATCATGCCCGGGCGCTCCTCGGCGAGGCGGGCCCGTCCCTCGGCCGCCGAGTCGGCCACCGCGATGTCGTAGCCGCGGACGGCGAAAGCGGCGAGCAGGCGATCCCGGGGGGGGCCGGGGGGGTGGGCGACGAGGACGCGCAGCGCGCCGGCGGTCGACCGCCCGCCGACCATGGCCTCGACCTCGCGCACCAGCGCGGCGGGCTCGAAGGGCGAGGCGAGGAAACCGTGCGCGCCGAGTTCCGAGGTGACGGAGAGGGCGTCCGCGCCGGAGAACGTGGCGGAGACGACGAGCACGGGCACGCGGCCGAGGTCCCGGTACTCGGGCGAGCGGAGCATGCGACAGAAGCTCCAGCCGTCGATGTCGGGCATGTTGAGATCGGTGATGACGCCGGCGATGCCCCTCTCCTCGCGGAGGATCGCGAGCCCCTCGCGCGCGCGGCCTGTCGCGCGCACGCGATAGCCGTTCCCCTCGAGAATGCCCTTGAGCAGGCGCTGCTGCAGAGGGTCGTCGTTGACGACGAGGATCGCCCGGCGGCCGCTCATGCAGGCAACCCGGTGAGCGCGGCGAGTTCGGCGGCGACGGCGGCGACCTCGACGCCCAGTCGCGCGAAGACGTCGCGGGAGCGCGCGAGATCGCCCGAGCGCCCCTGCTTCTCGAGGTCGTAGGCGAGAGCCACGGCCTCGTCGGCCCCGAAGACGCCGACCGCGCCCTTGAGCGCGTGCGCCGCGTCCGCGACCGTCTTCGCGGAGGCCGAGTCGATCGCGCCCCGGAGAGTTTCGACCATGCGTGGCGAGTCCTCCGCGAAGATCGCGGCCAACTCGCGCAGCAGGTTCCTGTCCCCATCGACCGCGGCGAGTGCCCGCTCGGGCACCACCCGCGACGCCGCCGGCGCCGACGGCTCCGTCTCGTTCATCTTCATTCCCGGGGGTGGTCCCCCGGCCCCTTCTGATTCCCCTTCGGACATTCTCGCGTCGCAAACTGAGCGGCGCTGCGCCTCGGCGTCGAGGTGGGGTAGAATGGCGAGGTCGCTACGGGGGCGACAGGTTTCGACCGGATGTCACCCGAATGTTGCTGCGTGCCGAGGTTCCCGGTGGCCTCGTAAAACCCGGGAAAATGACAGTTGCCAACAACAACTACGCTCTGGCCGCCTAATTAGGCGACCTGGTCCCGTGGGGCTCCGCCCGCTGCGCCTCGGCGACCAATCCAATGCGGGCTGCTCATCGACGGACCGCCGGGTAGGTCGGTGAAAAGAGATCCCGGCGAATTCCGGGCCTGCCGGGTCGTCACGGCCCCCGGAAGGATGTCGCGAGTCGGACGACTACGCACGTAGACGCGCAGGAGGAGCATCCTGGGACCCGGGTTCGATTCCCGGCGCCTCCACCAGAAAAACCCGGGCCTGCCCAGGGCGGCAGGCCCCGGTTTTTTCTAGCCGGAGGAGGGGGGTGCGGGGGGTCTTAGAATGGACCCCAGATGCGCTACGAGGGCACGGTCTACAGGCCGCCGAGCGAGGCGGATTCGTACATCCTGCAGGCGACGATCGGCTGCTCGTGGAACCACTGCACCTACTGCGACATGTACCGCGCGAAGGAGTTCCGGGTGCGGCCGCTGGAGGAGACGCTCGCGGATGTCGCGGAGGCCGGGCGCCTCTACGGGGACGCGATCGACAAGGTATTTGTCGCGGACGGGGATGCGCTCGTGCTCGACCTCGACACGTGGAAGGTCCTGCTCGGCGCGCTGGCGGAGCGCTTCCCGGGGCTGCGCCGCGTGAGCGCCTACGCGACCGCCCGGAACCTGCTCGAGAAGACGCCGGAGGAGCTGCGCACGCTGCGCGAACTCGGCCTGTCTTTGCTCTACATCGGACCCGAGTCGGGCGACGACGTCACGCTGAAGCGCATCGCGAAGGGCGCGAGCGCCGCCGAGCATGTCGAAGCCGCGCGCAAGGCCCACGACGCGGGCATGAAGCTCTCCGCGATCTTCCTGCTCGGCGCGGGAGGCGTCGAGCGCTCGGAGGAGCATGCCCTCGCGTCCGCCGAACTGGCCGGCGCGATGGACCCGCGGTTTGTCTCCCTGCTGACGCTGACGGTGATCCCGGGCACCCCGATGGGGCGGCAGCTCGAACGCGGCCAGTTCGCGCTGCCCGACGTGCCCGGGCTGCTCGCCGAACTGCGCACCTTCATCGCGCGCACGGCTCCCACCGACGCGATCTTCCGCACCAACCACGCGAGCAACTGGCTGCCCCTCTCCGGCCGCCTGCCCCGCGACCGCGACTCCATGCTCGCCGCGATCGACGGCGCCCTCTCCGGCCGCGTGCCGCTGCGCCCCGACTGGGCGCGCGGCCTCTAGGACCTCACAGCGGCTCGAGCAGCCGGAACCCCTCGCGTCCAAACATCCGATCGAAGGCGAACGCATGCTCGACGCCCAACTCGCGCATCACCACGAAGCTCGCCGCATCGACGAGGTTCAGCGCGCGCCGACGCCGCTCCAAGAGCAGCCGTTCCGATTCGAGGTGGCGCGCGTGATCGATCCAGCAGACGTCGACCGTGCGGGCGGCCGTCGCGAAGAGATCGAGCGACGCCCATCCGAGCCTGTGCTGGATCAACCCCATCGTCTCCGCGAGCACGTACGACGTCGTCAGAAGCCGCTCATCACGATCGACCAGGTCGCGGTAGATCGCCCGGGCACGGGCGTGGTCGTCGTCGCCTCTCGATGCGAGTGCGCACCAGGCGGAAGTATCGACGAAGACCCTCAACGGCGTCCGCCGTGGAGGTAGCGTGCATGTTGGCGGGCCACGTCGCGCTTCCCCTCTGCGTCCCGGCCCTTCCCGACGAAGGCCCAGCGCGCGTCACGAACGGTGCTCTCGTCCGCCTCCTCGCCAAACTGCAGCGCCTCATCGAGGATCGTCCGGATGACCTTCGCGAGGGACTGCCGCCGCTCGTGCGCGAGCTCCTTCAGTCGCGCGTACTGGCGGGGCTCGAGCTGGATCTGGGTTCGAACTTTTTCCGGCATGATGCCATGATTACATCATGATGGCATCGATGTCAACCGCAGGGGCCTCGCGGGGACACGCGCCCACGCACCGTCGCCCTGGGGCGGGCTCTCTCGCGGCGGACGACGGCGCCCGCAGGAGCGCTACGACCGCCGCCCCTCCGCCGAGCGCGCCTCGCGCCGGTCCGCCTCGCCCTTCAGCTTCTCCCGCTTGTCGTGGAGCTTGCGCCCGCGCACGAGCGCGATCTCGACCTTCGCGCGCCCCCCCCGGAAGTAGACCTGCAGCGGGACCAGCGTGAGGCCGCGCTGCTCGACGGCCGCGGCAAGCTTGCCGATCTCGCGCCGGTGCAGCAGCAGTTTGCGCACGCGCTTGGGGTCGTGGGGGGCATAGCCCGAGTGGGAGTACTCGGGGATGTGCATCTCGCGCAGGAAGATCTCCTCCTTGTGGATCGACGCGTACGCCTCGGTGATCGACGCCTTGCCCGCCCGCAGCGACTTCACCTCGGGGCCGAGCAGCACGAGACCCGCCTCGATCGTCTCGAGGATCTCGTAGTCGTGCGAGGCTCGCCGGTTGCGCGCGACGACGAGCCGGTCGGGGAGACGGTCGCTCACGCCTCTCCGAACGAGGCCATGCTCGTCTCCGTCTCCCAGAAACGGATCGCACGCACGGGAAGCCCCGCGCCCCGCGCGACGCCATAGAGGTGGGCCGCGAGGTTCTCGGCCGTGGGGGGGCCGTCCAGCAGGAAGAGCGGCTCGCCCGCCCCGCGCAGCAGGTCCGCGAGCGGGTCGTCGCGCGCGAGGATCATCCGGTGGTCCCAGTGGTCGTGGATCCAGCGGCCGACGCGTTCGCGGATCACGCCGAAGTCGACGACCATGCCGAGCGCATCCAGCGGCCCCTCGCAGACGATTTCCGCCCATGCATTGTGGCCATGCAGGTGCGCGCAGGGTCCCGCATGGCCGCAGATGCGGTGGCCATAGCAGAAGCCGATACGCCTCAGGACCCGGTGGGACGGCACAGCAGTGCTTTTAGCACGCCTCGAGCCAACCGCGGAAGGAGACCGCCCCGTCGGGGGAGAATCGTGCACCGACGGCGCGCACCTCCACTCCCGCGAGCCTCGCCTCGCGCACGGCCCGCGCGTAGTCGGGATCGATCTCCTCGGCCGAGCGCACCACGCTGATGTCCCCGCGCGCGACGAAGTAGAGCAGGATGCGGCGGTGGCTGCCGAGGGCGGCCAACTCCTCGACGTGGCGCCGTCCGCGCGCCGTCACGGCGTCCGGAAACCCCCCCGCGCCCCCGCTGGTCCGACCGGGGGGGACTCCGCTCCGCTGCGCCCCCCCGCGCCCGCTGGTCCGACCGGGGGGGACTCCGCTCCGCTGCGCCCCCCCGCGCCCCCCCAGTTTCAGCGTCACGCTCTTCACCTCGATGATGGTGCGGTCGCCGAGCAGGAAGTCGAAGCGGCTGCGGCCGATCGCCACCTCGGCGCGCACCGCTCCCTCGCCGGGAAAGAGGCGTCCCGTTCTGAGCCACCCGCCCACGATCCGGTTCGCGGTGCCGGTGTTCACGCAGACCCAGGTGCGCCCCGCGCGCGAGAGCTCCCACGTATAGGCGAGCTTGCGGCGCGGGTCGGGGCTCTTCGACAGCAGGACGCGCATGCCCGGCTCGGCGCAGCCGGTCATCGCGCCCGGGTTGGGGCAGTGGGCGGTGACCGCCGAGCCGTCGTCGAGGCGTACCTCGGCGAGAAAACGCTTGTACCGCCGGAGCAGCGTCCCGCTCAACCGCGCCCTCTCCTCTCCCGATAGGGACATGGGGCTCGACCATACCCGGAGCCCGAAGGTGACGTAATGGGTCGATGGCTGTCGCTGCTTCCGCTTCTGTTCCTCGCCGCCTGCGGCGGAGGTGGGGGGGGCCCGGGGGCCCCGACGGGGGGACCGCCGGCGATCCAGACGGCGGCGCTCGACCGCGGGAACGTCGACCACGCCTACTTCCAGCAGATCGCCGTCACGGGCGGCTTCGCGCCGTTCTCCTGGTGGGTCTCCTCCAGCGGGGACTCGCTGCCCGCGGGTCTCGACCTGACGACGGACGGTCGCCTCGCCGGCGTGCCGACGCAGTCCGCGGTCCGCACGGTGATCCTCGTCGTGCAGGACGCGCAGGGGCAGATCGACGTGCGCAGCCTCAACCTCGAGGTGCGCGACATCGAGATCTCGCCCAGCAGCAGCGCGAACCTGACGCCGGGCACGGTCGTCAACTTCAGCGCCAGCGGCGGCAACAGCGGCTACGCATTCTCCCTCGCGACCAACCAGAGCGGCGCGTCGCTGACCACCGCAGGCTCCTACACGGCGGGCGGCACCGCCGGCGTCGACCTCGTGCGGGCGACGGACGTGGACGGCTTCTACGAGGAGGTCGCCGTCTCCGTCGGGGACGACCCCTTCGTCGGCTTCTCCGCACGCTGGGGGTCGACCGACGTCTGGTACATCCAGTGGGACACCGTCTACGATCCGACGCCGAACTACGCGACCGACTTCGACGAGGTGCTCGTCGCGCTCGGGCTGCGGCGGCCCGAGAGCACCGCCGCGGCGGGCACCGAGGCGGACGACCTCGCCCGCCTGCTGACGATCCGCCGGACGCTCGCGCACCTGTCCACCTACTACGGCAACTCCTCGGGGGGCGGTCCGCAGGCGGGGGGCCTCGCGATCTCGTTCGTGAAACCGGGGGGCCCGGGGGTGGGTGTCACGCCGTCCGTGGGCGGGGTGTCCAGCGCCTCGCCGCTCCGCTACAACACGATCTGCGTCCGGTACGGCGCGACCGGCTCGGTCGTCGGCACCGCGTGGCTCGACCCCGGCAACGTCAACATCGAACACGACTGCGGCAACCCGAGCGGCACGCCGCTCGGGATCTTCGCCAACCGCGTGCTCTCGCCCTATCTCGCGTCCTACAACAACTCGATCTCCTACCTGCCCGTCGGTCCCTCGGACGTGGGCGGCCTGCGCGCGATGCTCTACGGCGCCTCCCCCGTGGGCCTCCGCGAGCAGACGATCTGGAACGTCGCCAACGGCTTCGGCCGCGTGCTCGCCGCCGTGCTCGCCCACGAGATCGGCCACAGCCTCGGCCTCGACCACAGCAACCCGAGCGCGGGAAGCGGCGACATCATGAACGCGAGCCTCACCGTCTCCCCGAGCGTCACCTACGCCTTCAACGCGACGCACTGGGCCGACCTTCTCTCGAACCTGCCGGGCCCCAACCGCTGACGAGCCCGCGGAACCCGCCGCAGCGCGCAGCGCCCGAGGTCCGCACGACGAGTGGGACCGAATCTCGAAGGGAGTTCGGGTGTCAGGGGCGAAAGGGTACGGAGGCGCGCGAGGATGTTGCAGCACGCGCGCTTCACGGTGCGGTGGACCACAGCCTTCGTCTTGGGTTTGGAAGAAGGAACCCAGGAACCTAGGAAGGGGCGGATCCCGTGCATCCGAGTCCCGGGGTGTTCACCTTTCCTCTCATGGGTTCCTCCCTTCCTGGGTTCCTTCTCAAATCCGATACCCTCGGCCGTGATCGCTTGTACTCCATGCCCGCAGCGTCCCCGCCGCTTGCGCGGATCCCGACGAGTCACTGAATTCGAGCGGGGGGAACGAAAACCACGGAGACGCGAAGGCACGAAGGAGCCCCCGCGATCAGGTGCGCGCGCTGCGTTGGTCTACTCCTTCGCGGGCTCTTCGGGCAGGTCGGGGATGTCGATCAACTCGCGGTCGAAGCGCGGCGTGTAGAGGTACCAGACCTTCCCGACCCGGAAGAGGGTGTAGACGACCTTCGTCTTCTCGACCGTCTTCGCGCCCGCCTCGGCGATCGTCTGCTCCTTCGCCTCGATGCGGACCCAGTCGACGTGATCCTCGACATCCCCGGCGATGCCGATGGACTTGACGAAGGGGGCGAGAGGCTTGGAGTTCAGATGTGCCGTGCGCAGCATCCGGTCCACCTGCGTGAAGTTCGTCGAGTTCGCGCGGTAGAGCGGGCTGTTCACGAGCCAGCGCGACGCGAGGATCCCCTTGGGCTTCGGCAGCATCCCGCCGCTCGCGCAGGTGGCGCAGGTGGACTTGTCGCCGAAGGGCGAGTGCATGACCCCGCGCCCGTCGCACCGCTCGCAGCGGCCGAAGAGGTTCTCGTGGCGGCGCGCGGAGCCGAGGTCCATGACGAACTTGCGCGTGTCCGCGAGCCGCTCGCGCCGGTCGCGCTCCGCCTCCTTCGCCGCCTGCGCCTTGGCCGCCTCGTCGGCGGGCTCCGTCGCCACACGCAGCGCCTTCAGCCGGAAGTAGGCGCGCAAGACGTCGCCAAGCTGGCGGTTCGCCTCGGAATTCCACTCCATCTCGAGCGACTTCTCGTAGCTGAGCGCAGCCCCCTCGAGATCGCCCATCGCCGCCGCGATGGCCTCCTGCTCCAGGGGCTGCTTCGTCCTCGCCTTCTCGGCCACGGGCTGGACCGCGGCCGCGAGGCGCTTGCCCTCCTCCCTGAGTTCGCGGGCGCGAGGATGTTTCGGTTCCTTCTCGAGCCCCTCGTCCGCCGCGAACGCCACGCTGGCGGGAAGGAGGAGGAGCGCGAGGGGGAGGAAGGGGCGGCGTCGCATCGCGTGGTCATTCTACCCGGATCGCCCGCCCGCCGGTGGCCCGGGCGAGGCTCGCGAGGAACTCGGCCCCGTCGGATCGGCTTCCCACGTGGATCGTGTGGATGACGAGCCGGCGCCAGCGGTTCCTGTGCACGATCTCCTCGAGGATGCGCTGCGGGCGCCGCAGCGATCCCCGCCGGGGAACCCCTTCGCTGATCACGCACAGCGTGTCCACCGCCTCCTCCTCCATCGCCGCGAGCAGCGCATCGAACAGGGCGCTTTCGCCGCTCCGGCGCGCGAGCCAGTCGGCCGCCGCGTCGCGGCGCCCGACGGTCATCGCCCCGAATGCGCGCTCGACGGCGACCGCAGGCGGGAAGGTGTCGGGGTCCGCGGCGCGAAAGCAGTCGTACGCCTGCCCCTCGGCGAGCGCCGAGGCCCACCGCGCGAATCGCGCCGCCGCGGGGGGGACGGGGAGATCGCAGACAATCGCGACGCCCATGCCGCGGATCGCGCCCAAAGCTTCGGCCCCCGCACCCCCCGAGGAATCGACCCCCTCCCGGAGACGTCCCTGCTCCTTGGCCCTCTGCCGTTCCAACTCGGTCGCCAGCGCGGGGTCGCCCATGAGACGCATCGCGTCCATGGCGGCGGCGCGGACGCGCCAGGAGGGGTGGCCGAGCAGCGCGACCGCGCGGCGGCGCACCAGCGCGCGATGGCGCCCCTTCGGCAGCGCTTCCGCGAGCGCGATGCCCGTGCGCTCGCCGACGCCGTCGATCGAATCGAGGTCGGGCAGCACCTCGCGCGCGTGCAGCGCGAGCGCATCGACCGCGGCGGCGCGCGCGGCGTCATCGGGGTCGTCGGCGTAGAGGAGCGCCCACTCGGCGGCCGTCGCGAAGGGCGCGGCGGCGGCGATGCATGCCGCGCGGCCCGCCGGGAAGCGGTGCGCCTTCTCGGTGAGCGCCGCGTAGGCGTCCGCCTCGCCGGACGCACCCACCGCCAGCGCCAAGGCCGGAACCACAGAGGGATCGCGCTCTTTCAGCAGCGCATCGATGAGTGCGGGCAGCGCGGGCCGGGCGCCGATGGCGCCGAGCACGACCGCAAGCGACCTCCGCGTCGCCGACTCGCTCCGGCGTCCGAGGGCGTCGGCCAGGAACTCCACCGAGGCCATGTCGGGCCTCTGCTTCGGCCGGGCGAGCGCGAGTACCGCCTCGTCGCGGATGTGCGGGTAGGCGTCAGCCAGCAGCGACTCGAGAGTCCGGGTCGCGTCGAGCGTGCCGAGCGTGCCGAGGAGGGTGATGGCACGCTCCCGCCGGGCCTGCTCCTCCGGCACCCGTTCGTACCGGGCGAGGGTCTCGCGCGCCTCGTCGATGGGGTCTGGCAAGAGGAGCCAGAGCAGCAGCAGCATCGGCACGCTCCCCAAGCTAGCAGCGTGCCCCTCGCCCGGCCCGGAGGAGTGCCGCGTCGGCCCACGTTGCGCCCGATGGACAGAGGGCCGCGCACCTGGCTGCTTGCGTCTCGCGGGCGCGACAATTCTCCACGGAAAGGCTTGGCACACCCTTCGCTAATGCTCCCTTCGTCCTTTCTCCTCTTGAAGCCAGAACCAGACAACCCATCCGTCCTCCCTCCTCCTAGCGGCCTCCGGCAACCTGCCGGGGGCCGCACCTTTTTGGGCGGCCGAGGTTACAACGGCAGGGATGCGTATCCCGCTCGCGCTGCTGCTGTTCGCCGCCTCCCTCCCCGCCGAAGAGTCGACGCGGCTGCTCAAGGACCCGGAGGGGCGGGTCACGATCACCGTGCCCGCCTCCTACAAGGACGAGGCGATCGCCGGCACGATGATCATCCACGCCCGCGCGCCGGCGGCGCTTGGCGGACACCTGCTCACGGTCTTCCGCGAGGAGGGGCAGAGCGACATCGACAAGCAGCGCGACCGCTACATCCAGCACGACTCCCCGGGCTATCCCGGCGCCGACCTGCGCAAGGTGGGCACGCCGTGGTTCGGCTACCGCTTCTACGACCAGGCGCAGAACCGGGTGCTGCTGCGCGCGTTCGTCGCCGACGGCAGCGACGGGCTCGTGATCGCCGTGACGTCGCGCTTCCTGAACTACGACTCGAACTACGCGAAGGCGGTGGACGACATCGTCGCCAGCGTCGCCTTCACGACCGGGGTCGCGCGCAACACGTCGCGCACGATCAGCGAGGGGGAGAACCGGCGCTTCTGGGACGCGAAGGGGGTCGTCTCGCTGATCGCCCCCGTCGAGTGGAAGCGCATCGACCCCGACGAGGAGGGCGTGCAACTGATGCTCGCGCTGAAGGGGAACAAGAGCGGCCCGCGCTTCACCTTCAAGAACTGGGGAGGGCCAAGCAGCGCCGCCCTCGTGCTGACGCGCATCTTCGCGACGTGGAAGCGCTCCTACCCCAACATCCAGGGGGGCGAGCGGGTCGGCGACGACCCGCCGCGCATGCTCGTGCGCGAGCGCGTGCCGGGGTCGGTGGACTACATCACCGCGTTCGAGCACCGCAACGAGGCCTACACGCTGGTGCTGACGGTGCGCGAGGGCGGCTACGAGAGCTACCGGGCGCTGGCGGAGGAGATCTCGCGATCGATCGTCTTCGCCGACGGAAAATGGACGGCGCCGGAGGGGGCGCCGGGGGAGGCGACGGCCCCCGTCAAGGGGCTCGCCGTCGTCCATGCGCCCGACGCGGCGCTGGCGGAACGCGTCGCGAAGGCACTCGGGCAGTTCCAGAAGCAGTGGGACAACGTCGGCGTGGGCGACGGCAAGAAGGCCCTGCCGCTGCGGATCGACGTCGTGGCGCCGGAGGCCTTCGCCGCGGAGAGCCACGCCTTCGGCAGCCCGCCCGCCTGCTACGACCTTTCCAGCCGGCGCGTCGTCGTCGTGCCGCCGCCCGACGCGAAGGAGGCGCTCGCGATGTGGCAGGGCCAGCTCTGGGCGGCGGTGGCGCAGGCGGTGCTGCATCGCGACGTGGCCGCGGGCACGCCGCCGTGGCTCCGCACGGGATTGACCGCGCTGATGGAGACGGCGGGCCGCACCGGGCAGGGCGCCGACGAGGCGCACCCGATCTTCGCCGACCGCCTCGGCGCCAAGGCGTTGACCGATCCGATGACGCCGCTCGAGTCTCTCGTCCAGCTCACCAACGCCGACTTCATGAACGCGGAGAGCGTCGACCCGCAGGCGACCGCCTGGGGCTACTGCCACCTGATCCTCTTCGGGCGCTCGACGCTGTCGAACATCTACAAGCGGTGGCGGACCGACCTCGAGAAGGCGACCGCCGCGCCGCCGCCCCTCGACCTCACGAAGTACGGGGGCTCCGCCGACGAACTCAAGAAGTACGCGCTCAAGCACTGGCACCGATGAACCCGCGCATCGCGAGCGCGCCCGGAAGGGTCAACCTGCTCGGCGAGCATGTCGACCACCAGGGGGGGACGGTGCTGCCGGTGGCGATCCACATGCGCACCACGGTGCGCTACACGCCGGGAGAGGCGTGGGAGATCTCGTCGGAGGCGCACGAACCCGGCGGCGAGTGGCTGCGCTACGTGCACGCCATCCTCGGGGGGCTCGGGGGGCCGACGCCGGGCCGGATCGAGATCTCCTCCACGCTGCCCGAACGCAAGGGGCTCGCCTCCTCGGCGGCGCTCGAGGTCGCGGTCGCGGGCGCGCTCTGCGACCTGCCGCCGCTCGAGCTCGCCGCGCTCTGCCAGCGCGCGGAGCAGCAGGCGGTCGGCGTCCCCTGCGGCGCGATGGACCCGTGCGTGGCCGCCTGCGCGATTTCCGGACATGTGCTCGTGCTCGACTGCGCCGACCGCACCTTCTTCCACCTGCCGCTGCCGGAAGCGGACCTGCTGCTCTTCGACTCCGGCGTCGAGCGCCGCCTCGAGGCGACGCCGTACGCGCAGCGGCGCGCGGAGGCGGAGACCCCCGGAACCCCCGCCTCTCGCCATGTGCAAGAGGAAAAGCGAAGGGTGGAGCGCGCGATCGGGATGCTCGACGAGTCCGACCTGAGGGGGCTCGGGGGCCTCCTCTACGAGTGCCACGAAAGCCTGCGCGACCTCTACCGGTGCAGCCACCCCGCGCTCGACGCGCTCGTGAACGAGCTGTCGCACACGCCGGGCGTCTACGGCGCGCGCATGGTGGGTGCGGGGTGGGGGGGGTGCGTGCTCGCGCTGGTCGAGCCCGGCACGCGTCTCGAGGGGGGCACCCATCTCGTCTCGGATGACGGGCTGTATCGCCTCGAGTGAGGCGCAGCTAGAATCGGGACTCCGATGCAGGGCCACGGGCGGATTCTGCTCGCTCTCATGCTGGGCACGCTCGGCGGATGCCCGGGGGACACCCACCGCGAGTACCACGAGATCGGGCCGATGGTCCTGATCGGCGGGGGGCTGTCCGACAAGGCCGCGAAGAAGGCCGCGAACGCGTACACGAGATCGGTGGTCCGCGAGGTTCCCGACAATCCGGATGACTCGTTGGAGGAGGAGAGCGGCGAGGCGTTCTTCTCCTTCGCGGAGAGCTCGGGAATTCCGGACAGCGGCCTCGGATGGGACCAGGGGGTCGCCCCGTTGCAGGGGGGTTCGGCGATCTTCGCCGGGGGCGTAGACCCCACGACTGGCAAGGCGTCGCGCAAGGCCTACCTCTACGACGGCGGCAGCGACACGTGGACGGTGCTGCCGGAGATGAACGCGGCGCGGCAGGGCCTCACGGGCGCGACCCTTCCCGGCGGGCGGGTGCTGCTCGCGGGGGGGACCGACGCAGGCGGCGCGGCGCTCAAGTCGAGCGAGGTCTTCGATCCGCGGAAGCAGAAGTTCGTCGCGGGGCCGGACATGGGGGCGGCGCGGACGCTGCACCTCGCGGTGACGCTCCTCGACGGGCGCGTGCTGCTCCTCGGCGGCGACGCCGAGACCGGCCGCGCGTTCGAGATCTACGATCCCGAGGCCAACGCCTTCGTCTCCGCAGGGCAGATGGTGAACGATGCGTCCACGGCGACGCTGCTGCTCGACGGGCGCGTGCTCGTGGCGGGCGGGTTCGACTCGCCGATCGCGCAGATCTTCGACCCGAAGTCGGGCACCTTCACGCGCATCGCGGACATGCCGAACGCGCACTCCCTCGGCGCGAGGGCGAGCCGCCTTGCCGACGGGCGCGTGCTCGTCACCGGGGGCTGGAGCGTGCTGCGGGAGCCCTCGCGCCACGCCGATCTCTACGACCCGGCGCGGAACGCCTGGACGGCGGCGGCCCCGATGCGCAGCGCGCGCGCGCTGCACGCTCAGGTCACGCTGCCCGACGGCCGGGTCCTCGTCTGCGGCGGCCTCGACGACGAGGGCGACGCCCTCGCCAGCGCCGAGATCTTCGACCCCGCCTCGGGCACTTTCACGATGCGGAAGCAAGCGATGGCGTTCGCCCGCTACCGTCTGGTCGCCGTCGCGCTGAACTAGCGGGCACTCGGGCGCGTCTTCGCCCCCTCCACGGCCTGATCGTGGCCCTGATCGCGGCCACGAGTGGTCACCGCTTCAGCGCGACCGCCTGGAAGCAGAGATCGCGAGCACAGGCGACGCGAGCAGCAGGCCGATCGCCGCGACCACGGAGAGCGGCCAACTCCAAGGCCAACGCCGCCCGTCCGCCGGGTTCATGCCCTCAGCAGAGGCATGAATGGCGCAGCCGTGCACCCCCCGCGGCCCCCCCAGGGCGGCGTACCGGCTAGAATCGCCGCGCACATGGAAAGCAGCCTGCTGACAAACGATGACGGGGGGCTCGGGGGCGCCCTCCGGACCCTTGTCGCCGGCTCCACGCGAGTCTCCGTGGCGGTCGCCTTCGCAAGGCAGAGCGGGCTGCGCGAGATCGAGGCGCTCGAGCGCGGCGGCCGCGCCGTGCAGTTCCTCGCCGGAACCGATTTCCAGCAGACCGAAGTCGAACTGCTGGATCGGCTTTCGGAGACGCCAGGTTGCGAGACGCGCGCCTTTCTCGGGGCGCGGCTCCACGGGGGTGCCACGCGGACGTTTCATCCGAAGGTCTATCTCGGCGAGCGCGAGGACGGTCAGGCGATGGCCATCGTGGGGTCCGCCAACTTCACGCGGGGCGGACTCCGGCAGAACCACGAGGCGGCGGTGCTCCTCCGGGGGGACCGAGGCGAGGCACCGCTCGTGGAGATCCGCGCGTACATCGAGCGGCTCTGGGCCGACCCCTTCTCGGTGCGCGTGACACCGGAGTTGAGAGCGCGCTACGGGCGGCTTCGCGAGGCGTGGACCGGGACGATGTCAGCGGTGTTCGAGGGCGCGGACTACCAGACCGCGCTCGATGACTACAAGCGCGCCATCGGTGATGTGGTGGTGCGGCCGGAGATGGCTGTGGACCATCAGTGCTGGCTGCTCGTCAGCAATCCTGTCAACGCCGACATCGTCCGGCGACGCGGCGTCTGGGGCAACAAGAACTCGGGCCCGATCGGGCGCATGCGGCCCGGGGATCCGGTCGTGCTGTACGTCAAGGGAGAGTCTCGGGTTGCCGCGTGGGGGCTTGTCGGAGGCCCCCCGTACGAGGACCAGCAGCCGCTCTGGCCCGATGGGATCTACCCCTACCGAGTTCCCCTGTCTTTCCTCGGCGCCCCGCAGGTCTCCGTATCGATGAGGCTACTGGCCCCGCGCCTCTCGTTCATCCGGAGTGGCGCTGGCGCGAGTTGGGGGACCTACCTCCAGACGAGCCAGAGAACGATTCCCTGGATCGACTTCGCCGTGCTGCGCGACGCGATCGACGGAGCACGACTGCCGTCGTCGAACTGAAACGGGCTGCGCTGTCGGCAAGGATTCCATCGCTTGCCGTTCACGCTGTCGGAAAGCGCCGGCGGCTCACTCGCGCCGAGCCGGCCTCCCCGGTTGCCTGGCAACCACCTGCGTCAGCGGACGGGCGTGAGCGCGAGTTCCACTTGGTGCCCTACAGGGACGTTCTCGTGGCAGGTGACCTTGCCGTTGGTCCAGAGGACCTCGACGCGGACCGGGCCCCCGCGGTCGCCGAGGCCGAAGAGAAGGCGCGGGTCCTCGCTGCTCTGGAAGGAGCTTCCGATCACGTAGATGCGGCGGATCACGAGATCCCCGGAGGTCACGGTCACGACGGAGCCGGCGGGGTCGAGGGGCACCTTCGCCGCCGGGTCGCCGCGTAGCCGGATCGCGAGCCAGTGCGGCGCTCCCTCCGCGCGCGGGAGGTCGCAGCGCAGCAGCGAGGGGGTGTCGTTCATCGCGTTCGTCGCGATGTCGGGGTCGCCGTCGTTGTCGAAGTCGATCACGACGGCCGCACGCGTGCACTTCTTCACCTCGAGACCGGGCCCGGCGCGTCCCTGCAGGTTGTCCAGCGAGAGGCGCCGGCGGTCGCGGTTGAGCACGAGCAGGTTGTACTGGCGGTAGCTGGTCCCCAGTTGCGGGTAGTGGTCCACCTCCGGGAAGATGTGCCCGCAGGCGAAGAAGAGGTCGAGATCGCCGTCGAGGTCGGGATCGAAGAGCAGCGCCCCCCAGCCGAGCGCCGCGAAGGTCATCGCGCGCAGGCCGGTCTGCGGGGAGTTCTCCTTGTAGGTGAGGCCGCCCGCGGGCAGCGGCACGGCGGTGAGCAGGTTGAACTCGTCGTGGCTGAACTCCGAGATCACGAGATCCTGCAGCAGGTCGCCGTTGACGTCCCCGAGCCCGACGCCCATCGACGCCTGCGCCCCGAACTGGCTCTGGCCGACGGCGAGCCCGAGCACGTCCCCCCGATCCTCGAAGGTGCCGTCGCCCCGGTTCATCCAGCAGAGGTTCCGGCCGAGGTCGTTGGCGACGAAGATGTCCTGCCGGCCATCCCCGTCGATGTCCCACGCGACCGGCTGGAATCCGAAATAGGGCCCGTCGGTCTGCCCGGTGGAGGCGGCGTCCCCCGGCGGAAAGCGGATGCCCGCCCGCTCGCTGACATCCTCGAAGCGCAACTCCCCGCTCTCGACAAGCAGGTTGCGCAGCAGCAGGTCGTTGAGCGGCAGGAGCCCGAGCGGCCCGCAGGGCACCCGCACCTTCCGCCAGAGGCAGTTGCGGCCGTCGATCTCCCCGTTCGGTCCGATCGTCGTCAGGTGCGGGCTCTGGAGCATGTGATCGACGTCGACGTATTGCGCAACGTAGAGGTCGAGATCGCCGTCCCCGTCGTAGTCGAGCAGGCAGGCCGCCGAGGACCAGTCGCGCGGGTTGCCGGCGGCCCCCGCGGCCCCCCCGATCTCGTCGAACCTCCCGTCGCCCCGGTTCCTGTAGAGGCGGTTCGGACCCCAGTTGCACACGTAGAGGTCGGTATCGCCGTCGTTGTCGAGATCGCCGGCCACGGCGCCGAAGGCCCAGAGCGGGTCGTCGACCCCCGACGCCTCCCCCGCCTCGCGGAAGCGCTTGCCCCCCTCGTTGAAGTAGAGCGCGTTGCGCGGCGCCTGCTCGGGGGGGAGCAGCACCGCCTCCCGCCGGCCGAAGTCGTAACGGACGATGTCGTTGCCGTTGGGGCAGTAGAGGTCCATCCATCCGTCGCCGTTGAAGTCGCCCACCGCGATGCCGGGGGCCGTGCCTTCGAGGATGAACCGCTTCTGGCTCTCCTTGCCCGTGCGGTTGAGCATCGTGTAGCCCATCGAGGCGGCGACATCGACGTAGGCGAACGGCACCCCGGGCGACGGGATGGCGGGGGGGACCGGGGGGGGCGGCCCCCCGCCGCAGCCGGCGAGCAACAGGAGCAGGACGGCACCCCGCGACATCGCGGCACAGTCTAGCGATTCCCTCCTCCGGGGCGGTAGACTGCGCCGATGCCCGAGCGGATCGAACGAGACTCGATGGGCGAGATGCGCGTGCCCGGCGATGCCCTCTACGGGGCCACGACGCAGCGCGCCGTGCAGAACTTCCCGATCAGCGGGCGGCCGCTGCCGCGCGCCTTCCTGCGGGCGCTCGGCCTCATCAAGGAGGCCTGCGCGGCGACGAACGCGGAACTCGGCGAACTCGACGCCGCCCTCGCGCAGCGCATCCGGCAGGCGTCGGCCGAGGTCGCCTCGGGCGACCTCGACCGTCACTTCCCGATCGACGTCTTCCAGACCGGCTCCGGCACCTCGACGAACATGAACGCCAACGAGGTGATCGCGAACCGCGTCTGCCAGCTTCTCGGCAAGCCGATCGGCAGCCGCGACGTCTGCCACCCCAACGACCATGTCAACCGCGGCCAGTCGAGCAACGACGTGATCCCGACGGCGCTGCACGTCGCCTGCGCGGAGCAGGTGTCCGCGGCGCTGCTGCCCGCGCTGGCGTCGATGCGGGAGGCGCTCGCCGAGCGCGCGCGGGCCTTCGACGACGTGCTGAAGATCGGGCGCACCCACCTGCAGGACGCGACCCCGGTCCGGCTCGGCCAGGTCTTCGGCGGCTTCGCCGCGCAGGTCGAGCGGAGCCTCGCGCGCCTGCGCGACACGCTGCCGCGCCTCTGCGAGCTGGCGCTGGGCGGCACCGCGGTCGGGACCGGCATCAACTGCCCGCGCGGGTTCGCGGCCTCGGCCATCGCGAAGCTCGCGAGGGGGACCGGCCTGCCCTTCGTCGAGGCGGGCGACCACTTCGAGGCGCAGGCGGCCCGCGACGCCGCCGTGGAGCTGAGCGGCGCGCTGAAGAGCGTGGCGACCTCGCTCTACCACATCGCGAACAACCTCCGCTGGCTCGCGAGCGGCCCGCGCTGCGGCGTCGGCGAGATCGCGCTGCCGGAGACGCAGCCCGGATCCTCGATCATGCCGGGGAAGGTCAACCCGGTGATGTCGGAGATGCTGATGCAGGTCTGCATGCGCGTGCTGGGCAACGACGCCGCCGTGACCGCGGGCGGCGCGAGCGGCGTCTTCGAGCTGAACGTGGCGATCCCGATGATGGCGGACGCGCTGCTCGAGTCGATCCGCCTGCTCGCGAACGGCGCGCAGGTCTTCACCGACCGCTGCATCCGCGGCATCGAGGCCGACACGGAGCGCTGCGCCGAGCTGCTGGAGAAGAGCCTCATGCTCTGCACGGCGCTGGCGCCGGTGATCGGCTACGACAAGGCGGCCAAGATCGCCAAGCAGGCGCACGCGGAACGGAAGACGGTCCGCGAGGTCGCCACCGCGATGGGGATCGCCGACCTCGACCGCCTGCTCGACCTCCGCTCGATGACCGGCCCCTCCTGATGCCCCGCCCGGTGCGGCGAGGGTGAGTCTCGCGCGCCGGGCCTCCTCCCCGACCGACGCCGCGCCTCGGGCCCACGACCGGGTCGCCATCTTGAAGGGTGTTCGGGTTTCAGCAGCGAACGCGTTCGGAGGCGCGCGAGGATGTTGCCGCGCGCGCCTTTCACGGTCAGCCACAGCCTTCGTCTTGAAGGATGAGATGAGGAACCCAGGAATTTGAGAACCGAGGAAGGGGCGCCTTCGATCCCTCCGAGTCCCGGGATGCTCCCCTCTGCTCTCATGGGTTCCTCCCTTCCTGGGTTCCTTATCAAATCCGATACCCTCGTCCCTGATCGCTCGTACTCCATGCCCGCAGAGTGCTCGGCGCTTGCGCGAATCCCGACGAGTCACTGGATTCGAGCGGGGAGAACGAAAACCACGAAGGCACGAAGACACGAAGCAGTCCCCGCAACCCGGTGCGCGCGCGGCGCGCAGGCTCGTCGCTTCCCAGTCTCCGTGCCTTCCTGCCTTCGTGGTCATTGTTCAGGATGGCCCGTGCAGCGGCCTGCTCTCGCTCGGTTGCGGCGTCAAGCCGCGCCGCGCCTCTGTGTCCCTGTGCCTCTGTGCTACGCCCTACCGGACAATTCCCGCGCGCAGGATGTAGTCGAGCTTGGGGAAGAGTTCGTCGAGGTAGGCCCTGCCGCGGCGCTCGATGGCCGGCTGCTGCGGCGCCTCGCCGTAGCCCGCGTGGATCGAGTCGACGACCTGCATGCCCTCGACGACCTGCCCGACGGGCGGGAAGCCGCCGTCGAGATGCACGTTGTCCACGTAGTTGACGAAGATGTGGATCGAACGGGAGTTCGGCACGCCCATCTGCCCGAAGGCAACCGTGCCCCGCCGGTTGCGCTGCCTTCCCGGCGGGTCGTCGCCGATGTAGGCGTTGCGCCACGCCTCGTTGACCGCGGGGTCGTGGTGGAAGCCGAACTGCGCGACGAAGTCGCGCTTCACGCGGTAGAAGGGCGTCTGGTCGAAGTAGCCGACCTTCACGAGGTTCCAGAGCCGGTCGACGCCGTTCGGCGCCCAGTCGCGCACGGCCTCGACGACGAACTCCCCCTTCGTCGTCTCGAAGCGGACGCGGAACCTGGCCGGCGCGGTCTCGGCGTCGCCGCGCGGGTTCTTGAGCGTGATCGGATTCCGGGGGGGCGCGGGGGGGGACTCGCCGGAGCAGGCGGCCAGCAGCAGCAGGCAGGGCAGGAAGCCTCTCATTTCCCGAGGATCCTCACGTCGCGGATCGCGTCGAGCCGCGGGTAGTGGCGGTCGAGGTAGTCGTTGCCCGAGTACTGGATCGACTGCTGGTCGGGCTCCTCGCCGTACTCGGGGTTGAGCGCATCGAGGCGCTCGAGGCCCCTCGTGACCCGGCCGACCGGCACGAAACCCTGCGGGTCGAGGCCGGGGTTGTCGCGCAGGTTGAAGAAGAGTTGCGTCGTGCGCGTGCCGGGGCCGGCCATCGCGAACGCGAGCGTGCCGCGGACGTTCTTCTGCGCGGGCGGATCGTCGGGGATCTCGCTCCCCTTCCAGAGCCCGCCGACGCGGCTGTCGGCGTGGATGCCGAACTGCGCGACGAAGTCGCGCTTCACGCGGAAGAAGCGCGCGTCCCGGAAGAAGCCGACCGTCGCCAGATTGAAGAGCCGGTCGGCGCCGTGGGGGGCCCACGCCCGCACGACCTCGACCTCGATCTCGCCTCGACTCGTCTCGAAGAGCAGCGAGAAGCGCTCGGGCGCCTTCGCGGTGCACTCGTCGGGCTTGCGCAGGCGCGGGTGCTCGCGCGCCGCCGACGGCGAGCCGATGCGGGCGATCGCGGTCGTGGCCGCCTCGCGCACCTCCTGCTCCGCCTCCTTGAGGTGGGGGATCGCCTCCTTCGCCGCGGGCCCCACGAGACCGAGCACCCAGGCGGCCCTCGCCTTGATCGCCGTCTCGCCGAAGCGCAGCCGATCGATGAGCTCGGGCACCACCGGCGCGCCCCACGGCCCGAGGCGCCGGATCGCCTCGTCGACCATGG
The DNA here is from genome assembly GCA_964570285.1 of uncultured Planctomycetaceae bacterium. GTDB lineage: Bacteria > Planctomycetota > PLA2 > PLA2 > PLA2 > CAZMXP01. The sequence goes on from CAZMXP010000013.1 coordinate 83,374, forward strand.
GTTCGCTCGCGCGGTCGAGCAGCGCCGGCAGCCCCCGGACCCCCTCCCTTCCCATCAGGCCGAGCGAGAGCGCGGCCAGCGGGTGCGGACACTCCACGAGAAGATCGACGGCCTCCCCGCCCGCACCGGCGACCGCCTCGGCGAGCAGGCGACCGAGGTCGGCCTCGACGGTCTCGAATCGCGCGATCAGCGCCTTCGCGCCGTCGGCGCCCGCGCCGATGCGCACGAGCGCGCGGGCCGCCTCGAAGCGCACGGCCGCCTCGCCATCCCCGAGCCGGTCGATCAGGTCGCGCCGCGCGGGCCACGCCGCCTCTCCCAGCGCGCCGAGCGCCTCGGCCGCGGCGTGGCGCTGCGCGGCGTCGTCGTGGGCAAGCTGCGCCCGGAGCGCCTCGACGTCGGCGGCGAGCAGCGAGAGCAGCAGGAGCAGCGTCACGACGCGTGCCTCGCGCGGAGCTGGCCGCACGCCCCGTCGACATCCTGCCCCGCCGAGCGGCGCAGCTTCGCGAGCACGCCGCGGCGGTGGAGCGTGCGCGCCATCTCCCGCGCGCGCTCCCACGAGGGACGGCGGTAGGCGAGACCTTCGACGGTGTTGTAGGGGATGAAGTTGACGATGGCGTGGCGGCCCTGCAGCAGGTCGCCGAGGCGGGCGAGTTCGTCGTCGCCGTCGTTGACCCCCTCGAGCAGCGTCCACTGGAGCTGGATCGGGTAGGTCGTCTCGCGCGCGTACGCCTCGGCGGCGGCGAGAAGGGCGTCGGGCGCGACGCGCGGCGCGCGCGGCAACAGGCGGGCGCGCAGGTCGCCGTCGGTGGTGTGCAGCGACAGCGCCACGGCGGGCTTCACCCGTTGCGCGAGCAGCCGGTCGAAGAGGCGCAGGTCGCCGACGGTGGAGAAGACCAGGTTCTTGTGGCCAAAGCCGCCCTCGTGGCCGAGACGGTCGAGGGCCGCCGCGACCGCCGGCAGGTTGTGCAACGGCTCGCCCATGCCCATGAAGACGACGCGGCGCACCGGCCGCCGCCGGCGCCCCAGCGCCACCTGCGCGAGGATCTCCTCGGCGGAGAGGTTGCGCTTGAGCCCCTCGCGTCCGGTCATGCAGAAGAGGCAGCCCACCGCGCAGCCGACCTGCGTCGAGACGCAGAGGCCGTCCCGCGGCAGCAGCACGCTCTCGACGGTGAGGCCGTCCGCGAGACGCAAGAGCGTGCGCACCGAGCCGTCGGCGGAGGCGTGGTCCGAAACCGCCGCCGCGAGCGCTCCCAGCTCCGCCTCGAGCAGCGGCAGGTCGCGCCGGAGGGCTTCCGGCAGCGGAAACCCGCGCTCGGCGTGAAGGCTGTCGAGTCTTCTCCCGCCGAGCCACGCCCGGTAGAGGCGCCTCAGGTGGGGGGGCTTTGCTCCCCTCTCGATCCAACTCCTCACCGCCTAGAGCCTCCAGCCTTCTGCCGACAGCCTGCGGGGCCTCCGAAGCCCCGTGGTGCCGAAGGGGGGACTTGAACCCCCACTCCCTTGCGGGAACCAGGTCCTGAACCTGGCGCGTCTGCCAATTCCGCCACCTCGGCGTGGGTTTGGGAGTCTAACCGAGAAACGCCCCGCCACAAGGCGGGCGGCGCGTTTCTCGGCTAAGTCGGTGGGGGCGGGTTCAATGGGGGGAATGCGCCCGGCCATGCTCGCGATTCTCGTCGCCGCCTCGATCGCAGGCTGCGCGGGGGTGGAGGGCGACATCCGGCGCGCGGAGATGCGGGAGGGGCTGCGCGACCTCGTCCAAGGCAAGGACCGCGGCGTCGCGGGCTACCGGCAGACGATCGTGCGCGCGACGACCCAGTCGCGGGCGATGGCGCGATACCAGTACGCGCCGCCGGCCCACATCTCCCACTGGCTCGTGCAGCGCAGCGTCCGGGGGCTCGGTGGAACCCGCCTCGGAGACGCGCAGCAGATGGCGCTCGCCGTGGACGCGCTGCTCGATGTCATCGCCCGCGACCCGACCGCGGCGATGAGGGCGCTCGCCTGCTACCAGCTCGGCAGGATCCTGCTGCGGCTGCCGGCGCCCTCCGCGCCCGGCGCCGTGGCGACCCCGCAGAGCGAAGCCAAGATCCACGAGGTCGCGCTGGACCTGCTGCGGCTGCGCGAGGCCGCGGCAGGGGGTGAACCGGTCAAGGTCGGCGAGGTGATCGAGCGCTTGCAGGCTCTCGCCGCGGAGCGCCCGCTCGGGCTGCGCAGCGCCCGCGAGGCCGTCCGCGCGCTCGCCTCCCGGCCCATCTCGGGCACTCCGTCGCAGGCGATCAGGGCGGAGGCGGAGAAGGTCGTGCCTCCGCTGATCCGCGACTCGGTCATCGCCGCTCTGGCGGAGGTCGCCTGCGGGCGCCCCGGCGGACCCGACCAGGCCGACGAGTCGGAACTCGTGCGCGCCAACGCCGCCGAGGTGCTGACGCGCATCGCCGCCCCGGAGGCGCGCGAGGCCGCCGCCCAGAGGCTGCTCGACCCGATCGACCCCGCGGAGCGCAACGCGGACGTCCGGCGCCAACTCGCGCAGTACCTGGGCGAGGTCGGGGGCGAGACCGCCTTCCTCGCCTGCGTCGCGCGGCTCGACGACTCCGATTCGGGGGTGCGCTATCACGCGCACGCGGCGCTCATCCGGATGACCGGCGCGCGGGTCGCGCCCACCGCCGCCGCATGGAGCGCCTACCGGGCCGCCGGGGCGGGCAGCAGCGGCACGCGGTGAGAGCGCTGCTCACGCGACTGGCCGGCGCGGGCCTCGTCGCCGTCGTGCTTTGGACGGTGCCCTGGCGCGACCGCGTGATCGACCGTGGCGGCGTCGAGCACCGGGGCAGGATCGTAGGGGGCGCGGGGGATGCAGTCCTGCTGCGCACGGACGCCGGCACCGCGCGCATCGAGGTGGCGCGGGCCGCGGATGCGCAGCCGGGGCTCCTGAGCACGCTCGCGAACCTCGCGGACCAACCCCTCTGGGCCCTGCTGGGGCTCGCGTTGCACTCCTGTTCCGTGCTCACGACGATCGTCCGGTGGGCGCTGATGCTCGCCGGCGCGGGCCTGCGCGCGCCGCTCGCCGCGGTGCTTCGCCTCGGCTGGATCGCCGCCTTCTTCACCGCGCTGTTGCCGGGCGGGATCGCGAGCGGCGATGTCGTGAAGTCGCTGTTCATCAGCCGGCTCCATCCCGCGCACAAGGCGCGTGCGGTCGTGACCGTCGTTGCGGACCGGGTCGTCGGCATGTTCGTGCTCTGCCTCATCGCGGCGACCGGCCTGCTCGCGCTGCCCGACGCGTCGAATCTGGGCCTCGCCCGCCCGATCCTGATCAGCCTGCCGCTGCTCGGCCTTCTCGCGCTCGCGCTGCTCCTCTGGCCGGGCCTGCGCCGCCGCACCGGCTTCACGCGCCTGCTCGACCGGCTCCCCTTTCCGGGCGTGATGCGGGAGATCCGCGGGGCGGGGGCGCTCTACGGCTCCGTCCCCCGACCCCTCATCCATGCCGCCCTCGTGGCTCTGGCCTCCCATGGGCTCGTGCTCTGCGCCTTCTACTGCTACGGGAGGGCGTTGGGCATGGCGCTCCCGTTGATCGCGATCGCCTCGGCCATCCCGATCGCGCAGATGCTCAGCGCGATTCCCGGCCTGCCGGGGGGCTGGGGAGTCGGCGACTTCGCCTTCCTCGCGCTGCTGCCGCCGGTGGGGGTGCCCGCCGGGGCGGCCGTCGCGCTCTCGTTCACCTACCGGATCCTCCACACCGCGATCGCGCTGCCCGGCGGGCTGCTGCTGGCGCGCGCGCGCGCGGGCGGCGAAACTGGGGAGCAGAACGGAGAAGCCGCCTCGTGTCCCTCCTCGTAGTTGGAACTCTCGCCTACGACACCGTCGAGACCCCGTCGGGGCGCGTCGAGGACGTGCTCGGCGGCGCGGCGACCTACTTCGCGGTGGCGGCCTCCTTCTTCGGGCCCGTGCGCCTCGTCGGCGTCGTGGGCAAGGACTTCCGCGCCGACGACCGGGCCCTCCTGCAGGGGCGCGGCATCTCGCTCGACGGGCTGCAGGTCGCGCCAGGCAAGAGCTTCCGCTGGAGCGGGCGCTACTCGGGCGACCTGAACACCGCGCAGACGCTCGAGACGCGCCTGAACGTGCTCGACGGGTACACGCCGCGCATCCCCGCCGCCTTTCGCGACAGCCCTTTCGTCTTTCTCGCCAACTCGCCGCCGTCGCTGCAGGCGACCGTGCTCGACCAGGTCGGGCCCGGCACGCTGCGCGCGATGGACACGATGAACCTGTGGATCGAGAGCGCCTACGACGAACTGCTCGCGATGCTCGCCCGCGTGGACATGATCATCCTGAACGACGCCGAGGCGCGGGCCGTCACGAAGGAGCCCTTCCTGATCCGGGCCGGGCGGCGGCTGCTCGAGATGGGGCCGCGGATCGTCATGGTGAAGAAGGGGGAGCATGGCGCCTTCCTCTTCAGCCGGGAGTTCTTCTACGCGATCCCCGCCTACCCGCTGGAGCACGTCGTCGATCCGACCGGCGCGGGCGACAGCTTCGCCGGGGGGGTCATGGGCTACCTCGCGCAGGCGGGAGAGGTTGACGAGGAGCACCTCCGGCGTGCGATGATCTACGGAAGCGTGCTGGCCAGCTTCAACGTCGAGGACTTCAGCCTCAACCGGTTCCGCCGGCTGACGCGTCCGGAGATCGACACCCGCTTCGAGGAGTTCCTGAGGTTCACGGCGCACCCATGACGATGAGGGCCTTTCTCGCCGTCCCCCTCCCCGAGGAGGTGCGCAACCGCGTCGCGGAGGCGGCGCGCCTCTTTCCGGGGCTCGTGGCACTGAAGCCTCCCGCGATCCACCTGACGGTGCGCTTCCTCGGCGACATCGAGGATCCCGCGCCGATCATCGACGCCCTCCGGCCGATCGTGGCGACGCACCCCGCATTCGAGATCGAGATCGCGGGGCTCGGCGCGTTCCCGAAGCGGCAGGAGGCGAGCATCGTCTGGGCGGGCCTGTCGAAAGGGGGGCTCGCGGCAGGGGTGCTGGCGGCCGGGATCGAGGCCGCCCTTGTCCCGGTCGGCTTCCCGCGCGAGGCGCGCCCGTGGAAGGGCCATGTCACGATCGGGCGCTTCGCCTCGCCGAAACGGCTGCGGCGCGCGATCTTCGAGACCGAGTCGCCCTTCGGCAGCGCCCCGGTGGAGAAGGTGGTGCTCTACCAGTCGACCCTCACTCCCGAGGGCGCGATCCACGAGCCGCTGGCGGAACTGCCGCTGGGCGGCGGGGCGTAGCCCGGCGGCGCAGCGGGCGACGGTCCCCCCGCCCCTGTACCGTTCATGACGTGATGTCGGGAACGTTTTGGGGCCCCCTCATA
>CAZMXP010000014.1:0-85231 GCA_964570285.1 uncultured Planctomycetaceae bacterium
CCCGCTGGAGGCCGAGGCTCACCGCCGCCCAGGCGCGCTCGCGCGGCCGGAGCTTTTCGCTCTGCACGATCTCGAGCAGCGCGTTGCGCACGCCTTCCTTCTCCTTGTCGGAGAGGCTCGGGAGCAGCCCGAGGGCGAGCGTCGCCGACTCGGTGGCCTGCAGGCCGAGGTCGAACTTCTGGCCCTTGGAGTTCTTGTACTCGTTGAAGGTCGCGTCGCGGAAGAGCTGCGTGTAGCTCGCGGTGCCGACCTTGCCCAGCGCGACGAGCGCGCCGCCGTGGATGTCCTCGTGGTCATCCTTGCGCTCGAGCGAGCGCATGAGCGCGGGGATGATCGTCGTCGTGATCGCGCGCTCCGTCGGGCGCTGCGCGTTGCGGCGGTTCTCCTCGTCGCTCTTGGACGAGAAGAAGATCGCCGACGCGGAGGCCGTCTTGCTGGAGTAGATGTGGGACTTGAGGCTGAGGATGTCGTCGCTGTTGTAGGCCCACCAGAAGCGCCACGACTCGAACGTGAGCGACTTCGTGCTCGCCTTCGGCTTCGGGCCCTGGGTGGGACCGGTCGGCGGCGGCGGGGGGCCGTTGTCGTTGGGGGTCTCGTGGCCGGTCTCCGGCGGGGTGATCGGGCCCGGGCCCGGGTCGGTCGGAGTGATCGGCCCGCCCGGCGTTCCGGGATCGGACGGCGGGGGGGGCGGGGGCTCGGGGTCACTCGGCTCACGCAGCCCCGGGGGGACGCCCCCGTTCGGGCCACGGAACGATCCGCCGTGCGCCTGGACCTCGGGGGCCATCATCAGGCCGCAGAGGACCATCGCCGCAGCGAGGGTCACGAATCTCTCAGACACTCTCATCACGCCTCCTTCTACTTGCTTACTTTCGGGCTTGCTTGGTTGCAGGATCGCGGTCGAGGTCGGTACATGTCTGCGCCGACCCACCCTCCTCCATGGCAAAGCCCATACCGAAGTGGAATCGGGAGAGATTCGGAGCTCCGGGGCGGCCTGGCACGGAAGAGTGGCGACGTAAAATGTTGATGTGTAATATGTTACACGCAATGTTACTAGGAATCAACCTCACCGGCGCCGCGGGCGCAGGTTACGGCCGGGTAACGATCCGTCGGTATCGTTACCGCCCCGTCGCCGAGCTTCGGAGAGGGATCCCGCGGGCGGGGAAACGATGAGCGAACACCGCGAGCGGGTCCGATGGCCCGGTTGGCTTCTGCTGGCGGTGGGCCTGATGGCGCTGATGCTCGTCGGAAGTTCGATCGGCCTCCTGCGAGTGACCGGAGCGCCAGCCAGCGGCCCCGTCCGCCTCTTTCATCTCTTCGCGATCCTCCTTCTCGTCGTCATGGCCGGGCTCTGCTGGTACTTCCGCTACCTTGAGGTCGCCTTCGGCCCGGAGGGCATCGCGTACGGTTTCGGCCGCGCGCGCCAGCAGATTCCGTTCGACCGCATCCTTTCCGCGGAGGGTTGTGCCTACAACTGGGTGCGCTACATGGGATGGGGCTGGCGCATCGGGCCCAAGCGCGGCGAGCGCGCCTACTCCGTCCTCGGGTGCGCGCGCGGCGTCTACATCGTCTACCGCCGCGCGGATGCCTCCGAGGCGTCGGTCTTCCTGAGTTGTACCGACCCTGAGGCGGCCCTGCGCGCCCTGGGAGTTGGTCCGGGTTCGGTTGGACCCTCCGCGTGACTGACGGCCGTCACACGGATACGCTCCCCTGGCGCGTTGAGGCGTAACCGATGTATTCACAAGGCGTTATGAGATTCTGGAATTTCGTGCTGCCACCGCCCTGGTCGCGAGCGTCTCTAGGAGCAGACCACAATGCGCCGTGCGGCCCCAAGGGTCTGCACGACACCTCCACTCCCACTCTTCTTCTTGCCGAACGGGCCCCCCGCTGCGAAGCGGGCGGGCCCACCTAATCTCCGGCCCTCCCACGTCGCGGTCCGGCGGCAGGCGAAGATGCTGGGCCGGGGCTTATTCTGACGGGCATGCCGAAGCCCCTCGGGGAGCGCGTCAAGATCGCAGCGACGATCGGCCCCGCCTCCTCCGATCCCGCCATCCTCGCCCGCCTGCTCGAAGAGGGCGTGGACGCGATCCGGATCAACGCCTCGCACGCGAGGCCCGCCGAGATTCCCGCTTTGGTCGAGCTGGTCCGCTCGGTCGGGCGGAGCGTGAGCCGCGATGTCGCGGTGATCCACGACTTGCAGGGGATCAAGAGGCGCATCGGTCCTCTGGAGAAGCCCCTGCTGCTCAAGGAGGGGGAGACGGTCGTGCTCTCCGCGCGCGGCGGCGCGGATCGCATCCCCGTGGACGTGCGCCCCTTCCAGGGCCACCTCGCGCGCGGCGCGAGCATCTTCCTCGACGACGGATTCCTGCACCTGCACGTGAAGCGGATCGCGAAGGACGAGATCGTCTGCGAGGTCGTCATCGGCGGGTTCCTGAAGTCGCGCGCCGGCCTGAACCTCCCGGGCATCGCGATGCCGGCGCGCATCCCCACGAAGTACGACCTCGAGCATGTCGCGGTCGGCGTCGCCGCGGGGGTCGACGTCTTCGCCCTCTCGTTCGTGCGTTCGGCGGCCGACCTCTGGCGCTGCCGGAAGCACACCGCCGGCATCCCGATCATCGCGAAGATCGAGCGTCCCGAGGCGGTGGCGGCGATCGACGAGATCGCCGCGGCGAGCGACGGGATCCTCATCGCGCGCGGGGACCTCGCGGTCGAGATGAAGCCGGAGATGCTGCCGGTGCTCCAGAAGTCCCTCGTTCGCTCCGCGAACCGCGCGCGGAAGCCGGTCATCGTCGCGACGGAGATGCTCGCGTCGATGGTCTACAACCCGAGGCCGACGCGGGCCGAACTGACCGACGTCGGCAACGCGGTGCTCGACGGCGCCGACGCGACGCTCCTCAGCAACGAGACCGCCGTCGGCCGCGACCCGGTGCGCGCGGTGCGCTACATGGCGCGCATCGTCGGCACGGTCGAGTCCTCCCTCGGCACCTACAATCTCGACCTTCCCCGCTCCCGGGCCGACGATCTCACCCGCCCCGACTGGGCGGTCGCCGATGCCGCCGTCGAGATGGCCGCGAAGGTCGAGGCGAAGGCGCTGATCGCCGTGACGGGTTCCGGTCGCACGGCGCGCCTGATGAGCGCGGGCCGCCCGTCGGTGCCGCTCTATTCGTTCTCGCCCGATCCGAGCGTGCGTCGGCGCGTGGCGATCATGTGGGGCGTGAACGCCGAGGCGGTGGAGCCGATCCCCGATCCGGACAAGCTCATCGCCCACATCCTGAAGCGCCTCCGCACCGACGGGCGCCTCCGCCGGGAAGACCGCGCCGTCTTCGTCTACGGCTCCCCGCTCTGGGCGGAGGGGACGAAGACCAACGCGATCCGCATCGCCACGGCCTAGGAGCTTGTCCGGGTAACGGCCTTCAGCCACGCTTCGGGGCCAACCGGACCCGGACAAGCTCCTAACTCGACGCGACGCGAGTCGTGGGTCTCCATGAGCCATCGCCGCGATCGAGGGGGGCTCTTGCGCGAGGCGCGGCGCTCCGCGTCACGCCTTCGCGGCTGCCAGCTTCAGGAGGTTGTGTCCGGTGTACGCCAAGTTGAAGGCCCGCGACCTTCGCCAAGGCCGTCCTCATCGCGGGGTGAGAGGGCGGATCGCCACGCTCCTCCCCGCAGCACGCGAGGAGGCCGGGAGATCGAGGTCGTGCCGCACGGTGTCGCGTACGAAATGCGCCAGGTGGCCCTCGGGCACCAGTTCCAGCACGGTCGCCGGGAGCATCCAGACCTGCTCCACCAGAACCTCTCGGCCACGCCCGCTGTCTTGGCCATGCGCGCAACCTACGGCCGGGCACCGACCGCGAACCCCCTTTGACTTAAGAGTTTGTCCGACGAATAGTCGGACAAACTCCTAGGAGGAGGCGGGGGCGGGGTCGGGCTCGTCGTCGGGGTCGGAGGCCTCGGCCTGCCGGTCGAGCACGTAGAACTTGAAGCTCGACTGGATGATCGAGGCGGTCGGGACCGCGAGCAGCGCGCCGACGATCCCGTAGGCGTTCTCCCCGGCGAGCAGCGCGAAGATGACGACGACGGGGTGGATCTTGCTCGCGTCTCCCATGATCTTGGGGTTGAGGAAGTTCGCCTCGAGGAAGTGGATCAGCAGGATCCATCCGAGGGCGAGCACCCCCTTCTGGAGATCCCCCGCGCCCCACGCGATCAGCACGATCGGGATCGTCGAGAGGATCGTGCCGAAGATCGGGATCAGGCTGAAGATGCCCGCGATCAGGCCCAGCAGGCCCGAGTAGCGCACGCCGAGGAACTGGAGGCCGATCCACGTCAGGATGCCGTTCACGAGGCAGATCGTGAGCTGGCCCCGGATCACGCCGGCGAGCCCGCGGTCGATGTAGCCGCGCCACTTCTCGTAGGTGTTCCGGTAGCGCGCCGGCGGGACCGAGCGGAAGAAGGCGGCGATCGAGTCGCGGTCGATCACGAGGAACGCGGTGATCATCATGATCAGCACGAGCTGGTAGAGCCCGAAGACGAGCGCGCGCCCGAACTGGAACGCGATGCGCAGGATCGCGTCCAGGTTCGCGACCCCCTCGGAGATGCCGCGCTGCACGAGCTCCTTCAGGTCGATCGTGCCGTCGGCGCTCGTCCCGATGCGTTCCTCCGACAGCAGGCGCGCGATCGCGACGACCTGCACCTCGTCGCCCATGCGCAGCACGAGCTGCCGGTCCGTGCGCGCGAGCACGTCCGCCTCGATCACCGATCCGCCGCGCAGCCGCAGCCGGGAGCGGCCGAGACGGGCGGGCGCGCCCTCCCCCGGTGCCGACGGGTCGGCCGTCTCGCCCCCGGGGCCCCTCGGGGTGTCGCCCTCGGGCTCCTCGACCTCCTTCTTCTTGCCCGTCAGCTCCGTCCACTTCTGCGCCAGCACCTGCAACTGCTCCTCGGCGAAGTGCTGCAACCGGGGAAGGTCGTCGCGGGCCTGTCGGAGTTGCGTGCCCAGGGCGGGCAGCGCGAACGCGGACGCGATGTAGATGCAGACGACGAAGACGAGGTAGAGGATTACGATGGAGCCGCCGCGTCCGAGGCGGAAGCGGCGAAAGAGCGGCAGCGGCGCCATCCGCTCGACGACCGGATCGATCAGGTAGGCGGCGAAGATCGCGACGAGGAACGGCGTGAGGACGGCGCGGAATGCGTAGACGAGGGCCGTGATCAGGGCGAGGAAGGCGAGCAGGATCACCAGGCGACGGCGCCGGCGGGGAGCTTGCGGCGCGGCCTGCGGGGCGTCGGTCATCGCCGGGCGTTTTATCACACGGGAGCGTTTCCAGTAGACGGATGCGTCGCCTGCGGCTCCTCCCCCTGCTGGTTTTGTGCCTCCCGGGACGGCCCGCGGCGGGGGGCGACGCCTTGGGCCCGGTCCTGCGCGCGCTCGGCGGCGACGAGAAGGAGCGGAGGCGCGAGGCGCTCGACGCGCTCGCGGGGGGGAGGATCGTCCCGGAGTCGCGCCGCGACGGGGAGCGCATCGAACGTGCCCTCGCCCACCTCCTGACCGGCTCGGTCCCGGGCGGGGATCGCGCCCTGGCCGTCGCCGCCCTCGGCCGGCTGGAGCGACCGGGGGCCTTTCTCGCGATCGCGGCCCGGCTCCGGACCGAGGAGGACGACCGGGTGCTCGACGCGGCGGCGGACGCCTTCCGCGTGGCCGCGCCGGAGGCGCTGTTCCGGCTGCTGAAGGATCTCGACTCGGAGCGCGACCCCCTCCGGCGCGCCATCTACCTGCGCATGGCCGGGATGACCTCGGAGCCGGAGGCGCGCGCGCGCGTGCGCGTCCGGGCCGAGTCGGAGACCGAGTGGTGCCCGCGGGCGGCCGCCGCCCTCGCGCTGGGGCGCGACCCCTCCCCGGAGGTGCTGCCGATCCTGGTCCGGATGCTCGACGCGGGGGATCCGGGCGTCGTCGCCGCCGCGGTCGAGTCGCTGACGCGGCTGACCGGCCAGCGCCACGGCGGCGACCTGCCGGCGTGGAAGGCCTGGTGGAGCACGAGGGACCGCGCCGCGCCGGCGGTGGCTCCCGAGCCGCCGCCTCCTCCCGAGAAGCCCGATGCCCGCCGCTACGCCCACGAGGCCATCGATGGCGACCCGATCGCGCCCTACTACTTCGGAATCCCCGTGCGCGGCCGCAAGGTCGTCTTCGTCTGCGACGTGAGCGCGTCGATGCGCTACAAGCTGCCCCTCGCCCACGACCAGCTGGAGCGGGCGGTGAAGGGGCTCTCCTCGCACGTGCGCTTCGAGGTCGTCTTCTTCAACGAGTTCGTCTGGCCCTGGCGCGGCCGGCTCAGCCGCGCGGACCCGGCGACGAAGGAACTGCTCGTCCGCCACCTGCCGACGATCGAGATCAAGTCCTACACCAACCTCTACGACTCGATCGAGAAGGCCTTCGAGATGGACCCCGACGAACTCTTCGTCATCAGCGACGGCGAGCCCAACCGCGGGCAGAAGCGCCTTCCCCGCGACATCCTCAACGAGACCGACCGCCTGAACAGGCGTCGCATCCCGATCCACACGGTGTCCGTCGTGCGCGTCGTCGACGGGGACGACCACCTCTCCTTCCTGAGGGAGCTTGCCGCGCGCAGCGGAGGCGAGCACGTCGCGCGCACGCTGAAGTAGGCAGGAGCGCGGGCCGCCCGGCGCCGCGGCCCGGAGACGCGTTACGGGCCGAAGGGCAGCAGCGGCGTCGGCAGGTTGCGGTTGGAGAACGTGCCGTTGCCGAGCACGCCGCCCGCCCCGAGTCCCCATGCCGCGTGCGAGCCGTCCCCGAGCGCGACGACGAAGGCGTCGATCCCGCCCTCGAAGCCGACGACGGCGGCCGGCAGCGGCGGCACCGGCAGCGGCAGGGGGCTCGCGATCCGGAAGTCCCCCGACGCGAGCTCGCCCGCCCCCCCCGCCCCCCAGACATGGAGCATCCCGCCCGCGTCGAGCGCCATCGCCGTGCGCGTCGCCGCCGCGATCGCCACGATCGGCGGCAGCGCGTCGAGGCGTACCGGCGCGTGGCGGTCTACGAACGTTCCGTCCCCGAGCTGGCCGAAGAGGTTGGAGCCGAACGCCCAGACGACGCCGTCCTCGTCGAGCGCGAGCGAGAAGTCGAGGCCCGCGGCGACCGCGACGATCCGCGCGAGGCCCGGCACCGCCGCCAGCGCGGGGCGCGCGACGGTGTCGCCGTGCCCGAGTTGGCCGCGCTCGTTCGCGCCCATCGCGAGCACGCTCCCGTCGTCGAGTGCGATCAGCCAGTGGCGCGTCGCCGCGAAGTCGCGCGGCCGCTCGACGCCGCCGAGGCGCACCGGCCGCGGCCGGTCCTCGCCGAAGAGGCGTCCCCACGCGAAGAGTTCCCCGTCGAGCGTCAGCGCGAGCGCATTCGCGGCGCCCGGCCCGACGGCGAGGCGGGTCACGCACGCGAGATCGACGACCGCGCCCGGCACGCCGCGAAAGTCGAAGTCGCCGCTGCCGAGTTGTCCCGCGAAGTTACTGCCCCACGAGAGCACCTCGCCTCCGGGCATCAGCGCGAGGGAGAAGCCCTCTCCCGACTCGACGGAGATCGCCCGTGACGGAAGGGGGAGGGGCCGGGGGAGGGGGTCGCCCTCGCCCCAGACATACAGATCGCCCTCGGCGTCGAGCGCGACGCCCCGGCGGCCGAGGGCCGCGAACGGGCGCACGAGCGCCGGCGCGCCCTCCGGTGCGATGGCTTGCAGGATGTCGCCCGCCCCGAGCAGGATCGTGATCGTGCGGTCGGCGTTGACGACGATGTCGGGCGGACCGGCCGTGCCCGCGCCCCGCAGGAGGCGCAGGTCGGGGTCCGTCGCGCCCTGCGCCCGCTGGAGGCAGGGGTCGAAGGGGATGCGCACCGTCGCCAGCGCCGCGCCGACGAGCGCCGCGCTGATCTCGACGCGCAGCGCGGGCCCGACGGCGGCGAAACCGGGCGGGATCGGAAGGCCCGCCGCGACCAGGCGCACCGTCGCCCCGTCGGGCAGCGCGCCCGCGGGCAGATCGACGGATGCCCCCGCGGCGATGCCCGAGGTGATGCGCACCGAGGTCGAGGCCGCGGCGATGGCCGTCGCGGTCACGCCGGCGGTGTGGACCCTCGGGTGGCAGCCTCCCCCGAGAGCCACGACGGACAGGCAGATCGCCAAGCGTACGCTCATGTTGACTCGCCTCCGGATGCGCCCCCCAAACTATCGCGCCGCGACGCCGCGCGATAGCGCGTTCTGGCCCCCGGTGTTAAGGTTGGCGCGCCGATGTCCAACGAAATCACCGCCCGCATCGACGAACTCCTGCAGCGCGTGCGCCAGGCACAGGAGACTCTTTGACCATCCGGCGCTCCTCGAGCGGCAGAAGAAGCTCGAGGCGCGGATGGAGCGGCCCGATTTCTGGACGGCTCAGGCGGCCGCGCAGGAGACCGTCGCCGAGCTGAAGCGGCTGCGCGCCTCGACCGCGCCCTGGTCCGACCTCGCGGCGGAACTCGCCGAGACGCGGAGCCTCATCGAACTGGCCGAGGGGGAGGCGGATCTCGCGGAGGTCGAGCGGCTCGTCGCGGGGCTGGAGGCGCGCGCCGAGGAGCTCTTCTTCCGGCTGATGCTCGGCGGCGAACACGACGCCAAGAACGCGATCCTCGACATCCATCCCGGAGCGGGCGGGATCGACGCCTGCGACTGGGCGGAGATGCTGCTCCGGATGTACCTGCGCTGGGCCGAGCGGAGCGGCTACAAGACCGAGATCCTCGAGTGCCAGGCCAACGACGAGGCCGGCATCAAGTCGGCGTCGGTCGCGATCCGCGGCGAGTACGCCCACGGCTACCTCCGCTCCGAGCTCGGCGTGCACCGCCTCGTGCGCATCTCGCCCTTCGGCGCGCAGCAGCAGCGGCAGACCTCGTTCGCGAGCGTGGACGTCGTGCCCGAGTTCGAGGACGAGGGCGAGATCGAGATCGAGGAGACCGACCTGAAGGTGGACACCTACCGCGCGGGGGGCGCGGGGGGCCAGCACGTCAACAAGACCGAGTCCGCCGTGCGCCTGACGCACATCCCGACGGGGATCGTCGTCGCCTGCCAGAGCGAGCGCAGCCAGCACCGCAACCGGGCGGTCGCGATGAAGCTGCTCGCGGCGAAGCTCTACCGGATGCAGGAGGTCAAGCGCGACGCGGAGCTGAAGAAGCTCTACGGCGAGAAGGGCGAGATCGCCTTCGGCAGCCAGATCCGCAACTACGTGCTGCACCCCTACCAGCTCGTCAAGGACGTCCGCTCGGGCCACGAGACGAGCAACATCCAGGCGGTGCTCGACGGCGACCTCGACGAGTTCATCCACGCATTCCTCAAGGAGAAGCTCGGGCGTCGCTAGGAGCTTGTCCGTGTAATGGCCTTCAGCCACGCTTCGGGGCCAACCGGACCCGGACAAGCTCATAATCCGACGCGACGCGAGTCGTGGGTCTCCACGAGCCAGCGCCGCGATCGAGGGGGGCTCTTGCGCGAGGTGCGGCGCTCCGCGTCACGCCCTCGCGGCTGCCAGCTTCAGGAGGTTGTGTCCGGTGCTCGAGACGTGCGCAGCCACGATCACGTGGCTTGCGGCGTCGACCGCCACTTGGCAGTTGTACGCCTGCACGAAGCCGTCGGGTTTCTTCATGATCCGGCTCTCCGGGTCCGTGAAGTTGCGCTGCGCCTCGTCGCGGGGCGTAGTCCTCGGCGGACGGCCCGGCCCGGGCACCGACAGCGAACCCCCTTTCACTGAAGAGTTTGTCCGACGAATAGTCGGACAAACTCCTAGGAGCGCCCGAGGGGTTGTTTTCCGTGGCGCGATCCTCTAGTTTTTCCGCCCCCCGGAGGTGTCCATGCGTCGATTCGCCATCGTCGTCCTCGCGGCCGCGCTCACCGCGTGCAGCGGCAAGGGCACACCCATTCCCGCCGCCGTCGCCGCGCTGCAGAAGCAGATCGGCGACCAGCTCTTCCTCGGCCTGCCCGCGATTACGGTGCAACTGATCACCCTGCTCCCGGTCTTCATCGATCCGGAAGCCGCCGCGGCGGCCGGGGTCACCTTCGAGCCCGACCCCATGGGCCCGCCGAACTCCTACCTCCTGACGGTCCCGGTGGACGGGGACGGGGACGGGCAGAACGACTCCGTCGTGACCGGCAGCGTCATCCTCTCCGGCGATCCTCTCACCGACTTCGGCCCCGGCTTCACGGCCGACCTCGACATCACCCTCGATCGCAACGGGGGCGAGGCGATCCTGAATGCGCAACTGCACTTCCTGTTCACCGCCAACGGCGTCGAGACCTCCGGAACGGGGAACTTCCTCGACACCGCCGCGGGGACCCAGGGCACCTTCTCCATCGAGGCGACCGACCCGCTCGTGATCAACGCCCCGGCCGCAGGCACCACCGGCAATCTCTGCGGCGCGGACGCGCAGGGCCCGGTGCAGATCGTGGCCGGCCCGCAGGGCGCCCCGCACCTCGCGGGCCTCGCGCCGGGGTTCTACGAGGCACTCTGGAACTTCCTCTTCGGCTCGCGCAACGTCCGTCTCACGAACGGGCGGTGGAACGACCCCGCGGCGGGCCAGACGACGGTTCCCGATTCGACCGTGCAACTTCCCGCCTGCGGCGCCGGTGCCGACCTCACGGCATGGCTCGGCGGCTGGACCTTCGACTGGTACTGCACCGAGAGCGGCACGGGTCCCGGCGGTCCGCAGATCGACAGCGGCCAGAGCGCGATCCAGATCACGCAGACCGGACCGAACACGCTCCGCATCGCCGACGACTCCCTCGTCTACTTCGCGACGGTGGTCGGGGGCAATCCGCTGGTCGTGGCCGGCACCTTCCAGGACACCGACGGCGGCGGCACCTACAACGAAAACTTCACGTGGACGCTGAACGCCGCGGGGACGACCTGGACGCAGACCTCGTCCTACCTCTACACCAGCGGCATCCTCGCGGGCACCGGAGGCGACTGCTACGGCACGGCCACGCGCTGAGAGGAGAGCGGGGGGGCCCTGGGGCGCCGCTGGCCCCCCCGGCCCCCCCGTGTTAGGCTCGTCCGTCCAAATCATGGCACGGATCGAGCGCGCCCTCTTGGCGCCCTATGACAAGACAGGCATCGCCGAGTTCGCCCGGGCGCTGCACGCGCGCGGCGCGGAACTGCTCGCGACCCACGGCACCGCCCTCGCGCTCAAGGCGGCCGGGATCCCGGTCAAGGAGGTCAGCGAGCACACCGGATTCCCCGAGATCCTCGGGGGGCGGGTCAAGACGCTGCACCCGAAGATCCATGGCGGCCTGCTCGGTCGGCGCGACGATCCCGAGCACCGCGCCCAGATGGCGGAGCACGGGATCGCGCCGATCGACCTGCTCTGCCTGAACCTCTACCCGTTCGTCGCGACGATCCGCAAGCCGGGTGTCACCTTGGCCGAGGCGGTGGAGCAGATCGACATCGGCGGCCCGGCCATGCTGCGCGCGGCGGCCAAGAACCACGCCCATGTCGTGCCGCTTGTCGATGCGGCCGACTACGCCGGGTTCCTCGCCCGCCTCGACGCCAACGAACTCGACGCGGCCTACCGCAAGCGCCTCGCCGCCAAGGCCTACGCCCACACCGCCACCTACGACGCCGCGATCGCGAATTATCTCGGCGGGAGCGACCCGTCCGATCCGCCCGCGGTCCTGACGCTGGTGGCCGAGTTGCGCCAGCAGCTCCGCTACGGCGAGAACCCGCACCAGCGGGGCGCGCTCTACCGCCTGCCCGGCGAGGCGGGCATCGCCGGGGCGGAGGTGCTCGGCGGCAAGGAACTCTCCTACAACAACCTCCAGGATGCGGCGGCCGCCCTGGCCACCGTGGGCGAGTTCGAGGCACCCTCCGTCGTCGTCGTCAAGCACGCCAACCCCTGTGGCGCGGCGTCGGCACCGTCGCTGCTCGACGCGTTCCGCCGCGCGTGGGAGGGCGATCCGACGAGCGCGTTCGGTGGCATCCTCGCGTTCAACCGGCCGCTCACCGTCGACGTGGCGGAGGCGATCGCGGAACCGGGCCGGTTCGTCGAGGTGATCGTGGCGCCGGAGATCCCCGAGGCGAGCCGCGACCTCCTCGCGAACAAGCCCAAGTGGGGGAAGAACTGCCGACTTCTCGTGGCTCCGTTGCCCGATCCCCGGGGGCCGCGGGGGGTGGAGATCCGCTCGATCCCGGGCGGCCTGCTCGTCCAGGATGGCGACGGGAAATCGGCGGCGGAAGCCGATCTACAGGTGGTGAGCCGCCGCGCTCCCACGGGAGCGGAGGTGCGTGACCTCTGCTTCGCGCAGCGCGTCTGCAAGCACGTGAAGAGCAACGCCATCGTCCTCGCCAAGGAGACGGGACTCGTCGGCGTCGGCGCGGGCCAGATGAGCCGCGTGGACGCGGCGCATCTCGCGGTGCGCAAGGCGGGGGGGCGCGCCCGCGGGGCGGTCTTCGCGTCGGACGCCTTCCTCCCCTTCAACGACGCGCTCGACGTCGCCCTCGATGCCGGGGTGACGGCGGCGATCCAGCCCGGGGGGAGCAAGAACGACCCGGAGTGCATCCGGCGCGCCGACGAGCGGGGGATCGCCATGGTATTTACGGGCACCAGACACTTCCTCCACTAGGAACCGGAGGACGCCCCCGGCCGGGGGCGGGCCCGCGCCAAGCGCGGCCCGCCCGCTGCCGGGTGCGGGAGTCGCAAGCGACAGACTGCACTTATGGAAAACATCCCGGATCTGGAGATCCTCCTCGGCCACGTCTTTCGGGACAAGGCCTTCCTGATCAACGCCCTCTCCCACAGCAGCATCAAGGCGGACCACCGCCCGAGCAACGAGCGCCTCGAGTTCCTCGGCGACTCCGTCATCGGCCTCGTGATCGCGCAGGCGCTCTACCTGCGCTACCCCGACGACGACGAGGGCACGATGACGCGCATCAAGAGCGCCGCCGTCTCCCGCGCCGCCCTGCAGCGCATCGCCGCCGCGATGGGCCTCGACCGCTACATCCTCGTCGGCAAGGGGGTCATGAAGCGCGAGATCCCCGCGTCGCTGCTCGGCAACCTCTTCGAGGCGCTCGTCGGCGCGATCTACCTCGACGCGGGCCTCGCGGCCGCGCGCAAGTTCATCCTGCGCCACCTCGATGTCGTCATCGAGGAGATCGTCGAGGACAGGGCCGAGAAGAACTACAAGTCGATCTTGCAACACTTTTGCCAGCGCGAGTTGCATGCCATCCCCTCCTATCGCGTGCTGCGCGAGGGGGGGCCGGCGCACAGCCGCCACTTCGAGGTCGCCGCGCTGATCGGCGGCAAGGAGTTCGGCCGCGCGCGCGCCGCCTCGAAGAAGGAGGCGGAGCAGGCGGCCGCCCGCGCCGCGCTGCTGCACCACAACGCGCTCGACGACGAGGATCGCAACGCCCGCTCGACCGGCACGATCCTCAGGCTCGGGCCCGACCAGCCGTCGCGCCGCAGCGCCCCGCCCGCGCAGGTGCCGGTGCCCGGCCATGCGCCGGAGCGGGAGCAGGAGAGCAGCCGCCGCCGCCGCGGCGGCCGCGGCCGGCGCGGCGGAAGGGGGAGGGGGCGCGGGGGAGAGGGTGCGCAGTCCACCTCTCCCGAGGGCGCCGCCCCCCCGGCCGCCGCGGCTGTGCCCCCCCCGGGGCACCCCCCCCCCCCCGCCCCCCCCGGGGGGCCGAGGCCCGCTCCCGGCCCCCCCCGGGGCGGGGGGGCACCCCCCCCCAGCCCGTCCCCGCCGGTGGCGCAAGGCCAGGAGCCTGCCCCCGCCGGAGGCGAGGCGCCGCCCAAGCGCTCTCGCCGCAGGCGCCGCTCCAAGGCGGGCGGCGGAGGGCCGCCGCAGGGTGATGCCCCCGCGCAGAAGCCGGCGCGTCGCCGTCGACGCCGCGGCGGCTCGGGGGCGGAGCCGACCAGTGGCGGTCCTCCCCCCGCCTGACTGGAGCGCGCTCCTCGGATGGCCGCCGCTGCCGGAAGACCGGCGGCCACGGTTCGGCGGGCTCTACGGCGGTGCCCTCGGCCTCGTGCTCGCGACCCTGCTTCCGGCAGACGGGCCCTGCCTCGTGCTCTCGCCCACGGCGAACGAGGGGGACGATCTCGCCGGCGACCTCGCGCTCTTCGGCATCGCCCGCGAGCGCCGGATCCCCTTTCCCGACCTCGACGACGACGAGCGCGGCCTCGACCGGATGGCGGCGCTCGCGCGGCTGCGCCGGCGGGACGACGGCGTCGTCATCGCCTCCTATGGCGCGGCGGCCCAGCCCGTGCCCGCGCCGGAGGCGCTCGACCGCGGGAGGCTGCTGCTGCGGCCCGGCGCGGACGCCCCCGCGCCCGAGGCGCTGGCGCGGCGCCTCTCCGACGACGGCTGGCAGCGCGTCTCGCTCGTGACGGCGCCGGGCGAGTTCAGCGTGCGCGGCGACATCTTCGACCTCTTCCCGCCGGGCTTTGCCGAGCCGGTGCGGCTCGACTATTTCGGCGACGATCTCGAGTCGGTGCGCCGCTTCGACCCCGGGACGCAGCGCGCCACCGGACCGGTCGGCGAGGTGGAGTTCAGCACGCGCGCGCGGGAGGCCGGGCAGGCGACGCTGCTCGACCACTTCGGGGTCTCCGATCCGGTCTTTCTCGTCGAGCCCGACGACGAGACCGATCTCGTCCGCCTCGCGCGCGCCCGGCCCGGGGCGGATCTCGACGCGCTGCGCGCGGGCGACCTGCCGCTCGAAGTGCGGCAGGTCGAGCCGGTCGCCTCGGGCGCCGAGCACCTGCGCGAGAGGATCATGGAGGCGTGCGCCGGGGCCTCCCGCGCCTTCTTCGCGTGCCGCAACGAGGCCGAGGAGAATCGCGTGCGCCACCTGCTCGGCGAGGCGCAGCCGGCGGGGCTGCGGTTTCTGCGCGGCAGGCTCTCCCGTTCGTTCGTGCTCCCCGGTCGCGGCGTCGCCGTGCTCGGCTACGACGACCTGTTGCAGCACCTGACGCGGCGGCGGCCCGCGCCGAAGCGGCCCACCGGCCGCGCGCTCGACGACTTCCTCGATCTCGAGCCGGGCGACCACGTCGTGCACCTCGCCCACGGCATCGGCCTCTTCCGCGGCATCCGGCGCCTCGAGCGGCAGGGGGCGGAGACCGAGCACGCGGTCGTGGAGTTCGCGTCGGACGTGACGGTCTACGTGCCGGTGAGCAAGATCGACCTGATCCAGAAGTACGTGGGGGCGCCGGGGGCCCAGAGGAAGCTCGCGAAGGTCGGCTCGACCGCCTGGGCCAAGGCGAAGGAGCGCGTCAAGAGCGCGGTCACCGATCTCGCCGTGCGCCTGCTCGACCTGCAGGCGATGCGCCAGAAGCGCCCGGGCATCCGCTACCCGAAGGACGACGCGCTGCAGCACGAGTTCGAGGCTTCCTTCTCCTACGAGGAGACGCCCGACCAGATCGCGACGATGGAGTCGATCAAGCGCGACATGGAGCGGCCGCGCCCGATGGACCGCCTGCTCTGCGGCGACGTCGGCTACGGCAAGACCGAACTGGCCATGCGCGCCGCGTTCAAGGCGGTGAACGCCGGGCGGCAGGTCGCGGTGCTCGTGCCGACGACGGTGCTCGCGGCGCAGCACACGAGCACCTTCCGCGAGCGGATGGCGGGCTACCCGATCCGCATCGAGATGCTGTCGCGCTTCCGCACGATGGGCGAGGCCGCGCAGGTGCTGGAGGATCTCGCCGGGGGCAAGGTGGACATCCTCATCGGGACGCACCGCATCCTCTCGCCGAGCGTCTCCTTCCGCGATCTCGGTCTCGTCGTGATCGACGAGGAGCAGCGCTTCGGGGTCGAGCACAAGGAGCGGCTCAAGTCGATGCGCGCGACGGTGGACGTGCTGACGATGACGGCGACGCCGATCCCGCGCACGCTCAACCTCGCGCTCCTCGGGCTCCGCGACATCAGCAACCTGACGACGCCGCCGGAGGGGCGCATGCCCGTGCACACGGAGGTGCGCCACTTCGACGAGGGGGGCATCCGCGAGGCGCTGCTGCGCGAGTTGCGCCGCGGCGGGCAGGTCTTCTTCGTGCACAACCGCATCGAGTCGATCCACCGGATCGACCAGATCGTCGCGCGGCTCGTCCCCTCGGCGCGGCGGGCGGTCGTGCACGGCCGGATGCCGAAGCACGAGCTCGAGGACTCGATGCTCGCATTCGTGCGCGGCGAGATCGACGTGCTCGTCGCGACGACGATCATCGAGTCCGGGCTCGACATCCCCAACGCGAACACGCTGATCGTGGACCGCGCCGACCAGATCGGCCTCGCCGACCTCCACCAGCTCCGCGGGCGCGTCGGGCGCGGCGCGCACAAGGCGCACGCGCTCTTCCTGCTGCCCAAGGGCGAGAAGGTCGTGCCCGAGATCGCCGAGAAGCGGCTGCGCACGATCGAGGAGCACAGCGGCCTCGGCGCGGGCTTCCGGATCGCGCTCAAGGACCTCGAGATCCGAGGCGCGGGCAACATCCTCGGCGCCGAGCAGAGCGGCTACATCGCCGACGTCGGCTACGAGCTCTACTGCAAGCTCCTCGAGGATGCCGTCAAGGAGCTCAGGAACGAGAAGGTCGTGGAGGCGACCGACACCTACGTCGATCTCGCGGTGGATGCCTTCCTCCCCGCCGACTATGCGGGCGACGAGGCGCTGCGTCTCGGGCTCTACCGGCGCATCGCCACCGCCGCCGACCGCGCGTCGCTCGAAGCGCTGGCGGAGGAGGTGGTCGACCGCTGCGGGCCGCTGCCCGCGCCCGCGGCGCTGCTTTTCGACGTCGCGAGGCTGCGCATCCTGGGGCAGGACCACGGCATCCTGCGCTTCGCCCTCGAGAAGAACGGCGTGCTGCAGATGGCGCTTCTCGACGAGCGCAAGGCGGTCCCCTTCCTGCGGTCGCGCCTCGGCGCGTCGCTGCGCCTCCCCGAGGAGGGCGTCGCGATCCTCGCGGAGCCGCTCAGGCCGCCCGACCCCCGCCGCGCGCTGGGCGAGTTCCTCCGCCGCCTCGACCCGCCCTCCTGACCCTGCAACTTCGGGCGCCCGAGGAAGAGCGCAGCGCGGCTCCACGCCGCAACCAAATGAGCGACGGGCGAAGGCCGCGCTGCGCCTAGTGAGGAGCTGCCAGACCCGGGTGACGCGCGCGGGGCAGAGGGCTGCGTGCGTTCCTTCCCCGCCGCGGCAGATGGCCGCGATGCGGCCACAGTGGCTCGCTTGCGGGCGCCGCACGAAGGCAACACCAGAATTTGCGCAGGGAGCGCGAAGTCTGCGGGCTAGTAGTACAGAGGCACAGAGGCGCAGCGCGGCTTGACGCCGCAACCGAACGAGCGCAGGCCGCTGGACGGGTCATCCTGAACAATGACCACGAAGGCAGGAAGGCACGGAGACTGGGAAGCGACGAGCCTGCGCGCAGAGCGCGTACCGCGCTGCGGGGGCTCCTTCGTGTCTTCGCGCCTTCGTGGTTTTCGTTCTCCCCGCTCGAATTCAGTTACTCGTCGGGATTCGCGCGGGCTGCGCGCCCTCGCGACGGCCTTTGGCCGATCCGAATCGCGGGTAGCGGATTTGATGAGGAACCCAGGAACCTAGGAAGCGAGGAAGGGGCGGATTCGATTCATCCGAGTCCCGGGATGCTCCCCCTTGCCCTCATGGGTTCCTCCCCTCCTGGCTTCCTCATCCAATCAACCACGGCTCACGAGCCGGATCGGCCGAACGCCGTTGAAAGGGCGCGCAGCCCCCGCGGACTTCCGGCCCCCGTGCCACGAAGGGGTCCAAATCTCGAAGGGTGTTCGGGTTTCAGGGGCGAACGCGCTCGGAGGCGCGCGAGGAGGTTGCCGCGCGCGCCTTTCGGGGTGCGAGGGCAGACCCGAGGCCACGCGGTGGACCACAGCCTTCGTCTTGAGCTTGGAAGAAGGAACCCAGGAACTTAGGAAACGAGGAAGGGACTGACTCGATCCATCCGAGTCCCGGGATGCTCCCCCCTGCTCTCATGGGTTCCTCCCTTCCTGGCTTCCTCATCAAAGAGAATCTTGTACACACAATCAGGATCGGCCGAAGGCCGTCGCAAGGGCGCGCAGCGCCCGAGGCCTGTACTACTAACCCTCGGATTTCGCGCTCCCTGCGCAAATTCTCGTGCTGCGCTCGTGCGGCGCCTGGAACCGAGCCAAGGTGGCCTCTTCGCAGCCATCCTCTGCGGCGGGGGAGGGACGCACGCAGCCCTCCGCCCCGCGCGCGTCACCCGGATCCCGCAGCTCCTCACTAAGCGCAGCGCGGCCTTCGGCCGTCGCTGACTTGGTTGCGGCGTCAAGCCGCGCTGTGCCTCTGCGCTTTGTCCTTCACGTTCGCCACCCCGGGCAGCGCAGGGGGATCGGCGGTAGACTGCGGCGGGTGCGCGCCGGACTCCTGCTCCTTCTCGTCGGGCTCGCCGCGGCACGGGCGGAGGAGGCGCCCCCCTTCGAGCTTCACGGCGCCCCGGAGGAGATCCGGCCCGAACTCGAGCGCCTGCTCGACCTCGCCTATCCCGCGATCCGCTCGCGCATGCGGGAGCGCTTCCTGATCCAGCCCTCCGCGTGGCGCCCCTATCGCGTGCTCGTCGTGAAGGAGGCGGCGGAGATGCGCGCGCTGCAGGTGCAGGGCGGACTGGGCGACGCCGACACGCTCCTCGGCGGCTTCGTCAACCCGCTCAACAACGACGCGATCCTGCTCGCGCGGCCCTGGCCCGGCTCCGTCGCCGGCCCGCACCCGCTGCCGCTCGCCGACGCGAAGTCGGCGCTGCACGAGGCGGTCCACCAGGTCTTCATGCGGACCCGGATCGGCCGCGGCCTGCCGTGGTGGTACCGCGAGGGAGTCGCCGACCTGTGGGCCGACCATCTGTTGCAGGAGGACTCCGGCGTCTCCTGGTGCCGCATGTCCTATATCCCCCACCTGCGGGTCGCCCTGGCCAAGGAGGAGGGTCTCTCCGCGGCACGCATCTTCGCGCTCGACCGCTCGACGATCCAGGGTCCCCTCGAGTACGCCTGCGCCTGGTCGCTCCTTGCGACGATCGAGAGCCGCTTCCCCGAGGCCCTGCGCCGCTTCGAGTGGTCGCTCTCCGATCGCTCCCCGTTTGGCGCGGAGCCCGTCGACCCGGCGGCCCTCTGCGGTGGCGAGGAGGCGCTCGCCGCGGCGTGGCGCGAATTCATCCTGGCCGACGCCGCCCCCTGGTACGCCCGCGGCGCGCGCGTCAGTGGCGACCGCGAGGCACTCTGGCTCGCCCCGGCGGACGGCGAGACCGACTGGGTGCGCGTCGGTCGGCCCCTCTCGCTCTCCGCCGTCCGCGTCTCGTTCAGCGCCCGGGTCGCGCAGGGTACCCGCCTCGCGCTCTACCTCTCCGAGGAGAGCCGCGGCTGGCACGTCACGGCGCTCGTCGGAGGCGGCGGCGCGGCGCTGAAGGGTTCCTGGGGAGAGGAGAGTGAGGGGGCGTGGGGGCAGGGAGACGCGCCCGGCATCCGCCATCTCCGGCTTTCGCTGACGCCGAAGCGGGTGAGGCTCGAAGTCGAGGGGCGCGGCGCCGTCGAACTCGCCGTCCCCGGGCCCCTCGAACATCCGCTCCGACTCGACGTCGGAGTGACCGGCGGGCGCGCCGCCCTCTCGCCTCCGGTTGTGGAGGGCGGATGATAAGCTCGCGAGCGATGCGCGCACTCGTGGTCGTTCCGCTGCTTTCCGCTGTCGTGCTCGCGCAGGAGCCGGCGGCACCGGCCAACGACGAACTCGGCTTCCCGATCACCTTCAACGAGTCCATCCTGACGCGGGGGGACGTGCTGCGCGGCCTGCCGCCGGCGGAGACGCTGGCGAGCCCGGCGGAGGTCAAGAAGCAGCGCGACCGGCTGCTGATGGAGCGGCTCACCGAGACGCTCGGGAGGCGGCAGGGGATCGTCATCGAGGAGCGCGACGTCAAGGACGAGGTCGAGCGGCAGATGACGAGGCTCGGTGGCGAGGCGAAGTTCTACGAGTACCTGTCGGAGACCGGGCAGACGCTCGAGGGGTTCCGCGAGAACATCCGGCTGCAGATCCTGCAGGCGCACATCGCGTACATGCTGGCCCAGGGCTACACGCCCGGCGGCCGGAAGATGCTGGAGTGGAACCCGGTGCCGACCCCGCGGGAGATCGCGACCGCCTGCCGGAACGACCCCGAGCGCCAGAGCGGCAAGGTCCGGCTGAGGGTCCACGAGATGGTCCTCGACGTCGACCTGGCCGAGCGGCGCCAGTTGCTCGCGCAACTCGTGCTCGGCAGCAAGCCGAAGGAGTGGCTGCAGGAGCAGATCGCCGCGAAACTGGCGCCGAAGCTCGTCGAAGTGCAGACCGCCCTCGACGGAGGGGAGCCCTTCGCCGCCGTCGCGGCCCGGCTCGGGGCGCCGGTCGCCGGGGAGAACCCGCGCTGGCTGGACATGCCGCAGGGGGAGCCGCACGACGACGTGGACCGCTTCCTGCAGCAGGCGGCGGCGGGAGCCCGGAGCGAGCCGATCGCGATGCCGCTCGGCGGGTTCCGCCTGCTCTTCGTCGCGCAGTTGGAGCGTCCCGGGGAACTGCCCCCGAACGACCCGGGGGTCGTCGCAGGATACCGGGAGCGGATCCAGGAGCTGCGCCGGCGCAAGGCGGAGGCGCTCTTGCGCCTGAAGACCCTCGACGAGAGCACCGTGCGTCCCGAGCGGGTCGCTCAGGAGTTTCGCGCGACGCTGCTAGCCGGACTGCGCGAGGCGGAGACGGCCCTGCGTGTGCTCGGGGTGCATTGAACACACCCAACATCTTGTGCGGGAACGGGTTACGAAAAAACCGAACCGCAGGCGGGAGCCTGCGTTATCCAATCAGTAGAATACGCCCGGCGCGGACGGCGCCAGGCGCGTAGCCGCAGGAACCAGAGCCCCGACCAGAGCCCCGAGAGGTAGACATGCGAAGGATTACCGACCACCGAATCGAAGAAGGCGGGATCAACGACGCGATCCAGTCGATCATGAAGAACTCCCCCTGGTGGATGATCTCGCTCGTCATCCATCTCGTGATCGGGTTGATCCTCTGGAACCTCCAGGCGGACGTGCGCAAGAGCGGCCTCGGGGGGAACCTGATGGCCGAGCTGCCCCCGAAGGAGGAGGAGCCCGAGGAGGAGATCGAGGAGCCGGAACCGGAGATCCCCGAGGAGGAGATCCAGGAGCAGCCGATCATCACCGAGGAGACCGACGACCACAACGAGGTGGACACCGACAGCGAGTTCGAGGAGACGGCGGGGGAGGACGGCCTCGCCGACGCCCCGTTCACCGGCCCCAGCACGAACTCGGCGATCGGTCTCGGCGGCGGCGCGGGCGGCGGCAAGCGCGGGCGCGGCGGCAAGCGCAACGCGAAGGCGGGCGGCGGCAGCGGCATGACCGAGGACGCCGTCGAACTCGGCCTCAAGTGGCTCGCCGACCATCAGGACGTGGACGAGGACGGCAAGTGGGACTGCGACGACTTCGCGAAGCACGACAGCCCCGAGGACCGGTGCGACGGCCCCGGCGGCCCCCTATACGACACGGGCGTGACCGGCCTCGCGCTGCTCGCCTTCCTCGGCGCGGGCTACACCGACCGCGGCAACGAACGCGAGAACAAGTACGCGAAGAACGTGCGCGCCGGCCTGCGCTACCTGATGACGAGCCAGGACGACGACGGCTGCTTCAGCCCGCGTTCGAGCCAGCACTTCATGTACAACCACGCGATTGCGGCGCTGGCGATGAGCGAGGCCTACTGGATGACCCGCAACCCGCGCTACAAGAAGCCGGCGCAGGACGGGCTCAACTTCATCTCGCAGGCGCGCAATCCCTACCTCGCGTGGCGCTACGAGCCGCGCGGCGGCGAAAACGACACCTCCGTGACCGGCTGGATGGTGATGGCGCTCAAGTCGGGCAAGTTCGGCGGTCTCGAGATCGACCCCGACGCCTTCGAGGGCGCCCGCCAGTGGATCGACAAGATGACCGACCCTGAGTTCGGGCAGGTCGGCTACAACATGCCCGGCGGCACCCCGGCCCGTCCGGAGGGGTTGCAGGACAAGTTCCCGCCGGAGAAGTCGCAGTCGATGACCGCGGTGGGCATCCTCACCCGCATCTTCCTCGGCGAGGATCCCCGCCAGAGCAAGATGATCGCGATGGGCGCGAAGCTCTGCACGGAAAAGCCGCCGGTCTGGAACCCGAACGACGGCTCGATCGACATGTACTACTGGTACTACGCGACGCTCGCGATCTTCCAGGTCGGCGGCGCCGAGTGGAAGAAGTGGAACGAAGCGATGGTGCCCGCGATCGTGAAGAGCCAGCACCCCAAGGGCAGCGGCAACCGCACCGGCTCCTGGGATCCGATCGATCCGTGGGGCCACGACGGTGGACGCGTCTACTCGACCGCCTGCATGGTCATGTGCCTGCAGGTCTACTACCGGTACGACCGCGTCTTCGGCATCCGGTAGAGCCGACCCGGCTTTCCCGGCCGCGGCCTCCCTCCCGGGAGGCCGCGGCGTTTCTGCCGCTATACTCTCGGGCCGATGTCCATCGCCACCAACGTCGCCTCCGCGCTGGAGCGGGCCTCGTGGATCCGCCGCATGTTCGAGGCGGCCAACCGGCTGAGGGCCGAGCGCGGCGACGAGGCCGTGGCCGACCTGAGCCTCGGCAACCCCTGCAACGAGCCCCCCGCCGCCTTCTTCGAGGCGCTCGCGGAGGAGGCGTCGGTGCGCACCGGCCTGCGCCACCGCTACATGAGCAACGCGGGCTATCCCGAAGTGCGCGAGCGCGTCGCGGCGCATCTCGGGAGGCGCACCGGCCTCGCGTACGCGCCCGAGGACATCTGCATGAGCGTGGGGGCCGCGGGGGCCATCAACGCGCTGCTGCGCGCGCTGCTCGACCCGGGCGACGAGGTCGTGCTCAGCTCCCCCTGCTTTGTCGAGTACCCCTTCTACATCGAGAACTTCCAGGGGATCGCCTGCGCGGTGCCCCCGACGCCCGACTTCGTGCCGGACCCGCAGCGGATCGCCGACGCCTGCACCGCGAGCACCCGCGCGGTGCTGCTCAACGCCCCCAACAACCCCACCGGCCGCATCTATCCCGAGCGCTTCTGGCGCGATCTGGGCCGCGCGCTCGCGGGGCGGTCGGCGGCCCTGAGCCGCCCGATCTACCTCATCTTCGACGACCCCTACCACCACCTCTGGTTCACCGACGCGCCCCCGCCCGAGCCCGCCCGCTTCTACGACCAGGTGCTCTACGTGACGAGCTTCAGCAAGGACCTCGGCCTCGCCGGCGAGCGCATCGGCTACTCGGCGATCCACCCCGGCGCCGCGGGCCGCGAGCAGCTTCGCGCCGCGCTCCCCTTCGCGATGCGGGCGCTGGGCCACGTGAACGCGCCCGCGTCGATGCAGCGCGCGGCGGTGCGCCTGATCGACCTGCCCCGCGACGACGTGCGCGCCTTCTACCGGAGCCGGCGCGAGCGCGTGAGCGCGGCGCTGACCTCGGCGGGGATCGCCTTCCCGCCGCTCGACGGCGCCTTCTACGCGTTTCCCGAGAGCCCCGAGCCCGACGACCTGGTCTTCTGCCGGCGCATGCTCGACCAGGGGCTCGTCATCGTGCCCGGCACGGCCTTCGGCGTGCCCGGGCGATTCCGCATCAGCTACTCCGTGGCCGAGAACGTGCTCGAGCGCGGCCTCGCGATCCTCCGCCGCGCGCTTTGATAGGATTCGCGCCGCCATGCCCCGCTTCCCGTCCGTCTGCGTGCTCGGCGGCGCAGGTCTCGTCGGCTACCAGGTGAGCCGTGAACTGCTCCGCGAGGGTGCGACCCGCCACCTGCTGATCGTCTCCCTCGGCCAGGCGGAGGTGCGCGACGCGGTGGCCCGACTCCGCGAGGAGTTCCCGGCGGACCGCGGCTATGCGATCGACGGGCGCTACGGCAACATCTTCGCCCGGGGCCGGATGGGCGACCCGTTCCTCCCCCCGTCCCCCCTCCAGCCCGAGCGCCGGGACCAGGCGCGCATGCGCGACCTGCTCTCGGACATCTACGAGGATTTCGAGGGGGCGCGGCGCGCCTCGGCGCTCTGCGACCTGCTGCTCGCGGCGCGGCCCGGGGCGGTCGTCGACTGCATCAACACCGCGACCGCGATCTCCTACCAGGACGTGCCCACCGCGGCGAAACAGCTCATGGCCGACCTCGGCCTGCGCGGCGGCGCCGGGGGCGCGGACGCGGTGCAGTTGCGCGAGGACGTGCTCACGCTGCTCGCCTCGGTGGAGATCCCGCAGTTGATCCTCCACGTGAGGCTCCTGCAGTCGGCGTTGAAGGAGGCGGGCTGCGAGGTCTACCTCAAGGTCGGCACGACGGGCACCGGCGGCATGGGGCTCAACATCCCCTACACGCACGGCGAGGACAAGCCGAGCCCGACCCTGATGGCGAAGACCGCCGTCGCCTTCGCCCACACGGGCCTGCTCTTCCTCGGGGCGCGCACCGAGGGGGGGCCCGCGTTCAAGGAGCTGAAGCCCGCCGCGATGATCGGCTACCGCGAGGTGGCCGTGCACGAGGTGCCGGGCTACGTCTGGGAGCGCGTGCAGGGGCGATTCCAGCGGCGCCGCGCGCCGTCGCGGCCGCTCTTCCGCGCGAAGCGGGTCTCGCTCGGCGAGCCCCTCGACCTGACGCCGGATGCGTCGCGTTTCGAGGTGCGCGCGGACGCGGCGGGCGCGCCGCGCACGATCCGGCTCGCCTGCGTGAACACCGGCGAGAACGGATGGTTCGCGCGCGGGGAGTTCGAGGCGATCACCGCGCTCGACCAGATGGAGATGATCACGCCCGAGGAGATCGCCCGAGCCGCGGTGCAGGAGCTCTGCGGCCGGTCGACCGGCCGCGACGTGATCGCCGCGCTCGACGGCGCGATCCAGGGCCCGACCTACAAGGGGGGGCTCCTGCGCCAGGTAGCGCTCGACCGGATCGGCCGGATCGAGAAGGAGGGCTCGGTGCCGAGCGTCGCGCTGGGGGATCTCGGCCCGCCGCAGCTCTCGAAGTACCTCTTCGAGCTCTCGCTGCTGCGCGCGGCCTACGCCACGCTGGAGGAGACCGAGGCGAAGCTGCGCGGCCCCGGGGCGGCGGCGCACCTCGAACGGCTGCTGGCGGGCCTCGAGGACCTGCGCGACCTGATCGTCTCCGTCGGCATCCCGGTCCTGCTGCCCGACGGCCAGACCATCCTGCGCGGCCCCGAGGTGAAGATCCCGGGCTACGACCCCGCGCTCCCCGCGCGCGCCCTCTCGCCCGAGGAGATCGACACGCATGCCGCCAAGGGGTGGGTCGACCTGCGCCCCTCCAACCTGCACCGCTGGGCCGACCGCCTCGCGCTGCTGCTCGCGTCGCGCCGCGGCGGCTCCGCCGGCGCCTCCGACGCGATGGGCCACGAGACCTACGGCCGCGACGACTTCCGCATCGGCGAGGTCGTGGCGTGGGTCTTCGCCAACGACCCGGCGTTCCGGGGGTTCCGCATCAAGTAGCGGGGGCGCTACTTCTTCGCGGCGGCGTTCTTGGCGCGGGCGAGGCGGGACTTGAGGCGCGACGCCTTGTTGGGGTGGATCAGGAGGCGCTTGGCGGCCTTGTCGAGCATCTGCTGGGCGCGGCGCACGGAGACCTCGGTCTCGACCGACGCGGGGCTCTCGGCCACCCCCGTGCGCGCCTTCTTGACGCTCGTGCGCATCGTCGCGATCTGGGTGCGATTGTGCGCGCGACGCTTCTCGCTCTTCCGGTGGTTCTTCTTCGCGGTGCGGGAGTGTGCCATGGCGTTGTTTCCGGCTCTCAGTCCGAGAGGCGGAGTGTACCCGGCTTCCCGCCCGACTCCAGCTTGCGCAGCCGCTCGGCGACGTCCTTGAAGCCGATATCCACCTCGTAGAGCTTCTGGAAGAACTCCTTCGCCTTGTCCCGCTGGCCCATCTGCTCGTAGACCTCCGCCTGGGCGTAGTAGACCTCCTTCACCCGGGCGGACATGCCGCTCTGGCCTTCGAGGGCCTGCTCGAGCTGGCGGATGGCGAGATCGTACTGCCCCTTCGCCGCGAAGGTGCGCCCGAGGCGGAGCTGCGACTCCCCGCGGAACTTCGGGTCGCGCACGGTCTGCTGGTACTGCACGATCGCCTCGTCGAGCTCGCCGCGCGCGAGCAGCAGGTCGCCCAGGTTGAAGCGGAGGTTGAGATCGGTCGGGTAGGCCTTGACGCGGCGCTTGTACTCCTCGGTCCGGAGGTCGAGGAGCTCCTTCTCCTTCGCCGCCGCCTCGGCGGCCTTGCCCGCGCTCTTCAGCTTGTAGGCGGCCTCCTCGGCCTGCTCGAGCAGGACGTCGCCCCGGGCGAACTGCGTCGGGTAGTCGTCGGGCTTGACCTTGAGCGCCTTGTCGAGCGTCGCCGTCGCGGCGCCGTAGTCCTTGAGCTTCACCAACACGGTGGCGAGCTCCCGGTAGAGATCGAGCTTGGCCGGGTCCTTCGCGATGCGCGCCTCGAGCTCCCGCTGCTGCCCGACGAGGTCCTCGTCGGTGCGGTAGAGCCGCCCCTCCTGCTCGAGCTTGCCCGCGGCATCCTTGTCCTTCACGAGGTCGCGGCTCGACTTCGCGGTCTCGAACCCGGTCTCCTTCAGCGACGCCTCCGCCGCGACGTTCTTGCGCGCCTTGATCGCGTCCTGGTCCTGCGGCGCGAGCTTCACCGCGCGGTCGAAGGTGTCGTGGGCGCGCTGGATCTCGCCGTTGCGCCAGAGCAGGTTGCCGAGCTTCTTCAGCGCGGTGACGTCGTTGGGGTCGTGCTCCGCCGCGGTCTCGTACGCGAAGATCGCCGCGTTCAGGTGGCCGGCCTGCGCGGCGCTGTCGCCGAGCAGCATGTTCACGCGCTTGCTCTTCGGGTCCTGCGTCAGGTAGCGCTCGCAGGCCATCATGTACCCCTCGGGATTGCCCTTCCGCCCGAGCCCGGCGAAGAACATGCCGAGGCGCTTGCCCATCGCGGTGAAGAAGAGGAGGCCCGCGCTCGGATACGACTTCTCGTACTTCTTCATCTCGGCGGCCCGGAGGCCGGCCCGCGCCTTGCGTTCGTTCGGGGCGAACGAGACTGCTTCGAGGAAGATCGAGATGGCGTAGTCGTAGTTGCGCTTCTGGAGGGCGTCTTCGCCCTTTTCGATGAGCTTGGTAATGTTCATGATTCAGGGGGGCCCGGGGGGCGACCCCCCCTTGTAAACGCCGGGGGGGGCCCCGTCAATCGAACCCCGGCGGTTGGGCGCCGTCCCCCGCGCCCCCTTACACTCACGGAAGGATGGAAATCGTCTACTACCCGGATCCGGCGCTGCGCCGCCGTGCCGCGCCGGTGACGCTGCCCCGGGAGGGGCTGGCCGACCTGGCGCGCGCGATGCTGCTCGCCATGAAGGAGGCGGAGGGGGTGGGACTGGCCGCGCCGCAGGTCGCCGAGGACGTCCGGATGTTTGTCGCGAGCGAGACCGGCGAGATCGCGCACGCGCTCGTCTGCGTCAACCCCGTGGTGCAGCCGTTCGGGCCCGCGGTCGAGTTCGAGGAGGGGTGCCTCTCGCTGCCGGGCGTCCGGGCCGTGATCACGAGACCCGAGGGGGCGAGGATGGTCTGGGAGGATCTCGACGGCACGCGGCACGAGGGCGAGTTCCACGCGCTGCTCGCGCGCATCCTCCAGCACGAGTACGACCATCTCGAAGGCGTGCTTTTCTTCGATCGGATGACGCCCGCGGACCGCCTCCGCGTGCGCGCCGACCTGGACGCCTTCGAGGCGCAGTACCGGCCCCGGTGAGGAGACTGACGGGACTGGACGCCGCCCGGCCGGGCGAGGCGCGGGAGCCGGTCGCGACCGTCGGGGTCTTCGACGGGGTGCACCGCGGGCACTCGCACCTGCTCTACGAGCTGCGCCGCTGGTCGGGAGCGGTGGGCGGGACGGCGTGCGTGCTCACCTTCGACCGCCATCCGGCGGCGCTGCTGCGCGGCGTCGAGGTCCCGATGATCCTCTCGGTCGAGAACCGGCTGCTCGAACTGGAGCGGCACGGCGTCGATCTCGCGTGGGTGATCGACTTCGGCGCGGTCCGCGACCTCTCGCCCGAGGCGTTCCTGCGCGACGTGCTCGTCGGGCGCCTGGGATGCCGTCGCCTGCTGCTCGGCTTCGACAGCACCCTCGGCAAGGACCGGGCCGGCACCACGCGAAACCTGCCCGCCCTGGGGGCGCAGCAGGGGGTCGAGGTGCGGGTCGCCCCGCCCATCTTCGACAAGGAGGGCAGGAAGATCAGCTCGACGGCGATCCGCGACGCGATCCGCCGCGGGGATCTGCAGGCGGCCGCCAACGTGCTCGGCCGACCCTTCACGATCCGCGGCCCGGTGGTGCGCGGGGCGGGACGCGGGCGCGCGCTCGGGGTGGCCACCGCCAATCTCGACCTCACGGGTCAACTCGTGCCGCCGGACGGCGTCTACCTCGTCCGCGTCTACGCGGGGGAGCGGACCGCGCCCGCGGTGGCCAACCTCGGCGTCGGCCCCACCTTCGGCGCGGGGGGCATCCGGCGCCTCGAGGTCCACGTGCCGGGCTGGAGCGGCGACCTCTACGGGGAGACGCTCGAGGTCGGTCTCGTCCGGTGGCTGCGCGACGAACGGCGCTTCGCGGACGCGGAGGCGCTGCGCGCCCAGATCGACCTCGATCTCGCGGCCCTCGCGCAGGCGGTGGCAAGCGGCGAACTCTGATGCTATACGTCTAGATCTCCCCTGTGGGGGGGTAGCTCAGGTGGTAGAGCACATGACTGAAAATCATGGTGTCGCCAGTTCAACTCTGGCCCTCCCCACCAGCCCCAAGCGCCGCGGCCGATGGCCGCGGCGCCTGGGGCAGACCGAAGGCTCGAGGCTGTAGGCCGCGGGATTCGCGTGCAGGGTCGGGTGCCGCGGCCTTCAGTCTCCCGCGTGCCGGGCCGATCCAATGGGGATCGGAGGCGCCTCATGTCGCACGAAGCTGCATTCCACGATGGCTACAGGAAGGCGTTGGAGGAGGTCATGCGCCTGCTGGACAGCCTCGGCTTCGACCTCGATGAGGACGAGCGTCTCGCGACCCTGCGGGAGGAGATCGGGGAGCGGATGCAGCGGGCGCGGCAGATGAGCGGCTCCTCGCTCGCGGCCGACGCCTCCGGCAAGGCCGGGTACTAGCGGCCGTGCCGCCGCGGCGCGTCACCGTGGTGCTGCCGTGCCTCGACGAGGAGAGGACGGTGGGCGGGTGCGTCGAGGAGGCGCGGCAGGGCCTGCCCGCGCCGGAGTTCGACGCGGAGGTGATCGTCGTCGACAACGGCTCCACGGACCGCAGCGTGGTGGTCGCGAAGGCGGCGGGGGCGCGGGTGGTCGTCGAGCGCCGCCGCGGGTACGGGAGCGCGCTCTGGCGCGGCATCCGCGAGGCGGGTGGCGAGGTCATCGTGCTCGGGGACGCCGACGGCTCCTACCGCTTCGATGCCGTGGCACCGCTCGTCGCGGCGGTGGACGCGGGGGCCGACCTCGTGATGGGCTCGCGACTCAGGGGCCCGATCGAACCGGGCGCGATGCCCTTCCTGAACCGGTACCTCGGCACGCCGGTCCTGACGTTTCTCGTCAACCGGCTCTTCGGCACGCGCATCAGCGACGTCAACTGCGGGCTGAGGGCGCTGCGCGCCGAGGCCGCCAAGCGCCTCGACCTGCGCGCCGCCGGGATGGAGTTCGCCTCGGAGATGGTGCTGAAGGCCGCCCGGGCCGGGATGAGAATCGCCGAGGTTCCCGTCCCGTTCCGGCGCGACGGCCGCGGGCGTCCGCCGCACCTGCGCCGCTGGCGCGACGGATGGCGGCATCTCCGGTTCATCCTGCTCGCCTCTCCCAACGTCGTGCTGGTGGGCCCGGGAGTCGCGCTCCTCTCCGTAGGCACGGTGCTCGGCGCGCCGGCGTTCCTCGGCAGTCCGCGCCTCGGCGCCGGGGCCGCCTTCCTCGCCGCCGCGCTCGTGCTGCTCGGGGCGCAGCTCGCGCAGGTCGGGATCATCGTGAAGACCTGGTACCACGTCGAGGGGTTCTACCCCCGCCCCTACCTGGAGCGGCTTTTCCGGCATGTCGGGTTCGAGGCGGGGCTGCTCTTCGGTCTCGGGTTGCTCGCGACCGGCGTGGTCGTCACCGCGCCGATCCTGCTCCGCTGGAAGAACGGCCTCCACGTCGACGGCGCCTCGATCGCGGCGGCCCTGACCTTCCTCGGCCTCGGCGTGCAGATCATCGCCAGCTCCGTCATCCTTTCGGTGCTGGGCATCCGGCGCCGGAGGGGGTAGGCGCTCAGTCCCCCTGGGCCCCCTTCTTCTCGCCTTCCGCCGCCGGGCGGCGCGTGGCGGGGACGAACCAGAGATGGCCGTCGACCGCCGTCAGCTTGGCATCGAAGACGTTCTCGATATAGAGCAGCATCGAGAGGAGCGTCATCTCGCCGCGGAGGCTCATCGTCTTGCTCTGGTCGATCTCGCCGCGGACGAAGAGCTTGACGCCGTAGCCTTCGGCGAGGTCCTCGACGACCTGCTCGAGATTGACCTCCTCCCACCGCACATCCACGACCTCGTCGAGATGGTCCCCGAAGTACTTCCGCATCGGCTCGACATAGCCGCCGTCCCCGAGGGCGCGGTCGAGGATCTCGAGCACCTCCAGCGTGTCGTTGCGGCAGCGCTCCATGAAGATGTGCAGGTCGATCCTCCCCTGCCGCTCCATCTTCTTCTCCTCGTCGTTGAGGACGAATTCGCCCGACTCGCGCATCTTGCGGATCTCGACGACGTCGCCCGCGGCCTGCTCGATGCGCTCGACATCCTTCAGCAGTTTCTGCTGCCGCTCGACGAGCTCGCGGCAGAGCGCGCCGTAGTCGGCCGCCCCGCGGGCGAGGCCGTGGCCCAGCGCGAAGAGGCCGGCGGCGAGGAGGAGGCGGCGGATCGTCACTTGCCTCCCTCCAGCGCGCGCCTCTCCGCCTCCTTGGCCGCCGCGTCGATCGCGTCGCGCCGCGCCTTCCACGCGGCCTTCTTGCGGATGATCCACTCGCCGCCGAAGAGGTCCTCGTGGCGCTCCTTGTAGACGTAGAGCGTGTCGCCGCGGATCTTCCACGTGAAGAGGAGGCTGTCGCCCATCATCTGCAGCATCGCGCGCGCGGTCGTCTTCTCGAAGTCGAACGAGACGGTGTCGAACTTGTAGACGCGCGCGTCGACCTCGATGTTGATCCCCACCGACTCCTCGATCTCGTCGAGGATGTTGACGAGCCACTCCTCGCGGTAGCGCACGCCCTCGAAGCGCGCCGCCCGCAGCCGCTCCCAGACCTCCTCCTCCTTGAGCCCGGCGTACTTGCCGCGGTGGAGGTCGAGCAGGTGGTTCAATTCGTCGAGGGAGGCGAGCTTCAGCGCGCGGGCGCGCGCGAGCATCGGCTTCACCTCGCCCACCCCGCGCGCCCCGGCGTCGAGCGCCTGCGCGACGAGCGCCTCGTACTCCCGCTCGCGGGCCACGATCCCCGGCACGCGGGCAATCGCCTCGTCGAAGTCGATCTGCTTGATCTCGCGCCGCACCTGCGCCAGGCGCGCCTGAAGCTCCGGGTCCACCTCGGCCGCCTTGCGCTTCTTCTTCCCCTCCTGCCCCGAAGCGAGTCCGGCGGCGAACGCGGCGAGCAGGCCCAATACGATCGCGGTCTGTCTCAACGCTCCTCCCTTCGCTGCCAGAGGCCCGGGTCCCGCCTCCGCGTCGGCGGCGGGCACCACGAACAGCGGATTGTCGCATGCCCGCGGGGGCTTCGCGGCGCCGAGCCGCCGCTGCGCCCCTCCGGAGGGACGAGGGTGGAGGGGGCGACGGGAGTGCGTGGGGTTTGTCTGCGGAGCTGTGGCGGGTGGTGGGGTGGCGGTGTCGGCCGCAAAACTATGGTGTTGCTTGGGGGGGCTTCGCGGCGCCGAGCGCCGCTGCGCCCCCCCAAACCCCTCCTTATCCCTGTATCTTGTCCCCATGGGATTTGTTTATGAAGCGGCATCGCTTGCGACGACGGGGCTCGACCCGGCTGCTGTGGCGGGCCTCGAGGCGCAGGCCAACCTCGCCGCGGCGCGCCTTCCCGCCGCCGCGTTCGTGGCCGATCTCGCCCGGGCGCCGGCCCTGCCCCCGCGGGCCGACGCGGACCGCGTCGTCGTTCTCGGCATCGGGGGGTCGGCCCTCGGCACGCGCGCGGTGCACGCGGCGAGCCCCGGACGCGACATCCTGCCGATCCTCGTGGTCGACAACATCGACCCGCAGCCCTTCGAAGAGGCGTGGCTCGGCGGCGACCCGCGACGCACGGCATGGGTCGTCGTCAGCAAGAGCGGCGGGACGACCGAGACCCTCGCCCAGTTCGGCCTGCTGCTGCGACGGCTCGGGGAGGCGCGCGCAGGGGCTCAGGTGCACGTGGTCACCGGGGCGAAGGGTCCCCTCCGCGATCTGGCGGCCGCCGAACGGCTGCCGACGCACGAGGTGCCGGAGGCGGTCGGCGGGCGGTTTTCCGTCTTCACCCCCGCCGCGACCGTCCCGCTCGCTCTCGCGGGCCACGACTGCGCGGCGCTCCTCGAAGGCGCGCGCGCCGGGGCCGCGGCCGCCGCGAAGCCGGGCAGCGCCGCAGTCCGCCTCGCCGCGCTACTGATCGCCTCGGCGAACGCCGGCCGCAACATCGTCGCCTTCTGGAGCTACGCCGAGCGTCTGGAGACGGTCGGGGAGTGGTTCCGCCAACTCTGGGCGGAGAGCCTCGGCAAGCTGAGGCGCGACGGCACGCGCACCGGCCAGACGCCGGTCCACTGCGTCGGATCGACCGACCAGCACAGCATCCAGCAGCTGATGGTCGAGGGGCCCGCGGACAAGGCGGTCGTCGTTCTGGCCGGTCCGCCGACCGCGCAGACCAAGGCGCCGGAATCGACCCCGGGTGTGGCTGCCGGCCACTCGCTATCCGGAATCCTGGACGCCATGCGCCGCGCGACTGCCGCAGCGATGGTGCGCGCAGGATGCCCCCTGGCGACGATCAGGCTCACCTCATGGAACGAGCGCGCGATGGGCGGCCTGCTGATGGCGCTTCTCGCGTCGACGGTCATCGGCGGCGACCTGCTCGGCGTCGACCCCTACGGCCAGCCCGGAGTCGAGGCGGCGAAGCTCGCGACCAAGGCGCTGCTGGGGGAGCCGAAGGGCCCGCTCTCGGTCCAGATCGCGGCGCTGCTGGGGGAGGGACGCGGGCTGCCGGGGATGTAGCGGAATCGCCGCGAGGAAATCCGGGGGGCGCGGGGGGCGGCCTCCAAGGCGGGTTTTGCGGCCTCTCGCGCCCCGCCCCGTGACACCTATCCGCGTCTTATAGGTGTATGAGGATCGCCTCCACCGGGTCAGCGGAGCCGCGTCGCGACGAACTTCGAGAGCAGCGAGCGTGCGCCCTCGGGGAGCGACTCGAAGAAGATCGCCGTGTCGTAGCCCGCGGCGGCGCCGCCCTTGCCGGCCCCCTCTCCTCCCTTGCGCCCGGCGGCCCGGTCGCAGCGCACGACGACGCCGGCGATGGCGATCGGGGTCGTGCTCGTCCCCCCCTTGCCCGCGGGCAGCTCCAGCGCAATCTGCACTCGGCTCAGCAGCGGCAGCTTGTCGGGGGTGCCGAATCGGATCCCCGAACTGCTCAGGTCGTGGATGCGCGTCTCCACGGTGCGCCCGCCGATCGTGAGGCGGAGGGGCAGGTCGGTCTCGACCCGGGGGCTCTTGCGTCGCTCGGTTTGCGTCATCGGGCCTCGCTGCGAAGGCGGACGGTCGATCCAGGGCGTCAAGGCGACACCCGGGCTGGCCGCGGCGATTCTATGGGTGGGCTCGGGTAGAGTCAAAAGGCGAAGCGAGCGAGAGAACGAGCGAGCCTCCAGGCGAAGGAGCGTCAAAGACAATGGCGAATTTCAACAAGGTGATGCTGATCGGAAACCTGACCCGCGATCCCGAACTGCGCTACACGCAGGGGGGGATGGCGCTGGTCAAGTTCGGACTCGCGGTGAACCGCAAGTACCGCAACAAGAACACCAACGAGATGGTCGAGGAGGTCACCTTCGTCGACGTCGAGGGGTGGGGCCACTCCGCGGAGATCTTCAAGCAGTACATGTCGAAGGGCAAGCCGGTCTTCGTCGAGGGGCGGCTGAAGCTGGACCGCTGGGAGGGGAAGGACGGCCAGAAGCAGAGCAAGCTGCTCGTCGTGATGGAGAACTTCCAGTTCCTCGGCGCAGGCGGGGCGGCGAGGGACGGGGGCGAGCCGAGGAGCCAGCGGGCTTCGCGCGATGGGGGGCCGTCCGAGGCGCCGGAGGGCGTGCAGGCGGGACAGGTCGCCGACCGCGGCCCGGCGCAGGGCGAGGACTACGACTTCGAGGACATCCCGTTCTGACGATCACCCGGCCCGCCCTCGCCGCTGCGGAAGACCAAGCACAGGGGCACGGGGGCGCGGCGCGCCGCCACGCCGCAACCAACGGAGCGAGGGCCGAAGGCGGCGCTGCGCCCAGGAGTTCCTCTTGCCCAAGCTCGGCGAGGAGTCGGGGCACCCTCCGCCGCTTGATGGGCAGCGGCGGAGGAGGCCGCGGAGCGGAGTGCGGTCTCCGCGTCGGGACGGTCCCCTTGCGCCTCCGGCCCCTCGTGCTCACCGCTCGCGGCAGCGCCACCTCGCGCGAGCGTTCATCCGGTTCCGGCGTGCAGCCGCGCCGCGTCTCCGCGCTCTGTGCTCCGCGCGCGGGCCGGCGCCGGTTCCCCGAGGGGGGCCGCCGCCGATGAGGTCTGACGCATCGATCCACCCCACGGCCGTGGTCGACGCCGGCGCCAGGGTCGGGGCCGGCGCGCGGGTCTGGCACTTCTGCCACGTGATGGAGGGGGCCCGCATCGGCCGCGATTGCGTGCTCGGCCAGAACGTCTTCGTCGGGCGCGGCGTGCGCATCGGGCAGGGATCCAAGATCCAGAACAACGTCTCCGTCTACGAGGGGGTCACGATCGGGCGCCGCTGCTTTCTCGGCCCCAGCGTCGTCTTCACGAACGTCAAGACCCCGCGGGCCGAGGTGGAGCGCCGGGGGGCGTTTCTTCCCACCCTCGTCCGGGATGGCGCGACGGTGGGGGCCAACGCGACCGTCCTCTGCGGCACCACCATCGGGCGCTACGCGCTCGTGGGCGCGGGAGCCGTCGTGACCCGCGACGTCGCCGATCACGCGCTCGTGTGCGGCGTCCCGGCGCGCGCGTGCGGCTGGGCCTGCCGCTGCGGCGTCCCGCTCGATCCCGGACTGCGCTGCCCGGAGTGCCGGAGCCGCTACCGGCTGCGGCGGGGGCGACTTGCGGCGGCGCCGGCGTGACCGAGGCGATCGCGCTCTTCTTCGCCGGGCTCGGCGCGATCGTGGGCTCCTTCCTGAACGTGGTCATCCACCGGTTGCCGCGCGCGGAACCCATGCGCCTCATGGGCCGCTCGATGTGCCCCTCCTGTGGACAGGTGATCGCGTGGCATGACAACCTGCCGCTCCTCTCCTACCTGCTCCTGCGCGGCCGCTGCCGCCGATGCCGCTGGCCC
Organism: uncultured Planctomycetaceae bacterium; assembly: GCA_964570285.1. GTDB lineage: Bacteria > Planctomycetota > PLA2 > PLA2 > PLA2 > CAZMXP01. Next base: position 35,532 of record CAZMXP010000014.1, read on the forward strand.
ATTCCGGTGCGCTATCCTGCCGTCGAGGCGCTCGGGGCGGTGCTCTTCGCCCTCGCGTTCCTCCGGGGGGAGGCGCTGGCGTGGACGCCGCTGCTGCCCGCCGTGGCGCTCTCGGCGGCCTTCCTCGCATCGCTCGTCGCGGCGGCAATCATCGACCTCCGGCACCGGATCCTCCCCGACCTGCTCACGCTGAAGGTCGCCCTGCCCATCGCCCTCGTCGCGTCGGCGACGATCCCCGCGCTGCACGGCACGTCGCTGTTCGGCGTGAGCCTCGCCTCGGCGGGGAAGCCCGGCCTCGCCTCGCTGCTGGTGGGCGGGGCCGGCGCCGTCGTCGGCGGGGGCACGATCCTGCTCGCGCGCGCGGTGGGCGGCCGCCTGCTCCGACGCGAGGCGATCGGGCTCGGCGACGCGAAGCTGATGGCCGCCTGCGGGGTGATGGTGGGTCCCGAAGGGGCGCTGCTCTCGATCGCGATCGCCTCCCTTCTCGGCAGCGTCGTCGGGGTCGGCTTCCGGCTCGCGACCCGCCGCCGGGAGGTCCCGTTCGGCCCCTTCCTCGCGACCGGGGTCGCGATCTCGCTGCTGACGGGGCTCCACCTGCGGGGGTTGTGACCGCGGCCGTTGGGGGGAGGAGGGGGGCTGGGGGGCCGGGGGGGTCGGGGGGTCGGGAGGGGATCAGTGCGCCGCCTGGGTAGGCCAAGGCACAACCCCTTGTATGACAAAGGTCATTGTGCCGCCGTATTTGGTTGACGCGTTCGGAGGCGTGGAGCACAATGCTTTCCATTGCGCGCGGGGCTTCTCCCGCCGCACCGCTTTCGGACTCGCTGCGTGCGACAGGAGGGAATCGATGCTTTGGAATGTGATCGCTCGTGCAGGGGCGGGGCTCGCGGTGGCAGCCCTCGTGTTCTCGGGGGGCTGCCGTTCCGTCAAGACGGACCGGATCCGGGTCCTTGAGGCCAAGAACGCCACCGCCGAGAAGGAGATGGCGGAGCTGAGGCAGCGCAACGCGGAGCTGCGCGCGAAGGAGCTCGAGGCGCAGGCCGCCCGTGATCGCGCCGAGGCCGAGGCCCGCGCAGCCGAGGCGCGCGCGACGATCGCCGCCCAGAAGGCTCCCGCCGCCGCGCCTCCGGCGACGGGCGAGAAGCCCGGCCGCATCAGCGTCGACACGAGCGGGCTCCGCGACATCCCCGGCGTCGAAGTGCGCAGCGGAAAGAACGGGGAGACGACCATCACGCTCGCCTCGGACGTGACGTTCAAGCCCGGTCGTGCCGACCTGAGCACGAAGTCCCAGGCCACGCTGGAGAAGGTCGCGCTGGCCCTGCGCAACGCGAGCGGCGTGCGCGAAGTGCGCATCGAGGGGCACACCGACAGCGACCCCATCCGCAAGTCAGGCTGGAAGGACAACCGCCACCTCTCCGTCGAGCGTGCGAGCACGGTCCGCCGCTTCCTCGTGACGAAGGGGCTCGACGACGCAGTCGTGCACGTCGAAGGGCACGGGGCGGACCGTCCCCTCGCCCCGAACACGAGCGACACGGGCAAGGCCCAGAACCGCCGCGTCGAGATCATCCTCATCGCCCAGAGCTAGGAGTTTGTCCGACGATTCGTCGGACAAACTCATAAGTGAGAGGGGGTTGGCTGTCGGTGCCCGGCCGACAGGCGCCGGACCGCCGCACGCTCAGCGGCTTCCCGATGGGGCCATCGGACCGCGACGAGGAGCCGCCCGGGCCGGGCCGTCCGCCGAGGACCACGCCCCGCGACGAGGCGCAGCGCAACTTCACGGACCCGGAGAGCGGGATCATGAAGGGACCCGACGGCTTCGTGCAGGCGTACAACTGCCAAGTGGCGGTCGACGCCGCAAGCCACGTGATCGTGGCTGCGCACGTCTCGAGCACCGGACACAACCTCCTGAAGCTGGCAGCCGCGAGGGCGTGACGCGGAGCGCCGCGCCTCGCGCAAGTGCCCCCCTCGATCGCGGCGACGGTTCATGGAGACCCACGACTCGCGTCGCGTCGAATCAGGAGCTTGTCCGGGTCCGGTTGGCCCCGAAGCGTGGCTGGAGGCCACTACCCGGCCAAGCTCCTGGGCCGAGGCGGGTGCGAGAGGCCGGGCGCCGCTGGCCCGGCCGCTCCCGGCCCGCGTAGCGGTCGGGGGGCGCCTCGCCCTCGCGAAGCGCGCCCTCGGGGTGTCCCGCCCCGGGGGCGTGCGTCTCATTCCGGGACAGCGCGGGAGGCGTGCCCCCCCGCACCCCCCCCCGACCCTCCTCCGCCGATCTCTTTCGCGTCGTCCTCAATCCCCGGCCCTCGATGGGCCGATAGGGAGCCGGGTTCTAGGCTCCTCCGCACAGGTCGGTGCGGCGGGGTGAGACCTCGGAAAGACGGGACAACGATGGTCGGAATCGAGGAACTGCTACAGATCATGGTGCAGCGCGGAGGGTCCGACCTGCACGTGACTGCCGGTTCGCCCCCCAAGGTGCGCATCGACGGGTCGCTCGTCTCGACCGAGCACGACACGCTGGCGCCCGACGCGACGAAGAAGATCGTCTACTCCGTGCTCACGGCGGAGCAGATCGCGAAGTTCGAGCGCGAACTCGAACTCGACCTCTCGTTCGGGATCGACGGCCTCGGCCGCTTCCGGACCAACGTCTTCATGCAGCGCGGCGCGGTCGGCGGCGTCTTCCGCATCATCCCCTACACGATCCAGCCCTTCGAGGAGCTCGGGCTGCCCCGCGAGGTCGTCGAGGGGTTCTGCACGCTGCCGAAGGGGCTCGTGCTCGTGACCGGAAGCACCGGATCGGGGAAGTCGACCACGCTGGCCGCGATGATCGACTACATCAACCAGCACCGCTGCGAGCACGTGATCACGATCGAGGATCCGATCGAGTACCTGCACCGCAACAAGAACTGCCTCTTCAACCAGCGGGAGGTCGGCTCGGACACGCGCTCGTTCGCGAACGCGCTCCGGTCGGTGCTGCGCGAGGACCCGGACGTCGTGCTGATCGGCGAGATGCGCGACCTCGAGACGATCGAGCTCGCGCTGACGCTGGCGGAGACGGGGCACCTGACCTTCGCGACGCTGCACACCTCCGACACCGTGCAGAGCATCAACCGGATCGTCGACGTCTTCCCGAGCCACCAGCAGCAGCAGGTGCGCACGCAGCTCAGCTTCGTGCTGCAGGGCGTCATCTGCCAGACGCTCGTGCCGCGCGCGAACGGGCGCGGCCGGGCGCTGGCCGCGGAGGTGATGGTCGCGAACCAGGCGGTCAAGGCCTGCATCCGGGACAACAAGGCGCATCAGATCTACTCGCTGATCCAGACCGGCGGCAAGTACGGGATGTGCACGATGAACCAGGCGCTCTTCGACCTCTACCAGGGCGCGCAGATCACCTACGACGAGGCGATGGCGCGCACGACCGATCCCGAGGACCTGAAGCGGACCTTCCAGCGCGCGACGCCGGGGGCGGTGCCCCCGTCGGCGCCCGCCGGGGCTCCCGCGCGGCGCCCGGCCGCGATGAAGACGGGGCGCCATGTCTAGGATCTTCGACAAGCGCGTCGTGCGCATCGTCGAGGAGGCGGGCCTGCTCGCGCCCGAGGACCTGCAGCAGGTCGTCGAGCTGGCCGCGAAGGAGAAGGCGCCCGTCTCGACGATGCTCGTCAAGAAGGGGCTCGTCGACGAGGGGGACCTGCTCGGGTTGATCAGCGAGAAGCTGCGCGTCACGCCCATCAACCTCCACGACTGCCAGCTCGACCCGGAGGTCGTGAAGACGATCCCGCAGGACGTCGCCACGGGCCACCGCATCGTCCCGATCTCGCGCATCGAGAACACGCTGACGCTCGCCGTCAGCAACCCCTTCGACGTCGTCATCCTCGACCAGCTCCGGAACACGACCGGCTGCGAGCTGCGGCTCGTCCTCTCGCTGGACGAGACGATCCAGAAGGCGCTCGGTCGCGTCTACAACCCCGGTGCCGCCGAGCTCAAGGCGGTCATGGGGGAGATGGGCGAGATGGGCGAGACGGATCTCGAGGTGAAGCCCGGCGAGGAGGTGGACGAACTCGACCTCGAGGCGATCGCGAAGGGCGAGGAGGAGTCGCCGGTCGTCAAGTTCGTGAACCTGGTCCTCTACCAGGCGATCAAGGACCGCGTCTCGGACATCCACATCGAGCCCTACGACAAGATCGTGCGCGTGCGGTTCCGCGCCGACGGCAACTGCTACGAGGCGTTCAAGCCGCCGAAGTCGCTGCACAACTCGATCGTCTCGCGCGTGAAGATCATGTGCGGCCTCGACATCGCGGAGCGCCGGCGCCCCCAGGACGGGAAGTTCCAGATCCGCATGGAGGGCCGCCAGATCGACTTCCGCGTCTCGGTGCTGCCCACGGTGCACGGCGAGAAGGTCGTGGCGCGCATCCTCGACGCCGGCAACCTCGCGCTGTCGCTCGACGCCCTCGGCTTCGAGGAGAAGGCGCTCGCGGACTTCCAGGCCGCGATCGCCGCCGACTACGGGATGATCCTCGTGACGGGCCCGACGGGGTCGGGGAAGTCGACGACGCTCTACAGCGCCGTGCGCGCGATCCTGAGCGACGAGAGCAACTTCGTCACCGTCGAGGACCCCGTCGAGTACCAGGTGTTCGGCGTCAACCAGGTGCAGGTCTCGGACAAGCGCGGCCTGACCTTCGCCGCGGCGCTGCGGTCGATCCTGCGCCAGGACCCGGATGTCGTGATGATCGGCGAGATCCGCGATACCGAGACCATCGAGATCGCGATCAAGGCCGCCCTCACCGGCCACCTGGTGCTCAGCACGCTCCACACCAACGACGCGGCCTCGACGATCAGCCGCATGGTGGACATGGGCGTGGATCCGTTCATGGTCGCGTCCGCGACGCTCCTCGTCTCCGCGCAGCGCCTCGCGCGCCGCCTGTGCAAGTACTGCAAGGCGCCGCTGGAGCGCCCCCCGAAGGAGCGGCTGATCGCGATCGGCTGCACGGAGGAGGAGGCGGAGACCGCCGAGATCCTGAAGCCGGTGGGCTGCAGCCGATGCAAGGGCGGATACGCCGGCCGTTTCGCGCTGCTCGAGACGATGCCGATGATCGACGACGTCAAGCGCATGGTCATCGAGGGCAAGTCGGCGATGGAGATCAAGAACCGCTCGGTACTCGAGCACGGGATGGTGACGCTCCGCCGCGCCGCGATCCTGAACATGCTGCGCGGGAACACCTCCGCCGAGGAGGTGCTGCGCGTGACCATGGCGGACGAGGTGCGCGCCGACGGCCGCCGTGTCAAGGCGGTCGATCCGGTCTGACGATAGGTCCAGGGAGCTCGACGGAGGATACGGATGGCCACGTTCAAGTACAACGCCCGCGACCGCGACGGGAAGACCGTCTCCGGGATGGTCACCGCGAAGAGCCAGGCGGACGCGGTCGCGGACCTTCGCAAGCGCAACCTCGTCATCCTCGACGTGCGGCAGAGCGCCTCCGCGGTCCGCAGCCGGGGCGGCCTGCTCGGGGGCCTCACCCGCACGCGGCCCAGCGCCTCGAAGGAGCAGCTCGTCCTCTTCACGCGCCAGCTCGCGACGATGATCTCCGCCGGCGTCCCGCTGCTGGAGTCCCTCGAGGTGCTCCAGGAGCAGGCCGACACGCCCGGTTTCCGCTTCGTGCTCGACAGCGTCATCGAGTCGGTGCGCGGCGGGACCGACCTCAGCACCGCGCTCGAGAAGTACCGCAAGGTCTTCCCGAGCATCTACATCTCGATGGTGCGCGCGGGCGAGGTCTCCGGCCAGCTCGACGACATCCTCGTGCGCCTCGCGGAGTACCTCGAGGCGAGCGAGAAGCTCAAGCGGGACATCCGGGCGGCGATGACCTACCCGGTCATCAGCCTCATCCTCGTGCTCGGCATCACGATGTTCCTGATGGTCGGCATCGTGCCGAAGTTCAAGGAGATCTTCGACTCCCTCGAGATCGAGCTCCCGTCGCTGACGAAGGCGGTGCTCGGGGCCAGCCTCGCGCTCAAGGACCACTTCGCGATGGTCGGCGCCGGCGCCGTCGGGTTCGTGTTCCTCTTCCTCCTCTGGAAGCGCAGCAAGCCCGGCGTGCGCCAGTGGGACTGGCTCGTGCTGCACGTGCCGGTGTTCGGCCCTCTCTTCCAGAAGGTCGCCCTGAGCCGGTTCTCGCGCACGTTCGCGACGCTGATCAAGTCGGGCGTGCCGATCCTCGGCGCCCTCGAGATCGTCGCCGAGACGTCGGGCAACACGGTCATCAGCGACGTCGTCAACAACGCGAAGGAGAACGTGCGCCAGGGCCACACGCTCGCGGAGCCCCTGATGGAGAGCAAGGTCTTCCCGCCGATGGTCACGCGCATGGTGCAGATCGGCGAGAAGTCGGGCTCCCTCGAGCAGCTCCTGGAGAAGATCTCCGACTTCTACGACGACCAGGTCAGCGCGGCGGTCAAGACCCTGACGTCGATGATCGAGCCGATCATGATCAGCATCATGGGGTTCATGGTCGGCGGCATCGTGCTGGCGGTCTTCCTGCCGATCTTCGAGCTGCAGAAGCAGCTCGGCGGCACGAGGAACTGACGCCGTGCCCCAGGCCCACCGACGTGCCGTGCTCTACGGGGCGGGCACCCTCGTCGCGGCGGCGCTGCTCTTCGCCGGATTCGGCATCACGGTCGCTCCCGACGCCGCGACGCGCCTCAACGGCGCCGCGCTGCACGCGGAGGCGGGGCAGTACGACCTGGCCCTCGAGATCGTCGCGCTCGTGCTGCGCGAGCATCCGGGCGATCTCGACGCGCGCATCTACCGCGCGACGATCCTCGGCATGGCCCGCCGCTACGACGAGGCGCTTGCCGCCTTCGACGACGCGCTGGGGGGCGCGGGGGACGACCGCGAGTTGGCGCGCAACCTGCGGCAGGACCGGGCCGCGCTGCTGCTCGAGGCGGGGCGCCTCGACGAGTTCCGCGCCGCGCGCGCGGCGCTGAGCGCCGACGGCGGCGACTTCCGCGTCTCGGTCCTCGACGGCCTCGAGGCCTCCAAGCAGGGGGATCCCGCGGCGGCCGCCCGCGCCTACGCCCGTGCCCTCGAGGGCTCGCCCGGCGACCCGCACATCCGGGCGCGCCTCTGGAACGCGCGCATGGACGAGGGCAAGGCGGCGCTGGCCCAGCGCAGGTTCGCGGAGGCGAAGGCCGCCTTCGACGGCGCGCGCGACCTCTTCCCTCAGGTTCCCGCCGCGCACCTGCGTGCCGCGGAGACCCTGCTCGCGCTGGACGACGCGCCCGGCGCGGTGGAGATCCTGCGCGTGCTGTCGCCGCGCACGCCCGGCATCGCGCCGCTCGTCTTCCGCGCGGCGACGGCGCTGCTCGAGCGCGGCGCCACCGACGCCGCGATCGAGGCGCTCGAAGGCGCCTACGCGAGCGATCCGGCGGCCGTGAAGTCCCTCTTTGAGACAGAACGCGCGTGGGACGTCCAGCGCGGCAACGCGGCGGTTCAGGCCGTGTTCGCGGAAGTCGAAAGGAATTCCGGGGGCGGTTTGACCCGCTCCCACTGAGTGATACGGTCCCTTGGAGTGGCGTAGAGATGCGCGGGAGCGCGGCGTGCGGTCGAAAGACGCGACGCCGCGGCCCGTCGCGGGAGGACGCCCTCCGCGAAATACCGGAACGCCACGACACAAGCAAGATCACCTGGCTTTCGGGTTGGTACTGGTTCGGAACTGCTGAAAGGAGCACACAAAGGACATGCGCAAGAATGAATCTGGTTTCACGCTCATCGAGCTGATGATCGTGATCGCGATTATCGCCATCATCGCGGCGATCGCGATCCCGAATCTGCTCTCGGCGCGTCTCAACAGCAACGAGACCGCCGCCATCGCGACTCTGCGGAACGTCATTTCCGCGCAGGCGCAGATGCAGTCCACGGCTCGCGCCGACGAGAACAACAACGGCGTGGGCGAGTACGGCTCGTTCGGCGAGCTGAGCGGCGGTGTCGGCGTCCGCGGCGGGTCGGTCCTCAATCCGCCCGTGCTGTCGAGCGCCTTCCGTTCGGTGAGCGGCTCGCGCGTCAGCCGGAGCGGCTACATCTTCCAGATGTACCTCCCGGACAGCGCCGGCAAGGGCACGGCCGAGGCAGCCACCGGCGGCTACGCCGCGGGTGACCTCGATGCGGACGTCGCCGAGACGACCTGGTGCTGCTACGCGTGGCCGGCCAACTACGGCAACACGGGCAACCGCACCTTCTTCGTCAACCAGGGTGGCGACATCGTGGCGACGGAGAGCAGCTCGTACGACGGCCCGAGCGCGGGCCCCGCGTCCAACTCCGCCTTCAGCGGTGCGGGCGACACCATCACGGGCCAGACCGCCACGGGCGCGACGGGTCGTGACGGGAACTTCTGGAAGCAGGCCGGCTAAGGCCCGCCTCCGGAACGTGATGTGAGTTTTCGGGGGGGGCCTCTTGGCCCCCCCTCACCGTTTTCGGGGTGAGACAGGGATGAGGCAGAGGGGATTCACATTCATCGAGCTGATGATCGTCGTGGCGATCATCGCGGTCGTCGCCGCCATCGCGATCCCGAACCTGCTCGCGGCAAGGCTGAGCAGCAACGAGACGGCGGCGATCGAGACGCTCCGGTCGCTCATCGCGGCGCAGGCCCAGTTCCAGTTGCGCGGGCTCGCCGACGTCGACCGCGACGGGCTCGGGGAGTTCGGCACCTTCGCCGAGCTGAGCGGAGCGGTGGGGGTCCGGGGGGGGACGGAGCTCGCGCCCGTGGTGTTCGGCTCGAGCTTCCGCACGATCAACGTGCACGGCGAGCTGGTCAAGCGCGGCTACCAGTACCGCATCTACCTGCCCGACGTGAACGCGAAGGGCCTTGCCGAGGTGCCGGGCGGCGGCCCGCCGGTCGGGATCGACGGCGATCTCGCGGAGTCGGTCTGGTCCTGCTACGCCTGGCCGACCAACTTCGAGACGACCGGCATGAGGACCTTCTTCATCAGCCACGGCGGCACGATGACCTTCTGCGTCAACCAGGGCTACTCGGGGCCCGGCGCCTGCCCGCCCGCGGGTGCCGCGCTGCAGATCGGCGGCCCGACCGACTCGATGACCGGGGCGGTCGCGAGCGGCGTGACGGGCCGCGACAGCAGCTTCTGGCGCGTGCTCGGGTAGGAACGCGCGATCGGGGCCCGGCCGCGGGCAACCGTGCCGGGGGCGGGGGGCAGGAACCGGACCGGCGGCGCGATTTGTCCAATTTGCTCAACTTTCCGGGCCACGGGTGCCGATAGGGGCTGCGGAGCGCGATCGGCCGCCCGCAGGGGCGGCGCTCGCATGGAGCATGGTCAGGAAAGTGAGCGTGATCCTGCCCGCCTACAACGAGGCGGGCTCGATCGGGCCTGTGCTGAAGGGCATCCGCGACCTCGCGGCCCGGAGGGAGGGCACCGATCTGTTCGAGATCGTCGTCGTCGACGACGGCTCGAGCGACGGCACCGCGGCGATCGCCGAGGCGGCGGGCGCCCGCGTCGTGCGCCACCCCTACAACATCGGGAACGGCGCCGCCGTGAAGGCGGGCATCCGCGAGGCGGGGGGCGAGGTCATCGTGCTGATGGATGCCGACGGCCAGCACCGGCCCGAGGAGATCCCGCTGCTGCTCGACGCGCTGGACCACCACGTCATGGCGGTCGGCGCGCGCCGCGCGCAGGGGCACGCGGGCCTGCACCGCCGCGTCGCGAACGCCCTCTACAACCTGCTCGCCTCCTACGTGACCGGCCGCAAGATCCCCGACCTCACCTCGGGCTTCCGCGCGGTGCGCGCCGGGGTGCTGCAGCGGTTCCTCTACCTGCTCCCGAACACCTTCAGCTACCCGACGACGATCACGCTCGCCTGCTTCAAGACGGGCCTTCCGGTCGCCTACGTGCCGATCGACGCGCAGCGGCGCGGCGGCAAGAGCAAGATCCGACTGCTGAAGGACGGCTCGCGCTTCTTCCTGATCATCCTGAAGATCGCGACCTTCTTCAGCCCCTTCCGCGTCTTCTTCCCGCTGTCGCTGCTGTCGGTGCTCGCCGGCACCGGCTACTACGCCTACACCTTCCTCACCGAGCACCGCTTCACGAACATGGCGATGCTGCTGATCATGCAGGGGGTGATCCTCTTCGCGCTCGCGCTCATCAGCGAGCAGATCGCCCAGCTCCGCTTCGACCGCAGCGAACGCCGGGGATCGCGGTGAGGGTCCTCTGGTTCGGCACCTACAGCCGCGGCGGCGGCTACCCGCGCAACGAGGTGCTGATGGACGCGCTGCGCTCGGTGGGGGCGGAGGTCGTCGAGTGCCACGTGCCGCTCTTCCGCGACGCGCGCGAGAAGGTCGCCGCCGCGAGCACGAAGCGCGGCTTTCTCCGCTCCGGCCTGCGCATGGCGGTCGCGTGGGCGCGCCTCGCGGGCCGCTTCTTCCGCGCCGGGCCGCGCGACCTCGTCGTCGTCGGCTACACCGGCCATGTCGATCTCTACCTGGCGCGGGCGCTTTCGCTGGTCTGGCGCAGGCCGCTCGTGCTCGACGCCTTCCTGAGCCCCTGGGACACCGTCGTCCACGATCGCCGCCTGCTCCGTCCGGAGTCCCGCGCCGCGCGCGCCCTCTGGCGCCTCGAGCGCGGCGCGCTGCGCCTGGCCGACCTCGTGCTGACCGATACGCGCGCGCATGCGGAGTTCATGGCGGAGACCTTCGGCGTGCCCGCGGGGAAGTTCGTGCCGATCCCCGTCGGCTCGCTCGTGCGCGCCCCGGTGCCGGCCCGGGTGGGGGGGGGCGCGGGGGGGGGTGCCTTCACCGCGTTCTTCTGCGGCACGTTCGTGCCGCTGCAGGGGCTGCCCTACATCCTCGACGCCGCGGAACTCGCCCCGGAGATCTCCTTCGAGATCCTCGGTGACGGTCCCGGCGGCGACCTGATCGAGGAGGAGATCGAGCTGCGCGCGATGGCCAACGTGCACCTCGACCGGCGCTTCGTGCCGCGGGAGGTGCTCGAGGAGAGGCTCGCGGCGGCCGACTGCGTGCTCGGCGTCTTCGGCGAGCAGGAGAAGGCCGGCCGCGTGATCCCCTGCAAGGTCTACGACGGCCTCGCGGCGGGGCTTCCGGTCGTGACCGGCGACGGGGAGGGGCCGCGCGAGATGCTCCGCGACGGCCACGACGCGCTGCTCGTCGACCGCTCCGACCCCGCGCACCTCGTCGCCGCGCTGCGGCGGCTGAGGGACGACCCCGCGCTGGCGCAGCGGCTGCGGGAGGGCGCGGAGCGCTGCTCGCGCGAGCGCTTCTCCCCGCGCGCGATCGGCCTCCGGCTGCGGGGCGCGCTCGAGGGGCTGGCCCGCACGTGAGGATCGCGGTCAACGGCCTCGCGCTGACGCGCCGGATGAGCGGCATCGGCCGCATGACGCTGCACACGCTGCGCGCGCTGCTCAAGCTCGACCGGGAGAACGAGTACCTCCTCTTCCTGCCGAGCGACGCCGACGAGGATCTCGGCCTCGACGCCCCGAATCTCGCCTGCGTGACGACCGAGGTCTCGCTGTCGCAGCCGCTGCGCAGCCTGCTCTTCGAGGAGTTCGCGATCCCGCTGCGGCTGCGCGGCGCGAAGGTCGATCTCTACTACGCGCCGAGCTTCCTCTTGCCCGCCTTCCCCGGCGCGGCGGCGGAGGTGATCTGCGTGCACGACCTGGCGTGGCGCCTCTTCCCCGAGACGAAGAGCCTCCTCTTCCGGACCTACATGAACCGCCGCCTGCCCGCGGCGCTGCGCCGCGCCGCGCGCATCGTCTGCGTCTCGGAGTCCACGGCCTCCGACCTGCGCGCGCAGTACGCCCTCGCCCTCGCCGACCGCGTGCGCGTGATCCACAACGGCGTGGACCTGTCGATCTTCCGGCCGCGGAACGGCGCCGAGAAGGGGGCGCCCTTCGTCGCGGTGGTCGGCAACCAGGACCGCCGCAAGAACATCTCGACGCTGCTCGAGGCCTTCCCGCTCTTCCGGGCGCGCATGCGCCCCTGCCGGCTCGTGATGGTGGGTCCGGGCGCCCCGCCCCCCGAGGCCCCCCCGGCGGTCGACTTCCTCGGCTACCTCAAGGAGGCCGAACTCGCCGCCCTCTACCGGCGGGCGATGATGGTCGTGCAACCCTCGCTCTACGAGGGGTTCGGCCTGCCGGTGCTCGAGGCGATGGCCTGCGGCACCGCCGTCGCCTGTGCCGACATCCCCGTCTTCCACGAGGTGGCGGGGGACTGCGCCGCCTACTTCGACCCGCGGGACACGGGCTCGATCGCGGCGGTGATGGCGGACCTCGCCCGGGACACCGGGAGGCGCGAGGATCTCGAGGCGCGCGGCCTCGCGCGGGCCCGCGCCTTCCCGTGGGAGGAGACCGCGCGGAAACTGGCGGCCGTCTTCCGGGAGGCGGTCGCGTGATCCGGGTCGCGCTGCACGCGCCGGCGGGCCCCCGGGGCGGCCCGCGGACCTACGGGGTCGCGCTCGCCCACGCGCTCGCGCGCTCGGGGGCGGTCGATCTCGTCGTGCTGACGGACCGGCCGGAGGCGTTCGGCGACCTGCCGGCGGTGCGGCTGACGGGCCCGCGGCCCTGGTCCGACCACGTGCAGGTCCCGCGCATCCTGAAGCGCCTGGCCCCGCACGTCTACCACAACACCAAGAACGCGCTGCCGTGGCGCCTGCCCTGTCCCGGCGTCGTCACGATCCACGACCTCGCCTACCACCACTTCCCCGAGACCTTCGGCGCACTCTCCCGCCACTACCTGCGCGCCGTGCACCGCCACGCCGCGCGCCGCGCCGACCGCGTCATCGCCGTCTCCCGCCACGCGAAGGAGGATCTCGTCGCGACGCTCGGCATCCCGGCCGGGCGCATCGACGTGATCTACCACGGCGTCGCGGAGGAGTTCCACCGCCACCCGCGCCCGCTCGCGCACCGCGCCGAGCCTCCCTACGTGCTCTCGGTGGGCACGATCCAGGCGCGCAAGAACCTCGACGTGCTGGTGCGCGCCGTGGCGCTGCTGCGCGAACGGCTCGGGCGCCACGTGCCGCTGCGCATCGCCGGCCGCCGCGGCTGGAAGACGAAGGCCTTCGACGAGGCGGCGCGGCAGGTGCAGGTGGACCTGCTCGAGGTCGTGCCCGACGACGCGCTGCCCTCGCTCTACGGGGACGCCGCGGTCTTCGTGCAGCCCTCGTCGTACGAGGGGTTCGGGCTCACCGCCGCCGAGGCGATGGCGAGCGGCGCCCCGGTCGTCGCGGCGACCGGCGGCAGCCTGCCCGAGGTCGTCGGCGACGCCGGCATCTTCGTGCCGCCGCGCGACCCCGAGGCCCTCGCGCACGCGATCGGCCGCGTGCTCGGTGACCCCCGCCTCGAGGCGCAGATGCGCCTCCGCGGCCGCGCCCGCGCGCGCGAGTTCACGTGGGAGCGGTCGGCGCAGGGCCACCTCGAGACCTACCGCCAGGCGATCGGCGCACGCGGGGGTGCGCGATGAGGGCGTGGCTCCTGCGCGAGACGGCCCGCGCCCCGCGCTTCTGGTCCTGCGCGCTGCTCGTGGCCGCGGCGTTCCTCGCCTACGCCAACAGCCTCGGCGGCGCCTTCCACTACGACGACGGCCACCACATCGTCGGCAACCCCTTCCTGCGCGACCCGAAGTACTGGCTCCAGTTCTTCCACCGCCCCGACCTGTTCAGCGCGCTCGAGGGGCACCACATGTACCGCCCCCTCGTGCTGCTCTCCTACGCCCTCAACTATCATCAGGGCGGCTACGATCCCCTTCCGTGGCGCCTCACCGCGATTGCGCTCCATGCATTGACGGCGGTGGGCGTCTACCTGACCATCCGCTCCCTCGCGGCGCAGTTGCGACAGCGCCCGCGGAGGGCCGCGGGCTCCGGGGCTCTCGTGGCCGCCCTCGTTTTCGCCGTGCATCCGCTCTTCACCGAGGCGGTCGACTACGCGAGCGCCCGCTCCTCGCTGCTCGCGACCTGTTGCCTGCTCTGGGCGTTTCTCGCCCACCGGACCGCGGGCCGCACGCCGAGGGGCGCGCGCCGCGTGGCGCTCTGGCTCCTCTCGCTGCTGCTCTTCACGATGGCGCTGCTCAGCAAGGAGATCGCCATCGTCTTCCCCGTGCTGCTGCTGCTCGCGGCGTGGCTCGACCGCAAGGGCTACGTCGCGGTCCTCCCCGCGGCCCTTGTCGCGCTGCTCTACCTGTTCGTGCGCCACGCGCTGCTCGGCGCGGCGGTCCTCGACTTCGCCGCCCGCGCCCGCGCGGACGCCGACCCGGGCAGCGGCGGCGCGCGGCCGATCCTCTGGAACCTCTACACGCAGGCGCGCGTCGTCGTCAGCTACCTCGCGCTGCTGCTCTTCCCGCGCGACCTGACGCCGAACCGCTACGTCCGGGTGAGCGAGACGCCCTTCGAGCTGCCGGTGATCGCGTCGTGCCTCCTCCTCCTCGCGCTCCTCCACCTCGGCTGGCGCGGGCGCGCGAGGAGACCGCTGCTCTGCCTCGGCATCCTCTGGTTCTTCGTCGCGCTGGCGCCGACCTCGTCGATCATCCCGCTGAACCAGGTGATGAACGAGCACCGGCTCTACCTGCCGGCCGTCGGCCTCGCGATCGCGTTCGCGACGGCGGCCTGGCGGCTGCCGCGCGCCGCGAAGCCCGCGATCGTGGTCGCGCTGCTCGGGCTCACGCTCGTGCGCAACCGCGACTGGGCCGATCCGGTGCGCCTGTGGGAGTCGGCGGTCCGGGCGTCGCCCCTGTCGGACGGGAGCTGGAACAGCCTCGGCGTGCAGCGCCGGCTGCGCGGCGATCTCGAGGGGGCGCGGGGGGCGCTGCTGCGCGCGCGCGACCTCGCGCCGCACTCGTGGGACGCGACCTTCAACCTCGGCACGCTGCTCCTGCAGATCGGCCGCGAGCGCGGGGAGTACGCCGCGCTCGAGGAGGCGCAGCGCTGGCTGCTCCGCTCGATGGAACTCAGGCCCGACGCGACGCGCTCGCGCTGGTATCTCGCCGAGACGCTGAAGGAGATGCGGCGTCCCGAGCAGGCGGAGGCGATCTGGCGCGCGCTCGCGTGCGAGTCGACGCGCCTCTACGAGATGACGCGCTACCCGCTGGCCGCGCTCGCGCTGGAGCGCGGCAGGCCCGAGGAGGCCGAGGCGCGCTACCGCGAGGCGCTCGCCGAAGGGAGCGACCCGGTGCCGGCCTGGCTCGGCCTCGGCAAGGTCGCGCTCGACCGCGGCGACCGGCCGGAGGCCGCCCGCTGCGCGGCGGAGGCGGGCAGGTCGCGGCCGCACGCGGGCGAGCCCTGGCTCTTCCTCGCGCGGCTCTACGCGGGAAGCGCGCTCGGGGCGCGCCACCTGATCGAGGCGGAGCGCCGCGGGGTTCGCGTGACCGACGCGGAGCGCCGATCCATCCTGATGGGCAGGCCCTGATGCGCATCCTCTTCCTCGACCACGGCACGACGATGGGCGGCGGCCAGGTGATGGCCGCGCGCCTGCTCCCGCGCCTGCGGGAGCGTGGCCTTGTCGTCGACGCGCTCGTCGGCTGCCCGCACGTCGAGGGGGCGCCGATCCCGCGGAGCTACCGCGGGCTGCGCCGGGCGATGCGCGGCTACGACCTCGTCTACGCGAACACGGCCCGCACCGCGATCGCGGCGGCGACGACGAGCGTCCCCTTCGTCTGGCACAAGCACCTGCCCGAGTCGACCGCGCTCCAGCGCCTCGCGGCGCGGCGGGCGCGCAAGGTGATCTGTGTCTGCCGCTGCGGCGCGCCGCGCGGGTCCAACGTGACGGTCGTCTACAACGGCGTGCCGCCCATGGAGGCGGCGCCCGCGACGGACCTGCCGCCGGGGCGGAAGATCCTGCTGCTCGGGCGCGTCGAGCGCGAGAAGGGGCACGACGTCGCCGTCGAGGCGCTGGACAAGATGCGCACCCCCGCGACGCTCGTCGTCGCCGGGCCGGGCGAGTGGTACCTGCCCGCGCACCCGCGCGTACGCCTGCTCGGCCTGCGCAAGGACGTGCCCGCGCTGCTCGCCTCCTGCGACGTGCTGCTGAACGCGAGCCGCTTCGACGAGGGGGCGCCGCTCGTCGTGCTCGAGGCGCAGAGGGCGGGGCTGCCGATCGTCGCGACGCGGGTCGGCGGCACCCCGGAGATCGTGCTCGACGGCACGACGGCGCTGCTCGTGCCGAAGGAGGCGCCCGTGCCGATGGCGGAGGCGCTCGACCGCGCGCTGGCCGTCGACAGGGCGCAGTGGCGCGCCGCGGGTGCCGCCCACGCGCGCAGGTTCACGATCGACGCCTGCGCCGAGGCGATCGCCCGCGTGCTCGAGGAGGCGCTGAGGCCGTGGCCTTCGACTTCGGCCATCTGAAGCACCGCGTCGTCAGCGGCGTCTTCTTCACCGCGACGGCGCAGGTGCTGCGGCAGATCGTGCAGCTCAGCGCGATCGCGCTGCTCGCGCGCCTGCTCGAGCCGGGCGCGTTCGGCCTGCTCGCGCTCGCCGCGGCGATCCTCGCGTTCCTGCAGCTTCTCGCCGACCTCGGCCTCGGCGCCTCCGTGGAGCGGAGGCAGGAGGTGACGCCCGCGGAGGAGTCGACGCTGCTGCTGCTGAACGTGGGGGGGGCGGGGGGGCTCTGCCTGCTGCTCTGGGCCGCGGCCCCGCTGCTCGGGCGCCTCTTCGGACAGCCCGACCTGCCCTGGGTGCTCTCGGCGCTCGGCCCCTGCTTCCTGCTCGCCGGCGCGCTGCGCACGCGCAACGCGTCGCTCGCCCGGGCGATGCGATTCCGGGCGGTCGCGTTCGTCGAGTTCGCCTCGGTGCTCTGCGGCGCCCTCGCGAGCGTGACGCTCGCGACGCTCGGGGCGGGCATGGCCGCGCTCGTCGCGGGCGGCGCCGTGCAGCAGCTCGCGTGGGCGGGCGCGACGGTCGCGATCGCGGGGCTCCCCGCGCCCCTCACCTTTCGATGGAAGCTCGCGAGGGAGCACCTCGGCTTCGGCTCCACGCTCACCGCGTTCAACGTGCTGAACTTCTTCACGCGGAAGCTCGACGACCTGCTCGTCGGCGGCCTGATGGGCACCGTGGCGCTCGGGCTCTACGAGAAGTCCTACTCGCTGATGATGCTCCCGGTGTCGCAGCTCTCCGCCGTGATCGGCCGCGTGCTCTACCCGGCGCTCGCGAAGGTGAAGGACGACCCGCAGCGGTTCGCCTTCCTCTTCCTCGGCGCCGTGCGCAAGATCGCCGGGCTCGCCTTCCCGCTGGCGGCGCTCTGCATCGTCGCCGCGGGGCCGGTCGTCCGGATCGTGCTCGGACCCAAGTTCGAGGGGGCGGTCCCCATCTTCGCGGTCCTGAGCCTCGTCATGGGCCTGCAGCCGCTGACCGGCCTCGGAGGCAGCGTGCTGCTCGCGCGCGGGCGGGTGCGGCTCCACCTCGCGCTCGGCGCGGGGAGCGGCGCCGTCATCCTGCTCGCGTTCGTCGGCGGCGCGATGCAGGGCACGCCGGTCGCGATGGCGCGCTGGTACGCGGCCGCCTACGCGCTGCTCTTCGTGCCGACGATGGCGGTCACGATGCGCGTCGCGGGCCTCGCCCTCGGCGACCTGCTGCGGCGCATCGCGGTGCCCGCGGCGGCGGCGGCGGTCGCCCTCGGCGCGGGGCTTCTCGCGCGCGACCTCCCCTTCGTCGCGACCGCGCTCGCGGTCGGCGCCGCCTACTCCGTCGCGCACCTGCTGCTGGACCGGACGGCATTCCTCGACCTGTTCCGCTTCGCCGATCCACGCCGCGCGTTCCCCGAGTTCGCGAAGCGGTAGAGCGCACGAATGCCACCAAGGCCCAGCGCCGCCCGACAGGCGGGATTCTTGGCCGCGTGCGTGGCATCGCGGCGCTACCAATCGACAGGCGAGGTCGCCCGTGCGGCGGTGCGCCTGCTCGAAGACCAACTCGCCCGGCGCGGGACACGATGCGTGAGGCCCGCCTCATGCACGCAAGAGATCGAGAGCGACGATCGCGGTTCCGGCCGCCGCGCCGGGCCAGAGCGCGCGCAGGTAGTCGATGTGCGACACGCCGGCGACACGGCGGGTGATCCCCTGCGCGACGGCGGTCGCGAGCAGCGAGCGCGCCGCAAGGGCGTAGGCGACGCCGACCGCGCCGTGGCGGATGCCGACGAGCAGGACCAGCGCGAGCGCGAGCAGGTTCCAGAGGGACCACTGCATCCGCAGGCGCATCTTGCCGAGCGCGATCCAGACGAGGCCGGGGTGGGAGTTGAGGCCGACGCAGGCGGCCGCGACGCAGAGCGCGCGCAGCGGCGGCACCGCCTCGCTCCATCGGGCGGGGTAGAGCCACTCGACGAGCGGCGCCGCGGCAACCCAGAGCAGCGCCGACGCGGGGATCACGGCCAGCGCGTAGATCCTCGTCAGCGCGAGATAGGCGCGCCCGAGGGAGGCGCGCTCGATCCTGACGAAGAGCGGCAGCGCGACCTGCTCGACGACCGGCCCGAGTTGCGAGACGAGCGCCATCGCGTGCTGCATCGCGAAGCCGTAGAGGCCGAGCGCCCCCTCGCCGAGCCCGCGGCCGACGGCGAACCGGTCCGCCTGCGCGAAGCAGGCATCCGCCGCCCGAGTGCCGACGACGCGCGCGCCGTCCGCGGCGAGGTCGGCGGAGGGGCCGGCTTTCGCCCTGGGCGCAAGCAGCCAGAGCGCCGCCGCGCCGAGCACCGCGGCATAGAGATCCCCGAGCACGATCGACCACGCCCCGTACCCCTGCTGCGCGAAGCGGACGCGGCGGTAGGCGGCGAAGATCGCGACGCAGGCGTCGACGAAGGCGAGCGTGCCAAACGACAGGTCGCGCCCGAGTCGCGCGCGCGCCGTCGACGCGAGGCCCGCGAGCAGGAGCGCCGGCGCCGCGGCGCGCAGCAAGGGCACGAGCGACGCGGGCGCGTCGAAGGCCCGCGCGATCAGCGGCGCGCCCAGCGCGAGCAGCGCCGCCGCCCCCGCACCCCCCGACATCGAGAGACGGAAGGCGCGGCGGTCGTCGCAGCCTTCGCGCTGCAGCGCGACGACACCCATGCCCAGATCGCTGCCGCTGCCGAGCAGGCCGCTCGCGACCGCCACCATCACCGCGAGCCCGAACTCCGCCTCCGTCAGGTAGCGCGCGAGCAGCCAGAGCCCGACGAAGTGCGCCGCCACCTGAACGCCGCGCCCGGCGAGCGTGTGGACGCCGCCCCGGAATGCCGCCGTGAGCACGGCAGCAGTCTATCGGGGGGGCGGAGCGACGTTCTGTCGATCGCGCGGCGCTATCGGCGATGTCGAGGGGGAGCGGGGGGCGGCAGCCTCGCCGCCGCGGCCTGGATCTCGCGCGTCGGGTAGCCGAGCACGGTTCGCACGCCCTCGCGGGAGTCCGCGAACGTGAAGGCCTCGCCCCGGATCTCGTAGGATCCCGGCCAATCGATCGCGATCTGGTGCCCGCGATCCTCGATCGCCAGAGGGGTGTGCGAACCGCCCCGGAGGAGGCAGTGCGCGTGGCCGTCGGGAAGGTCGAGGACCCATGCGTCCCCGGATGGTGTCGAGAAGAGGAGCAGCGGCCCCAGCGTCACGATGCGACCCTCGCCCTCCCGCGCGAGCCGGACGATGTACTCGGTCTCGCGCACGATCGACGCCGTGTCGAACGCCGTGGCACTCTGCCCCGTGGATCTTCGACTTCGACCCATCTTCCCTCTCCGCGTCATGTCGCCAGGTCGACGGCGCCCCCGGCGCCGTACACGTCGGTCAGCTCCTGCCGGAAGAGACCGTCGAGAGGTTCCGTCGGCGGTGCCTTCGGCAGGCGTTCGAAGCGCGTGCTCTCCACTCTAGCCAACTCTTGGGCGATGAAGTCGCCGATGGCGGGGATCCTCGGGCCGCGGTCGAGCTCGGCACCGGCGGCCTTCTCTGCCACGAGGGCGTCGACCGCTGCCCGGAGCTCACCCGCGGGCACGGTGGCATCCAGGATCTGGTCGAAGCGGGTGGGCACGACGCCTCGTCCCGCTTCGATCCACCGGATCGCGAGAAGGGGGCGCAGCACGTAGAAGTACTTCCGGCGGACGCGAACCCCCACGCGCGGCTGCCCGACTCGCACGCGTAGAGGATCTTGACGTCCTCCTCAGCCTCGATGCTGGCGAGGGCGGCGCGGATGCGCTCGTCGATGGACATCGCACTCCCGTGGAGCTGGCCGCCCGGTTGCGAGTGAGGAGGCGGAGCGGTCACGGGGAACCGGCCGCGGAGCGGGGAGCCCCGGGCACGCCGCCGGTTGTGCGGTCCTGCTCGATGCCTTTGGCCACTCTCGCGCAGTAACTCTGCAGCAGCAGGCCGAAGAGGCCGATCAGCACGAAGTAGATCGCGAGCAGGAGGGCGGCTTCCGCCGTGGGAGAGGCGCCTGTCGTTGTGCCCATGGCCCGCACGACGACTCGGACCGACGCGACGAAGACGATGAGTCCGGCAGCGATCCAGCCGTAGAGGTTCATGCGGTTGTCGCCCAGCAGCCTCGAGGTCCAGTGGCGAGTCCGCTGCTCTTGCATACCGAGGACGGCCGACACCTCGTCGTCGTCCATCGCGTAGATGCACGAAACACGGTCCAGCGGGACCGCGACGGTCCGGTCGGCCCACCAGGCCGATGTCCGCTTCACGTCGGCCAGCTTGCCCACGGCGAAGGCGCGACCGCCGACTTCGCGCAGGGCTGGCGATCTCATGACGTAGCCCGTACGCGCGTCGCCTTCCGACAGATAGAGCGTCCAGACCGGCTTGCCCTCGAACTCCTTCGGTACGTCCATGCTTCCTCCTCGCCGCGGGGCACCATGGCCAGCCTCGGGCGGACGGGCGCAGTCTACCGCGGCTCGATGGCGCCCGCGTGCAGTTCGGCGATGCGGCGGCAGGTGCGCGCCTCGTCGTAGTCGATCTCGGCGACGACCCTGCCCGCGGCGCCGAGCGCGATCCGCAGCGCCGGGTCGCGGGCGGCGCGCAGCAGCACGCGCAGGAGGCCGAGCGCGTCGCCGTGCCGATGGAGCAGGCCCGTGACGCCGCTCGTGATCGCCTCGGGGACGACGCCGGTGCGCGGCGCGATGACGCAGACGCCGCTCGCCAGCGCTTCGAGCAGGAAGGCGGGCAGCAGGCTCACCTCGCCCTCCGGCCACCAGAAGAAGAGGTCGCCCCGGTCGATCGTCTCGAGCAGGTCGCCGGCGGACGGCGTCACGAACTCCAGCTCCACGCCGGCCCGACCTGCGGCCGCGGCGAGGTCCGCCCCGGGGGCGCTGCCGGGCGCCGTGACGACCCGCAGCGGCCCGCGAGGCACCGCGCGGCGCGGCCGCATCGGGCGCAGGTCCACGCCGTAGGGCGCCACGATGACCTTGCCGAGCGGGCAGCGTGCCGCGTCGAGGGCCTTCGCCGCCGCGCGCGACGGGACGAGCAGCCGCTCCGCACCCTCCATCAGCGCCCGCGACGGCACGCCGCCCTCCAGCGACACGATCAGCCGGAAGCCGACGATCTTCGCCACCGGCAGGACCGTCTCCGCCGCCGCGGCGCCGAACGCGTGCACGGCGACGACACCCCCCTCGGCGAGGCGGGCGAGGTCCGGCGCGCCGAGCACCGGCAACCCGAGCCGCTCCACGCGCGCCCGCGCGGGTCCCGCGAGCCCCTCGGCGAACGCGACGACCGGCGCTAGCGCCATGAGGGGTAGCGTCTCGCGACGAGGGGACGCACGACCGGCCCGAGCGCGCGGCGAAGCCACGCGGGCGAGTGCGCCGCCACCGCGAGCCCCACGCAGAGGGGCCGCAGCGGCTCCTCGCGGGCGGCGATGCGCAGGTGGCGCCGCGCCTCCCTCACGCGCCCGTCCCGGAACTTCCACTCGCCGATCTGGTAGTGGACGCGGGCGCGCGCCTGCCCGTCGGTCGCCTCCGCCCGCGACACGTCGATGGCGGCGACGAGCGCGTCGAGCGCCTCCGGCTCGCCGCGGGCGCGCCGCCGCGCGCACTCCTGCGCGACGCGCGCGTAGGCCCCCTGCAGGAAGCAGCGGCGCGTGCTGATGTTGCTTGCATGGAAGCGGTAGAGGCCGAGCACCTCCGGCAGGATGTCGATGGAGCCCTGCTCCGCCGTGCGCAGCACCATGTCGTAGTCGTGGCTGTAGCGCAGCGCCTCCCGAAATCCCCCGAGCCCCCTGAAGACCTCCGTCCTGAGCGAACAGGTGGAATGGCAGAAGGGGTTGTGGAAGGGAAGGATCGAGCGGATGCGCGCCTCGCCCGTCGGCGGGCGCACCGTCGCGT
This sequence comes from uncultured Planctomycetaceae bacterium, assembly GCA_964570285.1. GTDB lineage: Bacteria > Planctomycetota > PLA2 > PLA2 > PLA2 > CAZMXP01. Next base: position 57,766 of record CAZMXP010000014.1, read on the forward strand.
GCACCGTCCCGTCGCCGTCGATCGCGTCGAACGCCCCCGCGACGAGCACGAGGCCCGCCTCCAGCGCGGCGGCGGAGCGGCGCAGCCGGTCCGGCGCCATGAGATCGTCGTCGTCGAGGATCGCGACGTACTCGCCCCGCGCCTCATGGAGGGCCACGTTGCGCGCGCCGGCGGGTCCGCGCGAGGTTGCGAGACGGATCAGCCGCAGCCGCGGGTCGGCGAAAGAGGCGACCACCTCCGCGGTCGCGCCGTCGGGGGAGCCGTCATCCACGATCAGGTGCTCGAAGTCGCCGAGCGACTGCGCGACGACGGATCCGATCGCCTGCCGGAGGTCGGCGGGCCGGCTTTTTGTCGCGGTGATGATCGTGAATCGGGGCATGCCCTGTCCAATCCATCGGCTCGCCCGGGGGGGATGTGTAGGGGGTGCGGGGGCCTACAATGGCCGCCGGTGGGCAACTTCTACCGCGAAACCCCCGATCTGCGCAGGCGGATCGAGCGGGCGCCCTGGGCGGCGATCATCCCCGCGCTGGAGGACAACTTCAGCGGCGGGCACGAGCTTGCGCCGGCGAGCGTCGAGGAGGCGGTCGAGCAGATCTCGATGGTGCTCGACATGGTGGGGGAGATGGCGAGCGAGGAGATCGCGCCGCACGCCGCCGAGGTGGACCGGATCGGGGCGCAACTCGTGGACGGCAAGGTCGTCTACCCGCCGCCGATGGAGCGCGCCTTCCGCAAGCTGGCGGAGGCGGGGCTGCTCGGCTTCACGCTGCCGCGGCAGCACGGCGGCATGAACCTGCCGGTGACCGCCTACACCGCGGCCGTCGAGATGGTGAGCCGCGGCGACGCGTCGCTGATGACGCTCTTCGCCTTGCAGGGGTGCGGCGAGACGATCCACCGCTACGGCTCGCGGGAGTTGCGCGAGCGCTACCTGCCGCGCCTCTGCGCGGGGGAGATCACCCCCTGCATGGCGCTGACGGAGCCGAACGCCGGCAGCGAACTCGGCGCCGTCGGCACGCGCGCGGAGCCGTTGGCCGACGGGCGCTGGCGCGTGCGCGGCAGCAAGTGCTTCATCACCAACGGCGGCGCGGACGTGCTGCTCGTGCTCGCGCGCACCGAGGAGGCGCCGGGCGGCGAGGGGTTGTCGCTGATCTGCGTGGAGCGGGGCGCGGGCGTCTCCGTCACGAAGCTGGAGGAGAAGCTCGGCATCCACGGCAGCGCCACCGCCGTCGTCAACTTCGACGATGCCGTGGGCGACCTGCTCGGCAAGCGCGGCGACGGCCTCTACCGGTGCACCCTCGGGCTGCTGCACAACGTGAGGCTCGAGGTCGCGGCGCAGGCGGTCGGCATCGCGCAGGGGGCGCAGGCGCAGGCGGTGCGCTACGCGCGCGAGCGGCACCAGTTCGGCCGGAGCATCGACCGCTTCGCGCCGGTGCGGTCGATGCTCTTCCGGAACGCGGTCGCGATCGAGGCGGCGCGCGCGATCGTCTTCACCACCGCCGCGATCGTCGACCGCCGCCGCGGGCTGCACCGGACCGGCGGCGGCAGCGAACTCGACCGTTACGAGCGGATGGCCGACCTGATGACGCCCCTGTCGAAGTACTACGCGTGCGAGATGGTCAACATGGTCACCTCGCGCGCGCTGCAGGTGCACGGCGGCTACGGCTACACGCGCGACTACCCGGCCGAGCGCTACCTGCGCGACGGCCGCATCACCAACATCTACGAGGGCACGAGCGAGATCCAGGTGGGCGCGATGGTGGAGCCGCTCGCGACGGGCGGCCTGCCGCTGCTCTTCGAGGAGCCGCTCGGCGAGGCGAATGAGCCCGAAAGCTGCCCCGGCGCCCTCTCGAAGCTGCACGAGGCCTACGCGATGCTGCTCGAGGCGGGCGAGGGCATCGCGGCGGCCGACAAGCTCGCGCAGCAGGGGTGGGCGCGCCCCTTCGCCGACGCCACCGGGGACCTCGTCGCGTCGCTCGTCTTCCTCCGCGACGCGCCCGAAGACGACCGGAGCGCCGCGCTCGCGCGCTTCCTCGCCGGCGAGTCGCGCCGCCGCGCCGCCGACATCAAGAGGCGCGTCGCGGGCGACGACCGCCTCGAGTTCGACGACGCCGCGTTCGCGTCGGTCATAGACCCCTACCGCACCGGAGCATGAGCACCGACCCGCGCCTCGCGATCCGCTTCTGCCCGCTCTGCGGGAGCACGAAGTTCGTGCTGAAGGTGCCGCGGCAGGACGACAAGGAGCGCCTCGCCTGCGGCCAGTGCGACTACGTGCACTACGTCGGCCCGCTGCTCGCCGCGGGGGTGATCCTGCATGACGGCCACCGGGTGCTGCTCGTCAAGCGCGCGCTCGATCCCGGCAAGGGCAAGTGGACCTTCCCCGGCGGCTTCGTCGATCTCGACGAGCCCCCCGAGCACGCCGCGCTGCGCGAGGCGCAGGAGGAGACCGGCCTCGCGCCCACCCTCGAGCGCCTGCTCGGCATCTACAACTCGATCGGCCCCAAGGGCAAGCGCGTCGTCATCGCCGTCTACGTCGCCCGCGCCGAGGGCAGCGCCCGCATCGGCAACGATGAAGTCCTCGACCTCCGGTGGTACGAGCCCGACGCGCTCCCCGTAGACGACTTCGCGTTCCCGTCCACGGCCACCGCGCTGAGGGACTACGCGGCCGGGTGACCTTGTTGCGCGGTTCGTGGGGGGGGGCGGAACCCGGCTCACGTGTTCGTGTTCCGCAATGGCGGGGGGGGCCCCTCCTGCGAGCCACGCGGAGTCCAGTTCGTGATCGCTACACGATCTGGCGCAGCGGCGGAGGAGCAGCGTGGATCGCCCCGCCCGGTGCATCCGCGTCCAATCGACGCGGCGCGGCTCCGCGCAGCAACCAAATGAGAGACGGCCGAAGGCCGCGCTGCGCGCGCTCGCGACGGCGTTCGGCCAATGCGGATCGAGGGTAGCGGATTTGATAAGGAACCCAGGAAGGGAGGAACCCATGAGAGCAAGGGGGAGCGTCCTGGGACTCGGATGGTCGAATCCGCCCGTTCCTGGGTTCCTGGGTTCCTTCTTTCAAGCTCAGGACGAAGGCTGTGGTTCACCGCACCGCGCAGTTCCCGGTGGCATTGGGCGTGCCATCGCACCCTGAGAGGCGCGCGCGGCAACATCCTGGCGCGCCTCCGAGCACGTTCGCCCCTGAAACCCGAACACCCTTCGAGACTTGGACCCCCTCGTGGCTCAGGGGAAGGTCCCCGGCTCGTGCAGGCGGCCCCGCGGGCGGCCGACCGCCCTCCTCGCCCCGTTATCGGTACGATGCTGGCCTAGGGAGGCTCAGATGCGGTGGTCGTGGGTAGCGCTGCTGGTCGCGGTTGCGGTGCGGGTGGGCAGCGCGCAGGAGCCCGCCGCGCCGCCGGCCCCCGCGGCCCCCGACACTTCCCAGCAGGCGGCGGACAAGGTGCTCGCCGCCGTCGCCGCGAAAGAGGACGCGGCGCTGAATGCGTTGGCCGCGAAGGACAACCCCGACCCTTGGCTTGTCGCCGACGAGTTGTGCGCGCGCGGGGAGTTCGATGCCGCGAACGCGTTCGCGAAGTCCGCGCCGCGCCTCGACGTCGAGCGGCTCCCCGCGTATGTTGCCTCGCGGCGCGGGGCGCCCGATGCCAACGAGCGGGAGCGCGTCGTGGCCGCGCAGGAGGCTCTGCGCCGCGGGGACGCCGTCCGCGCCCTCGAACTGACGGACGGCCTTGCGGAGAAACCCTCGGTGGCGTCGATCCTCGGCCTGGGCGCCCGAGCGGGCGCGCTTGGGAAGCTGAGGCGTCACCCCGAGAGCATCGCCGCCCTCGTGACCGGCGCGCGGCTAGCCAAGGAAGCCGGTTGGCTCTCGCGACAGGCGCGCCTCCTTGATGAAGCCTTTCGGGCCGCGGCGGGCATTTCCGACTTCCGCGCGGCGCTCGCGGCGTGCGAGGAACTCCTGGCCCTTCAGGAGACGCGCGGTCAGCGCGAAGGGGTCGCCGTGGCGCTGGGCAACCTTGGCACCTGCCACCGGTCCCTCGGCGCCCATGGGAAAGCTCTCGAGTGCCACGAGCGTGTGCTCCGAATGAGGGAAGAGGTCGGAGATCGAGCGGGCATGGCTAGGGCCCTCGCCAACATGGGCAACGTCCATGGCTCGATCGGCAATCACGCGAAGGCGCTGGAGTGCTTCGAGGGTGCCCTGCGGCTCAATGAAGCGCTTGGAAACCGCGCGGCGATGGCAGGGTCGCTGACCGGGATGGGCAACGTCCACGCGGCGCTTCGCGACTACACCAAGGCGCTTGACTGCCAGGCGCGCGCGCTTGGGCTTCTCGAGGGGGAGCAGGACCGCGCCCGCATCGCGACGATCCATTGGAACATGGGCTCGATCCATCGCGACCTAGGCGACCCCGAGATGGCGCTGGAGCACTTTGGCCGGGCGCTGGAAGTCTACACCGAGCTCGGCAATCGCGTCGAGGAGGCCCAGGCTCTGCTGCGCATCGCCGCCTTGCACCGCTCCCTCTACGACTATCCCAAGGCCCTCCACTTCTACGAGCTCGCAAGGTCCACGAACGAGGCGCTCGGGAACCGCAGCACCGTGGCCTCAACCCTTGTGTCGATGGGCATCGTCCACCGCGCCGTCTCGGACTATCCCGGGGCGCTCGAGTGTTACCGCAAGGCGCTCGGTCTCTTCGAGTTGCTGGGGGACCGCACGGGCGTCGCCACGGTCCTCGGAAACATGGGCAGCGCGCATCTGCACTCGTGCGCCTACGCGGCCGCGATCGAGTGCCACGAGCGAAGCCTCGCCCTCGGCGAGGAGCTGGGCAGCCGGGCGCTGATTACCAACGCCCTCGGGAACATCGGCGGCGTCCACCTCACGCTCGGCGACGACGAGAAGGCTCTCCGATTTCTCGAGAGGGCACACAAGCAGGCCGAGGAGGTGGCGGACCGGCGCCTCGCCGCCACGGCGCTGGGGAACATCGGCCTCATTCACCACAGGCGGGGAGACCATGCCATCGCGCTCGAGTGCCAAGAGAAGTCACGCAAGATTGCGGAGGAGATCGGGGACCGCCACGCCGCCAGCAGGGCGCTCCATGCCATGGCGGGCATCCATCGGGCACGCCGCGATCTCCCCAAGGCGCTCGAGTGCCTTCAGGCAGACCTCGCCCTCGATCAGGCTCTCGGCGACCGTGCCGGCGTTTCCATGGCCCTCTGCGCCATCGCCAACGTCCACTACGACCAGGGCAGTTTCGCCCGCGCGATCGAGTTCCACGAGCAGAGTTTCGCCGCGGCGGAGGCAATCGACGCTCGCAGCGCGATGGCGCACGCCCTCTGGGGTCTCTCGAGCGCGCGCCTCGCGCTCGGGGACCCTGCCTCCGCCGTGGCCGATGCGCGGCGAGCAGTCCGGCTCGCGGGTGAGCTGGCCACCGGGCTCGCCGAGGAGGAGGGCGCGCGCGCACGGGAGGTGTTCGCGGGTCTGTTCGACGATGGCGCCGAGGCGGCGCTGCGGCTCGGCGACCCAGCAGAGGTCTGCTTCTTCCTCGAGAGCGGGCGCGCGGCAACGCTGCTCGAGTCCCTCGGCGGTCGGGATGCACTCTACGCGAGCACAGTGCCGGAGTCGCTGCGCGTCGAGGAGGCGGAGGCGCGCGCCGAGGAGGCGCGGGCGGCCGCCCGCCGGCGTGCCGCGCTGGCGGCGTCGGGCCTCGGCGCGCTCCGCGAGGCCAATGCCGCTCTGGCTGCGGCGCAGGAGCGGGTGGCGGAGGTCATCGCGAGGATTCAGCGGCAGGCGAAGGCGGCGTCGAGCGTCGTGTACCCTTCGGCGGATCGGGTCGAGGTGCTCGCCGCCCACGTGCGCGCCGACGAGGCGCTCGTGCTGTATGGCCTGCTCTCGACGAGTGCGGTGGCGCTGATCGTGACGGATCGCGGCGCCAGGGTCGTCCCACTCGGCGAGAAGTCCGCGATCGAGAATGCGTGCCGCGGAGACGTGGTCCCGGTTGTCGACCTGCTCCGCAAGCTGGTGGTCGCGCCGCTCGGGCTCTCCGAGGGTACGAGAAGGCTGCTCGTGTCCCCCGCTGGTCCGCTGGCCTGCGTGCCCTTCTCGCTGCTCGTCGGCGATCGCGAGGTCGCCTATGTCCCGTCGGGAACGACGTATGGAGCGCTCCTCGACGAGGCCCACGCGGGTGGGGATGGGGTGCTCGCCGTCGGGGACCCGGTCTATGAGGGGGAGTCGCGGTTCACGGTCGCGAAGGCAGTGCATCGCGGTGCCGCCCGGCTTCGCCGGTTGCCAGCATCCGGCGAGGAAGCAGGGTGCGTCGGGGACGTTGTGCTCGTACGCGAGAACGCGACCGAGGCGAGGATCCGGGAGCGTCTCGCGGGGCGCCCGCGGTGGCGCGCCCTGCACCTCGCCTGCCACGGCCTCGTGGATGCCGAGCATCCCATGCTCTCGTCGCTCGCGCTCACGGCGACGGGCGAGGACGACGGCTTCCTCACCGCCCTCGAGGTGTTCCGGTGCCGCATTCCCGCCGACCTCGCCGTGCTCTCGGCCTGCGAGACCGCGAAGGGGAAGGTCTACAGGGCCGAGGGAATCGTGGGGCTCACGCGGGCGTTCATGGCCGCCGGTGCGCCGCGGGTGCTCGTTTCCCTCTGGAAGGTCGACGACGATGCGACGAAGGCGCTGATGGTGAAGTTCTACGAGCTCTGGAACCCGAAGGACGGGTCGAAGGGTCTCGCGTGCGCCACCGCGCTCAAGCGGGCGCAGGAGTTCGTCGCGGGCCACGAAAAGTGGAAGCACCCAAGGTACTGGGCGGCTTGGCAGCTCTGGGGGTTGCCGGACTGATCGACGGATTCGGCGCCGAGGGGTCATGCGGAGACGGCGCGCCGAGCGAGCACGGCGGCGCACGCGACGAACGCCTCCACCGGCTCATCGACGACCGCCGCCGTCCTCACCTCCCCCGGCGCGCGCTTGGGCCAGCCCGCTGCTGTCGAGCGGGGCACGCGGATCCCAGTGGCGGCTCCCGGATCGCCCGTCCGCTGCACATGGCGGACGAGCCTGTGGTCGTAGCTCCGCTGCTCTCCCTCCGTGGCCATCGCCCGCATCTTGCCGGAGCGCGCCGCTTCCGGGCTGCCGCCTGCAACCGTTCGCAGCAGAGGCGTTGCGCCCAGCGCGGACAGGACGTGCGAAAGCTCGCGACAGGGAAGTGCGCTCCCTCTCGCGACCGCGTGGCACGCTTGCGGCGTTCGCCGCAGAGTCCGGGTGCGACGGTGCTTTCGGGAGCGGCGTCCGGCCGGGCAGGTCCGGGACCTACCCTCCCTCGCCGGCAGGGTCGCCGTGCGCGCGCAGTTTCGCCTCGATCTCGTCGAGCCGCCGTGCCGCGTCGCGGAGGTGGGGACGCGCGCGGGTCAGGAACGCGAGCCCCTCGCGCCGCGCCCCAAGCAGCGCCGCCAGCTCGGCGACGCGCTCCACGCAGTGCAGGTCCGGCACGAGCTGCGACGAGAGCGCGAGGTCGAGCGCCGCGCGGCGGGTGGCGACGTCCCGCGACACGAGGGCATGGGTCAGGACCACGTGGAGCATCGGCGCGATCGTGTAGCCGCGCCCGATCGCCTCCGCGGCCGCGGAGGCGGCCCGGGCGTAGGCGAGGCCCCCGTCGCCGAGGTCGCCCAGCGCGCACCAGGCGTGCGAGAGCAGTTCCCAGGGCGCGGGGTTCGCCGCGTCCGAGTCCGCGAGGCGGTCGAGGATGTCGATGCCGGCCCGGACCGGCTCGGGCCTGCGCGCCGCCATGCCCGCATGGATCAGCGCCCGAGCCCGGTCGAGTTCGGTCGCGAACCCGAATCCCGTTGCCGGATCGCGCAGGCGCGCGTTCTCGCCGCGCGAAAGCACCGTCGAGACGGGCCTGCGCGCGGCGCCATAGGGGGAGGCGCTCTCCTCGTAGGCGAGCGCCGGGCCTTTCTCGCCGCTCCCCGAACGCCGGTAGGCGGCCATCGCGCGCCCGAGCCGCTCGTAGGCCTCGTGGCCCTCCGGTTCCATCGGCCGCGTCTCGCCAGGGTCCCTGGACCGGTCGAACAGGTGCAGCGCGGGTCCGCTCTCGACGAGCGACCAGCGCCCGTCGAACGCGACGAGCACCTGCCCCCATCCGTGCGTGCGATGCGCGAGCAGCGACAGGCCCATCGCGATGCCCCTGCCTGGCGCCGCGAGCGGTGCCCCCTCCCGGCCCCCGAGGCCCCCCCATGTGCGCAGGCTCGCGGCCACCTCATGCAGCGTGTGAAGCGTGTCGTCCTCCGCTCCCGCCGCGAGTCCCGGTGCGCGCGCGGCGAGCAGGACGTCCATCGTCGAGGAGTAGCAGAGGTTGCCATGGGTCGGTTCGCCGTGTTCGCCGAGGCTCTCGCCGTGGTCCGACGCGAGCAGCACGACCGTCTCCGGAGCGACGGCGCGCAGCAGTTGCCCGAACGCCGCGTCGGCGCGTCGCACCTCGGCGTCGTAGGCGTCGCGCGGCGGACCCGCGCCGTTGGGTTCGTGGGGATCGTAGAAGTGCACCCACAGGAAGTAGGGCCTGCCCGCGGGGCGCGCGCGCAGCCAGGCGAGGGGCGCCTTCACGCGCTCCGGCGCCGCCATGTCGCCCATCTCCCCCGAGAACCTCTCGCCGAACGCGGGGCAGTCGAAGGTGTCGAACCCCGCGTCGATCCCGGTCGCGCGGCCGACGACCGCGCAGGAGGCGAAGGCGGCGGTCTCGAACCCGGCGTCGCGGAACTCCTCGGCGAGCAGCGCGTAGCCGCGGTCGCGCGGGAGGCGCGGCGCGAGCGTGTCGACGACGCCGTGCTGCAGCGGGTCGAGGCCGGTGAACATCGTCAGGTGCGCCGGCAGCGTCAAGGGCATCGGCGTGCGCGCGTTGCGGAAGTGCGTCGCCTCGCGGAGGAAGCCCTCGATCGCGGGCGTGCCCTTGGCGGTGCCGGCGGCGTCGGCGCGCAGCGTGTCGATCGTCACCAGCAGCACGCTGCGATGCGGGGGGGGGCCGGGGGCCGGCCGGAAGAGGAGGCCGAGCAGCGCGAGGGTCGCGACGGCGATCAGGCAACTGCGCGTGCGCACGACGGTCCGACGCGCCGCTCCTCCGCGGGTTGCATGTCAGTAGTCGCACACCGCATTGTCAGTTCCCGCGAGCGCGCGCCGGCGCCACCGGTACCGTCTCTCGATCGACCCGCTCGACGGGAGGCAACGCATGGCCCCGTCTCCCGCGCGACCACTCCGATCACGTCGGATCCGCCGTTCGCGCTATCGCGGCCCTCGGGAACGGCGGTGCCGGGGTCGCGGCAGGCGCTTCACCGCCGTCGGAGGCGCACTCCCACAGCGCATTCGACCGCTGTCATCGTTCGTGAACACCGCGTTACGGGGCGGTAGCAACAGAAAAAAGGTGGCAGAAATGTGCCCGGTTGGCCCACAAGCGAGCCTCCGCGATGCGTATGCACCATTAGCCAGAGGAGGCACACAATGACAAGGACAGTTCTGATCTTCGCGTTCGCACTCGGCCTCGCGGCCTGTAGCGGCGACAGCGGCGGATTCGTCGCGGCCCCGCAGATTTTCGGCGACTACAGCCTCGCCACCTTCCAGGAGGACGGGGCGGGCAACGCGGTGGCCCGGCCCGTCCGCACCAACTTCAATGAGCCCGGCTTCATCGCCGTCGACTACGACCTCGACGGCGAGGCGGAGGAGGCCCTCCCGTACCAACTCTCCGCGAGCGGGACGATCACCGTGAACGGCGTGCCCGTCGGCGCCGTGAGCCCGGACCACCAGTTGATGGTGGGGGGGAACCTGAACCCCCTCGAGCCGCGAGGCGGGATCACCATCGGCGCGGCGGCGAAGACGGCGCGCGGGATCGGGAACTACGCGTTCGCGGGCAAGTACGTCGGTTGCGCACTCGGCGGCGACACGGCGACGGGAGCCTACTGGACGCGCCGCCTGCTCTGTTCGGCCGATGGCGTCAATGGCTTTCAGTTCGCGGCGCTCGCCGACTCCGAAGGCGCGAGCGCGAGCGGGACGCTCAACTTCGACATTCTCGACGGCAACGTCCAGCTGGGCGGGTTCGTGGGCACGATCGCGATCAGCGGTTTTGCCGCCATGTTCGCGCTCCCGTCCGCGTCGACGCCGGAATTCCTCGTGTTGATCCGCAAGAGCGAGGGCGCGAGCCAGGCGACGCTGAGCGGCAACTACGCGGGGTTCCTCTTCTCCCGCGACGCGGGCCACACCTACACCGCGAGGGTCGTGTTCTCCGCGAACGGCGCCGGGTCATGCAGCCTCGCGGAACAGCGCTCCGACGGCACGAGCGCCTCGTCGGTCCTCGACTACGGCGTGATTGCCAACGGGTCGCTGACAATCGGGGACGACCTCGAGGGAATCGTGAGCGGCAACGGGCACTTCTTCGCCGCCGTCGACACCGACAACGGCGACGGGAAGATCTCGTTCCTGCTGGCGGTCCGGCAGGGCTAGGACCTGTCTGAGAATCCCGCCGTCGGACGAAGGCCGAGCGGGGACAAGCCGGGGGGGCCGTCGCGGGCCCCCCCGCTTCGTTCGTCGACGGATAGGCGGCGCGAGGGGGCCGGCGCGGAGTTGCCGGACCGCGCGCACGGAGCGCAGGCGTGCGCGCCGATGCAGGGGGCCGGCTGATCGCGCACGACACCGCCCTGCGTACGACCCGCCGCTGCGCGGTCCTTCGTGAGCGCGCGAGGCGTGGGCCGGGGGCATCACTCCCGGGGGGGCGGAGGCCCCGCAACGGCAGGAGCATCGTTGACGGCAACCGGGCTCCCGGCGAGAGAATGGAATCGCCCGCCGCGCTCGTGCGTCTGCACTTCGGATGATGCGCTCGAAGCGTTGGCTGCTCGCGGCCTTGTCCGTCCTCGCGGCGGGCGCACTCGGCATCCTCATCGCCGCGCGGGCCCGGCCCGCGGATGCGCGTCTGGGCTCGGACGCCCCCGCAGCGCATGCGCCCTCCCACGCGAGGATGGTCGCCGTCCTGCAGGACATCCTGCGCACGACGCCGGGGACAAACCCCTGGCTCGGGGACGCGGAGGCGCGGGGCCTGCGACCGATCGTCGCCGCGCTCGCGGACGAGGGACTCGATCGCGACCAGTGGTGGAGCACCTACCGCCTCGGCATTGCGGAGCTCAATCTCGGCAACGTCGAGGACGCGGTCCGCCACCTCGCGAAGGTGGAGCGCCTGCTTCCCTCGGTTCAGCCCCCCGTCGCCCCCGAGTACCGCGGCATCATCCCCTACTGCCTCGGGGTCGCCTACCTGAGGCTTGCCGAGATCCAGAACTGCTGCCAGTCGCACCTGCCGGACAGCTGCAGCCTCCCGTTCACCGAGGCGACGATCCACCGGAAGACGGAGGGCTCGCGGGCGGCGATCCGCTGCTTCACGACCGTCCTCGAGAACACCTCGGCCGAGTGGGATTCGCACCTCTCGGCCCGCTGGCTGCTCAACATCGCGCACATGACCCTTGGCGAGTACCCGGCCGGGGTTGCCGCAGCCCACCTCATCCCTCCCGGCGCGTTCGAGTCCGAAGAGCCCTTCCCGCGCTTCGAGAATGTCGCGTCGAGGGCGGGGGTCGCCTCCTTCGGCCTGAGCGGCGGCGCGATCGCCGACGACTTCGACAACGACGGCTGGCTGGACCTTCTCGTCTCCACCTGGGACACCGCCGGGCAACTGCGCTGCTACCGCAACGAGCGCGACGGTACCTTCCGCGACCGCACGGAGGAGGCGGGGATCGCGGGAATCCTGGGGGGCCTCAACATGGTGCAGGGGGACTATGACAACGACGGCAACGTCGACGTCTACATCATGCGCGGCGCGTGGCTCGCGGAGAACGGGTGCCATCCGAACTCGCTGCTGCGCAACCTGGGCGGGGGCCGTTTCACCGATGTGACGTTCGACGCGGGCCTCGGAGAGCACTCCTACCCGTCCCAGACGGCCGCCTGGGCCGACTACGACAACGACGGCGACCTGGACCTCTATGTCGGCGCGGAGTCGGGCGAGCGCCTCGCGGCCCCCTGCCAGCTCTTCCGCAACAATGGCGACGGCACGTTCACCGACGTGGCGGCGCAGGCGGGAGTGACGAACGACCTTGTCGCGAAGGGCGCCGTCTGGGGCGACTACGACGGCGACCGGTGGCCGGACCTCTTCGTCTCCAACCTTGACGGCGAAAACCGCCTCTACCGCAACCGCGGGGACGGCACGTTCGCGGACGTCGCCCCGCGACTCGGGCTCGTCGACCCGCACCGGAGCTTCCCCGCGTGGTTCTGGGACTTCGACAACGACGGGATCCTGGACCTGTACGTGTCGGCCTACGACGGCGACATCTGGGACCTCGCGAGTGCCGCGCTCGGCCGGCCCGTCAAGGCGGAACTCTCGCGCCTGTGGAAGGGCGACGGCAAGGGCGGCTTCCGCGACGTCGCCCGGGAGCGCGGCCTGAGTCGTCCCAACGCCCCGATGGGCGCCAACTTCGGCGACCTCGACAACGACGGGTGGCTCGACTTCTACCTCGGGACGGGCTTCACGCCGTACGACGCCGTGATGCCCAACGTGATGCTCCGCAACGTGCGCGGCGGGTCGTTCGCGGATGTCAGCGTCGCCGGCGGCTTCGCCAACCTGCAAAAGGGCCACGCGATCGTCTTCGCCGACTTCGACAACGACGGCGACCAGGACGTCTTCGAGAAGATGGGCGGGGCGCTGAAGGGGGACGGGTTCTACGACGTGCTGTACGAGAATCCTGGATTCGCCAACCGGTGGGTCGCCGTGCGGCTCGTGGGCGTGCGCACCAACCGGTCCGCGATCGGCGCGCGCATCCGCGTCGTGGTGGACGACGGCGGGAGGGAGCGCTCCGTCTACAAGCACGTCAACAGCGGCGGCACCTTCGGCGCAAACCCGCTGCGCCAATCGATCGGTCTCGGCGATGCCGCGCGCGTCCTCCGCATGGAGATCGACTGGCCGACGACGGGCCTGACGCAGACCTTCGCGGACGTGCCCCTCGACTGCTTCCTCGAGGTCACCGAGGGGCAGCAGCGATTCAGGATCCTGGACTTGAGCGCGCCGCGCCCGGCGCGGCCGATCGCGGCCGCGACTCCCATCGACTGACGCCCGTCCTGCCGCACACGCCCGCCTACGACGCGCGAAGGGGAAGTTGCCGGGCTCCCCCGCGACCGCGGCAAGGGGAAGGCCACAGCGGCGCCTGGCGACGGGAGTGTCTGCGCGGCTCCGGGTCTCGACATTCCGCACATCCCCTCGAGTTTCCGACTCGCCGGAGGGAGCGCGCCGCGGCCGAGACGAGGCTGGATCTCGCCCGCTGGCTCCGCCCGCAGCCGCTCGCGACTGCGGTAGCCTGATCCCGGTCGCCGTCTTCGATCCGCCCCTGTGCTGGCCCATCAGGACGGGGCGGTCCTCGGAAGATCCAGGATGCCGTGACCGAGTGCCGCGTCCCCCCCCCGCGCCCCCCCCCGCCCTACTGGTTCTCGGGACGCGAGAGCCGCACCTGGTAGATGCCCTCCTTCGTCAGCAGCACGAAGACGACCTCGGGGGGCTCGATGGCCTGCAGGAAGTTCATCACCTTGACGAACTCCTCCTCGCCGGTGATGCGGAACTGGCGGCCGTGCGTGAGGATGTGCGTCACGATGTCGCCCGGGTAGATGCGGTTGCGCTCGTCGGCGCGGGCGGCGATCGAGCCCTCCTCGACCTTGGTCACGAGCACGGCCTGCGTCTCCGGCGGCAGGCCGCGCTCGCGGGCGCCCGGCGCGTCGAGGGACTTCACGTCGAGGCCGTAGGTGAAGAGCGGCTCGATCGTCAGCGCGACGAGCAGGTCGCGCGGCTCCTTGCCCGCGCTGTTCGTCGCGCGCAGCCGCAGCGCCCCGTCGGGTCCCGCCTGCGCGAGGCGGCCGACCAGCGTGCGCGCGTCGCGGATCGGCAGGCCGTCCACCGAGAGGATGATCTCGCCCACCCTGAGGCCCGCCTTCTCGGCGGGCGACCCCTTCATGACGTGCGAGATCAGGAGGCCTCCCTGCGCGCGGATGCCCATGCTCTCGAGCTGCGACGCGGTGCGGTGCTCGACGCTGATGCCGAGCCAGCCGCGCTTCGCGACGCCGCGCTCGAGCAGCGAGATCGCGATCGTGCGCGCGAGGTTGATCGGCACCGCGAAGCCGATGCCGACGTTCGCGCGGATCTGCTGGCCCGTCTCGATCGCGGTGTTGATGCCGACGACCTGCCCGTCGAGGTTGATGAGCGGCCCGCCGCTGTTGCCCGGGTTCAGCGCCGCATCGGTCTGGATGAACTCCTCCGAGAAGCGGCTCTGGTTCATGCTCTCGCCGAGCACGCCGGTGCGCCCCTTCGCGCTGACGACGCCGGCCGACACGCTCGAATCGAGGTTGAACGGCGCGCCGATCGCGATGACCCACTCGCCCACCTCGAGCCGGTCGCTGTCCCCGAACGTGACGACGGGCAGGTCCCCCGCCCCGTTGATCCGCAGGATCGCGATGTCGCTGCGCGGATCGGCGCCGAGCAGCTTGATGTCGGTGAACTCGCGCCCGTCCGACAGCGTGATCGCAAGCTGGGTCGCATCGGCGATCACGTGCCGGTTCGTCAGCACGTGCCCCTCCTTCGTGATCAGGAACCCCGAGCCGCTCCCCCGCGGCCTGAGCTGGCGCCGCCAGGGGTCGGTCTGGAAGTTCACGATCTTGACGACCGCCGGCCGCACGCGCTTGGTCGCCTCGACAAACGGCAGCGAGAGCGCCCGCGACTGCGCCGAGGGGGGCAAGGGCGGATCCCGCAGCACGTCGGGCACCTCGTCCCCGCGCGCGGGCCGCGGCGCGAGGAGGCTGGTCAGCAGCAGCCCGGCGAGGCCCAGGGAGATCAGGAAGAGCAGGGCTCTCGGCAGCGGTTGAGTCATCTGGCTAGATCCTAATACGAGCGGGGACGCCGGGGCCGCCAATAGGGAGTGGGGGGGGAGCGGGGGGGGATGTTTGACACCTGCCCGCGTCTATAGGGGTATGGAGGCCGTGGTCCAAGCCGCCCTCGCCGGTGCGCTCCGCGCGCTGCTCGTCCCGGCGTTCTCGCCGCGGCGCTGGCGCGCGTTCGTCGACGCCGGGGGGAGGCCCGAGGATCTGATGTCGCCGCAACGCGCGCTGCTGGGAGAGCGCCTCCGGCTCGATCGCCGCGAATCGCAGAAGCTGGTCCGGGCGCTCGCCGCGGTGGACCCGGTGGGCGAACTCGCCGCCGCGAGGTCGGCCGGGGTCAGCGTGCTCGCCTGGGGCAGCGAGGGGTACCCGGCCTCCTTCGCCCATCTTGCCGATCCGCCCCCGGCGGTGCAGCTGCGCGGGCACCTGCTCGCCTGCGACGAGCGCGCGATCGCGGTCGTGGGCTCGCGCAACGCGACCCCCTACGGCCTCTCGGCGGCGCGCACGCTCGCGGGCGACCTCGCCCGCGCGGGCGTCACCGTGCTCAGCGGGCTCGCGCGCGGCATCGACGCGGCCGCGCACCACGCCGCCCTCGACGCGGGGGGCCGCTCCATCGCCGTGCTGGGCAGCGGCCTGCTCGAACCCTACCCGCCCGAACATGTCGATCTGCTCGAACGCGTCGTCCGCTCCGGCGCCGCGCTCTCGGAGTTCCCGCTGCGGGCCCAACCGGCGCGGCTCAACTTCCCGCGCCGCAACCGGCTGATCGCCGCGCTCGCGATGGGGGTGCTCGTCGTCGAGGCGGGCGAGCGCAGCGGCGCGCTGGGCACCGTGAGACACGCGCTGGACCTCGGCCGCCTCGTGCTCGCCGTCCCCGGGCGGATCGATGAAGAGGGGGCGCGGGGGACGCTCCGGCTGCTGAAGGAGGGGGCCGCACCCGTGGGAAGCGCCGAGGACGTCTTCGCCGCGCTGGGCTGGTGCCGGGCGCAGCCCCGCGAACTGCCGGAGGGCGAGCGCCAGATGCTCGACCTGCTGCCCGAGGGGGGATGCACCGCCGCCCAGGCCGCCGCGCTCGCGGGCTGCCCCCCCGAGACCGCGGCCTCGCTGCTGATCACCCTCGAAGTCCGCGGCCTCCTCCGCCGCGACCCCCAAGGCCGCTATGCGGCGCCGTGAGAATGAGCACAGAGGCACAGGGGCACAGAGTTGATTGGGGGGGCAGGACGAGCGGGGAGGTGATCCGGGCCGCGATCGAGGTGCATCGCGAATTGGGGCCGGGGTTGCTTGAGTGCATCTATGAAGAGTGTCTCTGCCGTGAACTGGATGGGAGGAGTGTTCCCTACGCCCGGCAGGTGCCGTTGTCGCTGCAGTACAAGGGATGCCCCGTCCGGCTCTCGTACCGCATGGACCTGGTCGTCGCTGGCGAAGTAGTCATCGAGGTCAAGGCGGTCGAAGAGGTCCTGCCGGTCCATCGGGCTCAACTGCTCTCCTATCTGCGGCTCAGCGGCATGCGACTCGGCCTCCTGCTCAACTTCCACGTCCCCGTGCTGAAAGCGGGCATCACCCGCCTCGCGCTCTGATCGCTACCTGCGCTTGCGAATCGCTCGGAGGCAGAGCGTGCTGGTTGCCCCCCCCTCATCCGCCTCTGTGCCCCTGTGCCTCTGTGCTTGGTCCCATCGAACCGCCCCGCGCGCGGCTACCCCGGCAGGGCGAGTTCGAAGAAGAGCGAGATCGCGACCTTGAACAGCAGGATGCCCGCAAAGAGCATGAACGACGACCGGACCGCGTGCCGGAGGATCGAGCGCATGTCCTCGCGGTGGCTCGCGGCGTTCACGGTCGCGATCGCGGCGCAGATCGGCAGCAGGAAGAGGTACTCGCCCGCCGGGATCAGCGCGAGGATGGCCAGCAGGTTCAAAGGGGCGCCTCCTGCTCCTTGCCTGCCTCGCCCTCCCCCGCGCCCCCACCCTTCGGCCGCCCGGGCAGCGGCCCGCCGGCGTAGCGGCAGGTATGGAGACAGTCCATCATCGCGACGAGGTTCAGCAGGCAGGCCACGGCGGTGTAAAGGAAGCCGACATTCAGCAGCGCGATCTCCCTGTCGCGCTCGAGCCCCCGCGCGAGCAGCCACGCGAGGGCGGTCTCGCCGAGGTTGAAGGCGTAGGCGTAGAAGTAGACCTCGTCGCGGCTGTAGTCGAGGTTGCGCCCCTGCGCGAGGAGGACGCCGGCGAGAAAGGTCGCGGTGATCGTCACGAAGAAGAGCAGCGCCTTGGCGCGGCGGCCGAGCAGCCAGTGGCCGAGGCCGGGCACGACCCACGCGCCGGCCATCGCCGCGAGCAGCCGGTCGGGGCTCACGGGGAGCCCCTGCGGCGGCGCCTCGTCGCGCGCGATCGGGCCGTCGTGCCGGCCGCGGATCGCCTGCCCGACCCAGCTGATGCCGATGAGCACCGCCACGATCGCCACCGCGGCGAGCCTGTTGTCGGGGTCGCGCGCCGCCGAGAACTGGAAGCCGAAGTAGCCGCCCAGCAGCAGCGCGACGCCGACGGAGAGCCTTGCGAGGCGCTCGCGCGCGGACATGCGGGGCGGGTGGTCCATCGGGGCTCTCGCCACCTGCATACGACGCCGCAGGCGCGGTCGGCAGCCTAGACCATGGCCCGTGGGGCTACCAGTTTCCGCCCGGCCCGCCGTGGTATGCTCCGCGGCTCCGATGGAAGGAACCACGCGGGTGCGCGTGCGCTACGGCGAGACCGACTGCATGGGTCGCGTCTACCACGCGAACTACCTCGCCTACTTCGAGTGCGGCCGCGTCGAGCTGATGCGCGGCTGGGGCTTCGACTACGCCCGCGTCGAGCGCGAGGAGCAGTGCTTCCTGCCCGTCTTCGAGGCGCGGGTGAAGTACCTCGCGCCGGCCTTCTTCGACGACGAGCTCGAGATCCGCACGCGGGTCGTCGACTACTCCTTCGTGCGGCTCACCTTCGCCTACGAGGCGCTCCGGGAGGGGGCCGTCTGCGCCACCGGCGAGACCGTCCTCGCGGCGGTCAACCGGGCCGGGGAGCCGCGCAAGCTGCCGGCGGACCTGCGCGCCTTCCTCGAGGGGATGCCGCTGCCGCCGGAGCGCGAGAGGCGGAGGGTCGATCGGGAGGGGCGCCGGGGAGGGGGCGGGAAGAGCGGCGTTCCCGGGGGCGTCTGATGGGTCGCATGAGACTCTGCCTCTTCGTCGCGCTGGTCGCCCTCGGCGCGTGCAAGTCCAAGCCGGAGTCCACCGCCGTCGTGAAGGCGGGCAGCGCCAAGGAGGCGCCGGAACTCGACACCGACAAGGGGACCCAGCTCGTGCGCGCGACGGAGCGCAACGTCGACCAGTACTACGAGCTGCTGCGGCAGGGGCGCACGCAGCAGTCGGTCGCGCTGCGGCAGGTGGTCGCCCGGGCGGTGGACGACGACTGGGCCACCTTCGCCGCGGTCGCGAGCGACGAGAAGCGCAGCATCGTGCGCAACATGGCGGTCAAGTGCATCAGCTTCGCGAGCACGAAGCGCGCCGAGGCGCGGGACCTGCTGCTCGCGATCTGCGCGAACAAGCCCCCGCAGCCCCCGTGGCTGCTCGCCAACGCGGTGCTCGGCATCGGCAACCTGCTCGACCGCGAGACCGACCTGACGCCGGTGATCGCGCTCTGCGGACACGGCGACGTCGAGGTGCGCACGAACGCGGCGACCGCGCTGCTGCACCTCTTCCGCGTGAAGCCGCCGCCGCGCGACCTGACGCCGCAGTACCACGCGGCGATCGACCGCCTCGTGACGATCCTGCACGACCGCACCTCGGCCCGCGGCCGGAGGGCGGCGGCGTGGGCGCTCGCGAACCTCCACCATCCGGCCGTGCTCGACCACCTGGTCTCGGCGCTGCTCGACGACGACGAGCAGGTGCAGGTGGGCGGGCTGCGCGGCCTCGAGGTGCTCGGCGACCAGCGCGCGCTCGAGCCGCTGCTCGCCTACCTGCGCAAGGGTCCGACCCCCGAGGGGGCCTCCTGGGCGCAGAAGGCGCTCGTCTCGATCGCCGTGCAGGGCGGCTTCACCGACAAGGCCGCCGAACTCGAGGAGCTCGGCACCAACCCCAAGCTCTGGGAGAAGTGGTTCACCGCGCGGCGTCTCAAGTAGGGGCCCAGGCGGGGCGGGGCTCGTGGCGCGCGTCAGGATGACCACGGAGAGGCGAAGGCACGGAGACCGGGAAGACTCGGACCGGCACGCGTCCCGCGTCGGCAGGGCTCCTTCGTCTCTTCGCGCCTTCGGTGCGATCGCTCCAGAGGTCGCCGGAAGCAGCCGGCGCCGCCCTCTGTGCCGCGAGGGGTCCGGATCCCGAAGGGCGTTCGGGTTCCAGCAGCGAACGCGTTCGGAGTCGCGCGAGGATGTTGCCGCGCGCGCCTTTCACGGTCAACCACAGCCTTCGTCTTGAAGGATGAGATGAGGAACCCAGGAATTCAGGAACCGAGGAAAGGGCGCCTTCGATCCATACGGGTCCCGGGATGCTCCCACTTCCTCTCATGGGTTCCTCCCTTCCTGGGTTCCTTATCAGATCCGATACCCTCGTCCCTGATCGCCCGTACTCCATGCCCGCAGACTCCTCGCCGC
This sequence comes from uncultured Planctomycetaceae bacterium, assembly GCA_964570285.1. GTDB lineage: Bacteria > Planctomycetota > PLA2 > PLA2 > PLA2 > CAZMXP01. Next base: position 77,282 of record CAZMXP010000014.1, read on the forward strand.
CTGCGCGAGTGCCGACGAGTCTCTGAATTCGAGCGGCGAGAACGATGACCACGAAGGCACGAAGACACGAAGGAGCCCCCGCGACGCGGTGCGCGCGCGGCGCGCAGACTCGTCGCTTCCCTCTCTCCGTGCCTCCCTGCCCTCGTGGTGATTGCTGAATGTGACCCGTGCGGCGGCCTGCGCTCGTTTGGTTGCGGCGTCGAGCCGCGCTGCGCCCCTTCGCTCCGGTGCTCCTCCCTCGCGATCGAACGAGCGAGCGCTTACAGGACCGCGACGGGGTCGATGTCGAGGGAGAGCGAGATCCTTGCGCCCTTGTGCGCGGCGCGCGCGGCACGGCCGACGGTGGCGAGGGCGGTGGCGCGCGCGGAGAGCAGCAGGATCATGAAGCGCCACTTGTTGCGCGCGCGCTCGATCGGGGCCTTCGCCGGCCCCCGGACCCCCACGCCTTCCTTCCGGGCGAGCGGCGCGACCATGTCCGCCACGCGCTGCGCCGCCTGCCGCACCGCGCCCTCGTCCGCGCCCGCGAACTCGAGCAGCGCGCAGCGGGTGATCGGCGGCAGGCCGAGGGCCTCGCGCTCCGCGAGTTCGCGCCTTGCGAACCCCTCGTAGTCGTGGTGCTGCGCGCAGGTGATCGCGTAGTGGTCGGGCACGCAGGTCTGCACGATGACCCTGCCGCCGAGGTCGCCGCGGCCCGCGCGGCCGCTCACCTGCGAGATCAGGCCGAAGGTGCGCTCGTTGGCGCGGAAGTCGGCGAGATGCAGCGCGGTGTCGGCGTTGATGATGCCGACCAGCGTCACCTCGGGGAAGTGGTGGCCCTTCGCGACCATCTGCGTGCCGACGAGGATCTTCGCCTCGCGCGTGCGGAAGCGCTCGAGGCAGCGCTCGAGTTCGTCGCCGCGCGCGGTGTCGCTGTCGATGCGCACGAGGGGCACGTCGGGCCACGCCGCCGCCGCCTCCTCGGCGACACGCTCGGTGCCGCTGCCGACGTGCTTCAGCGTGGGCGCGTGGCAGGCGGGACAGCGCTCCGGCGGGCGCGCCTCGTGGCCGCAGAGGTGGCAGAGGGTCGCCCGGCGCCCCTTGTGGAAGACGAGCATCGTGGAGCAGTTCGGGCAGGTCAGCCGCGCGCGGCAGCGCGTGCAGTAGACGACCGTCGCGAAGCCGCGGCGGTTCAGGAAGAGGATCACCTGCCCGCCGCCGCGCACCGCGTCCATGACGGCGATCCGGAGCCGGCGCGAGAAGACGAACTCCCCCTCCGCGGTCATGTCCACCAGCTCGACCGGGGGCAGCGGGAATCCGCCGGCGCGCAGCGGCATGCGATGGAGCCTGTAGCGCCCCCGCTGCGCGTTGTGCCAGGATTCGAGCGAAGGCGTCGCCGAGCCGAGCACCACCGCGCAGCCCGCGGCGCGCGCGCGCACGATCCCGACGTCGCGCGCGTGGTAGCGCGGCGCCGGCTCCCCCTGCTTGAAGCTCGTCTCGTGCTCCTCGTCCACGACGAGCAGCCCGAGCCGCGGCACCGGCGCGAAGAGGGCCGAGCGCGGCCCGATGACGACATCCACCTCGCCGCGCCGGATCGCCTGCCACGCGCGCCTCCGCTCGGTGTCGCCCTGGGCCGAGTGCAGCACGGCGACATGGCGGAAGCGCTCGAGGAAGCGGCGCACCGTCTGCGGCGTCAGCGCGATCTCCGGCACGAGCACGATCGCCTGCCGGCCGCGGGCGACCGCCTCGCGGATCGCGCGCAGGTAGACCTCGGTCTTGCCGCTGCCGGTGACGCCCAGCAGGAGGTGCGTCGCGAAGCGTCCCGCCGCGATGTCCTCGACGATCGCGTCGAAGGCGCGCGCCTGGTCGGGTTCGAGCAGGAGCGGCGACGGCGTTCCCTCCCCCGCGACCCCCTCCCATCCGCGCTCGAATGGATCGTCGACCTCCCGCTTCTCGATCCGCACCAGCCCCGCGCTCTCGAGCGTCTTCAGCGCGGCGCGCGTCGCGCCGGCGCGCGCGAGCAGGTCGGGGATGCGCGGCGGGCGGTCGAACTGCGCCAGGGCCGCGAGCACGAGCGCGGCCTTCTTCGCGCGCGCCGCGACCTCGCCCTCGCCGGTGCGCACGACGACCGCCGCCTGCGGCCGCCGGCGCCGCACGCCGCCGGGCAGCATCGCCTGGATCGTCTCGCCGAGCGACGCCGCGTAGTACGAGCTGATCCAGCGCGCGAGGTCGAGCAGGTCCGGCGGCAGGATCGGCTCGCGGTCGAGCACCTCGCTGATCTCCTTCACGCGCGCAAGGTCGGTCGTGCCCTCGAGCGCGACGAGGTAGCCGACGCGCGACGTGCTGCGGAAGGGGACGCGCACGCGCTGCCCCGGCGCGACGTCGCCCCTGAGGCGCTCGGGCACCGAGTAGGTGAACTCGGTCGGCACCGGCAGGTCGAGGGCGACGCGGGCGTACACGGGGGGATTGTCGCCTAGCGACCGAGCCGCAGCTCCCCCTTGACCTTGTCGCCCGCGACATCGACGACGAGCGTGGCCGACAGCGGCTGGCCGATCGACGCGAGATCGACATAGGGCATCGGGTAGGCGAGCGCCTTGAGCCCCTCGACCGTCGTCATCGCGACCGCCGCGTGGCCCGCGCGGAAGAACCGCTCGGGGAAGGGGATCGTGCGCTCCGCCTCGATCGAGAGCTCGGCGCGGCCGCGCTGGCAGTCGATCGCCTTGCGCACCACGTCCTCGGCCCACGCGCCGACCGCGGCGTACCAGAAGCCCCCCGCGCTGGCGGTGGAGAGGTAGACCGGCGGCGGGTCGCGCTGGTCGCTCGAGAGCAGCGTCTCGAGCCAGGGCGGCGGTGCGTCGAGCTTGGCGGTCTTCAGCGTGAGGTCATCCGCCGTGACCTCGGCGAAGGTGCAGGGGGGCGCGGGGGCACCGAGCAGCAGGCGCGCGTCGATGGCCTCGAGCCGCGAGGCGTCGCGCGGACGGATCACGACGAGCAGCGAGTTGTAGCGGGCCCGGTGGCGGCTGTGGATGACCGCCGCGGCGAGGGCCGCGTCCCCGACCTCCCACGGCAGGCCGAGTTCCGTCCATCCGCGCGCGTCGAGACTGGCGGCGAGGAAGAGCACCGTCTGCACCGGCAGCGCGCGCACGCACGCGGCGAGGTCGAGGTCGCGCGCGACGGGCCCCGCGCGCGCGAGCAGGCCGTCCGGCGCGGCCCTCGCGTCGATCTCGATGTGGGGCACGACCGTGGGGGAGGTGGCGGGCACGACCCCGACGACGAGGTCGGCGCAGGCCGCGGCGATCGGATCGGCGACGGCGTCGGGCAGGCGCGCCACCTCACGCCAGAGCGGGAAGGTGCCCGGCGCCTCGCGTCGCGACTCGCGGGAGAGGAGGTCGAAGAGCATCGTGCGCAGCGCGCGGCCGTCGGCCGGGCGGCCGGCGGCGGCGAGCGGATACTGGAGCGCGCGGAGCACCAGCGGATTGTCGCGGCCGCGGGAGGCCCGGCCGGTGGACCGGCTGACCGAGATGTAGTTGGCGGCGGCGCGGTGGGGGGGGCGCAGCAGCACGTTCTCGCGGTTGGCCTCGAAGGCCTTCTCGTAGGCGTCGAGGTCGAAGAACGGGACGAGGAAGACCTCCTCGCCGTCGCGGTCGCGGTAGGAGCCGATCGGCGACTGCTGCAGGACGCCCTCGAAGTCGGGCGCGTTGATCGGCTCCCCGAGGCGCAGGCGGGCGCAGTCCACGTCCTGGCGCGCGTAGGGGCCCGCGTAGGCGTGCCGCAGGTCGTCGATCGAGCGGTAGAAGATCCCCCAGCGCATCTCCTCCGGGACGAGCGCCGCCATGTGGGCCGGGCTCCGGTCGATGAAGGTCAGGTAGAAGAGGGCCGCGAGCAGCACCGCCGCCGCCACCGCCCCGATCGTCGCAAGACGCATGCCGGAATGGTAACCGCGCTGATAGTCTGCACGGCGTGCTCGCGCTCTCGACCTCCTGCGCCCCCCCGACGCTGCCGCTCGACCGGGCGCTCTCCGCCTTCCGCCACTTCCGGATCGGAGTGGCCGTGCTGCACCGGGCACCCGAGGACGGGGAGTCCGCCGGGATGGCGGCGCTCGCGGGCCGGATCCGCGTGGCCGCGCTCTTCGGGGAGAGCCCCCGCTCGACGGCCGGCGCGGGGCTGCTCGTCGTCGAGGGCGGCCCCGCGGCGAAGGAGCGCGAGCGGTCGCTCGACGCCCTGTGCCGCCGCCTCCACGCGCTGCGCGGCTACCGGGTCGCGCTGCGCACGCCGGCGACGGCGGAGGAGCACCCCTCCGCGGCGGAGATCCCTCTCGTCTGCGAGGCGGTGCGCCACGCGGGCTACTGGCACGATCTCGGCAGGGGAGGCGAGGGCTACCTCGACGCCGCCGAGCGGCACCTGCTCGGGGCGTCGTTCGACCCCCGCCGGGACGAGCGCCTCCTCGCGCTGCGCGACGCGCTCCCCGCCGCGGCCCTCGCGACGGTCTGGCTGCCCGCCGGGACCGCGCGCCCCGAAGTCGCCGTGGCCCTCGATCGCGCCCGCGCGATCTTCAGGAGCTGACGCGCCGCGGGGACTCGCGGCATCACGACGCCACGGAGCGTGCGGGGGGGGAGCCACGGGGCTGCGCGGTTCGTGGCTGGACGTGCGGCGTCCGCCGGGCGCGCGTAAGATGTCCGCGCCGGAGGGCCGCCGATGAGCCAGGAAATCCCCGCCGCGACATTCCAGATCCTCGTCTCGACCTTCGCCACGCAGGCGGCGGTCTCCCTCGGGCAGATCGACAACCCGGTGACGAACAAGCGCGAGACGAACCTGCCGCAGGCGAAGTTCGCGATCGACCTGCTCGACATCCTCGCGTCGAAGACGAAGGACAACCTCGACAAGGAGGAGGACGAGTTCCTGAAGGGGATGCTCTACCAGCTCCGCATGCTCTTCCTCGACCTGTCCGCCAAGGGCAAGAAGGGCAAGTAGCGCCTCGCCCTGCGGGGCGGCGTCGATGGGACGAAGCACAGAGACACAGAGCCACAGAGGTCCGACCGAGGGGGGAAGGGGGGCGACACTCTGGTCGCGCGGCATGCACGCGTGCCAGGAGGACATGCCACGCATGCGTGAAGGCGCAGCGCGGCTCCGCGCCGCAACCAACTGGACGACGGCCGAAGGCCGGCTCTGTGTCGCTGTGTCTCTGTGCTCAGCCGGGCGCGGCGGCCGCGGCTAGAGCGGCCGCCCGTGCGCGGGCAGGAGCAGGATCACCCGCGTGCCGCGGCCGACGACGCTGTCGATCTCGATCGTGCCGTCGTGGTCGTCGACGATGCGCTTGACGATCGGCATGCCGAGGCCGGTGCCGCTCGTCTTCGTCGTGAACGAGGGCTCGAAGATGCGTCCGAGGATCTCCGGCGGGATGCCGCTGCCGTCGTCCTCGATCTCGAGGCGGACGTGGCGCCCCTGCGCCTTCGCGCGCAGCACGACGTGGCGCGCGCTGGCCTGCCGGCCGTTCGTGACGAGGTTGATCAGCGCGCGGCGCATCTCGTCGCGGTCGGCGTTCAGCACGAGGTCGCTCGCGACCTCCTCGGCGCTGACGACGGCGCCGTCCGACGCCGCGTAGAGGCCGACGACCTCCTCCAGCATCGACGCGACCGGCAGCGGCCGCGGCGTGCGCGCGGGCATCCGCGCGTACGCGCTGAAGTCCCCGGCGATCCGGTAGAGCGCGTCGATCTGCTGCAGGATCAGGTTCGAGCCGCGCTCGAACTCCGCCTGGAACATCTCCGGGTCCTCGCGGTAGGCGGCGAGCAGGTTCTGGATCGTCAGCTTGATCGGCGTCAGCGGGTTCTTGATGTCGTGGGCGATCTGGCGCGCCATCTCCCGCCACGCGGCGGCGCGCTCCGCGCGCGCGCGCAGGTCCTGCGCCTCCTGCAGGCCCCGGGTCATCCGGTTGAACGCGCGGATCAGGTCGCCGAACTCGTCGCCGCGCCCCTCGGGGATCGTCGCGTGGAACTCCCCCTCGCTGATGCGCCGCGTCGCCGCCTGCAGCGCCCGCAGCGGGCGCGTCAGCGAGCGCGACAGGAAGAGCGCGACGAAGACCGTCAGCGTCGCCGCCATCAGGAAGCCGGCGACGAGAAGCGCGTTGCTCTCCGCGGCGCGCCGCTCGAGCGCGCGGCGGTCGTCCAGCGCCGGCGCCGCGAGGATCACCGGATCCCGGCCCGGGGGCTGGTAGCGCCGGTAGGCGGCGAGAAGCCCCCCCGCCTGCGCGAAGAACTCCCTCCCCGCGTGGCGGCTCTTCGCCTGCAGCACCATCGCGACGTAGGGCGGCCCGGCGAGCCTCCGCCCGAGCAGCCCGGTGTCCCAGACGCCGGGCCGGCTCGTCGCGACGAGCTCCTGCCCGCGGTAGACGTTCAGGTCCATCCGGTGGTCGCTCGCGAACGCGGTGCACCACTCGTTGTCCACCGGGCCGTCGTGGCCGCGCAGCAGCGCCTCCGCGAGGTTGAGCCGCCGGTCGAGCCTCTCCTTGATCTCGGTCTCGTGGCGCATCTCCGCGGCGCGGTAGTTGTAGAACGCGAGCAGCATCACCGGCGGCACCGAGAGCACGGCGAGAAACAGCGAGACCCGGTGGCGGAAGAGGACGGCGATCCTCCCGCGGCGCGCGATCGCGAGCCCGAGCACGACGAGGAGGCAGACGGCGCTGTCGGTCAGGAGCACCTTCGCGAAGGCGAACCCCCCCTGCTGCACGAGGCTCTCGCCGAAGATCAGCGCCACCATCGTCTGCAGCGGGGCCGCGACGAGGACGAGGCGCGCCTCCCGGCCGCCAAACATCAGCCGCGCCGACGCGCGCCCCTTCCGGTTCGCCTCCTCCACGAGCGCCGGGTCCGGCGCCTCGAAGTCGCCGGTCGTGCCCGCGCTCGTGCGCCGCGGCGCACCGCTGCGGTCGAGTTCCGCCATCAGCAGCGGCGGCGACGCGCTGCGCACGAGCAGGTCGTGAGGCTCGCTGAACATCGACGGGCGCAACTCGGTCAGCAGCAGGTCCCACCGGTCGGGCACGAGGAAGCGCGCGACGCCGACGGCGCGCTCGTCGCCGATGTTTCTGAGCACGAAGTCGCGCGCGTGGAACCGGACCGCGGCGCCCGCCTCCCGCCCCGCGAGCAGCAGGCTCCCCTCCGACGGGCCCGTCGGGGGCGCCGGCAGCCAACCCGCCGGGGGGCTGTCGAAGTCGAAGGCCGACAGCAGCGTGCCCGAGAAGTCCCACACCTGCACCGCGCAGGGCTCCTCCGTCGTCCACCGCGCCGCCGACCAGAGCAGGAAGGCGAGATGCTGCGTCGCATCCCCGCCCGCGATCGCGGCGGCGACCTGGCTGTCGACCCCCTGCGCCGGGTCGCGCGCCGCCTTCACCGCCTCCGCGAGCCGGTCGTCCACCTCGCGCCCCGCCGACCGCGCGACGAGGTCGCGCGCGCGCGCGGCGACGTCGGCGACGAAGACGCTCCGCTCCGCCGCGTAGAGCGGCGGGAAGGAGGCGACCGCCGCGAGGAAGGCGAGCGTCGCCGCCTTCTCGCCGCGGCTCGTCGTGCTGCCGAGCGCCACGCTCGCGACCGCGGCCGCCGCGGCCAAGAGGGCGCCATGCCACGGCAAGAGCCCGAGCGCGAGCGCGAGGAAGGGGAGGAGCCCGAGGAGGGGGTGGACGCGGCGCGTCCACAGCCACGCCGCGCGCGCGAGGAGGAAGAGCGCGCAGGTCGCGAGGCAGAGGGCCGCGAGCAGCATCGCCGCGGGCAGGTCGGGCAGCACGCGCAGCGGGTCGAAGAGCACGACGCCGTCGCTCCTCCCGGCGATCGTCCCGACCAGCGCCTGAAGCGCCGCCGGAAGGAAGAACGCCCCCGCCACGGAGGCGACGGCCAGCGGGATCCGCAGCCCCCCCGGCTCGCGCGCGAAGAGCCCGCGCCCCCAGGGGGGCCGCAGCCCCCCGCGGCCCGGGCACACCCCCGGGCCGGG
>CAZMXP010000014.1:85241-86904 GCA_964570285.1 uncultured Planctomycetaceae bacterium
CCCCCCCCGCCCCGCGGTACCCACCCCCCCCCCCCCCCGGGGCCCCCCCCCGCGCCCCCCCCCCCCCCCCCGGGGCGCCCCCCCCCCCCCCCCCCGCCGCAGGGCGAGCAGCAGCGCCGCGAGCGCGGTCAACAGCGCGTCGCCGGGACCGGCCCAGAGGGGGTGGGTCGCCGAGCGCACGTGGAAGTGGGGGAGGTCGGGCACGCCGAGCACGGAGAGCAGCCCGCGGAAGCCCGCGACGAGCGCCATCGCGAGCAGCGCGCGGCGCCCGTCGGCGCCGGGAAGGCGGCGTCCGAGGCGGCGGTAGGCGAGCAGCGCGAGCAGGCCGGCCGCGAGCGCGAGCAGCGTGCGTCCGAGTACCCTCCCCCGCGCCCCCTCCCCCCCGGCCGCAGGCGCGAAGAAGGTCGCGTGCACGAGGCCGTCGATCACCGCGACGGCGCGCGGGCGCGCGTCGCCGGGCGCGGCCCGCACCGGGACCGTCCGGCCGCCGAAGCGCAGCCTGATCTCGTCGAGGCCGCTCTCGGCCGCCACGTCGGCGAGCAGGTCGAAGGAGCGCGGGAAGCGCTCGTCGAAGACGAGGTAGGCGACCGCGATCTCGTCGCCGGCGGGGCGCGCGGCGTAGAGCACGCGATGGGCGGGATGGTCGATGACGTCGACCATCTCGATGCCGTTCTTGACGTCGAAGAAGTCGTACTCGGGGTCGGCGTCGAAGGTGCGGCCCGCCCAGAAGCGCGCGCGGTTCTTCCAGTCGAGGACGGCCACGCCGTCCACCTGCTCCTCGCGCTGGATGCGCTCCGCGGTGCCGAAGAGCGCGATCGGGCCCGCGCCGCTCTCGCGCGCCGCGTCGGCGAGGCGGCGCGTCGCGCGCTCGACGCGCTGGCGCCAGAGGCCGAAGCGCTCCGCGAGCAGGCGCTCCGCGCTCTGGAACCGCTCCTCCGGGGCCGCCCCGGCGGAGCAGGCGCCGAGCAGCAGCAGGGCCAGCAGGAATCGCCGCACGGGCTAGCCGGGCTTCCTGAGCCCGTACTTCTCGATCTTCTTGTAGAGGTTGCTGCGCTGCATGCCGAGCAGTTCGGCGGTGCGCTTGACGTTCCAGCCGTTCTCGAGCAGCCGCTGCGCGAGGAACTCCTGCTCCGCCGCCTCCTTGAAGTCCTCGAAGCTGCGCGAGCCGCGGTAGGGGTCCTCCTGCCCGGGCGCGACGCCGCCGCCGAGCGCGCGCGTGACGTCCGCGGCGGTGATCGTCTCGGAGGGCGCGAGGATCGCGAGGTGCTCGACGACGTTCTTCAGCTGCCGCACGTTGCCGGGCCACTCCTCGCGCCGGAGCGCGTCGAGGGCGTCGGCGCCGAGCGTGTGGGGCGGCGTGCCGTTGCGCTTGATCGCCTCGGTGAGGAAGGCCGCGGCGAGCAGCGGGATGTCGTCGCGGCGCTCGCGCAGCGCGGGGCAGCGCAGCTCGACGACGTTGAGCCGGTAGTAGAGGTCCTCGCGGAAGTCGCCCGCGCGCACCGCGTCGGGCAGGTTCTTGTTCGTCGCGGCGATCACGCGCACGTCCACGTCGATGGGCTTGCTGCCGCCGACCCGCTCGACGCGGCTCTGCTCCAGCACGCGCAGCACCTTCGCCTGCACCGCGAGGGGCATGTCGCCCACCTCGTCGAGGAAGAGCGTGCCG
>CAZMXP010000015.1:0-83334 GCA_964570285.1 uncultured Planctomycetaceae bacterium
TTTCGGGCTATTCCGCGAAATCGCGCTGCGAAATCACGCTTGTCCCAGGCCTAGGCTGTACCCGAGGAGGACAGTGATGCAGCGGTATGTCATCGCACTCTTGGTGTTCGGCGCCTGTTGCGGCGACAAGCCTGCCGCGCGGAACACCACATCCACGGTCGCGTTCGGAGAGGCGCAGGCACCCGATCCGGACCGTGCGCGGGATCCCGAAGATCCCGCGGAGCCGGGCGGACCGAGAGCTCCGCGCGATACCCGAGATCCGCAGGAGCCGGAGCTACGGCCGGATCCGCCCCTGGTCCCCGACGAGCAGAAGCCGCCGGAGGCCGTCCGGGCGATCGCCGACCTCTTCGGCAGCGACGGTACGCTGCGGGGCGACCGCACGCAGCGCGAACTCGGACCCGTGGACGGCGACAGCGACGCCGATGGGCTCACCGACGCCGAGGAGGGCGTGCTCGGAACCGATCCGCACGATCCCGACACCGACCGCGACGCGCTGCTCGACGGCTGGGAGGTCAAGGGCGTGGACGGGACCAACCTCGCGCTGCTCGGGGCCGACCCGCGGCACAAGGACGTCTTCGTCGAGATGGACACCATGGAGCGCACGAGCGCCAAGCACGGCCTCGCGCCCCCCGAAAGCGTGCTCGACAGCCTCCGGTACTGCTTCGCGTCCGCGCCGGTCAACAACCCCGACGGCACGCCCGGCATCAAGCTCCACCTCGAGCGGGGCAACGTCGTCGACTACGTCGCGGACCTCGATGCGTTCACGTTCTTCCTGCTCAAGGGCAAGCACTTCGACATCGCGAAGCGCGCCCGCACCTTCCACTACATGATCTGGGCCGACCGCTGGCAGTTCATCGCGGGCGTCGGCCGGATCAGCGGCCTCTCGATGGGCATCCCCGAGTCCGACTTCGTCGTCACCCTCGGCGAGTGGGACGGGGGCGACGAGGATGCCAAAACCGGCACCTTCCTCCACGAGCTCGGCCACAACCTCGGCCTCCGGCACGGCGGCAGCGACGACGTGCGCTTCAAGCCCAACCACCTCAGCGTCATGAACTACGCGTGGCAGCTCACCGGCCTCCGGTGCGGCGGGACCTTCGGCCACTGGGACTACCAGCGGAGCGGGTTGCCGGCCCTCGACGAGGCCGCCCTCGACGAGAACGAGGGCGTCGGGCTCGGCCTCGCGCCGCCGGACTGCGACACCGCGTGGTACGACCCGACCGGCACGCTGCGCCGCGAGCCCGCGGACGGCCCCATCAACTGGAACTGGTCCGCGGCCGGAACCCTCGAGGCGAGCGTCTCGGTGGACCTGAACAAGGATGGCCACAAGTCGCTGCTCGCGGAGACCCTCAACGAGTGGAACGTGCTCAAGTTCAAGGGTGGCACGATCGGCTCGGGCCTCGCCCCGGCCGCCCTCGACGCGCGGGCACGCCAGGTGCCGGAGACGCTGCCGGAGGAGACTCTCAACCACGAGACCTCGATGAGACTGCGCAAGGACCTCGGCTACAAGTAGGGCGCCGCGGCATGACATTCCCCACGCCCGGCGCGACGTTCCACACCCTCCGGGTGGAGCGCGAGATCGGCGAGGGCGCCTTCGGCAAGGTCTTCCTCGCCGTCGACCCGCTCATCGGGCGCAAGGTCGCGCTGAAGGCGGTGCGCGGGGAGCCGGAGGTGCGCGAGCGCATCCTGCGCGAGGCGCGCCTCGTGGGCCAACTCGTCCACCCCAACATCGTCACGCTCTATCGCGTCCACCCCCCCGAAGGCACCGACGTGTGGGGGTTCGAGTTCGAGTTCGTGGAGGGGGGCACGCTCCACGACCTCCTGGCCTCCGGCACGCCGCCGCTCCCGAGGCAGACGGAGATCGCGTGCGGCATCGCGCGGGGGCTCGCCGCCGCGCACCGGGCGGGCATCGTGCACGGCGACGTCAAGCCGGGCAACGTGCTGCTCGCCGCCGACGGCACGCCGAAGCTCGCCGACTTCGGCCTCGGCCAGCTTCTCGGCGACCTCGCCGCCCGCGCGAGCGACAGCGACGTGCCCGCGGGCACGCCGGCCTTCATGGCGCCGGAGGTCCTCCTCGGCGACGCCGTGCGCCCGGCGAGCGACGTCTGGAGTCTCGGCGTCGTGCTCTACGCGCTCGCCTGCGGGCGCCGGCCCTTCCACGGCGCCAACCTGCACGCGCTGATGTACGCGATCCAGAACTCCGATCCGCCCCCCCCGCCCCCCCACCTTCCCGCGGCCCTGACCAATGCCATCCGGGCCTGCCTCGGCAAGCGCCCCTCCGATCGCCCGAGGGACGCCGGCGCGGTGGCGGCGATCCTCGACGGCGAGATCGTCGCCGTCGCGCCCCGGCGCGCGCCGCGCTCGCGCCTGCGCGGCCGCGAGCGCGAGGAGGCGACGCTGCACGAGCGCCTGCGCGCGGCGGCGGCGCGCCGCGAGGGCAGCTGCACGCTCGTGACCGGGGAGCCGGGCATCGGCAAGACGGCGCTCGCGACGGAGGTGTCGCGCGCGGCGCAGGAACTCGGCCTGCCCTGGATCGCGGCCGGCGTCTCCGCGATCGAGGGCGTCGTGCGGCCTCTGCTGCGCGCCGTCAGCGGGCAGGAGAGCGGCGACCCGCGCCTCGAGTCGACGCGCGAGCAGATCGGGCGCATGCTCGAGCAGAGCGACCGCCTTCGCATCGACGCGAGCCAGCCGGTGGTCGGCACGCTGGAGCGCATGCTCGGCGAGATGCTCGAGCGGCGCGGCCTCGGCCTCCTGCTCGAGGACCTGCACGAGTGCAACGAGGAGGACGTGCGCATCGCGATCCACGTCGCCGGCCGCGTCGCCGCGCAGGGCGGGTTCGTGCTGCTGCTCGCGCGCGCCGGGGTGCCCGAGCTCGGCTCGCAGCCGTTCGTCGAGGCGATGCCGCTCGAGGCGCTCGCGCGCGAGGAGGGCTACGCGCTGCTCGAGGACCATGCGGGCAAGACGGTCGCCCCGCGCATCGCGCGCCTCGTGCACGAGAAGGCCGCGGGCAACCCGCGCCACATGCTCGAGCTCTTCCGCCACATGCTCGAGGGCGGGAGCATCCGCGTCGAGGGCGGGCAGATCGTCGAGAGCGAGGGGTTCGAGTCGGCGGACCTCCCGCGCGGCTTCCGCGACATCGTCGCGGGCCGCCTCGGGCGCCTCTCGGAGGGGGACCGCGACCTGCTCGAGATGGCCGCCGTCGCCGGCGCCGAGTTCGACGGCGCGGATCTCGCGGCGGTCGCCGAGCGCCCGCTGCTGCACGTGCTGCGGGAGCTCCAGCGCATCTACCGCCAGCGCGGCCTCGTCGTGCCGCTCGCGCAGGGCTACCGCTTCTCGTCGCCGATCGTCCGCGACGTGATCTACGAGGAGGTCGGCCCCGACCTGCGCCGCGTGCTGCACCGCCGGTTCGCGGAGGCGCTCTCCGGGAGGGAGGACGTCGACCCGGAGCGCCTCGCCGTCCACTGGGAGTGTTCGGGGGCCCGGGGGCGCGCGGCGCCCTACTTCCTCGAGGCGGCGATGCGCGCGACGCGGCGCCTCGAACGGCGGCGGTCGATGGATCTCGCGGCCCGGGGCGGCCTGAGCGCGGCGACTCTGGGACCGGACCAGGCCCGCGACCACCGCGATCTGCTGCTCGCGATCGCCGGATTCCACAACGATCTCGGTCTGCGAGATGACGCGGAGCACATCGTGAAGGTGCTCGTGGACGCGGCGCTCGCCGTCGGCGACGAGCCGCTGCGGCTTCGTGCACTCGTGCGTCAGGCGCAGTGGCGGTACCGCTCGGAGGGAAGCGATGCGGTCGATCTCGACCTTCTCGAGCGCGCGGGGCGGGAACTGGGGCGCTGCCTCGAGAAACCCGCGGCGGACAGCCTGCGCGGGCTCGTATTGAAGTTCAGGGGGGATCTCGACGGGGCGAGCGCGGCTCTCCACCGAGCCATGGAGTCCCTCCGCGCCGCACCCCATGAGGGCATCCGCTCCTCGGTGACTGACCAGCTCGCCGCCATCGCGATGCGCCGCGGCGACCTCGCGAGGGCCGAGGAGCTCTACCGGGAGGCCGCGGAGATCGCGCGACTCGCGGGCCGGGGCAGCCACGCGGCGACGAGCGAGGTGAACGGCGCGATCGCGGCGCTGCAACGCGGGGCTCTCGAAGGCATCGAACCCGACCTCCGGCGAGCGATACGGGCGCTCGAGCTGGAGGACGCGAAGAACCTCGCTTCGCACGCGCGGCTGATCCTCGCGCAGTGCCTCGAAGCACGCGGGGAGATCGGGGAGGCGAGTCGGCTGACCGACCAGGCTATCGACCAGCTCCGTGCCGCCGGCTACTGGCTCGGCCTCGGCGACGGCCTGCTGATGCAGGGGGCGCACCTTGCCATGGCGGGGCGTTACGAGGCGGCGATGGCCCGGCTCGAGGAGGCCGAGGCGCTCGGCGCGAGGGACGGATTCCTGCAGGTCCGCGTCGTCTCCCTCGCGGCGCAGGCGAAGAGCCTCGTCGCGCTCGCCGATCCGGGTGAGGCCGGGAGGAGGGCGGACGCCTGCGTGCGGGGCGCGCGATCGACCGGCGATCGTGCCATCCGCCGCGCAGCGGCCTGCTTGCTCGCGGAGGCGGAGATCATGGGACTCTCTCCGGTGGGCGACCTCCCCGCACTGCTCGATCCGGCCGACGGGACCGTCGCGGCGGCGATGATCCGCGCGGCGGAGGGATGGAGGTGCAGGGACGCCGGGGCGCTGCACGCCGCCGCGGCGCGGCTGCGCGCGCCTGACGTGGGAGAGCGCCGGGCCGAGATGCGGACCTGCGCCGACCTGCTCGAGGTCGAAGCGCTGCGGATCGACGGACTCGCGGCCTCCGCCGCCGCGCTGGCCCGGAGCGCACACGCCGAGGCTGCCCGTTTCGGACACGCATGGCTCGCGGCGGCTCTCGACGAGCGCCGCTAGCCGCCGCCGACGCCGCCTCCGTCCTCCCCGTGCGTCAACTCGGAGATGCAGAGGAGCCAGAGCGCCTGTCGCTCGCCGTCGGAGAGGATCGGATTCAGCGTCGCCTTGGCCGATTCCCACGCGCCGTACACCTTGAAGCGGTGCAGCATCGTGTCCACGGTATGCACGAGGCACTGCTCCGCCTTCGACTTCGCGTCGAGGCGGTTCGCGTCGGTCGCCCAGACGATGATCTGGTCGAGACGCGCACGCGCGGTCACGCCCGAAAGCGGGAGGCACTCGACGTCCGGCCAGACGGCGGCTCCGCCGCCCGCCGCGAGGCCGCTGCCGTCACTGTCGTGCGTCAGCTCGCTCACGCAGAAGGCCATCAGCACGGCCTTCTGCTCCGGCGTCAGCAGCGGATTCTGCGCCGCGCTGGCCGCGGTCCATGCCGTGTAGACCCTCGCGCAGTGGATCGGCGTGACGCCGGTGTGCGTCGTGCGGCAAGCCTTCGCCTTGACCTGCGCGGGAGTCCCGAGTCCCGCCCACCCCTCGATGTCCTGCAGGCGCGCCTCGGCGAGGATGCCGCTTCCCCCCGGGCACTCGACCTTCGGCCAGGCCGGCGTCAGCTGCTGCGACTTGGGCGCCTCCCCGTTGCACGCCGCCAAGGTCAATCCCACCAGAACCACGAAGAACGGAACGACTCGTTTCATGGGATGCCTCCCGGTCCTACCGCGGGAAGGCTAGCAGGTTCTCCGTTCCAGGGAAAGAGGGGCCTCGCTAGCCGGCCCTCCCGGGAGGCCGCTTCGCCTTCCGGTGGTTCTCCTCAAGCCAGGCGATCCCGGCGCGCATGTCCCCGTACATGTCGCCGTGCCAGCCGTGGCCCCCCGTGTACTTCTGGAGGTTCACCTTCGCCTTCTCCTTCGAGAGCTTCTTCTCGGCCTCCTCGGCCATGCGGAAGGGGCAGACGCGATCCTCGGCGGAGTGGTAGAGGAAGTAGGCCAGCCCCCGGGCCCCCGCAAGATCGCCGAGTTCGGCGGGTTTGAAGACGGACATCGCGATGAAGTAGCCCACGGGCGTTGCATCCTTCGCCAGCGAGAGCGCGTAGGCGGCGGGGCCGCTCGACGACCAGGCGAGCACGAGGATGCGCGCGGGGTCGATCTTCTTCCACTTGCGCGCATCCGCGATCGCCTCCTCGACGAACTCCTCGGTCGTGAACTTCATGCCCTCGACCCTGTTCTTCGCCGTCGGCCAGACGATCGGCTGCGTCTCCGTCCACTTCGGCGCGACCAGCTGCAGGCCGACATAGTCCCCGCCCGCGCCGTGGATCAGGATGCGGCGGCAGAACATGTTGAATTCGGCGCTGCCGTCGCCGCCGGGGAGGATCACGAGCAGGCCGAAGCCCTTCTTGGGCTCCTTCGCCTCCGGCAGCGGGCCGAGGCGGAAGCAGAGTTTCTTCTCGTCGCCGCCGAGCTTGACCTCTTCGCTCGGGAGCTTGTCGGCTTCGTCGGCCCTCGCGAGGCCGCCGAGCGCCAGCAGGAGCAGCATGCATCGAGGGAGCATGGGGGCATTCTAGCGGCTTCCGGGCAGTGGCAGAGGGCGCGACTCGGGGGTGGTTCCGAAAGACCCGCCACGCGCTCCTGCCGCACGGGATGGGTCCGCTCGATGTCGCGATTGCACACTTGACGCAGCGCGGGGTACTGCACCGAAGGCAACCTGCGCGAACTCTGCCGGCGATACATCCGGGCGTACGTGGCCACGGGCCGGCAGCGCCGTGGGGACGCGGGGCCGCAGGGCCCGCAGGACAATGCGGGCCCGCGGGCCCGTGCAATGAGGACGCGCCTGAGACGCGGCGGCTACCGGAGCCGGTACCGCCTACGGAAGCAGACCGCGGATCCTGTGTTCGCAACGTGAAGGGGCGAGCATTCCGCGAATTCCTGTTGCGAGGTTTGGCGAAGGTCGCGGGGGATCGGCTTGGCGTGCACCGGACACAACCTCCTGAACCTGGCAGCCGCGAGGGCGTGACGCGGAGCGCCGCACCTCGCGCAAGAGCCCCCGGGCCTCGATCGCGGCGATGGCTCATGGAGACTCACGACTCGCGTCGCGTCGAGTCAGGAGCTTGTCCGGGTCCGGTTGGCCCCGAAGCGTGGCTGAAGGCCATTACCCGGACAAGCTCCAAGCGGCTCGGAAGTCCGGGCTTTCAGGGTCGAAGGCCCTGCATCGGCGTGCGGTGAGCAGGCCGTCTGGCGCGAGAGCCCCCACGGGCACCGTGTACGGTGTAACATCATGGCATGGGCGAAGGCGCAAGGAAGCTGCTCTCCGAAGCTCTGCAACTCCCCCTCGAGGAGAGGGCCGAGCTGGCGGCGGACCTGCTCGCCAGCATCGACGGTGAGCCCGACCCGGATCGCGACACCGCGTGGGCGGCGGAGATCGAGCGCCGCGCCCGCCGCGCGCTCGCCGGAGAGTCGCAAGGGCGGGCGTGGCGTGAGGTCCTGTCCAACCTGGATCCTGAGCGCGGAAAGTGACGCTGCCGCTCAAGCTCGGTCGCGAGGCTGAGCAAGAGATCGAGGCGGCGTGGCTCTGGTACGAAGAGCGCAGGCCGGGCCTTGGCCGCGACTTTCTCCTCTCCGTTGAGGAGACACTTCGGCGGCTCGAGGGTCCGGTCGTCGGCCTCTCGGTCGAAGGCGTCGGTCGCGATCTGCGCATCCGACGGCTGCCAGTTCGCAGGTTTCCCTATTCGATCGTCTACGTCGACCTCCCAGCCGAACGCCGCGTCCTCGCGATTGCGCACGGGAGCAGGCGACCGGGCTTCTGGCACGGGAGGCTTGGAAAGCTCGAGTAGCCTCCGTCGTTTCCGCTCGTCCGATCGCGCATGACAGTGTCGGAGGATGTGACGCCCTGCTCCGGGTTCCGCACGGGCGTCCTCATCCTCGGGAGTCTCCTGCGCGGTTCGCGGTCACCTCCTCCACGAACTCCTCCGCCGGTCTGCTAGCATCGGCGGGATGAAGCCCGACCGGCGCCCGGAGGCGGCCCGCCTCTTCGAACTGCCGCTGCTCGAACTGGTCTTCCGCGCGGCGGTCACGCACCGCGAGTTCCACGACCCGCGCGACGTCCAGCGCTCGACGCTGCTCTCGATCAAGACCGGCGGCTGCCCGGAGGATTGCGGCTACTGCCCGCAGTCGGCGCACCACCAAGCCGACCTCGCGCGCGAGCCGCTCGCCGACGTCGCGTCGGTCGCCCGCGCGGCGCGCGCGGCGAGGGAGCAGGGCGCCGACCGCTTCTGCATCGGCGCCGCGTGGCGCGAGGTGAAGGACGGCGAGGAGTTCGACCGCGTGCTCGGCATGGTGGAGGCGATCAAGGCGGAGGGGCTCGAGAGCTGCGCGACGCTCGGCATGATGCGGCAGGACCAGGCCGCGCGCCTGCGCGAGGCGGGCCTCGACTACTACAACCACAACCTCGACACGAGCGAGGCCTTCTACGGCAAGATCATCCGCACGCGCACCTACAAGGACCGCCTCGACACGCTGGCGGCCGCGCGCGGCGCGGGCCTCAAGCTCTGCTGCGGCGGCATCGTCGGCATGGGCGAGAGCACCGACGACCGGATCGGCCTGCTTGCCACACTGGCATCCCTCGAGCCGCCGCCGGAGAGCGTGCCGATCAACGCGCTGGTCGCGGTCGAGGGCACGCCGCTCGAAGGGCGCCCCCCCGCGCGCTGGGACGAGATCGTGCGCATGGTCGCCGTCGCGCGCCTGCTGATGCCGCGCGCCCGTGTCCGCCTCAGCGCGGGCCGCCTCTCGATGAGCGAGGAGGCGCAGGCGCTCTGCTTCCTCGCCGGCGCCAACTCGATCTTCCTCGGCGACCGGCTGCTGACGACCCCCAACGCCGAACCCGACGCCGACGAGCGCCTGATGGGCCTGCTCGGCGTCCACCCCGCGCCGTGAACCTCGAAGAGCGTCTCGCCGAGCGCCGGCGCGCGGGCCTCTATCGCGAGTTGCACGGGAGCGGCGGCCGCGACTTCACCTCGAACGACTATCTCGGCCTCGGGCGCGATCCGCGGCTCGCGGAAGCGATGCACGAGGGGGCGAAAACGTGGGGGTGCGGGGGCCGCGCCTCCCGCCTGCTCCGCGCCGACCACGGCCCCTACGAGGAGGTGGAACGAAAGGCGGCGGAATGGCTCAGCGCCGAGCGCACGCTGCTGCTCCCCAGCGGCTACCACGCCAACCTCGCGCTGCTTCCCGCCCTCGCCGAGGCCGGCGACGTCATCCTCAGCGACAGGCTCAACCACGCCTCGATCATCGACGCCTGCCGCCTCTCCCACGCCCACGTCCACGTGTTCGACCATTGCAACACCGCCCACCTCCGCCAGCTCTTGCAACGATGCGGCGCCTACAGGCGTCGCATCGTCGCGACGGAGTC
Source organism: uncultured Planctomycetaceae bacterium (assembly GCA_964570285.1). Lineage (GTDB taxonomy): Bacteria > Planctomycetota > PLA2 > PLA2 > PLA2 > CAZMXP01. The sequence continues at coordinate 9,319 of CAZMXP010000015.1, forward strand.
GCTCTTCTCGATGGATGGCGATCGCGCGCCCCTGTCGGAGTACGCGCGCCTGGCCGAAGAGCACGACGCGCACCTGATCGTCGACGAGGCCCATGCCGCGGGCCTGCACGGGCCCGGACTCGCCGCCGACCTCCCGCGCCTCCTCGCCAGGGTCGTCACCGGCGGGAAGGCCCTCGGCGTCTCCGGCGCCTTCATCGCCGCCTCCGCTACCGTCATCGAGTGGCTCGTGCAGGCGGCGCGACCGCTGATCTACTCGACCGCCCCTCCCCCCGCCGTCGCGAGCGCCCTCTCGGCGGCGATCGACATCGTCCGCGAGGAGCGCTGGCGCGGCGCGCGCGCCCTCGCCGCCGCCACGCGCCTCCGCGCGCAGGTGCCCGGCGCGCGCGGCAGCAGCGCGATCGTCCCGATCATCGTCGGCGGTGCGGACGAGGCGGTGCGCCTCGCCTCCGCGCTCCGCGACCGGGCTTTCGACGTGCGCGCGGTACGTCCGCCGACGGTACCGGAGGGCACGAGCCGGCTGCGCATCGTCTGCCACGCGGACCACACCGACGACGACGTCGACGCGCTCGGCCACGCGCTTCGCGCGCTCCTGAGGAGACGGATCGTCGTCGCGGGCACCGACACCGGGATCGGCAAGACGCACCTGGCGGCGCGGCTGCTCCAGGAGGCGCTGCCCAACGCGCGCTACCTGAAGCCGGTGCAGACGGGCCCCGACTCCGACTCCGAGACCGTGGCACGGCTGACGAACACCCCCCCCGAGACCCCCCTCTTCCACTTCGCGCTGCCCGCCTCCGTGGACCAGGCCTCGGACCGGCGCCTCACGGTGGACGAGGTCGCCGCCGCCCTTCGCGCCCGCATCGCCGAGGATCCCGACGCGACGTGGATCGTCGAGTGCGCCGGCGGCCTCCTCGTACCGTACAACGAAAGCGAGGACCAGGCGGACCTGCTCGTCCGGCTCGGCTTCCCCCTCGTCCTCGTCGCCCGGAGCGGCCTCGGCACGCTGAACCACACGAGACTGACGATCGAGGCGATCCGCGCCCGCGGCCTCGAACTCGAGGCGCTCTACCTCGTCGGCCCCCCGCACCCCCCCAACGTCGCCACCTTGCAACAGTGGCTTCCCGGCCTCCGGATCGTCAGCCCATGAGCTGCTGGCACCCCTACACGCAGCACGGAATCGACCCCGAGCCGCTGCGCGTCGCGTCGGCGCGCGGCGCGTGGCTGACGCTCGAGGACGGCCGGCGCGTGCTGGATGCGATCTCGTCGTGGTGGTGTTGCCTCCACGGCCACGGCCATCCGCGGCTCGTCCGCGCGCTGGCGGAGCAGGCGGAGCGCCTCGACCATGTGCTCTTCGCCGGATGCACGCACGAACCGGCGGAGAGGCTCGCCGCGGAGCTCACGCGCCTCGCGGGCCTCGACGTCTGCTTCTACAGTGACAACGGCAGCACCGCCGTCGAGGTGGCGCTGAAGATGGCCTATCTCGCGTGGCGCAGGCGCGGCGAGAGGGGCCGCACGCGCTTTCTCGCGCTCGAGGGCGGATACCACGGCGACACCTTCGGCGCGATGGCGGTCGGGGACCCGAAGCCCTTCTTCGAAGAGCTCTCGCCGCTGCTCTTCCAAGTCACACACATCGATCAGGAGGGGCTCGGGGAGGAGATCGGTCGCGGGGATGTCGCGGCGCTGATCGTCGAGCCGATCGTGCAGGGGGCGGCGGGGATGAGGGCGGTGCCTGCCGCACTCCTGCGCGAGGCGCGGCGCCTCTGCACCCGGCATGGCGTCCTGCTGATCGCCGACGAGGTCATGACCGGCTTCGGACGCACCGGGACGCTCTTCGCCTGCGAGCAGGCGGACATCAGGCCCGACCTGATGTGCCTCGCGAAGGGGATCGCCGGCGGCATGATGCCGCTCGCCGCGACACTGGCAACCGGGGAGATCTACTCGGCGTTCCTCTCGACCGATCGCGCGCGCGCTTTCTTCCATGGCCACACCTTCACGGCGAACCCCGTCGCCTGCGCGGTTGCGCTCGCGTCGCTCGACCTCATCCGCGAGAACGACGTGCCCGTGCGCTTCCGCGCGATCGGCAAGCGGATCGCGGCCGCGCTGCCTGTGCCGTCGCGCCGCTTCGGCGGCATCGTCGCGGTGGGCGGAGGCGGCTATCTCTCCGAGGCGCTGCGCAACGTCTGCCGGGAGAAGGCGCCCGACCTGCTGCTGCGCCCCCTCGGCGATGTGCTCTATGCGATGCCGCCCGCCTGCACGACGATGGAGGAGTGCGACCGGATCGCGGCCGGGATGGCCCAAGTGCTGGAGGCCGTGGCGTGAGGTGCTACTGCCTCGCGCTCCTTGCCACACTTGCATCGTGCGCCGGTGAGCCTCCCCCCGCGCCCCCCACCGCTCCCCCTGCGCCGCTCGGCCCCAAGGTCTTTCCGATGGACTGGGCGCCAGCCCTCGACGACAGAACCCGCGACGAGTGGCAACGGCCGGAGGAGGTCCTGAAGGCGCTGCGCATCGCGCCCGGGGCACGCGTCGCCGACATCGGCTGCGGGACGGGCTACTTCGCGCTGCGGCTCCTGCGAGTGGCGGGGCATGTGATCGCCGTGGACATCCAGCAGGGGATGCTCGACCTGCTCGCGAAGCGCCTGGATCCGGAGGAGCGCAAGCGCGTCACCCTTCGCCGCAGCGAGCCCGACCGGCCGCTGCTGCCGGAGGACAAGTGCGACCTCGTGCTCTGCGCGAACACGCTGCACGAGGTCGACGACGCGGAGCAGGCGCGCTTCATGGAGAGCATGGCCGAGGGGCTCGCGCCGGGCGGCCGGCTTGCGATCATCAACTGGAAGACCGAGCCGATGCGCCTCGGGCCGCGGCCCGAGCACCGGCTCGCCCGCCGGCGGATCGAGGAACTCGCCCGGGGGGCCGGGCTCGAACTCGCCGAGGCGTTCGACCTGCTGCCTCTGCACGATATCCTCGTGTTTGCGAAAATGCGCTGACCGTGCGGACTTCGCGCGTCGCACTCCTGCTGCTCGGGCTCGCCGCTCAGGCGGGTGCGGATGACATCGCCGACGCCGCCGCGGCGGCGGTCAAGGCCTGGGAGGCCAAGGACGACGCGGCGCTGCGGGCGATCGCCGCGCGCGAGACACCCGATCCCTGGTCGGTGGCCGACGAGATCTTCGCGCTCGCGGGGCACGAGGCGACGTTCGCGTTCGCGACCGCGGCGCCGCGCAAGGGCATCGAGGGGCTCCCCGCGCTCGTGCGCTCGTGGCGAGAGCGGCCGCCCGATCCGGCGTTCCGCGAGGCCCTCCGCCGCTTCAACGAACGGACGCGCGCCGGGGACGTCGATGGCGCGGCGCGCATCCTGGAGCCGCTCGAGGAGCCCGGGGACCCGCTGCAACGCGCGCGTCTCGCCTACGCGCGGGCGGTGACGCCCTATCTGAAGGGTCGCCACGCCGACGCGGTGCCTCTGCTCGTCGCCGCGGCGGAGCGCTTCCGCGAGATCGGCGCGCTGTCGCGGCAGTCGGCTGCGCTGAAGGGCGCCGCCGAGCAGGCGGATCGTGCGGGCATGCGCGCGGAGGCAGACGCGCTATGGGAGCGGCTGCTCGCCGTCGATGAGGATCTGGGGGAGGGCCGGGAGGGGCTGCGCAAGCTGGCGGAGCGTTACGAGGCCCGCAAGGAGTATGAGAAGGCGGTGCCACACCGGGCCCGTATCGTCGAACGGGGGCGTCAGAGCGGCGACGACCGGGCCTTGGCCGAGGCGCTGCGCGCGCTGGGCGCGATTCAGGCCCTGCTCGGGGACAAGGTCGCGTGTGAAGCCTCCTGGGTCGAGGCGATCGGGCTGTGGGAGCGCGCAGGAGCGGGACCGGAGGCGGCGCTGACGCACCACCTCCTCGGCGTCCTGCTGCGCGAGGGAGGACGCAAGCAGGAGGCACTCGCACACTTCGAGCGGGGGATCGCCCTTGCCGAGCGCAGCGGCGTGCCGGAGCACGTCATCGACTCGTTCGAGGAGGTGGCTGGCCTGCGGAGCCAGGCCGGCGACCAAGAGGCCGCTCTCGCGGCTGCCGACCGCGGCATCCCTATCGCCCGCAAGCTCGGCGACCACGGGCGAATCGCATCACTGCTCCGCAGGCGCGGCGAGGCGCAGAAGGAGATGGGCGACTTCGACGGAAGCCTCTCAAGCCTGCGCGAGTCCGAGGCGCTCTACCGGGAGGCAGGGGATGCAAGGCAGGTGATGCTCACGCACTCCGCGATCGGGTTGACGCAGGAGAGACTGGGGAGGCTGCGCGACGCAGTGAAGTCGTGGGAGGCTGCCCTCGACATCGCCGAGGCGATCGGGGACGCGGATGCGGCGAGCAAGCTCCACTGGAACATCTTCCTCGCACTCAACAACATTCTGGAAGACCATCGCGCTGCCATCCCCTTCGTGGAGCGCGAGATCCGCTCGCTGCCCGGGACGACTCCGCCCAGGCGGCGGGTGGAACTGTGGCATCGGCTCGCTGTCTCTCGCGCCTATGGAGGACCGGCTGAGGAGGCGCTCCATGCTCTCGACCAGGCGCTCGCCTTTCTCGGGGGGGCCGGGGATGCCGCGAGCCTCGCGAAGAACGACCAGCTCCGGGCGATCGCGGCCTGGGAGCTGGGCCGCAGCGAGGAGGCCTTCCGCCTCAGCCGCGAGGCGCTTCGCCGCTACGACGGGATCGGGGATCGGTCAAGTATGGCCGAGACACTCGCGGTCCGCGCCAGCTGGCACAGCAAGCAGGGGGACTACACCCGCGCCGTAGAGGAAGCCACCGCCGCCCTCTCGCTCGTCGATGGCTCGAAGGACTCCGACGCGATCAAGTTTCGGAGCCTTCTCGCGGGCTTCCACCGCCTGAGGCGCAACTGGGAGGCGGCGTCGGCCGAGTTGGGACGTGCCGTGGAACTCTGCAGGATCCTCGGCGACCCGCGATGGGAGTGCAAGCTGGAGCATGAGCGCGGCGATCTGCTCCAGGACAAGGGCGATCTCGCCGGGGCGCTGGCCTGCCACAGGCGGGCACGGGATCTCTGCGAGGCGCAGGACGACGCAGGCGGCCTCGCGGAGGCGATCCGCGACATCGGGAACTGTCACAAGGGGCTCGGGGAGTTCGCGCTAGCCCAAGAGCATCTCGAGGACGCCCTCGCTCGGTTCGAAGCACTTCGCGATGACGAGAGCACCCTGAACGTTTGCAACGAACTGGGTGGCCTGCATCGCGACCTCGGAAACGACGAGACGGCCCGCTCGAACTATGCGCGGGCGCTCTCGCTCGCCGAGACGCTCGGCCGGCGGCGCGACCAGTCGATGGTCCTCGGCAACCTGGCAAGCCTCCACCTCAAGCGCGAAGAGTTCGCCGAGGGGGCGGCGGCGCTGCGTGGCGTCGTCGCGATCAAGAAGGAGCTCGGCGACCGCCGCGGCTACGCCATCTTCGCCGACAATCTCGGCGTGGCGGAGGGCCGGCTCGGCCAAGCGGAGGAGGCGCGCGCGCACCACGAGGAGGCGCTCGCGATCGCGCGGGAGATCGACGATCCCGACACGGTCATCCTCGCCCTCGGGCACCTCGCCGACTGTCACAAGGCCCTTGGCGACCGCGAGCGGGCGCTCTCCCTGCTCCAGGAGTCGACGCATCTGGCGCGGGAGCGCATCAACTCCGGGGCTTTGCTCGACAACCTGTGCGACCTCGCCCTGTTCCACGTCGAGGACGAGCATCCCGCGGATGCGATCGCAGCCTGCCGCGAGGCCGTCACTCTCGTCGGCCGGATGTCCAGCGGGTTCGCCGACGAGAGGGCCGCGATGCTGCGGGAAGGGAAGCGGCAGCCGTTCGTCCTCGGCACGCTCGCCGCGCGCAGCGCCGCCGATGCCGATGCCCTCTGCCACTTCCTCGAGAGCGGCAGGGCTGCCACCCTCGTCGAGGCCCTCGGCGGCGGCAACGCGCTCCGCCACGTGGTGCTGCCGGAGGCGCTGCGCGCGGAGGAGCAGCGCGCTCGCGACGAGGAGGCCCATGCGCGCTTCCGCCACCTCGAGGCGCTCCGCGCCGGAGACCGCGTGGCGCTGAAGCAGACGAAGGCCAAGCTGGACGCCGCGCAGCAGCAACTCGTCGAGACCGAGGAGAGGATCCGCCGAAAGGCAAAGGCGGCGGCAGGCGTAGTCTTCCCCATGGCGGACGCGCCCGAGGCCATCCGCGGGCGCCTCCGCGCCGGCGAGGCGCTGCTGCTCTACGGCACGCACGCGCCCCGGGCCGTGGCGCTCGTGCTGACGCGGGAGGGCGCGCGCATCGTCGAACTCGCAAAGCCCGCCGACATCGACGCCGCTTGCGCGAGCGCCGACTGGAAGGGACTCGCCCCGTTCGTCGCCACGCCCCTCGCGCTCGACCCCTCGATCCGCCGCCTGCTGATCTCCCCCGCGGGCCCCCTCTGTTCGGTCCCCTTCGCGCTGGTCTTCCCCGACCACGAGATCGCCTACGTCGCGTCGGGTACCGCGCAGGGGCTCCTCGCCGACCTCGCGAAGGAGCGCGGCACGGGCGTGCTCGCGCTCGGGGATCCGGACTATGGCACAAGGCCCTCGCCGGCGGAACTCACGGTGCTGCGCACCGGCATCGAACTCACGCCGCTCCCCGCCTCGCGCGACGAGGCGAAGGCGGTCGGCGACACGGTGCTGCTCGGCCCCGACGCGACCCGCGCGCGGCTCGAGGCGGCACTGGCATCGCGCCCGCGCTGGCGCGCCGTCCACCTCGCGTGCCACGGACTCGTCCATCCGACGAAGGCCGCGCTCTCGTCGCTTGCACTGTCGAACGGCGAGATGCTGACGTCGATGGATGTGCTGCGCATGAAGATCCCCGCCGACCTCGTCGTGCTGTCCGCCTGCGAGACGGCGAAGGGCACCGTCTATGAGACCGAGGGCGTGATCGGCTTCGTGCGCGCCTTCATGCTCGCCGGTGCGCCGCGCGTGCTCGTCTCGCTCTGGAAGGTGGACGACAAGGCCACCGCGGCCCTGATGACCCACTTCTACAAGGAGTGGGAGGGGGGTGCGGGGGGTGCGGCTGGGCTGCGAAGCGCCCAGCGCCACGTCGCGGCGCAGAAACAGTGGCAAGACCCGAAGTACTGGGCGGCGTGGCAATTCTGGGGGCTGCCGGAGTAGCCCGGGACGCCCCACGCGAGCGCCCTTGTCTTGCAAAAGTAGCTACCGGTAGCTACATTACTCCCGTGAGGTCCGTCGGGATCAAGGCCCTGAAGAACCGGCTCAGCGAGTACGTGCGCCTCGCTGCGGCCGGGGAGACGGTGCTCGTCACCGACCGGGACAGGGTCGTCGCCGAACTGATCCCGCCTCGCGCCGGACGCGCGGCGGAGGTCTCCGACGCGGCGCTGGCGGAACTCGTCCGCCGAGGCTGGCTCACTCCCCCGGCATCGCCCGAGGCCCCCCTTCCTCCCCGCCTCCCGTCGAGCTCGACCCTCCGGCAGGTGCTCAAGGAGCTCGACTCGGACCGGGCGGACCGGGAATGATCTACGTCGATGCGTCGGTAATCCTCGCGCGCCTCCTCGACGAGAAACGGAGCCCCGCGGACGCCTTCTGGGACGAGCGTCTCGTCTCGAGCCGTCTTCTTCAGTACGAGGTCTTCGTCCGACTCCATCGGCGCAACGGCGGGCGGCGGCTCGCCGAGAACGCGGGCGCCCTGCTCACCCGCGTCGCGCTGCTCGAGCTCGCACCCCCGGTGCTCGAACGGGCGATGGAACCCTTCCCGGCGCCAGTGCGCACGCTGGACGCGCTCCACCTCGCCTCGCTGCTCTTCCTCGGCGAACAGATCGGGTCGCTGCGCCTTGCCTCCTACGACAAGCGGATGATCCGCGCCGCGACGGCGCTCAGGATCGGGCTGCACGACCTCACGCTGTGATCCGGGGGATGCCGGCGTAGCACGGGTGCGGCAACCGCAGGGAACCTCCATCCGTGGTGTTCGCGGCCCCATTGGGCGAGGGTCCGCGGGGCGTCGGTTTCGCGATAGCATGGATCGAGCGCCCCGAGCTCGAGGCGTGGAGGCATCATGAGCAAGCGCGGACACGGCAAGCGGTACAGCCCCAACGACATGCGGTCGATGGTCTTCAATCCCAGCAGCACGCACTACAAGGCGGCGCGGGACAATCGCGCGAACCAGCTCAACCCGCTTCACCCCATGCCTCACGACGGCGGTGGCGGATCTCCACTGGTGCCGGGCGGCAGCTTCGAACGTGCTGGTCCGGGGAATCCTCTTGGGATGCTCACCCGTACCCTGCGGCGTTCTGGCGGCTCCACGTGCAATCTCCTGGCGCCCGACTACACCGTGGCCTACGGGATCCTGCCGGGCAGAACCGGGACGCAGGAGGGGGAGCCCGACGCACGCCGATTCTGGTTGGTGGGGTGCAGGAAGGTGCGGTCGGACGAGAGCTACGCGGTCGCGCTCGATACCGCGATCGCTCGCTACCCCGCCGTGACCTGGCGGCCCGTCGAGTGGTTGTACCCCCCCGCTCCGCCGAGCGTCCTTGAAGATGTGTTCGCGGAGGCCCGGACCTGCCCCGCCCCGATGCCTCCCTTCGGTCGCGGACTGGGCCATGACCAGCGCTACTGGGCGATGAAGCTCAGAGCAGAGGCGGATCTCGACGGCGCGGCTGTGCACCTCACGAGCGTCACCCCCTTCCCCACGCCGTTCTCGACCATCGGGCTGACCCGCGATGGTTGCATGCCGATGGAGGCATTTGAGGACCGCGATGCGCTCGACGATCTTATCGGCGGCTAGCGATGCCGCGGCAGCGCGCCCTACTCAATGCGCCCGCCGCTCGAGCCACGCGAGCAGGTCGCGGAGGAAGGCCGGGTCGAGCGGCCGCTTCTCGGCGTACATCTGGATCGTGGACTTGCGCCCGCCACACGCCTTGAACAGGTGGTCGAGATCGGGGTAGAGGCGGAGGGTGACGTCCTTGCAACTCCCCTGCGCGAGTTCCGCGGCGAGCAGCCTCGCGTCCCGCTCGGGGCTCACCTGCATGTCGCTCTCGCCGTTCGCGACGAGGACCGGGCAGGCCACCCGGTTGTGGATCGCCGTCAGGTCGAGGTTGAAGTGCTCGCGCATCCACTTGCGCGACATGACGACGTCCGGGCGGTTCCAGAGCGCCTTCGGAACGACATCGAAGTCGGGCTCGCGGCCCTCCCGCGTGGCGTTCATCAGTTCCTTCTGCAGCTTGAGCGTGGCCTCGCGCATCTCTGGCGGCTGCACTTTCGTGGCTTCCGCGACCTGGTCGTAGATCACGTCGTAGAAGTTGCGCCCGCAACCGGCGAGGCAGACAACCCCCGCAACCCCGGAGCCCTCCTCGCTCGCGAGCAGCGGCGCCGTGATGCCGCCCTCGCTGTGGCCGATGACGAAGACCCTCTGCTTGTCGATCTCCGGCCGCTGCATCAGCCAGTGGAGGCAGGCACGTGCGTCGCCGAGGAGAGCCTGATAGCCGATGTCGCTCGGGCCGACGCCCGCGGGGCCGAGCGGCGTCGAGCCCGAGCCGCGGTCATCGACGCGCAGCACCGCGAATCCCGCGTCAGCCACCGCATCGAGCAGCTCCCACGAGCCGCAGTCGAGGCCTACTGTGCCCCGGGTCATGCCGGGCGTGAATCCGTGCCGATCCTGCGTGCCCGACCCGGAGACGAACAGCACTGCGGCGAAGGGCCCCTTCCCCTCCGCGGGCAGATTCAGCGTGCCCGCGATCTCGAAGTCGCCCTCGGGCTCCCCCCCCGCGCCCCCCCCCTTGCGCGGGATGCGCACCTCCGCTTCGGTGAACCGCGCCCCCTGCGGAAGCCTGTAGACCGGGTGCGGGGTCGGCTCGGGCTGCGGCGCGTCACCGGCCCGCGCCAGCGAGGCCACCACTAGCATCGCAACGCCGCGCAGCGCACCCATGGAGTACTCCCTCCCACTCCGCGAACCTATTCGATGTCGCGCTCCTCGCGCGCGCCCCGCACCAGTTCAAGGAATCGCTCGCGCAGCGATTCGGGGAGCTGCGTAGCGAACGACTCGTCGAGCCGGTTGGCCTTGATCAGCGATTGTGCATCGGCGAGGTCGAGGGGACGCTTGCCCCAGATTCCCGAGGCGATCTTGAAGGCGATCAAGTCATTGAGAACCGCGTACCGGATCCCCTCCGTGACCGTCGAATAGGAGGCTTCGTCCGGCTTCGGATAGACGATGGGGCTCCCGGGCGCACCCGCATGTTCGCCCGCGACCAGCACGTCGATGTCTACTTTCCGCGCGGGATCCCTGAGCTTCCTACGGAGACCGGGACCGCGCGCGACGAGCCCGCGCCCCACGAGCCGCGCGTGGATCCTTTCGAGCCCTGCGGCGGTTGTGACGATGTCGATGTCCTCGGTGTGGCGGACATAGCCGTGCTGGCGCATGGCGAGAGCGCCGATGACCGCGAACGGGATGCCTTCGTGCGCGAGCAAGTCGCGCAACGCCGCGAGCGTCTCGGCGATGTCTCTGGTGTGCGCCATGTCCCTCCGGAGGCCCGTCAAGAGTGAAGGAGTGGTGAGGGGATCAGCCATGCCGTGCCGTCCATTGTAGCGTCGCAACTGCGGCGACGGCGAGCGCGGCGCTCGTCAGGAAAGCCGCAGGCGGGCCGTGCGCCTCCCAGATCGCGCCAAAGAGGACGCTGGCGACCAGGGCGAGCAGGCCAAGGGTCAGGTGGTACCAGCCGAACGCCGTGCCCGCGCGGCCGCGCGGCGCGAGGTCGGCCACCAGCGCGCGTTCGCTGCCCTCGGCGAGGCCGTGGTAGCAGCCGTACGCGAGGAAGATCCCCCAGACGGCGGCGCGGCTCTCGGCGAACGCGAATGCAACAAAACAGGCGGCGCGCACAAGCCAGCCGATCGCCAGTGTCTGTCGCCGGCCCCACCGGTCGGCGAGAATGCCGCCGGGCAGCGCGGCCGCGACCTTGACGATGTGGAATCCCATCCACAGCAGCGGGAGCGCCGCGACCGGGGTCGCGACGGCGCCGGCCTTCAGCAGCAGGAAGACGTCGCTCGCGTTGCCGAGGGTGAAGAGCCCAAGCGGCACGAGGAAGCCGCGCAGCGGCGCGAGGGGAGGGGGCGCGGGGGGAGGGGGGGGCGCCGGCCGCTCGGCAATGCGCGTGAGCAGGACGAGAGAGAGCAGGCCGGGGATCAGCGCGAGAGCGAAGAGAAGGCGCAGGTCGCTGGAGACGAAGTAGAGGAACCCGGCGGCGATCAGGGGTCCGACGATCGCGCCGGTGTTGTCCATCGCGCGGTGGAAGCTGAAGGCGGCGCCGCGCTGGGAAGCGGGCACCGACGCGGCGAGCAGCGCATCGCGCGGCGCGCTGCGCAGCCCCTTGCCGATCCGGTCGCAGATGCGGACCGCGAGGACGTGCCAGACCGCGCCCGCGACCGCGACGAGCGGGCGCACGAGCGACGAGATGGCGTAGCCCGCAAGCATGTAGGGGCGCCGGCGCCCGGAGCGGTCCGACCAGCGGCCGGAGAGCAGTTTCAGCACGCTGCTGACGGCGTCGGCGACGCCCTCGATCCAGCCGATCGCGAGCGCGCTGCCGCCGAGCACCGTGACGAGGAAGGTCGGCAGCAGCGGGATGACCATCTCGCTCGCCGCATCGGTGAGCAGGCTGACCGCGCCGAGCGCGACGACGGTCCGGTTCCGCCACGGTCTCTGCAAGCGCAAGACTCTACCCTCCCCCGCGCCCCCTCCCGCATGGATGTCCGCCCACCGGCCGCGCGAGGGCGACGAGCGCCCCGCGACGCGGTGTCCCGGTTCTGGCCTGCGGGCGCAAGGGGGATGTCGCCGCGCCCCGGCATGCTGGGGCGTCTTGCGGACAGGCACGAAGTGCGCGTGGCTCGTCGGCGTCTATCTGGCGTCGGGCGCGCCCTATGGCATCGTCAACAAGGCGGCGCGGGTCTACTTCGCGCGCCTGGGCTTCGATCCGGAGGAGATCGGGCGCATCACAGGCTGGGCGCTGCTGGCCTACGCGCTGAAGTTCCTCTGGGCGCCGCTGCTCGACCGCTACGGGAGGCGGCAGGTCTGGGCGGCCTCGTGCCAGATCGCCGTGGGCCTGCTGCTCGTGCTGTTCGCAAGCAGCGGGCCGTCGTCGCTCGCGCTGCTGCTCGTCGCGATCGCGCTCTGCTCGGCGACGCTGGATGTCGCCGCGGACGCCTACTCGATCGAGCTGCTCGAGCCGCGCGAACTCGGGATCGCGAACGGCCTGCGCGTGACCGCCTACAAGGGGGGCTACCTGCTGACCGCGGGGCTGCTCGTCGGGCAGGCCGACGCGCACGGCTGGCCCGCCGTCTTCCGCTGGGCGGGCATCGCGATCGGCGCGCTCTCGGTCGTCACGCTGATGCTGCCGGGGGTGCCGAAGGGGCCGGCGGCGGGCCTTCCGCTGATCGAGCCGCTGCGCCGGTTCGCCGCGCGCGACGGACTGCTCTCGTTTGTCGTCGTCGCGCTCTTCATCCTGCTGTTCAAGCTCGGCGACTTCGCGATGGCGCCGATGATCGAGCCGTTTCTCGTGAAGCGCGGCATGTCGAACGCCGCCATCGGCTACTTCCAGACGACCTCGGGCGTCATCGCGACCGTGCTCGGCGCCATGTCGGGCGGCGCGCTGACGACGCGCTGGGGCATCTTCCGGGCGCTCTGGATCCTCGGCCTCTTCCAGGCGCTCAGCAACCTCGGCTACGCGGCGGCGGCGGCGACCGACTCGCCGGCCATCCTCTGGAGCGCGGTCGTCTTCGAACCCTTCTGCGGAGGCCTCGGCACCGCCGCCTTCCTCGCCTTCCTGATGGCCTGCTGCGGCAAATCGCACACCGGCACCGGCTACGCACTCCTGTCGGCGCTCTTCGGCCTCGCGGGGTCGCTCGCCGCCTTCCCCTCCGGCACCTGGGTCAAGGCGTGGGGCTACGGGCCCTACTTCGCCTTCACGACGCTGCTCGCCGCGCCGGCTTTCGCCTTGCTGCCGTGGGTGAAGCGGTGGGCCTCCCCGCGGGTGGAATAGGGGGGGCGCGGGGGGGGTGTAACGCCGACCCCCCGCGCCCCCCTCTATAGGGTCGAAGGGTGCAGGTGCCCCTTCCCTGAAGGAGGTCCGACCATGAAGCGACTCGCATTCACACTCGTACTCGCGCTCGCGGCCTGCGGCACGTCTGGCGCACCGCAGGCCCCGGTGGCGAAGGCTGCCACCGCGGCATTCCGGGTCTTCGGCGACACGCTTGCGATCGAGACTCGGGGAGGCGATCGCGCCTACTGGGTCGGCGTCGTGGGACGCGACGGGCGCGCCGCTCAGCCGCGGGCGCTCGTCCTCGAGTCGGCGGATGGCGAGATCACGACGATCTCCCTCGCCGCCGACGGCCAGCCGACGGAGGTTCTCTTGCCGGACGGGAGCGGCGTCCGGGTCCGGGAGGCGGGGGAGGGGCTGCTGCGCCTCCGAGGGTGGATCGCCAGCGGCGAGGTCGTCGTCGACCAGGTCGTACCCGGTACCCTGCCCGTCGACGCCGCCGCCGCGCTACAGCAGGCAGGGCGGGGCATCCTGACGGTGCGCGTGGAGCTGCTCGATTGCGAGGGGCGCCCCTCCGAGGCTCTGGTCCAGCGCGCACAGTCCGCGACGGTCTGGCTGTACGGGCCGAAGGCACTCTGGCGGGTGCCTCGGGTCGCGCGACGCGAGTCAAGCGCGTTCGTCGCCGAGTTCCCGCTTCACCCCGGGCTCGGCGACCTCGATGCCTAGGATTGCCAAAACGTCGTGGATGGCCTGAAGGAAGGTGTCGCGCTATGCGAGGACATCTCCACGATGATCGAACTGCTCTGCACACTCCCCAAGCTCGATCCCAAGGTCGCCCTGCTCTGCGGCCTTCTGGGAGGCATCGTCGATGCCATCTGCGAGATCGACGGGATGATCCTCGACTACTCCTGCTCGCAGGAGGCGGAGGATCGCCCCCACTCCCCGCTGGGCCTTGACGACAGCCTCGTGAACTCGGCGGTCGAGGCGATCGTGCGCGTGCGCACCTGCGAGGGGTTTGAGGCTCGACGCTCGGGCCTGGTGCAACTCGCGGGGAGCCAGGCGGAGGCCGAGCTGACGGTGGACGGGTGCACCGGCACCGGCGAGGGGGCCCGCTCGTCCCTGCTGGCCTCGATGGGGCACGTCGCGATCGTCGGGGGGAGCGGGACCTACAGGGTTTTCGAGACTTTCGAGGATGGCGACGTGCGGTCAACCGAGGGCAGCGGAAGCGTGTCGGTATCTGTCCGCTCTCCCGACCGCGTGCTGGCCGAGTGCGCCGCGTACTCGTGGGAGACGGGCGAGGTGCTGGCGCGGTTTCGGACGGTGGCGGGCGGATTCCTTCGAGCGCGTGCCGAGCCCGAGGGCGGCTATCTCGAGCTGGAGGGCTCGGTAGACCGCCAGTTCGAGCGCGTCCGCCAACCGACGCCGCAGGAGGAGCCGGGCTACGAGCTTCAGGTCGACGAGTGCGTTGCCCCCGCGCAATACGAGGTGGGAAACGGCACCATCTTCGCCTTCGTGCAGCTGCTGCCGCTCCAACGGCTCCGCATCACGATCACCTCGAAGGGCGGAGTCTCCGGTCTTGCCGCCCTCGCCAGCGCGGCAGTCGAAGAGGTGCCGCTCGTGCCCGGCGGGGAAATCGTCCTGGAAACCACCTACGAGGAGATCGCCGACGGCATCCTCTCGGGATCCGACCTGGGCCCTTCGGATCTGCCGGAGGGGGAGGAGCTTCCCGACGGCACGAGGGGTCCCCTCTGCCACCTTGCGGTCCTCCAGATCGACGCGACCGTGAGCGTGCTCCACGACGCGGCGGGCGTCATGGCCTTCTCGGGACGCCTCGACTACCGGATCGAGATCCTCGATAACTAGGAGCGGGACAAAGGGGTCAGACCCCGTTGTCCCGCTGCGGAATATCACCCGGGCCCTCTAGACGTCTGGGCGGGGATGCGTGATGATCGCGGCCATGAGCCGCGTACAATCCCCCACCCCGCCCACCGACGAGAGCATCCGCGAACGGGTCGAGGCGGAGCGCCGGCGCCTCCTCGCCGAGGCGGGCCTCGACTTCAAGCCGAGCCACTTCCACCGCCCCCACGAGCGCCCCTTCACCGCGGCGGAGCGGCCCCACACGACGGTTCTGATCTCGGGGCTGTCGCTGAAGCACGAGGAGCTGGTCGTCGGCGCGCTGCAGGGGCTCGGCTACAAGTGCGAGAACCTCGCCGTGCCGGACGTGCGCGCGTTCCAGATCGGCAAGGAGTACGGCAACGGGGGCCAGTGCTCCCCCACCTACTTCACCGTCGGGAATCTGGTGAAGCACCTCCAGGGGCTCCGGGACTCGGGGATGCCGAAGGAGCGCATCTTCGAGGACTTCGTCTTCCTGACGGCGGGGGGCTGCGGGCCCTGCCGCTTCGGCATGTACGAGGCGGAGTACCGGATCGCGCTGCGCAACGCCGGCTTCGACGCCTTCCGCGTGATCCTCTTCAGCCAGACCGGCGGCCTCTCGCAGGGGCAGATGGAGGCCGGCCTCCGCATGGACCTCGACTTCTTCCTGACGATCATCAGCGCGCTCGCGATCGGCGACCTCCTGAACGAGGTCGGCTACCAGGTCCGGCCCTACGAGGTCGAGAAGGGGGCGACCGACGCGGCCCTCAAGCGCTGCATGGCCATCGTGAGCGCCGCCTTCCGCGACCGCTCCTTCGCGGCGGCCAAGACCAAGCTCGGCAAGTTCTGGAAGTACCTCTTCACCGACCACTTCACGGGCGCGCTGCGCGAGTGCCGCGCCCTGCTCGACGCGGTCGAGGTGGACCGCACGCGCGTGCTGCCGGTCGTGAAGGTGACGGGCGAGTTCTGGGCGCAGACGACGGAGGGCGACGGCAACTACAAGATGTTCCGCTTCCTCGAGGGGGAGGGGGCGGAGGCGATCGTCGAGCCGATCATGACCTGGATCAACTACCTGCTCTGGCAGGTGCGGCAGGGCGCCGTCCACCGCTACGGCAGCGACGGGCGCAAGAACCCCTTCAAGCACTGGGCGCTGCTCGCCAAGCTCAACCTCGCGAACCGCCTGCTCAACCGCGCCTACGACCGCTACCGCGAGGCGCTCGGCGGCACCGCCCACGCGCTCGCCAACCAGCTGCATCTGCAGCGCCTCGGCCACCCCCACTACAACGTCAACTCGCAGGGCGGCGAGGGCCACCTCGAAGTGGCGAAGAACATCTACTACCACAACAAGAACCTCGCCCACATGGTGCTGTCGCTGAAGCCCTTCGGCTGCATGCCGAGCACGCAGAGCGACGGCGCGCAGGCGGCCGTCGTCTCGAAGTACCCCGACATGATCTACCTGCCGGTGGAGACGAGCGGCGAGGGGGAGATCAACGCGCACAGCCGCGTGCAGATGGCGCTCGGCGAGGCGCGCAAGAAGGCGCGCGAGGAGTTCGCGCGGGCGCTCGCCGAGAGCGGGCTCACCCTCGACGAGGTCCGCGCCGAGGCCGCGCGACGCCCCGACCTCCGCCGCGCGCTGCTGCCGCTGCACGACGAGCGCTACGCCGGCGCCGCCGCGCGGTTTGTCGCCCACGTCGCGGGAGAGCGCCGGTGATCCGGCACCGGATCGGCCTCGACGTCGGCTCCACGACGGTGAAGGCGGTCGTCGTCGACGCGGCGACGGACGCGATCGTCTGGAAGGACTACCAGCGCCACGAGACCAAGCAGGCGGGCAAGACGCTCGAACTCCTCGAGGCGATCGGGTCGATCGTCGACCCCGCCGCGACGCGCATCTTCGTCACCGGCAGCGGCGGCGCCGCGCTCGCCGCGCACCTCGGCGCGAAGTTCGTGCAGGAGGTCAACGCGGTCTCGCTCGCGGTCGAACGCCTCTACCCGCAGGCGGGCTCCGTCATCGAGCTCGGCGGGCAGGACGCGAAGATCATCATCTTCCGCGAGGACCCGGCCACCGGCCGCAAGAAGAAGGTCCCGTCGATGAACGACAAGTGCGCCGGCGGCACCGGCGCCGTCATCGACAAGATCAACGCGAAGCTGAACATCCCCGCGAAGGAGCTCTGCGCGATGGGCTACCGCGGCAAGAAGCTGCACCCGGTGGCCGGCAAGTGCGGCGTCTTCGCCGAGACCGACATCAACGGCCTGCAGAAGCAGGGCGTGCCGCCCGACGAGCTCATGGCGTCGCTCTTCGAGGCGATCATCCAGCAGAACCTCACCGTGCTCACGCGCGGCAACACGCTGCGCCCCTACGTGCTGCTGCTCGGCGGCCCCAACACCTTCATCCGCGGCATGATCGACGCGTGGAAGGTCAACATCCCGAAGGTGTGGCAGGAGCGGAAGACGGAGCTTCCGGAGGGGATCCCGCCGGAGGACCTGATCCTCGTGCCCGACAACGCGCAGTACTTCGCGGCGCTCGGCGCCGTCGAGTTCGGCAAGGAGGAGGGGGAGGAGGTCGGCCTCTACAGGGGCAGCGCCGGCCTGCGGGAGTTCATGTCGAGGGGGTCGGGGGGCCAGCAGAAGCCGAAGTCGTCGGGCCACGGGCTCGCCAACGGCGACCTCGACGCCTTCCTCGAGAAGTACAAGCCCGCCCGCTTCGAGCCCGCGCGCTTCCGCGGCGGCGAGCGCGTCGAGGCCTACCTCGGCGTGGACGGCGGCTCGACCAGCACGAAGGCGGTGCTGCTCAATGCGAAGGGCGACGTGCTCGTCAAGGCCTACGGCCTGTCGAAGGGCAACCCGATCGAGGACACGAAGACGCGGCTCGCCGAACTGCGCGCCTACGTCGAGGGGCAGGGGGCCGAACTCGTCGTCCGGGGCGTCGGCACGACCGGCTACGCGAAGGACATCCTGCGCGACGTGCTGAAGGCGGACGCGGCGATCGTCGAGACGGTCGCCCACACCGAGTCCGCGCTGCACTTCTACGACGACGTGGATGTCGTCTGCGACGTCGGCGGCCAGGACATCAAGATCATCGTGCTGAAGAACCGCAAGGTGAAGGACTTCAAGCTGAACACCCAGTGCTCGGCGGGCAACGGCTACTTCCTGCAGAGCACGGCCGCGGGCTTCGGCGTCGATGTGCGCGACTACGCGACGACCGCGTTCTCCGCGGAGGCCTACCCGCAGTTCGGCTACGGCTGCGCAGTCTTCATGCAGAGCGACATCGTCGACTTCCAGCGCCAGGGATGGGCGCCGCACGAGATCATGGCGGGCCTCGCGGCCGTGCTGCCGAAGAACATCTGGATCTACGTGAGCCAGATCCCGAACCTCGCGAAACTCGGCCGGAACTTCGTGCTGCAGGGCGGCACCCAGCACAACCTCGCCGCGGTCAAGGCGCAGGTGGACTTCATCCACTCCCGCTTCCACGACGACAGCGGCCAGAAGCCCAACGTCTTCGTCCACCGCCACACCGGCGAGTCGGGCGCGATCGGCGCCGCCCTCGAGGCGGCCCGCCTCGGCGCCGCGGGCAGGGTCACCCAGTTCATCGGCCTCGACGCGGTCGCGCGGATCGGCTACGAGACCAAGCGCGACGAGTCCACCCGCTGCTACTTCTGCAAGAACAAGTGCCTCCGGACCTTCATCGATGTCAGTGTCGCCGAGCAGGAGAAGCGGCGGCTCATCATCGCCACCTGCGAGAAGGGCGAGGTCGAGGACATCGAGGCGATGAAGAAGATCAAGGCGGGCCTCGACGCCGCGAAGACGCTCAACCCCAACCTCGCCGCCTTTGCCGCCAGGCGCGTCTGGCAGGATTTCAAGCCCATTGCCGTCGCCGATCCGGTGCCCCCGCGCCCCCTGTTGACAAAGACGAAGGAGAGAGCCGCCCGGATGCAGGCCCGGGCCTCGCTGAGAATCGGCATGCCGCGCGTGCTGAACATGTACTCGCTGACGCCGTTTTTCACCTCCTACTTCGGCGCGCTGGGCGTCCCCTTCAGGAACTTCGTCTTCAGCGACTTCACGAGCGAGGCGCTCTACCGCGAGGGGAGCAAGCGCGGGTCGATCGACCCCTGCTTCCCGAGCAAGGTCGCCCCGGCGCACATCCACAACCTGCTCTTCCGCCATCACGAGAAGCAGCCGCTCAGCTGGATCCTCTTCCCGATGGTGGATGCGCTGCCGTCGCACCTGTCGCACGTGCAGGCGTCGCGCGCCTGCCCGACGGTGACGCTGACGCCCGAGACGGCGAAGGCGGCCTTCACGAAGGAGGGGGACGCCTTCGCCGAGCGCGGTGTCAGGTACTTGAATCCCTTCGTCAATTTCGGTGACGAATCTCTGCTGCGGAAGCAGATGTTTGGGGAGTTCGAGGGGCTGCTCGGGCTGACGCAGGCGGAGTCCGACCGCGCCTGCGCCGAAGGGTGGAAGGCGCTGCGCGCGTACGACGAGGAGTTGCGCCGCCTCGGGCGCGAGACGATCGACAGCCTCGAGCGCGAGGAGCGGATCGGCATCGTGCTGCTCGGGCGGCCCTACCACAACGACCCGGGGCTCAACCACGAGATCCTCGATGAGCTGCAGAAGCAGGGGTTCCCGATCCTGACGCAGGACAGCCTGCCCGTGGATGACGGCTTCCTCGAGCCGCTCTTCCGCGACGAGATCGCGAAGGGCGTCGTCGCCGACAGCCGCGACATCCGCGATGCCTGGAAGAACGCGTACAGCGAGAACACCAACCGCAAGGTCTGGGCCGCGAAGGTGACGGCGCGCCATCCGAACCTCGTCGGGCTCGAACTCAGCAACTTCAAGTGCGGCCACGACGCGCCGATCTACACCGTCGTCGAGGAGATCGTCGAGAAGAGCGGCACGCCCTTCTTCGCGTTCAAGGACATCGACGAGAACAAGCCGACCGGCTCGATCAAGATCCGCGTCGAGACGATCACCTACTTCCTGAAGCGCTACCGCGAGGAGATGATCCGCGCGCGCAACAAGCGCCGCGAGATCGAGGAGCGCCTCGCCGCGCTGGAGCGCGAACTGCGCGAGGGGCCGCCGCGCGTCGTGGAGGTCGCATGATCCGCGAGCGCCTCTGGAACGGCGACGTGCTGCGCATCCTCTGGGCGGAGGACCTCGGCTTCGACGTCTGGGTGGAGAAGTACGGCAACCCGCCGCAGGTCTTCTTCGAGGGCAAGGCGCTGCCGATCGACCGGTTCGAGCAGGTGCTCGAGGCGATCGACCGCTATGTGGGAGAAGATGGGGTGAGGTTGTCGTGGAACGGGCACATCCCGAGCAAGCGGGGGTGATCCCCGCGTTCGGCGAGCGGCGGACGGGGGTCGACTACCGGCTGCGCCCGGGCGGATACGCGGTCATCGACGACGGCGGGGGCCGCGTCGCCGCGGTCGAGACGCCGGAGGGGCTCTTCCTGCCGGGCGGGGGGCAGGAGGGCGCCGAGGGTGCGGAGGCGGCCGCCGTGCGCGAGGCGTTCGAGGAGTGCGGGCTGCGCATCCGCGTCCGCCGCGCGCTCGGCGTCGCCGACGAGTTCGCGTGGTGCGCGAGCGAGGGCGCCCACTTCCGCAAGCGCTGCGCCTTCTTCGAGGCCGAGGTCCTCGCCGCCGAGGGCGGCGGCGAGGCCGACCACCGCCTCGTCTGGCTGCCGCGCGCCGAGGCGGCGGAGAGGCTCACGCACGCAAGCCAGCGCTGGGCTTGCGAGCGCCAGGCGCGCGATCAGCGGATGCGATAGCATGAAGGGTCACCTTCGCGGCCGAGCGGCAACGCAAGGCCGAAGGCGTACGCCCCATGACATTCACCGCTCTGCTCAGACGACCGCTCGCGATCCTCCCCTTGGCCATGTCCGGCGCCGCGTTCCTGCTCATCATCGGCGTGCTTGCGACGGTCGGCGTCACTCATCCGCAGGACGAAGGCACTCCCGCCCACATCTTCCAGTTGTTGATGCTGCTCCAGGTACCTCTCATCGCGATGTTCGCGGTCACGTGGATTCCCCGGAGTAGCCGTGCCGCCCTGTTGGTCTTGGCTCTTCATGCCGGCGCGGCACTGGCCGCCGTGGCCACGGTCGTCTGGCTGGAGCGCGCCGGCTGACATCCCGCCGCCCGCGCTATCGGGCGGCGATGGTCACGACGACCTCCAGCGGCTGGCCGGCGACATCGAACGTGGCTTCGCCGGTTCGTCCCCGGGCATCGCGCGCGCGGAGCACGTAGCGGCCCGCGACCAGATCGAGGGCGAGGCGGCCCTCGACGAGTGGTTCGAGCCGAGTCGGGCGCAGCGGCCTCCCCTCGGCGTCGGAGAGCGCGACCGTGACGGCGCCCGCCTGCTCGCCCTCGCACCGCACGGTCACGCGCACGGTCTCGGCGCGCGCGAGCGTGACGGCCTCTTCGCGGCCTTCGAGCACGGCGATCTCGCGCAGCAGGCCGGTCTCGCCGAGCAGCAGCAGGTAGCGGCCCGCTTGCAAGTCTTCCGAGACGAATTCGCCGTCGACCGGCGGATGCCACACATAGGTGATCGCGCCGTCGTGGCTGCGCAGGTGGAGCGGGTGGCCGCCGAGGTCGGGGACGACGCGGCAGCGCACGCGGCCGGGTGCGGGGTATCGCAGCGCGCCGAGGTCCACGGCGTCGCGCACGTCGACCCCGGCGAGGTGCAGCGTCGGATCGCCGTCGCGGTGGATCTCGACGCGGTAGGTGCCCGGCGCGACGCTCTCGAAGAGGAAGGCGCCCTGCACATCCGCGACCGACTCGCCGATCAGGTTGGGGGAGCCCGAGGGCCAGAGCCGCACGCGGCTGCCCATGGCCGGCGTGCCGTCGGCGCGCGCGATCGTGCCCCGCAGCGATCCGGCCGGCGGCGGCGGCGGCAGCGTGACGACGACCTCGCCGCCCCCGGGCTCGACGCGCGTCGAGGCGGCGGGCATCGCATGGGGTGGCGCGCCGGCGCGCCATGCGTCGATCCGGTGCGGCATGGACGGCCGCGGCGCGGACTCGAACAGGCCGCGCTCGTCCGCGGTCGCGCTCGCGCTCCTCTCGCCGTCCGCGGCGAAGCGCAGTCGCGCGCCGGCCGCCGGCGTGCCGTCCGCCTCTTCGATGCGGCCAGAGATCCGGAGCGCCGGCACGAGCACCGGATCCCAACGCGCCTCTCCCCCCGCGGTCACCTCGAGCGTCCCGCGCGCAAAGGCCCGTCCGGACCGCTCCGCGCCGAGACGCACCCTGCCCGACGGAGCCCCGAAGAGGCGGAACGCGCCGCTCCCGTCGCTCTCCGTCGCGGCGAGAAAGCCCCCGTCCTCGAGCATGAAGCCGATCGACACGTCGGGAACGAAGGCGCCGAGTTCGTCGCGCACGACGCCCTGCACCGTAGCGCCAGGCTCCAGCACGAGGTCGGAGTCGACGGTGCCCCCGGGGATCAGCCGGACGGCGGCGCGGCGGAACGCGAAGCCCGGCGCTCCGGCGAACACCACGCTCCACTCCGCCGGCAGGTCGTCGGCGAAGTAGCGGCCTTCGGCATCGGTGAGGAGAACCGCCGCGGGCGCGGGCAGCAACGCGTGGCCGTCCTCGGATGTCAGGGGGCCCGGGGGATGGTGGGCTCCGCCTCCCACATGCAACACCGCACCGGGAACCCCGGACCCCTTCCCATCCACCACCCGGCCGCGGAGCGTGCCTCCGGGGCCGGTGAGCCGGATCACCAACTGTTGCAACGCGCCATCGCTTGCAACGACCACGCGCAGGTCGGAGGGCGCAAGCCCCTTCGCCCGCGCGCCGATCTCGATCCGGTCGAGATCGCTCTCGACCGCAAAGCCGCCGTCCTCCTCCGTGCAGGTCGCGATCTCGCGCGGCTCCGGCCCGACCCAGATCGCGGCCCCGGCGAGCGGACGCCCTTCGGGGTCGAGCACGAGCCCCTCGACGCGCAGGAGCGCGGCGCAGGGCTCGGCGGCCTCGACGGGCCCGGGTTCGCGCGGCGGCGCCTCGTGCGCCGTGCGGGCGGGGGCGGTCGCCCTTCGCGGTGAGCCGTCGCGCAAGAGGGCCGCGATCGCGGCCGCCACCGCGAGGCCCGCAAGGAGGAGTGCCGCGCCGCTTCGGAGGGGGCTTCTGGTCAGGGCCATCGCGGGGGGGATGACACGACGCCGCGCTACCGCTCCCCGAAGAGCCGGACGGCCTCGTCTCGCAGCCATGCGTGGTCGGGGAACGGGTGCTCGCCCTCCGTCGCGATCCGGCGCTGGGCCTGGTCGTACCAGCGGCGCGCCTCGTCGGCCCTGTCGAGGGCGAGCAGGTTCATCGCGCGGAGGTAGGCGATGCAGGCGTGCCCGTTGTCCGCCGTGTCGAAGATCCGCTCGAACTCCTGCTCCGCCGTGCCGTGCTGGCCGGCCCGGAAGAGCGCGGCGGCGAGCCTGTACGTCGGGTTGTCCGGCCGCAGCTTGAGTTCGCGGCGCGCGAGGCTCAGCGCCTCCTCCGCGTTGCGGCGTTCGAGCGGGCTGGTCGCCAGCGCCCACGCGAGGATCATGCATGCATCCGCGTCGTCCGGGTCGCCCGCCACGATGGCGCGCAGGCGGCGCAGGGTCTCCTCGTGCTCGCCGCGGTACGACGGGATCTGGGCCGCCTCCAGCATGGCGGCGGGACTCTTCGCGAACGCGAGCCCCCGCTGGAAGGAGGCCTCGGCCTCCTCCCACCGCCGCAGGTGGAGGAGCACCCTGCCGAGTGTGAAGTGGCCCTCCCCGCTCTGCGGCGCCACCTCGACGGCCCGCCTCGCCGACATGAGCGCCTCCTCGATGCGGTTCGCCTCGAGCAGAAGACCGGCCAGCATGCCGTGGGCTGCAGAGAACGAGGGCGCGAGGCGCGTCGCATCGACCAGTTCGGCGATCGCCTCCTCCCGGCGACCCATGCGCGCCTTCACCGAGGCCGAGAGGAAGATCAGGTTTGCCGGGAGCGGTCGATCGACGGTGTCCAACTCGGCGAGGGCCTCGGCATGCTTGCCGTTCGCGGCCAGCGCCGTCGCCAGCGCGGCGCTTACCGGGGCCAGGGAGGGGGCGAGTTCGTTCGCTTTCTGGGCCCAAGTGAGGGCCTCCGCGGCCTCGCCGGCCGCCAGCAGCGCCTCGGCCAGCGCTCCGTGCACGATGGCGTTCCGCGGGTCGATCTCGATGGCCCTGCGCCAGTGGGGAATCGCCTCCTTGGGGCGACCCAACTGGGACAGGGAGCTCCCCATCCCCCGATGGGCATCGAAGTAGAGAGGCTCCAGGACGAGTACCCGCTGCAGGAGCGGCAACACCTCCTCGACACGCCCCCTGGCGTGGAAACGGTACGCCGCCCGGAGATGCATGCCGGCATCCGTCGGATCCGTGGCGAGGGCGCGGCGCACCGACTCGTCGGCTTCCGCCGCGTTGCCCATCGCGTCGAGCACGTCGGCGATCGCGAGGTGGAGGCTTGCGGTTTGCGCCGGGGCCGGCCGGCGGGCCTGCTCCGCCCTCGCCAGCGCGGCCCGCACCAGGTCGAGGGCCTCCCCCGGGCGTCCGAGAGCGAGGAGCTCAAGGGCGACCGCGATGTGGATGTTGGCAAGTTCGGGGAACTCCTTCGGCAGCTTCCGGCAGATGCCGAGGGCGTCGTCGCCGCGACCCGCGAGTCGCAGGGCCATCGCGATGCGAGCCCGATGGAAGGGGGCCGGCGGGGCGAGGTCGGCGGCCCGCTGGAACGCGGCCAGCGCCTCCCCCGGTTGGCCGAGGTTCAGCAGTGCGTTGCCAAGGGCGACATGAGCGGGTGCACTGCCCGGGACCAGGGCGACGGCCTCTCGCGCATGCTCCAGCCCCTCCTCGACCTGCCCACGGCTGGAAAGAAAGGCGCCAAGCAGGCGCCGGCACCACGCCTGGTCGCCGTCCAGTTCGATCGCCCTGCGGTACTCGGCCAGCGCCTCCCCCTCCCGCCCGCGGGCCTCGAGGACCAGTCCGAGCTCGGCGTGCAGGACCGCATCCCCGGGACGTCCGGCAATCAGGTCGCGCAGGAACCGCTCCGCCTGGGCGTACTCGCGCGCGTTGATGTACTGCTGGGCCAACTCGACGCTCGCGATGTAGTTGTCCGGCCGCAGCGACCTCGCGACGAGGTAGTACCGCAGGCCGTCCGCGGCCGTCACATCCTCCCCCCCCTGCCAGGCCCCGTAGCTGGACCGGGCGAGGCTGTGTGCGAGGAAGAAGTCGGCCGGATGCCCCTCGAACGCGCGGAGAGCGAAGGCGTAGGCGTCCGCGGGCTTGGCGAGGCGACGCAGCGACTCGGCCATCAGGTGCAGCGTGCGCGCATCGGTCGTCTTCGCGTCCGCCTCCGCCGCCAGCTTCGAGAGCACGGCGATGTCGGCGGAGAGGATGGCTTCGCGCAGCGTCGCGCGCACCGGATCGCCGTCCAGGGCCGACGCGACGGCGAGCAGGCGCGTCGCCCCCTCCCGCGCCGCGGCCTCGCGGCGCACGAACGCCCAGTCGTCGAGCCCGGCGGCGAGCCGCTCGTTCTCTCCTCGCGCGGCGAGCGCGGCGGCGGCTTCCGCGACCGGCCCCTCGTCCGGCCTGAGCCCGTACTCCGCGAAGGCCGCCCCGTACCGGCGATCCAGCTCCGGCCAGTCGATGACGAACCGTTCGTCCTCGGAGGAGGGTCCGCGCAGCGCCTCCAGAGCTTGCAGCAGGCTTCGGTTCTCCCTCCCTCTCCTCTCGCGCGCGAGCGCGTCCCCCGCAGCCCCCTCGAGGCGGCCCAGATCGGCGACGACCGCCTCCGGCATCGCCGTCTCCGCCTGCGCGAGCAGGTCGCGCGCGCGCGCCGCCTTGGCCAGCGCATCGGAAGCGTCCTCCGCGCGGCCCGCGTCGAGCACCGCGCTCTGGAACTGCTCGCGCAGGCGCGCTTCGCGGGCGGCGTTCTCGCTCTGCACGTACCAGAATCCCCCCCCGCCGAGCACGACCGTCGCGAGCACCGAGGCGGCGAGGGCGAGCGTCAGCTTCTGCTTGCGCTTCGCCTCGGCGACGCGCACGCGGTCCTCCGCCGCCTCGACCTGCGCCGCGCGCGCACGCTCCTCGATCCCCGCGAGATGGCGGCCGATCTGCTGCTGCACCTCCCCCGCATGGCGCGGCCGCGCCTGCCGCGCCGCGACGAGGCACTGGTTGGCGATGGCCTTCAGTTCGCCGTCGGCGTCGCAGGCGGCCAGCCGCCCGCGGCAGGGCTCGAGGTCCCCGCGGGCCGCGCGCTGGATCAGGTCCGAGCCGCCGCCCGCGTAGGGAGGCTGGCCGGTGAGGATCTCCGCGAGGATCCCGCCGAGGCTGAAGACGTCCGAGCGCTCGTCCATCTGCTCGATCTCGCCCATCGCCTGCTCGGGCGGCATGTAGGCGGGCGTGCCCATCACGGATCCGACCATCGACTGGCTCCCGACCGAGCCCTGCTCGCCGCTGCTGCGGACCGTCGCGACGACCGTCTGCCGAGCGTCGCGCGCGCGTCGCTCGTCCTCGATGCCGCCGCTCTTCAGCACCTTGCCCATGCCCCAGTCCACGACGTGGACCTCGCCGAAGGCGCCGACCATGACGTTGGCGGGCTTCAGGTCGCGGTGGATGACGCCGCGCGTGTGCGCGTAGGCCATCGTCTGGCAGACCGCCTCGAAGATCGCGAGCAGCCGGCGGCGGCCCTCCTTGCGCTCCTCGATCAGCGACGCGAGCGTCCTGCCCTTGATCAGCTTCATCGTGAAGAAGGGCCGCCCCTCCTGCAGGCCGAGGTCGTAGACCGGCACGATGCCCGGGTGCTGCAGTTGCCCGCCGATCTGCGCCTCCTCGACGAAACGCTGGAGCACATCGGGGTTGTCGCGGTGCTCCTCGCGGACCATCTTCATCGCGACGTCGCGGCCGAGGTCGGTGTCGTGCCCCTTGAGCACGACGCCGACGCCGCCGCGCGCGATCTCGCCCTGGAGCTGGTACTTGCCCGATCTCGTCAGCCCCTCGACCGGCTTCAGCACCGGCGCCGAGTCGTCCTGCCGCAGCGCCACGCGCGCCTTGCCGCCCGGCATGCCCGCGAGGAACTCGAGGATGCTGCGGTGCGCTTCGGGCGGGGTCGGGCCTTTCTCTTCGGATGTCATTCGCGAATGCTCGTGCAGGGTGCCATGCGGGCACCAACGTACACGACGGGGGGCTCGGGGGGCATCGCGAAGGCCCGAGTCGACGGCATACTCGAGGACACCGCGGCGAGAACGACCCTCCCCCTCCCCGCGCCCCTCCCCGACCCGCGTGTGGTAGGTTCGGCCCTCATGCGCGTCGCGCTGCTGCTCTTGGCCGTGCTCGCGGCGGGTTTCATGCTCGGGCGCACGACATCGGAGACGCGGGAGACTCCGCGGACGGCGCGCACGCCCGAGCGGGCGGCGCCACCCGTCGTCGCGGTCCGCACCGAGCCGCCCGCGCGTGCGCCGGAGGCGGTGGCGCCCGGGCGCGAGGAGGCGACACTCGCCGGGACTGCGGTCCGCCCGGCGGAGGAGGAGAGCGGCCTCGGCACGGAGGGGGGTTGGGTCGAGGTGCGCTTCCCCGAGGCGGCGCCTTGCCCGCGGGCCTTCCTCCATGTGCGCGACACGGCGGGCGGCTGGATCGATGTCGAGTTCTCGACGCTGGAGAGCGAGTTCGTGCAGGTCGCGGAGGTGCGCGCCGGGAGCCACCTCGTCTGGTGGCGGGAGGCGGAGGGGCACCGGCGCCTCGGGTGCCACGTGCGCGTCGAGGCGGGCATGATCGCGACGGTGGATGCGTCGGCGGCGCGGGAGCTCCCGCCGCGCGACGATCTCGGCCGGCTCCTCTTGACTGTCTCCGGGGCCGACGGCCTGCCGAGGCGGGGCGTCTCCGCGCGGCTTGTCGTGGCGACCGCCGTCGAAACCGACGAGGTCATGGAAACCACGGACTCCGGCGGGAGATGCCAGTTCGACGTGCCGCCGGGTGTCCACACGCTCCGCCTCGGAGTGTGGAGGCGCGAGGTGCGCCTTGCCGCCGGGGAAACGGCGGAGGTCGACTTCCGCCCTGTCGAGCAGGGCAGCCTGCTGCTCGAGTTCTCGCCGCCGGTGGTGACCGCCTACGCAGACGTGCCGGATGTCGGCCTCATCCCGTCCGACGCGCGCGATGGCACGCGCCATCTCTTCCTCGGGCTGCCGCCGGGAGAGTATGACTTCTCGGCAAGCCTCTCGGGTCAGGGCAAGGACCGCCGTCCGGCGGGCCGGCACGTCGTGCGCGCCGCGCGGGAGACGACAGCGAGCGTGCGGTTGCCGACGGGATCGCTCACCGTGGAAGTCATCTCGGACGGGAGGTGGGTCGGTGTCGGGATCGCTCCCGGCCCCCACCTGCCATGGGGGCTCCAGCAGGCCGCCGCGCCGCGAGGGCCGCGCCAGCCCTGGGAAACGCAGTTCCTCGCCCTGCCGGCCGGGGAGTACGTCGTCACAGCCCACACGTCGGCGGGATCGGAGAGCAAGCGCGTGAGCGTGGGCGGAGGGGCAGCGAGGCTTTCGTTCGACGGCGATCGGCGGTAGGTGAGCGCGGCATCCGCGTGGTGAGTTGGGGGGGCCGCGGGGGCCCGTCGCCCGCAGAGCGGGCTATGGGCCCCGAGGGGGGCGGGCCCCTCGGGTTGGCGCGCTTGTGCATGGACAGCCCTCCACGCACAATCGGAGGCGGCTCGGGCCACTGCAATCGCAAGCTCATGCGCCAGGCGCCCCGCATTTGCTATCCTCCGACAGAGTCCAAGCTGGCCATGGCCACGGAGGTCGCAATGCGCCGGATCGCGATCGTGATTCTCCTCGGAGTGCCGGGGATGGTGGACGTGCGCGCGGACGAGGACTCGACCGCCGACGCGAACAACCCGAAGCTGGTGGAGGCGCGCGCGCTCCTCGCGCAGGCGAACGCCCACCGTGACGCGCGCCGCTTCGACGAAGCCGTGGCCGCGTACGAGAAGGCGCTGGCGCTTCTCGAGGAGGGCGGCGCGGGGAAGGGGGAGGTCGCCGGGACTCTCAACGAATATGGGATGGCGCACTACGCGCGAGGCCGGGCAGCGGACGCAGCCGCGTGCTGGGAGCGGGCGCTGGCACTTCTAAGAGGAGTGCATAAGGGCGACCATCCCGATGTCGCCATCAGCCTCAACAACCTGGCCTCAATCCTCGACGCCCTAGACCACTCCGCCGAAGCGCTTCCGCTCCACCAAGAGGCGCTCGCGATGTGTCGGCGCCTCTTCCAGGGCGACCACCCCGCGGTGGCCAAGTGCCTCACCAGCTTGGCCCAGAGCCTCGATGCCGCGGGCCGCTCCGCCGAGGCCCTTCCGCTCAAGGAGGAGGCGCTCGCGATCTACCGTCGACTAGTCAAGGGCGACCACCCCGTCGTGGCATCATGCCTCAACCACCTGGCCTTCACGCTGGGTGGCTTGGGCCGCCCCGCCGAGGCCCTTCCGCTGCTCAAGGAGGCCCTTGCGATGCGTCGGCGCCTCTTCAAGGGCGACCACCCGGAGGTGGCCCAAGGCTTCAATAATCTTGCCCATACTCTCGATGTCATGGGCCGCCCCGCCGACGCGCTTCCGCTCCACGAGGAGGCGCTCGCGATGTACCGTCGCCTCTTCAAGGGCGACCACCCCGACGTGGCCATAGGCCTCAACAACCTGGCCCCAACGCTCGGTGCCTTGGGCCGCGCCGCCGAGGCGCTTCCGCTCCAGGAGGAGGCGCTCGCAATGCGTCGTCGCCTCTTCAAGGGCGACCACCCCCACGTGGCCATGAGCCTCAACAACCTTGCCTCTTCCCTCTGCGAGTTGGGACGCCCCGCCGAAGCCCTTCCGTTACTCGAGGAGGCGCTCGCGATGTGCCGACGCCTCTTCAAGGGTGACCACCCCGACGTGGCCCGAGGCATCGACAATCTGGCCTCAACCCTCGATGCCTTGGGACGCCCCGCGGAGGCGCTTCCGCTCAACGAGGAGGCGCTCGCGATGTACAGTCGCCTCTTCAAGGGCGATCACCCCGACCTGGCCACATGCCTCAGCATCCTGGCCTCAACGCTCGGTGCCTTGGGCCGCCACGACGAGGCGCTTCCGCTCCAGGAGAAGGCGCTCGCGATGCGTCGGCGCCTCTTCGAGGGCGACCACCCCGACGTGGCCATGAGCCTCAACAACCTGGCCTCTACCCTCGTTGCCTTGGGACGCCCCGCCGACGCGCTTCCGCTCCAGGAGGAGGCGCTCGCGATGCGTCGCCGACTCTTCGAGGGCGACCACCCCGACGTGGCCAAGAGTCTCAACTACGTGGCCTCTACCTTCGTTGCCTTGGGATGCTCCGCCGACGCGCTTCCGGTCCAGGAGGAAGCGCTCGCGATGCGTTGTCGCCTCTTCGAGGGCGACCACCTAGACGTGGCCACGAGCCTCAACAACCTGGCCTCTACACTTGCTTCCTTGGGCCGCCCCGCTGACGCGCTACCGCGATTCGAGGAGGCGCTCGCGATGAGCCGTCGCCTTGTCCAAGGCGACCACCCCGACGTGGCCACGAGCCTCCACAACCTGGCCTTTGCCCTCACTGCCTTTGACCGCCCGGCCGAGGCGCTCCCGCGCTGCGAGGAGGCGCTCGCGATGCAGCGTCGCCTCTTCACGGGCGACCACCCCGACGTGGCCCAAGGCCTCGGCAACTTGGCCTCAACCCTCGATGCCTTGGGTCGCCGCGCCGAGGCGCTTCCGCTCTGGCGCGAGGCTGCGGAGATGGGAGTCGCGGTGGGCTGGCCATGGATTCACTGGCCACTCGTGGAGCTGGCGAGGGTCACGATCGATGGGGGCGACGCCGGGGCGGCTCTGAGTCCCTTGAACGAGGCGATCGAGCACCTCGAGCTCCGCGGGTTGCAGGCGGTCTCGCCGGGCGTGGAGGGAAGTTCGCCGTACGCAGAGCGGCTACGGCGAGCCGATCCCTTCCCGCCGATGGTCGAGGCGCTGCTCAGCCTCGGGCGGACTGAGGAGGCCCTCGCCGTCCTCGAGCGCGGGCGCGCGCCGGCGATGCTCGCCCTGCTGGTGCAGGGGCGGGCGGATCCGCTGGCCACTGCGCTTGCACGCGCCAAAGACGACGCGCAGGCGACCGCGCGGCTCGATGCGGTCCAGCGCGCGGTCGCCGACGCCGAGGCTGTGGTGGTCCTGCGGACGCAGGAGGCCGAACGCGTCCGCGCCGGCGGCAGGAGGGAGGAGATCCGTGCAGCAATCGACGCGGAGAGCGAGGCGCGGCGCTCGCTCGAGGAGGCGGGCCGGCACTGGCTCCATGCGCTGCGAGAGATGCTGCCCGAGACACGTCCGCTCGCGGCCCCGGAGATCCAAGCCCTTCTCGCTCCGGGTGAGCGGATGCTCGTCTACGGGCTCGGCGACTACGCGTCATTCGTGTTCGTCGTGCGGCCCAAGGGGGAGGCGGTCGAGGCGGTCAAGCTGGACAGCAGGATCGCGGTGCTGAGCGGCGCGGTGGGCGCCTACGCAGAGGCGCTCGCGAAGCCGGGATCGTTCGACGCCGCCGCCGGGAGGCGGCTCTTCGACATGGTTCTGCCTGCCAGGGTTTGGCGGGAGGTGAAGAGCGCCAAGCGCCTCTACCTCCTCCCCCATGGCCCCCTCCACCGTATCCCATTTGAGGCGCTCCCCATCGGGGACCGCTTCTGGGTAGACGAAGGGCCGCCGATCGCGTACGCGCCCACGGCCTCCGTCCTTGCATGGCTCAGGAGCAGGAATCTCGGGGTCGGAGAGGGCTTCGTCGCCGTCGGCGACCCGCGCTTCGAGGAAGCCAGCATCCCTTGGCCCGAGAAGGGAGTGCTCATCCGCGAGGTCATCGCCGGGGGGCAGGCAGCGGAGCTGGGCCTGCGCCCCGGCGACGTGGTCGCGGGCTTCGGCGACAGGGAGTCGCCCGACATGGACGCGCTGCGCGCCGCGCTCGCGAGCGCGCCGGCCGACGCGGAGACGATGCCGCTGCTCTTCGTGCGCGAGGGCGAGGAGCACACGGTGCTGACGCGCCCCGGGAGTCTCGGCGTCTTCCTCGCGGAGGAGCCGCCGACAGTCTCCGGCCCCGCGCTGCTCGCGCAGGGGCAGATCGCGACCGTGCTCCGGAGCGACGCCTCGCGGCGAGGCTTGCTGCCCGCGCTTCCCGGCACACGGCGCGAGGTTGAGGCGATCCGGGAGGCGTTTGCGGGCGTTGGCGCGAAGACCGTCGCGCTCCTCGGCGCGGAGGCGACGGAGGAGCGCCTCTTCGAAGCCGCGAAGGGCGCCCGCTACCTCCACCTCGCGACGCACGGGCTCATCGACGAGACCGGGAGCGCGTCGTTCAGCGCGCTCGCGCTGACGCGGCCGCGCGTGCCGGTGCCCGGCGACGACGGTTTCCTCACGCTGGCGGACCTGCTTGAGCGCTGGCGCGGGCGGCTCGACGGCACGCGCCTTGTCGTGCTCTCCGCGTGCGAGACGCAGAAGGGGCGCCTCCTCCGCGACGAGGGCATGCTCGCGCTGCCGCTCGGCTTCTGCTTCGCCGGCGCGCGCGCGGCGGTCGCGAGCCTCTGGCGCGTCGATGACAAGAGCACCGCGCTGCTGATGGAGGACCTCTACCGGCGCATGCTCGCCGAGGGCGCGCCTGGCCCGTGCGAGGCGCTGCACGAGGCGCGGAAGGCGCTCCGGAAGACGCATCCGGAACCGTACTACTGGGGGGCGTTCGTGTATGTCGGGGCGCCGTGATGTCGAGGGGGCGCGGGGGCCGGGGCGCGAACGTGGCGTCGAGCCGCTCAGATGAACTCGATGTTGCCGCGCATCTCCGACGGCTCGAGAACCTCGTGGATGAGCATCAGCCCCTGGACGATCGAACGGACGCGAGTCCCCTGAGCCGCGTACACGATCCCGGCATGCCTCGCGCCCCGCGCATGAAGGCGCAGGAAGTCGGTGTCCTGCGTGAAGATCACGCGTCCCTGGCGCACGGCACACGCAAGGTGTTTCTCGTCGGCCGCTCCCAGCAGCCCGGCTTCCTGCACCGTGAGGACATCGACGCCGCGGCGACGCAGGGCGGATGCGACGGCTCGCGCGGCCTGCTCGTCGAGGTAGAACCTAATCCTTGCCACGGCCCCGGCGCCGGTTCACCTTGCGCGCGAGCGGGGAAGACGAGCGCTTCCGGGCGGAGACGATCCAGGTCGCATCCTCGGAAATAGCGAGGTCGATCTCTTCGCGGTGATCGAAGTAGTACGCCAACGCCGCATGGACATCGGCCAGCGACAGGTCGTGCTCGCCGGCGATCTCGTCGGCGCTCAACCCGAGCCGCTCGTGCCAGATGGCGATGTTCTGGACGGTGATCCTGCGCCCCGCGATGCGCGGGCGACCGCCCACGAGGCCCGGCGTCGTCTCGATGTGCGTCGCGAGCTTCTCAGCACCCATGTGCATCCCAGCGTACCACGAATCACGCCCGCGTTGCCCCCCTCCCCGCGCCCCTCCCCATCGCGTTGTGGTAGCTTCCGCGCCCATGCGGATCGCGCTTCTTCTCCTCCTCGCAACCGTTGCCGCCGCCGAGCCTCTCGCCTTCAAGGGGGCGAAGATCTATCCCGTCTCCGGGCCGCCGATCGAACGCGGCGTGCTCCTCGTGGACGGCGGTCGCATCGTCGCGGTCGGCGCCGATGCGGCGATCCCGGCGAACGCGACCGTGCGCGACGCGAGCGGTCTCGCGATCATCCCCGGCCTCGTCGACACGCACTCGCACCTCGGCGTCTACTCGCGGCCGAGCGTCATCGCGAACGCCGACGGCAACGAGTCGACCGACCCGGTGCAGGGGATCGTGCGCGCGATCGACTCGCTCTTCCCGGCCGATCCGGGCTTCCGCCTCGCGCGCGCGGGAGGCATCACGGTTGCCAATGTGATGCCGGGCAGTGGCAACGTGATGGGCGGGCAGACCGCCTATGTCAAGCTGCGCGGCAGGACCGTCGAGCAGATGCTGATCGACCTCGCCGGGGGCCCGCCGGGGATGAAGATGGCGAACGGCGAGAACCCGAAGCGCAACTGGGGTTCGCGCGACAAGTCGCCGGCGACGCGGATGAAGGTGACCGCGATGCAGCGCGAGATCTTCCTGAAGGCGATCGCCTACCGCGAGAAGCTCCGCCGGTGGGAGGAGAAGAAGGAGGGCGACCGCCCGCCGCGCGACCTCGCGCTCGAGCCGGTCGTCGAGATCCTCGAAGGAAAGCGCACCGTCCACTTCCACACCCACCGCGCCGACGACATCCTGAGCGCGCTGCGGCTCAAGGACGAGTTCGGCTTCGAGGTGGTGCTGCACCACGTCACCGAGGCCTACCTCGTCGCCGGCGAGATCGCGTCGCGCGGCGTCGCCTGCTCCTTCACGCTGGTCGACTCGCCGGGCGGCAAGCCCGAGGCGATGAACCTGCGCTACGAGAACCCCGCCCTCGCCGCCGCGGCGGGGATCAGGATCGCGTTCAACACCGACGACCCGGTCACCGAGAGCCGCTTCTTCCTGCGCACCGCGGCGCTCGCGGTGCGTGGAGGCCTCGATCCGGCCGTGGCGCTCGCCGGCCTCACGCTGCGCCCGGCGGAGATGATGCACATTGACAAACGTGTCGGCTCGCTCGAGGCGGGCAAGGACGCCGACTTCGTGCTGCTCTCCGGCGAGCCCTTCTCCGCGTACACGAAGGTGCTCGAGACCTGGATCGACGGCGAGAAGGCCTTCGACCGGTCGCAGATGGAGGACTACCGCTACTCGACGGGTGGGTTCCACGTCCGCGACCGGATGCCTGCCTCGCCGTATCCGATCTCGGGGGGGCCCGGGGGGGCGGAGCGAAGCGGAGCGCCCCCCGGACAACCTGCCGGGCCCGGGGGGGCGCGCGTGGCCACCGAGATCCCCGCCGAATCGGAGCGGTTCGCCGTAAGGGCGGGGATCCTCTTCACCGGCAGCGGCGCGCCGGTGCGCGACGGTGTCCTGCTCGTGGAGAAGGGCGTCATCACGCGCGTCGGCGGTGCCGTTCCCGACGGCTGGCCCGTCGCGCGCGCGGCCTTTGTCACTCCGGGGCTGATCGACGCGCACGGGAGCGCCGGTCTCTCGGGGGCGATGAACGTGCCCGCGGACCAGGACCTCGAGGAGGGCGCCGCGCCGAACCAGGCGTCGCTGCGCGCGATCGACGGCTTCAATCCCCGCGAACCGCTGCTGCGCTACCTGCTCGCCCACGGCGTGACGATGATCCATGCGGTGCCGGGGCCCGGGAACCCGATCGCCGGGCAGGCGGCCCTCTTCCGCACGCACGACGGCTCGGTCGTCCGCTCCCCCACCGCGTTCGTCTTCAACCTCGGCGAGTCGGCCAAGGAGGAGCGCGGCACGCGGATGGGAACGGCGGCGCTCATCCGCAAGGCGCTCGCGCCGGGCAAGCCGCCGACGGGGAAGGACGAGATCGACCTCGACCGCGAGGCGCTGAAGCCCCTGCTCGACGGGAGCGTGCCCGCGCTCTTCGTCGCGCACCGCGAGGACGACCTGATGACGGCGCTGCGCATCGCGCGCGAGTTCAACCTGCGCGTGATCCTGAGCCAGGCGACCGAGGGGTTCCTCGTGCGGGAGGAATTGAAGGCGGCGGCAATCCCCGTCGTCGCCGCGCCGACGATGCAGCGCGCGGGGGACTTGCAGCGGTACAACACCACGCTCGAGAACGCCGCGCTGATGGCGGACGCAGGCATCCCGGTCGCCATCTCCTCCGGGTACGAGTCCTACGTCCCGAAGACGCGCGTCATCCTCTTCGAGGCCAGCGTCGCCGCCGCGAACGGCCTCGGATGGGAGCGCGCGCTGGCCTCCGTGACGAGCGTCCCGGCGGGGATCCTCGGCGTCGGCGACGAGGTCGGTTCGCTCGCCGCGGGGAGGCGCGCCGACCTGGTGCTCTACGACGGCGACCCGCTCGAGTACGCGAGCCACGTGGACGCGGTCTATGTCGGCGGACGACTCGCATACCGGCGCTGACTTCGAGGCGATCTACCGCGCGCACCGCGACTGGGCCGTCGGGCTCGCCTACCGCTTCTGCGGGGACCGGGACGAGGCGCTCGACGTGATGCAGGAGGCCTTCGCCTATCTCTGGAAGAGACTGCCGCTGCGGGTGAAGGCGACGACGCTGCTCTATCCGGTGGTGAAGCACCTGGCGCTGGACCGGCGCAGGAGGCGGCGGGCACAGGCGCTGCCGGCGGAGATCGAGGGGGCGCGGGGGATCCCCGACGACATGCGGGACCTGCTCGCGCCGCTGTCGGAGGACCACCGCGAGGTCGTCCTGCTCCGCTTCGCGCAGGGTCTCGATCTCGCGGAGATCGCCGAGGTCCTCGGGGTTCCCCTGGGGACCGTGAAGTCACGGTTGCACTACGCGCTCGCGGAGTTGCGGAAAAAACTGGGAGGCGATTGAACCTTTCGGCCTGCTCGCGCGCTTCACCTGCCGATGGAGGAGTTCCTGCGCGAGAGGCTCAGGCCGCCGGCGATCGAGGTGCCGGAGGCGGTCGACCGGGCGGTGCTGGCGGCCGCCCGGCGGGTGCGGCGATGGCGCCGCCTCGCGCCGCTGGGCGCCATCGCGGCGGCGCTGCTGCTCGGCCTGGGCGTCCTCGCGCTTCGCCGGCCCCCGCGCCCCCTCGATATCGTCGATGCCTACCGGCTCGCGCTGCGCCTCGAGCGCGGTGACCCCGTCGAAGGAACCTGGGACAGGAACGGCGACGGCCGCGTCGACCGCGCCGATGTCGAGGCCATCGCGCGCGCCGCCGTGAGGGTGGGGAAGTGATCGCGCGCGTCGCGGGGTTCCTGCTGCTGCTCGCGCTGCTCTGCCGCGGGCAGGGGGCGCGGTTCGCCGCCTTCGACCTCTGGATCACGGGCGGCGTGGCCGCGTGGCAGGTCGAAGTCGAGGGCGAGGGCCGGATCGTCGGCGTCGAGGGGGGCGAGGGCGAGGCCTGGCGCGAGCCGGCCTACTACGACCCGGCCGCGCTCGCGGGCGGGCGCATCGTGCTCGCGGCGTTCACGACGCGCCCGGAGGTGCCCGAGGGGCGCGTGCGCGTCGCGCGCCTGCACATGGAATCGCCGTCGGGGCTCACGGCGCGGATGATCGCCTCGGCCGCTGTCGGCGGCGAGCGCATCGAAGTCACTGTGGCGTTGCTGCCCGCGGGAGAGGGACGATGAGAACACTGCTGCTGGGGATCCTGGTCGCGGGGTGCGGCGCGACGGCGAGCAGGCGCGCCGCCCTCGGGCCGCCGATGGCGGAGGGTGCCGTCGAGTACGTCGTCATCGAACGGGGGTTTCTCGCGGATCGCGGGGGCCCCGGCGCGGGCGAGATGCGCGCCACGGTGGACGGGGAGGTAACGCCGCTGCCGCTGCGGCACACCGACGTGAAGGCGGAGATCGCGCTGAACGTGGCCGCGGTCAGGGTGCTGCAGCAGTTCGAGAACCCGTACGCGGTCAAGATCGAGGCCGTCTACGTCTTCCCGCTGCCGCAGGATGCGGCGGTCACCGATTTCGTGATGACGATCGGCGAGCGCAGGATCCGGGGCATCATCCGCGAGCGCGAGGAGGCGCGGCGCATCTACGAGGAGGCGAAGCGGCGCGGCCACGTCGCGTCGCTGCTCGCGCAGGAGCGGCCCAACATCTTCGAGCAGTCGGTCGCCAACATCGAGCCGGGCAAACGGATCGACGTCGAGATCGCGTACTTCCACACGCTCGCGCCGGAGGAGGGCGTGTACGAGTTCGTCTTCCCGATGGTCGTCGGACCGCGCTACACGCCCGCGGGGCAGGCGCCGCCGCGCCAGCCGCGCTACCTGACGCCGGGCGCGAAGGCGGCGCCTCTCGTCTCGCTGTCGGTGGCGCTGGACGCGGGCGTCCCGTTGCGCGACCTGCGCTGCCCGAGCCACGCGGTCTCCGTCGAGCGGCGCGGCGAGAGCGCGGCGACGGTGGCGCTCCGCGACGGCGAAGCCTCCGCGAACCGCGACTTCGTGCTGCGCTGGGCGACCGCCGCCGAGCGCGCGCAGGGCGCGATCGCCGTGCGCCGCGGGGAGGACGGCGGCGGCTACTTCACGATGGTGATCGAGCCGCCGCGGGAGCTCGCCGAGCGGCGCGCGGGCCCGCGCGAGATGATCTTCGTCGTGGACTGCAGCGGCAGCATGGAGGGCGAGCCGATCGCCGCCTGCCAGCGCGCGATGCGCCGCTGCCTCGACCGGCTCGGGCCCGACGACCGCTTCCAGATCATCCGGTTCAGCCAGCGCGCGTCGTCGATGGGAGGCGAACTCGTCGCCGCGACGCCGTCGAACCTGCGCGAGGCGCGCCGCTACATCGACGCGCTGCGCGCCGACGGCGGCACCGAGATGCTCCGGGGCGTGCAGGCCGCCCTGCGGTTCCGCGGCGGGGGCGAGCGCCGCCGGATCATCTCGTTCATGACCGACGGCTACATCGGCAACGAGGCGGAGATCCTGCGCGAGATCCACGAGAACCTCGGCGACGCCCGCATCTTCAGCTTCGGCGTCGGCAGCTCGGTGAACCGCTACCTGCTCGAGCGCATGGCGTCCGCGGGGCGCGGCGTCGCCGCCTACGTCGGGCTCGGCGACGACGGCGGCGCCGCGGTGGACGCGCTCTACCGGCGCATCGAGAGCCCGGCGATGAGCGACCTCTCGATCGACTGGGGCCCGATGCGCGTCTCGGGTCTCCATCCCGACCCGCTGCCGGACCTGTTCGTCGGCAAGCCCGTCGTCGTGACCGGCCGCTTCGAGGGGCGCGGCCGCGGGACGGTGAAGGTGAGGGGGCGCGGGGGAGCGGAGCGGAGCGCAGCTCCCCCGAACAACGCAGCAGGGCGCGGGGGAGAGGCGGCACTCGAGATCCTTGTCGCGGTCGATCTCGACAATGCCGCCGAGGGCCATGAGGCGCTGCCCCGCCTCTGGGCGCGCGCGAAGATCCGCAGCCTCTACGACCGGATGGCGTTCGGGTCGGGGTCGCGCGAGGAGCTCGCGGACTCGATCCGCGCCGTCGCGCTCCGCTACGGGCTCGCGTCGGCGTTCACCTCGTTCGTCGCGGTGGACTCGATGTCGGCGACCGCCGGCGACCACGGCGTGACCGTCGAGGTGCCGGCGCCGATGCCCGAGGGGTTTGTCCGACCACACGTCGGACAAACTCTTAAGTGAAAGAGGGTTCGCTGTCGGTGCCCGGCCGTAGGCTGCGCGCGTGGCCAAGACAGCGGGCGTGGGAGGTGGAGCAGGTCTGGATGCTCCCGGCGACCGTGCTGGATCTGGTGCCCGAGGGCCACCTGGCGCACTTCGTCCGGGACACCGTCCGGCACGACCTCGATCTCTCGGCCTCCTCGCGTGCTACGGGGAAGAGCGTGGCGATCCGCCCTATGCTACTAGCCCGCAGACATCGCGCTCCCTGCGCAAATTCTGGTGCTGGCTTCGTGCGGCGCCCGGAAGCGAGCCACTGTGGCCGCATCGCGGCCATCTGCTGCGGCGGGGGAGGGACGCACGCAGCCCTCCGCCCCGCGCGCGTCCCCCGGCTCTGGCAGCTCCCCACTAGGCGCAGCGCGGCCTTCGCCCGTCGCTGATTTGGTTGCGGCGTGGAGCCGCGCCGCGCCCCCGTGATGATGACGGCCTTGGCGAAGGTCGCGGGCCTTCAGCTTGGCGTGCATCGGACACAAACTCCTGAAGCTGGCAGCCGCGAGGGCGTGACGCGGAGCGCCGCCCCTTGCGCAGGAGCCCGCGGGCCTCGATCGCGGCGATGGCTCATGGAGACCGACGACGCGCGTCGCGTCGAGTTAGGAGCTTGTCCGGGTCCGGTTGGCCCCGAAGCGTGGCTGATGGCCATTACCCGGACAAGCTCCGAGGGCACGCGCTACGAGACAAGCACGCCGCCCTCACCCCGCTGACGCTACCGCCCCGCGAGCCTTGCCAGCTCGGCTTTCACGTCCTCGAGTTCCGCCCTCTTCTTGCGCATGTCGTGCCACGCGCCCGCAGTCTTGACCTGCTGCTCGGCGAGGGCGCAGGCGTTCCGCGCCCTCACCCGGATGTCGAGCTTCCGGAGCGGAAGGCGCCAGGTGAGCTCGTCCTCCACTTCTCGGAGCTGGCGGCGCGCGTTGCGGCCACGCATCGAGCGGATGTTGAGCTCGGCCTGGATCTCCGCCCGGTTGCCTTCGAAGGTGAACCCGCCCGCGAGCTGCGTCGCCGCGATCGCGAGCTCGCCGAGAACGCTTCCTTCGACCTTGATGCCCGAAGAGGCCGTGATCCCAGCCTTGGCTCCGACCTGGGCAGCCGTCTCGACGGCCTTCTTCACGGCGAAGTCGGCGAGTTTCTCGGTACCCAGGGTGACCACCGTCAGCGTGCCGTCGATGACGGCGTCGACCGTGCGGAGGTCGTCCTGGTGCAGGAAGGCGGCAACGTCCGCCCGATTGAGTTCCGACCACTCGGCATCCCACTGGGCGATCGATCGCCGCAGCGCGCGACGCCGGAGCCGGGCGGCGCCCAAGGCCTCGACACAGTCCCACGCCTCCCCCTCGAGGACGCGGAGCGTGCCGAGGGTCCCGCAGAGCGCCGCCAGCGCGTCGTCGCAGGCGAAGTGGTCCCCCCCGCCAAGCCCTCCGCCGCGCAGTTGCAGGCCTCCGGCCCTTCCGGGCTGCGGGAAGAAGGGCTGCGGACGCGGGAGGGGGTTGGCGCCCGGGGGCGGCGGCCCCGGGAGCGGGAGCGGCCGCGGGAAGCCCGGATCGCTCGGAGGCAGGCTCCAGTGGAACTGGAGCCCGGTCGCGTAGGAGCTCTGGAAGCCGGGAAGCAGCCCTGCGGTCTGCAGGCTCGGCGGACCGCGGAAGGGCGTACCCGGAGGGAACTCGATGTGCGGCGTGTCTTCCGGGCTGAAGTTGTCATAGCGCTCCTGGGTGCCTCCGGTCTGGAGATTGAATAGTTGCCGCGGCACATGCCGGCAGTCCCTCTCCCAGAGGTCGTCCGAGCTGAACGCGGTCTCGGCAAAGCCGCTCGCGACGTGGCCGATGCCCCCCCTGGCGAAGTCGGGCACCATGTAGAGCCGGAAGCCCCCAAACCCCACCGACGGTCCCTCGAACACGACGGAGCATCCGTCGAAGACGCGGTCCCGCTCGAGGATCTGCGCCCCGGTGAACTCCTCCTCGCTCGACCGGAGGACGCGGTTGAACGGATCATAGGTGTAGCGTGCGATCAGGCCGTTGTCGCTCCGGCGGCGCACCTCCTTGACGCGCCCGTACCC
This sequence comes from uncultured Planctomycetaceae bacterium, assembly GCA_964570285.1. Classification (GTDB taxonomy): domain Bacteria; phylum Planctomycetota; class PLA2; order PLA2; family PLA2; genus CAZMXP01. The sequence goes on from CAZMXP010000015.1 coordinate 50,389, forward strand.
GTCGAGCGCATAGAGGTGCTCGCCGGCCGGATAGGCGGGCCGGTTTTCGAAGGAGTTCGTGGCCCCGAAGTCCGGCCCGTAGGTGTAGAGGCGCGGCCCGGCGGGGACGTTCGAGATGAAAAGGCGCCCCAGCTCGTCGTACGAGAGCACGGTCTGGCTCGCCTGCTGGAGGGTCGAGAGGTCCGTCGTGAACGAGGCGAGCCTGCTCCGGGTGGCGTCGTAGGCGAACGTCGTCGTGAAGCCCGTCGCGTTGCTGCCGGAGTCGTGTTCGAGCAGCCTGTCGAAGGCGTCGTAGACGCGCCGGTCGGAGACCGACCCGTCGAGGCGCTCCTGCTGCTCGGGCAGCCCCGAGCGGCTCCATTGGGCCGTCCATTCGCTCTGCGTGCCGTTCTTCGCGCGCGTGACCCGGCCGAGGCCGTCGTACTCGTACTCCGACGTGAGCGAAGGATGGATCTGCCGCCGCACGAGGCTCGTGCCGGGGTCGTATTCGTAGGTGACGAGGCCGCCGAGGATGCCCCCGACGGAGGTGACGCGGCCCGCCGTGTCATTCGAGAGGTTGTAGACAAAGCCGTTGGGAAGCGTGAGCCGCCCGAGCGTGCCCCCGTTCTGGTAGCTCCGCGTGACGCCGGCGGCGTTCTGGATGTCCTGGAGCATGTTGCCGCGCGAGTCGTAGGTGCGCGTGACGGTGTTGGCCCCTTCCTGCGCGCTCGTGATGTTGCCCAGCGCGTCCACGCCGATGAACTGCGGCGTCACGCCGTCGGTCCGTTGCGTGACGAACCCGCGCGCGTCGTAGGAGTAGGTGATCGTCGATCCGCCGGGGTAGGCGCGCGTCCTGATGCGATCGGCCCGGTCGTACGTATACCGCGTGACGACCGTGCCGTTGATCGAAGCCGTCGTGCAGCGGCCGAGCGCGTCGTAGGCGTAGGTCATGACGCGGCCGTCCTCCTCCTCCGCGCGGGTGAGCCGCTGCATGCAGTCGTAGACGTAGTCGCTGGTGAGCGTCACGGCGCCATCGGACTTGTCGAGGGCGAGGAGATTCCCCCGCGCGTCGTAGAGCGAGTCGGCGATCGCCCCGTCGGGCGCGGTCACGGTCCGCTGGACGCGCCCGAGGCTGTCGTGCTCGTAGTCGTAGCCGTTGCCCTCGGCATTGCGGATGCTGGTCGCCCGCCCGGCCGCGTCGTAGGTGAAGAGGCTCTCGAGAACGCGCGGCAGGGGCGCGGAGCAGCCGAGCAGCGTCCGGCGACGCAGGAGCCGGTCGCGACCGTCGTAGTGGTACTCCTGGCACTTGTCGAGGTCGGGCCAGTCGGTGCGCACGAGTCGGCTCGCGCCGTCCCAGCAGTGGATCGTCCTCGCGCCCCGGGCGTCCAACTCCGTCACGAGCCGCCGGCGCAGGTCGTAGCAGCGCTCCGTGCGCTCCACGGCGACGACCGGCCCCCCGGGGACGAAGCGGTCCGCCTCGTGCGCGGTCACGCCGCCCGCGTCGTCGAACGCGAACCGCTCGACGGCCACCGCCTGCCCGAGCGCGTCCCGCACCGTCTTGCCGACGATCCGGTCCGCCATGTCGTACTCGTACTCCGTCGCGACGCCGGCCTCGTCCACGACGCGGATCTCGCGGCCGTAGCCGTCGTACTCGCTGGTGACCCTTCCCCCCTCCCCGTTCTCCGTGGAGGTGAGGTAGCCGCATCCGTCCCACGCGAAGCGCGACGTGCGCTGCGCCGGGGTTCCCACCCCGTCGATGGCCTCGACGGGTCGATGGTGGTGGTCGTAGTCCATGGTCCGGACGGCCCCGGTCCCGTCCACGAAACGCGTGGGCAGCGGGTGCCCCGCGTAGGTCATGCGATCGATGCAGACGGTGCCGAAGCCGTCGTGGCGGCGCGCCTCCAGGAGACGGCCGAAACGATCGTAGAGGGTCTCGACGAGCGCGCTGCCGCTGCCGACGGGCGCGCCGAGGCGGCCGCGGAAGGGCGTGCTGCGCGTCGCGGGGTGGTTCTGCAGGTCGTAGGTGTAGGTCGTCACGATCCCGTGTTCGTCGGTGAACCCGAGGAGGTTGTCGCGGTCGTCGTACGCGTAGGCGACGGACTCGCCGTCCGAGAAGGTCTCCCGGGTGCGGCGGCCGACGGCGTCGTACTCGTAGACGGTGGCGTCGTCGACGCGCGGCCTCCCGGTCTTGGGATCGTTCCCGGCGCCGGCGTCCCGGGTGCGGCGCAGCACGAGATCGTGCGGCGCGACCGCGACGTACTCGTAGGTGTCCACGGCGCCGTCGCGATGCCTCACCTCGGTCTGCCGGTTGAGCGAGTCGTAGACGTACTCGGTCGGCGCGGCGACCGGGCCCGTGTCCGTCTTGACCGCCGGCGGCGTGATGCGGACGACGTTGCCCGCGGCGTCGTACTCCCACCGCGTCATCCAGCCGCCCGGCGTCGTCTCCGTGAGCGCGTCGCTCGTGCCGGGGCGCCACGTGTAGGTCCACACGTGGTCGGGACTCGCCGGGAAGTCCGACGGGCGGTGCGTGTAGGTGGCGACGTTGCAGAGGTCGCGCGGGTCGGCCGAGACCACGTAGGCCCAGAGGTACTGCATCCCCGAAGGCAGGATCTCCTGGACGCGGCGTCCGAGGGCGTCGTAGAAGTACTGCTCCGTCTCGGCGGCATCGACGGCCACGCGGCGCGCGAGTTGGCCCTCGGCGTTGAGGAGGAAGTCCCACCGGTCGCCGCTTCGCGCCGTCGCCTCCACGGCGCCGGCGCGCGGCGCGAACGTGACACTGCCGTCGAAGGTCGTGATGCGCGTCGCCCCGCCTCCGGCGTCGTAGGTCACGCGTCCCAGTTCCCCCAGCGGCGAGGAGACGCGCAGCAGCCGGTGCGCGGCGTCGTAGCCGAACGTCCAGCGCGCGCCTCCCGGCTCCGTGCACTCCGTCAGGCGGCCCGGGGTGTCGTAGCCGAACGTCCACGTGCGCCCGGCCCAGTCGGTCATGCGCACGAGCCGGAGATGGGTCGCGTCGTAGGCGAACGTCACCTCGCGCTCCTCGGGCGTCACGACGCGCGTCGGGCACCCCTCGGCGTTCCGCTCGATGGCGAGGCGCCCGCCGTCCGGCCGGTCGATGCGCGTCCACACGCCCGCCGCGTCATACACATGGCTCCACCGGTTCCCATGGGTGAGACGCCAGCCGCCCGCGACCGCCTCGAGCAGCGCCCAGCATCCGGGCGGGGAGTCGTAGTCCGCCCCCTTCTTCACAAAGCGGAGATCGCGCCCCTCGTGGTCGCGCACGGCCACGTCGCCGCCCGGCAACTCCTCGAGATGGCCGGAGAGCGTGCTCCGCCAGTTGCGGCCGTAGCCGCCGTCCTCGTCGATGTCGGGATGGAAGGCGAGTTCGATCGCGAACGGGTGGCCGTTCCCGGGAAGTTCGAGGAGCCGCTTGCGGTGGTGCACGAACCTGTCGGGCAGGTGCACGTCGAACCCGGGATGGCTCAGCGGGCTCCACGCGGCCCACAGCTTCGCCGGCGCCGCGGCCAGGCGGAGGAAGGCGAAGGTCGCAGGCACCGGCGGGCCGGCGGGGATCCCCCCCCCGCCCCCCACGAGACATCCTGCGAGAGCCCAACCCAGGAACGCGAGCAGGTGCGGTCGATGCATTCGCAAAACCCTCCACCTTAGAGGTTGCGCAGCGACCCCGAACCGAACAAGAATGGCGCCGTGGACTTCGAGAGCATGATCGGCCGGGCGAAGGCGGGAGACCCCGCGGCGCTCGACCAGCTCTACCGCCGCTTCTCGCCCGCGGTGATCTCGAAGCTCCGCGGCCAGCTCCGCCCGGCCTTGCGGCGCCGGTACGACACCGAGGATCTGGGCCAGTCGGTCTTCGCGGAGGTGCTGCGCGACCTGCCCGGATTCACGTCGCTGACCGAGGGCGCGTTCCGCAAGTGGCTCGCGCTGAAGACGCAGTCGAAGCTGTTCGGGAAGCTCCGGCAGCACCACACGGAACTCACGTGGGACGGCGAGATCGCGGTCCCCGCGGAGGGCGCCCTGGGCGGGAAGAGCGCCGAGGACGCCGAGGAGCGCGGGAAGCTCGCCCGGGCGATGGAGACGATGGACGCCGAAGAGCAGGCGATCCTGCGCCTGCGCGGCGACGGAGTGCCGTACGCGGAGGTCGCGGAGCGGCTGGGTCTTGCCAGCGCGGACGCGGCGCGGATGCGCTACACGCGCGCGCTCCTGCGACTGAAGGAGCGATGGAAGCGCGCGTAGACCCCGATCTGGAGCGCGCGCTCGCCGAGGTCCTCGCGGCAGCAGACCGGGAGGAGATCACGCGGGGCTGGCTGGCGCTCCACCATCCGGCCCACGCCGACTCGATCGGGCAGGCGCTGGCGCTCGCCCGCCTCTCCCGGACGCGCATCGGGGGCTACCGGCTGCTGCGGGTTCTCGGTCGCGGGGGCATGGGGACGGTCCACCTCGCCGAACCCCGGGCGGCGGTCAAGATCCTCCACCGCAGGGTGCCTCTGGAGCGCTTCCTCTCCGAGGCGCAGGTCGGCCGCGACATCGTCCACCGAAACATCGTCCGGACGATCGACATCGGCAGCGAGGTGCGCGCGGGCCGGCGCCAGCTCTACCTCGTGTTCGAGTACGTCGAGGGGCGGACGCCGCGCGGCCCGCTCCCGGTCGAGACCTGCGTCTCCATCGGGGTGCAGGTCGCCAACGCGCTCGGCGCCCTCCACGCGCGCGGGATCCTCCATCGCGACCTGAAACCCGGGAACGTGCTGGTGACCCCCGACGGCACCGTGAAGGTGATGGACTACGGGGTCGCGCGCCTCTGGCCGGAGGCCGACGCGGGCGCGGGCGCCTTCGTCGGCTCGCCGCTCTATGCGGCACCGGAGCAGTTCTGGATGCCCGGTTCCGAGCTCGACGGTCGCGCGGATCTCTACAGCCTCGGCGTGCTGCTCTTCGAGCTCGCGACCGGCCTGCTGCCGGCCGGGGACGAGGGGCCCGGCGTGGAGCCGGTCTTCGATGCGGTCGTCCGCACCCTGCTCCGCGTGGATCGCGAGCGGCGCTTCGCCACGGCGGAGGAGGTGTCGCGCGTGCTCGCGGAGGGGAGGGAGAGCGCGTGGTGGCGCCGGGGCGAGCGGCGGGGCGGCCTCGTCGGACGCGACCAGGAGCTCGCGGAGCTGCACGACCGCTTCCGGGCCGCGTCGGCGGGGCTCGGGGCCGCCGTGGTCGTGACCGGCGCGGCGGGCATCGGCAAGACCGCGCTGCTCGAGCGGTTCCGGGCCGAGGTCGAAGCCGAGACGTGGCGGCTGGAGGACTTCGATCCGGGCTACCTCGAAGGCTACCTGCACACGCACTTCCGCGAGCTCTCGGGCGACGCCCGCCACGCCGCACTCGTGAAGATCCTCCGGGCGGCGCCGCAGCCGCGCGTCGTCGTCCTCGAGGACCTGCACGAGGGCGGACTCGAGACGTTCGACGCGCTGGCGCGCGCGATCGAGGGCGAACGCGTGCTCCTGATCGGCACCTCACGCGACCCGACGAGGTACCCGACGCTGGCGCTCGGCCCGCTCGCCGAGGCTGCGGTGCGCGAACTCGCCGGCCCTCAGGCGGCCCGGGTCTTCGCGATCTCCGAGGGCAATCCCCTCTACGTCAAGACGCTGCTGGAGGTCGGGGTCGAGGAGCGGTCGCTCGAGGAGCTGATCGCGAGGCGGCGACTGGAGCCGAGGGAGTTCTGGGAGTGCGCCTCGTGTGCCGGCCTCGCGTTCGACGCGGACGTGATCGCCCGGGCTTGCGGAGTGCGCGCCGACGCGGACCGCTTCGATCACCCCTTGACGCGCGAGGTCGTCTACGCCCGCGCCGACCGGACGCGCTGGCACGCCGCACTCGGGAGGGTGACCGGAGACGTGCGCCACAGGTTGCTGGGCGGCGAGGAGGTTCCCGGGGAGGAGGTCCTCGAGGCCCTGCGGTCGCGGCAGGCGAGGGAGGTCATCGCGATGGCGGACCTCGCCCTGCCACGGCTGAGCGGGCCGGCGCACCTCGAGGCGACCTTCCTGCGCGCGAACGCGCTGGCCGAGTCGCTCGACCGGGAGCCCGCGGAGGCGGCGCTGCGCGAGACCCTCGACCGGGCGCACGCCGCGGGCAACCCGCGACTCGCGGCGCGGGCGCGGTTCGCGCTCATCGCGATGTTCGGCGCGTCCGCGCGCCTGCCGGAGGCGCGCCGGCTCGCGCACGAGGCGCTGCACGCGGCCCCGGACGAGGCGACGGCCTTCGGTGCGCTCGCCGCGCTGGCCGACGTGATCCGGCTCATGGGGCGGGCGCGCCAGGCGTACGTGGTGGCACGACGGCTGCGCCGACGGATGCGGCCGTCGGAGGGGTTCCGCATCGCGCGGGGATGGGAGGCCATCGGGAAGGCCGCCCTCGCCGCCGGCGCGGTGAACGAGGCGATCGAGGCGTTCACGCGGGTCACGCGGGAGGGCGACGACCCCGCGGACCTGGGCGCGATCATCGGCGCGGAGGGTCACCTCGCGCTTGCCCTGATGCGTCTCGGGCGCAGCGACGATGCGCTGCGACACGCCCGCCGATCCCGCGACCTGGCCCGCGCGCACGGGCGGCGATTCCCCGAAGCGATGGTGCTCGGCCTCATCGCCGACCTGCACGTCCGGGCGGGCCGCTTCGGCGAGGGCCTCGCCACGCTGGAGGAGCAGTATGCGCTGAGTCGCGACATCGGCGTGCGCGAGGGCATGGCGCGCGCGGCGGTCGCACTCGGACAGACGTACGCGATGCTCGGGTGGACCCGGGAGATGGACCGGTGGATCGACCGTGCGGGGGAGTGCTGCGCGGGGACGATGCACGACTCCCACTACGAGAATCTCGCGGCGGTGCGCGCGTACCGGAAGGGCGACGCCGCGGCCGGGGCCCGGCACTTCGCGCGGGCGAGGGAGTCCGCGCCCCGCGCCACGCTCGGAGCGGATGCGCACCAGGCGGTGGCCGAGGCGCGCTGCCACCACGACGGGGGGGAGTTCGATCTGGCGCGCGCGGGGTACGAAAAGGCCCGGGATCTCGCCCGGCGCATCGAGGACTGGGACCTCGTCGTGGAAGCGGAGTGCGGGCTGGCGTCGCTCCCGGGCATGGATCCGGCGCCGGCCGCGCGGCTGCTTGCGGATCTGGAGGAGCAGGTGAGCCTCGTGACGCGCCTGCGCGCGCGCGCCGACCTGTGGGAGGCGACCGGCGACGACAACCACCTGCTGCAGGCCCGCGCGACGCTCCACGCGCTGCAGTCGCGGGTCCCCGCCGCCGTCCGCGGCCGCCTGCTGGACGAGGTCCCGCTCTACCGGCGCATCGCCGAGGCCGCGACGCACCTCCAGCCATCCGCTCCCGCTGGCCCCTGAGGAGCGGCGAACGGCCTTCCATCTCGCCCCCCCCGTGGCCCCCCCCCGTGGCCCCCCCCCGGGCCCCCCCGGATCCGCTCAGGAGACGCACGCCGACAGGGCGGCGATCTGGCGTGTCGCGACGGCCAGCATCGCGATGTCGAGCTTGGGCGCGTTGAGGACCTGCAGGACGACGTCGCGGGCGCGCGTGAACGCGGCGCCGCGCGCCGCGCACCAGTCGTCCACCGTCAGCGCGTCGTCGAGGATCGCGCCGGTGAGCGCCCGGTGCTGGCCGTAGAGGTCGTCGAGGATCGCGTGGAGCGCCTGCTTCTCCCACTCGCTCTCGCAGGGCATCCGGCGCGCCGCGCCGCGCAGGCGGTCGAGTCCGAAGCGCGCCCCCGTCTCGTAGTGGACCCTGCCCACCTGCGCGACCTCGAGCCCGCGGCCGGTCGCGATGCCCACGATGTCGCACGCGGCGCTCAGCGGCGTGAGGATCGCGATGTCGCGCGCGAGGAGCGCGGGCACGCCGCGATCGACGAGGTGGCGCGCCTTCCGCTCGACGACCTCCTGGTAGTAGTGGGCGAGCAGCCCCTCGATCTCCTGCGCCAGCGTCGCGACGCCGGGCCGGAACGCCTTCGTCGTCGAGCTCATGTCGATCGGATGGCGGCCGTGGCGGCAGAACCAGAGCGTCGCGCGCTCCGTCAACTGGCCGATGTCGAGCAGCATCTCGACCTGCAGCGCCGCGGGGACCTTCGTGTCGAGCTCCTCGACGGCCACCCAGAGACGGCGCAGCTCGAAGATGTCGCGGGCGACGGCGTATGAGCGCGCGATGTCCGCCACCGGGAGGCCCGTGCGCTCGACCATCTCGTTGACGAACGCGGGACCGACGCGGTTCACCATGCTGTTCGTGACGCTCGTCGCGATGATCTCCCGGCGGAGGCGGTGCGCCTTCACGGCGTCGCCGAAGCGGTCGCTCAGGGGCTCGGGGAAATAGCGCAGCAGGTCCTCGACCAGGAGCGGATCGTCGGGCAGATCGCTCCTCAGGAGCTGGTCGTAGACCGAGATCTTGCTGTAGGCGAGCAGCACCGCGAGCTCGGGACGCGTGAGCCCGCGCTTGTTGGCGGCCCGCTCCTGCATCTCCATGTCGTCGGGAAGGAATTCCAGCGCGCGGTTGAGTTGCCCGCCCCGCTCCAGCGTCCGCATCAGCCGCGCGTGCTGGTCGGCGATCGCCAGCCCGCGCGCCTCCTCCACCGTCAGCGCCTGCGTCTGGAGGTAGTTGTCGCGCAGCACGAGTTCGGCCACGTCGTCGGTCATCTGGACGAGCAGCGTGTCGCGCTGCGGGCGCGTCATCCCGCCGGCCCCGACCACGCCCCCGAGCGCGATCTTGATGTTGACCTCGTGGTCCGAGCAGTCGACCCCGCCGCTGTTGTCGATCGCATCGGTGTTGAGCCGTCCCCCGTGCAGGCTGAACTCGACGCGGGCGGGCTGCGTCAGCGCGAGGTTCGCCCCCTCGCCGATGACCTTGCACCGGAGGTCCTTGGCGTCGAGCCGCAGCGCCTCGTTCGCCCGGTCCCCCACCTCCACGTGCGACTGGTCGCTCGCCTTGACATAGGTGCCGATGCCGCCGAACCAGAGCAGGTCCACCGGCGCGCCCAGGATCGCCCGGATGAGGTCGGTGGGCGTGACCTTCTCGCGCGTTAGGCCAAACCGCTGCCGCATCGGCGGCGTCACCTCGATGGACTTGGCCGAACGGGGGAAGATCCCGCCCCCCGGCCCCATCGCCTTCACGTCGTAGTCCGTCCAGGTGCTCCGCGGCAGCGCGAAGAGCCTCTCGCGCTCGCGGAAGGAGCGTTCGGCGTCGGGCTCCGGGTCCACGAAGATGTGCTTGTGGTTGAAGGCGCCGACGAGCCGGATGTGGCGCGAGTGGAGCATCCCGTTGCCGAACACGTCGCCGGACATGTCGCCGATGCCGGCACAGAGGAAGTGCTCCGACTGGCAGTCGCGCCCCATTTCGCGGAAGTGGCGCTTCACGGCCTCCCATCCGCCGCGGGCGGTGATGCCCATCTTCTTGTGGTCGTAGCCCGCGGAGCCGCCGCTCGCGAACGCGTCGCCGAGCCAGAACCCGTACTGCTCCGAGACGCCGTTCGCGATGTCGGAGAAGGTCGCGGTCCCCTTGTCGGCGGCGACCACGAGGTAGGGATCGTCCCCGTCGTGGCGCACGACCGACGCCGGCGGCACGATCTCCCCGCCCTTCAGGTTGTCGACGAGGTCGAGCAGCCCCCCCATCATCGTGCGGTAGCAGGCGACCACCTCGGCCATCAGGGCCTCGTGGCCCCCCTCGCGCGGCGGGCGCTTGACGATGAAGCCGCCCTTGCTGCCGACCGGCACGATGACGGCGTTCTTGACCATCTGCGCCTTCATCAGGCCGAGGACTTCCGTACGGAAGTCCTCGCGCCGGTCCGACCAGCGGATGCCGCCGCGCGCGACCTTCCCGCCGCGCAGGTGCACGGCCTCGGTGCGCGGCGAATAGACCCACGTCTCGACCATCGGCCTCGGCAGCGGGAGGTCCTCGAGCGCCTGGCTGTCGAGCTTCAGCGCGAGATAGGGCTTGCTGTGCCCGTCGGCGCCCGGCTGGAAGTAGTTCGTGCGCAGCGTGGACAGGATCAGGTTCAGGAACCGGCGCAGGATCCTGTCCTCGTCGAGGTTCGAGACGCGCTCGAGGCCGGCCTCGATCGCCGCGCGGATCCCCTGGCCGCGTTGCGCGAGGTCGCCGGTCCCGTGCGGATCGAACCGCGCCCGGAAGAGGTCGACGAGATGCGCCGTGATGCCCGGGTTGCGGGCGAGCGTCTCCTGCATGTATCGCTCGGAGAAGGGGATGCCGGTCTGCCGCAGGTACTTGCAGTAGGCGCGCAGCACGACGATGCCGCGCCAGTCGAGCCCGGCCCGCAGGGCGAGCCGGTTGAAGTCGTCGTCCTCCACCTCCCGGGCCCACACCCGCGCGAGCAGCACCTGGAAGGGCTCCTTCGCGACGCGCAGCGTCACGTCGGTCCCGTCGGCGGTGTCCATGCTGAAGTCGTGGATCCAGACGGCCTCGGCCCCCGGCGGCGTGACGCGGAAGGGGTTCTCCGAGATGACCTTGAGCCCCATGTGCTCGAGGATCGGCAGGATGTCGCTCAGCGGGACGGGCACCGCGCGGTGGTAGATCTTGAGCCTCAGCCGCGTGTAGGGATCCCCGGCGGGGCGGAAGAGGTTGATGCCGAGCGACTCGCCCGCGAGCACGGCTTCGATCTGGCCGATGTCGCGGATCGCCTCCTCGGGCGTCGTCGACTCCCGGTAGGCGGTCGGGAACGCGTCGCCGTGGCGCCGGAAGAGTTCGCGGCCCAGGGACTCCCCCAGCGAGTGGACGAGTTCCCGCCCGAGCGACTCGGACCAGCTCCGCGCCTCCTCGACCAGCCTCGCCTCGGTCTCCTCGACCGGGGGCGACGGCACGTGCCCCGGCTTGGTCCCGATGATGTACTGCAGGCGCGCGAGCGGGGAGTCGCCGACCTGCGTGTAGTAGTCGGTCATCTTGCCGTCATAGGCCTCCTCGAGGATGGCCTGGAAGCGCCGGCGGAGCTTGGTGCTGTACGCGTCGCGGGAGACGTAGACGAGGCAGGAGACGAACACCTCGAACGGGTCGCGGCGCACGAAGAGGGCCGTGCGCTGCCGGTGCTGGAGCTGCAGGATGCCGATGCAGGTCTCGTGGAGCTGTTGCCAGTCCACCTGCAGGAGTTCATCGCGCGGGTAGGTCTCGAGGATGTTCAGCAGCGCGCGCCCGTCGTGGCCCTTCGGCGCGAAGCTGGCACGCTCGAGCACGCGGCGCACCTTGTCGCGGAGCATCGGGATCTGGCGCGGGCTCTCGTTGTAGGCGCTCGACGTGAAGAGGCCGAGGAAGCGCTGCTCCCCGGTCACCTCCCCGTCGGGCCCGAAGGTGCGGACCCCGATGTAGTCCATGCGCACGGGCCGGTGCACGGTCGAGTGGTCGTACGCCTTCGTGATCGCGAGCAGCTCCTTCCGCCGGGCGAAGGCGCTCGCCGTCACCGCGAGCGGCGTCTTGTGGCGGGCCCGCGACTCCTCCTTCACCCTGCGCAGCACGCCCAGCCCGGTGCCCTCGCGGTAGCGCAGGTAGTCCTTCCCCCCCTCCGCCACGAGGTCGTAGGCGCGGTAGCCGAGGAAGGTGAAGTGGTGGTCCTTGATCCACTCGAGGAACGCGCGCCCCTCGCCGATCTGGTGCGGCGGCAGCGGCGGCGGGTTCTGGGCGATGCCCTCGATTACCTCCGTCAGGCGCGCCACCATGTTCGGCCAGTCGGACACGGCCGCCCGCACGTCGTCGAGCACCGCCGCGAGCGCCTGCGCGATCGCGGGCAGCGCCTCGTCCGGCTGCGCGCTCACCTGGAAGTGCATGCACGACTCGGCGATCGACCCCGCCTTGGGGGCGCCCGCCTCGAGCAGGTCGGTCAGGCGGCCGTCGGCGTCGCGCCTCACGGCGATGACCGGGTGGATGACGACCTGCACCGGCAGCTCGCGACGCTGCAGCACGTTGGCGACCGAGTCGACGAGGAAGGGCATGTCGTCGGTCACGATCTCGACGACCGTGTCGGGGAGGTGCCAGCCGTGGCTCTTGTCCGTCGGGTTGTAGACGCGAAGGCAGGGGGTGCCGGGGGATCGGCGCGACGCGAGCTGGAAGAGCGCCATCGCCGCGCCGAGGAGGCTCTCGCGCGACCAGGATCCGATCGTGCGGAGCGGCACGTTGGCATAGAACTGGCGCACGAAACGCCCCGCCGCGCTGGTGTCCTCGCCGGGCAGCGTCGTGCGGAGGTGCTGGACCACCTCCTCGATGAGTTCGGCCTTGCGACCGGTCAGCTTGCGCTGCATCGGGACGACCTCGCCTGTCACGGGAAGCGTGAGGCTACACCAAAGCCGGTTCGAGGCAAGCGGGGAGGGGGCTAGAATGGCGGGCTTCCATGCTGGGCTGGGCACTCCTGCCGCTGGCCGGCCTCGCCGTCGGCCACGCCGTCAACCGCCTCACGCCGTTCCTGCTCCGCAGGAGGGGGCCGGTCCCCGGCCGGCGGTGGCCGTGGGTCGAGATCCTCGGGGCGCTTCTCTTCCTGCTGCTCTTCGCCGAACTCGGCTTCGACCCGCGGAGCGCGAGGTGGTACCTCTTCGCGACGCTGCTGCTCGCGATCACGTCGACCGACTTCCGCTACAAGGCCATCGCCGACCGCGTCACCTACCCCGGCACGCTCTGCGGCCTCGCCGTCTCCACCCTCTGGCCTTCGGAGATCGCGGGCTTCTTCGAGCAGGATGCGCTGCTCCGGGCGATGGCGATGGCCCCCGGCCCCCCCGGAGGATTCGCCCTCTCCCTGCTCGGCGCGCTGGCGGCATTCGCGACCTTCGAGGGGGCCCGACGCATCATGAGTCTCGCCGCGGGCGTCGAGGCGATGGGCATGGGCGACTCGAAGCTGCTGATGATGGTCGGCGCGTTTCTCGGGCCGAAGATGGCCCTCTTCTCGCTCTTCCCGGGGATGCTCTGCGGCCTGCTGCTCGGCATCGTCTATACGCGGATCTTCCGCTCGCCCCACTTCCCGTTCGGCCCGGCGCTGGCGCTCGGCGGGCTCCTCACGCTGCTCTACGGGGACGGGCTCGTGGCGCTGGTGGACGCGTTCTTCGCGCTCGCCCAGTCGATCCGGGGCCCCGGGCTGGTCGCGATGCAGGTCGTCCTCATCGCCGCCGTCGTCTGGCTGATGCTCCGCGTGCGCCGGCGCGCGGCGCGCTACAGGAAAGAGATCGAGGAGGACTACGAGCGGATGGACGAGGGCGGGGAGTGATCCGCCGTTTCGACGAGCTCGACCTGCGCGGCACGACGAAAGGCGCCCTGCGCCGCCTCGGGGTCTTCGAGCCGACCCCGGTGCAGGCGGAGGCGCTGCCGGTGCTGCTCTCGGGGCGCGACGCGGTCGTGCAGGCCCCCACCGGCTCGGGGAAGACCCTCGCCTACGTCATCCCCGCGGCCGAGCTGGTCGACACCGGCGAGCAGGCCCTGCAGGTGCTCGTGCTCGTGCCCACGCGCGAACTCGCCGCGCAGGTCGGCGAGGTGATGGACGCCGTCGCGGGACCGAGGCGCGCCCGCTCGCTGGTGCTCGCCGGGGGGCGCGAGGTCGCGGGCCAGCTCGAGGCGCTCCGCCAGCGCGTCCACATCGCCGTCGGGACCCCCGGGCGCGTCCGCGACCTGCTCGACCGCCACGCGCTGCGGCTCGACGCCCTCGCCCTCCTCGTGCTCGACGAGGCGGACCGGATGCTCGACCTCGGGTTCGGGGAGGACGTGCTCGCGATCGCGGAACGGGCGAAGGCCGACCGGCAGGGCGCGCTCTTCTCCGCGACGATCGGCGACCCCGTCTTCCTCGCGGCGAAGGCCTGCCTGCGCGACCCGGTGCGCATCACGATCGACGCGCCGCCGCCGGAGGAGGCGGCGATCAAGCACGTCGCGTACGACGTGGCCGACAAGATCGACGCGCTCGTCGCGCTGCTGGAGGGGCGCGGGGAGGGAAGCGCGATCGTCTTCGGCCGCACGCGCCACGGCGTCGCCCGCCTCGCGCGCCAGCTCGAGCGGCTCGGCCACGGTGTCGCGCTGCTCAAGGGCAAGAGCGCGCAGCAGGAGCGCGACGACGCGATGGAATCCTTCCGCGCGGGCAGGATCCGCGTGCTGCTCGCCACCAACCTCGCCGCGCGCGGCATCGACGTCGCCCATGTCGATCTGGTCGTCAACTACGAACTGCCCGAGAGCGCCGACCTGCTCGTGCACCGGATCGGCCGGACGGGGCGCATGGGGCGCCCCGGCCGCGCGGTCACGCTGCTCGGACCCGCCGACGCGGAGGCGTGGGAGAGGATCGCGGCGCACCTCGCCTACCCCGTCGAGCGTCGCGCGTGGACCACCCCCCCGGCCCCCCGGAGAACGCCCAAGGGCGGTTGGCGCGTCCCCTGCGCGAGCTGCGGCGCCGAGGCCCACGTGCCCTTCGAGCCCGACGGCGTGCGCCCCGTCTACTGCCCCGCCTGCTTCGCGGCGCGTTAGGAGTTTGTCCGACGAATAGTCGGACAAACTCAGAGCAGCGCCTTCGCGCGGGTCATCGCGGCGAGCTTCCTCGCGGCGACCTGCGCCGTGTTGACGGGGCGGTCGCTGAAGGTGCCGAAGCCGCAGTCGGGGTTGAGCGAGAGGCGCTCCTCGCCGATCACGGCGGCGGCGGCGCGCACGCGGGCGGCGATCTCCTCCGGCGTCTCGACTTCGGGGGTGCGGGGGTTCACGCAGCCGAGGCCGACGCCGGCGCCGCCGGGCAGCTCGGCCAGCGTCTCGAGCCTGCCCGCGCGAGGCGTCGCGTACTCGAGCACGAACTGGTCGACGCGCATGCGGCTCAGCTGCGGGATCAGCGCGTCGTAGGGGCCCGCGAGCAGCACGCTCTCGTCCTGGCTCCAGTTGCCGCGGCAGATGTGGATCGCGCGCACCGGGCCCGAGACGCCGTCGAAGACGCGGTTGACCAGATCGACGGCGAAGGCGAGCTCCTTCTCCGGCGAGGCGGCGGCGGCGAGCGCGCCGCACATGAAGGTGTGCGTCGCCGACTTGCCCGCGAACGCGAGCTCGCTCAGCACCGGCTCGTCGAGCTGGACCACGTCGCATCCCTCGGCCGCGAGCGCGAGCACCTCGTCGCGCAGGAGCCTCACGATGTCGTCGGCGAGCAGCTCGCGGGTCGGGTAGGCGGCGCCGCTGAGCGACTTGACCCACGCGGAGCGGCTCAGCAGGTAGGGGCCCGGCAGCGCGACCTTCACGCGGCGCCGCGTGTGGGCGCGCAGGAAGCGGAAATCGTCGAGGGCGAGCGGGCGCCGCACCGAGAGTTTGCCCGTGACGGTCGCGTTGCGGATCGCGAAGGCGGGCACGTCGAGCGCGTCGAGGATCGTCTCGAAGCCCGCCTTGTCCTCGACATGGTCGAGCAGGTCGGCCATGCTCATCAGGTCCATGCCGTGGAGGCGGTCGCTGACGAAGGAGCAGAAGTTGTCGCGGCGCTGCTCGCCGTCGGCGACGATGTCGACGCCCGCGTCCTCCTGGTATTTGATCGCGAGCAGCGTCGCCTCGTCCTCGAGCGACGCGAGATCCTTCGCGCCCCTCTTCCTCGCCGCGAGCAGCCACGCGGGGCGCGGCCAGCTCCCGACGACGCTGACGGGCAGGCGGCCGCTCACGCGCGCCTCATCTCGACGCGCACCGGCACGGCGCGCACGAGCGACCGCGCGACGGGGGAGCGCATCACCGTCTCGTCCCAGAGCGCGCCCAGCAGGGCGTCATCCTCCGCGTCGCAGTCCACGAAGAGCCTGCCCTCGACCGCGTCGATCCCCGGATCCCCTTCCGAATCCACGCCCAGGAAGACGAGGATGTTGCCCGACTGGGCCTTGAGCGAGACCTCGAGGTGGCGGATCCCGATCCCCCGCTGCGACGCGCGCCACGCGAAGCCGACGGCGAGGCAGCCCGCTAGCGAGGAGAGCAGGTACTCGATCGCGGAGGGCGCCTTGTCCTCGGTGTCGAAGCTGGCCGGCTGCCCCACCGGGAAGGAGTGGTTGCGGACGAACGCGTCCGCGACCATGCCCTCGCGCAGGCGCACGCGGGTGCGCCAGGTGTAGCGGCGCGCCTGCTCCAGGTCGGTCGCGAGCAGCGCGTCCTCGTGCTTCTTGCGGATGAAGTAGGAGGTGCTGCTCCCCTCCCCCGCCGCGGTCTCGAAGAGGCTGTGGCCGACCATCCGGCACCACGCGGGCAGGTCCTCGCGCACGCTCGACTCGCGGCTGCGCACCTCCAGCACGCCGCCCGGCGCGAGCGGCGCCATCGCGTTGCGGATGATCAGCAGCAGCCCGCTGCCGCAGTCGAGGTCGCCGCCGTCGCAGACGGCATCGGAGGTCGGGGCCACGTCACCCATCAATAGCTGACGGAGGGCGTGCCGTCCCCGAGGAACTCGACGAGCTTCGCGCCGCCGACGACCGTCGCGCCCCCGATCAGCTTGCCCTCGTCGAGGCCGCGCTTCTTGAAGCAGGGGGAGCAGACCCAGATCTTGCCGCCCGCCTTCACGAAGTCGTCCATCAGCTCCCGCAGCGGCTTGAACCCCTCCTCGTGCACGCCGTCGGCGTAGCCCTTCTGCGAGAGGCGCACCGCCTCGATGCTCGTGAAGACGAGGGTCTCCTTGTCGGAGGCGACGGCGGCGTTCGCCACCACGAAGGCGACCGTCGCCCGGTCGGTGTCGTCCTTCGCGCGCGTGAGGCTGATGCAGAACTTCTTGGCCATGTCAGGTCTCCTCTTTCCTGCGGATCCAGTAGAGCGGGTGTTTCGACTCGATGAGCGCGTGGCCGGTCATGCCGCACCACGCGGGAAGGTCCTCCGGTGCGCCCGGGTCGGTCGCCCGCACCCGCAGCACGTCCCCGGGCGCCATCGCGCGCAGCCGCAGGCGCAGTTCGAGCACGAGGTCGCCGCACCCCATGTCCCCCGCGTCCCAGTCCGCGTCCTGTTGTTGCATGCGAGGCCCTCCGCGCGCGTCCGCCCACTCCCAGCCCGCACGATAGCACGGCCGGTGGCGGATGTAGTCCCGCACGTGGGCGAGGAGGACGCCCTTCGGCCTGCCGAGGTCGGCGGCGAGGCAGTCGCTGCAGCGCGGCGCGCTCTTGTAGCCGAGCGCGTGGCAGATCACCATCCCGTGGCCGGTGACGGGAGCGGGGCAGGAGGCGCACGTCGTCTCGCCGGCCGCGTCGAGCCAGGCGAGCAGCGCCACCGTCCGGTCCCGCTCCCGCGCGTCCACGCGGCTACCGCACGTCCCGGAAGGTGAGCTTGCGCTCGTAGTCGGCGCTCGGCTTGCCGTCGATCTCGACGTAGGCCTTCGCCATCATGTTGACGGGGCCGCCCGCCTGCTTCGGTTCCATCGTCAGGTCCCTCCCGCGCGACCAGGTCACGCGCCGGGGCTCGAGGTTCGCGAAGTAGTAGGAGACCATCGCCTCGTCGGGGCCCCGGTAGCCGTCGGCCGTCGTCAGCCGGATCTTCGGCTCGTTCTTCTCGTTGAGCGTCACGCCCTTCACGTAGATGTCGGCCACGGCGACATCGAGCGGGATCCAGCCGATGCCCGGCGCGTGGAACTCGATCCAGCAGTGGTAGCTCTGGTCCTGGTCGGCGCCGTCGAGCGGCCCCTTGAAGAAGGAGCCGTAGATCATCCGCGTGGGCAGGTTCGCCGCGCGGGCGATCGCCGCGTAGAGCGAGTGGAAATCGGTGCAGTTGCCTGTGCCGCTGTCCATGCAGTAGGTCGAACTGCCGACGGGCGACGCCTTCAGGTGGTCGGGGTCCTTGACCCAGTACTCGATGTGGTCGAGCACCCAGTCGTAGATGAGGCGCCCCTTCACGACGGGGTTCTGCTCGTGGCCGCAGATCTCCTTCGCCAGCGCGTGCATGCGGTCGTCGATGACGATGTGCGCGTTGGGCGCGAGGTACTTCGCCATGTCGCGGAGTTCCGCCGCCGTGTGCGGGCGCGTCTTCGCGGGGTCGGCGTTCACGCGCACCTCGCGGCGCGTCACCGCGCACGTGTTGACCACCTCCACCTTGCCGGGCCTGGGGTTCGCGATCTCGAGGTAGATGTAGCTGTTGCCCTCGCTGTCCTTCACGCGGCGCCACTGGTGCGCGCTGTCCACCTTGAATCCGGCCACCTGCTGGTCCTTGTCCCAGCCCTGCGGCTCGACGAACCAGATCCGGACCTGCTTCGCCCCCTCGGGGACGTTCACGGCGAGCTGGTGGCGCATGTCGAAGCTCGCCTCCACCCCCTTCGGCGCGGTCGTCGCGCACGCCGCCCACGCGGCCACGGCCAACAGTGCAATTCGATTCACGGGCGCTCCTCCCAACCGAAGCTCGTACGGCAATCCATCGGCGTTACCGATTCTCAAGTTCGGCATAGTAGATATACCACGCCCGGCGCGGGATCAAGGCCCGCGCGCTACCAGAGCCACTGCTTGAGGCAGAAGGCGCTGCCGCCCGACTTGAGGAACTCGCCCGTGTCGACCGGCCTCACGTCGTACCCCGCCGCGGCGAGCTGGCGCGCCGTCGCCGTCGCGCGACGGTCGAGGATCACGATCCGCCCCCCGACCGCGACCGCGTTGCACGCGAAGGGCTCCGCCGTCTCGACGAGCCGCCGGAAGTGGCGCCGCAGGAGCTCGCGCCCCTCGTCGTCGAACGCCTCCATCGCCACCAGCGCCGTCCGCGCGTCGAGGGGGCAGAGGCAGGTGTCGAGATGGTAGTAGCGCTCGTCCACGAGACGCAGCGCCACCACCTCCGCGCCGAAGGTGCGCGCGACCGTCTCCCGCGCCGCGCGCTCGCTGCGAAACCCGTAGCCCATGAAGATGCGGCGCGCGCCGGGGTGCCAGATCGCGTCCCCCGACCCCTCGAACATCGCCGCCGATGGGGCGACGCGCCAGCCGCGGGAAGAAAACCACTCCCGGAAGAAGGGCACCTCCCGCTGGCGGGAGGGATGGCGCATCCGCGACAGCAGGCAGGTGCGTTCGCCCGCGGCATCGAGGCCCGTGAAGGTCTGGTTGGCGGCGAAGACCATGTCCTCGAGGCCCGGCTGCGCCGCGATGCGCTCGACGGAGAGCCCGCACCCCTCGAACGCGCGCACGAGATCGTCCCACTGCGCGCGCGCGAGCGCCCGGTCCACGGTGCCGGCGTGGGCGGCCATGTGCGGGTTCTTGACATCGACGACGTCGAAGTGGTCCGGCGGGCAGACGAGCACGCCGGAAGGGGGGGGGTCCGGGGGCACCGCCCCATTCTCGCCGATCGTCTACGCTTGGGGCATGAGCGAGGCGCGGTTCGTCCCCCTGCCGGAGCGACACGATCCGGGCGTGGCCCCCGAGCGCGCCGCCGAGAGCTTCTTCGAGGTCATGCGGAAGCGGCGGACGGTGCGCATGTTCAGCGGCCGGCCGGTCTCGCGGGAGACCATCGAGTGGATCGTGCGCACCGCGGGCAGCGCGCCCTCCGGCGCGAACAAGCAGCCGTGGCGGTTCGTCTGCGTCGCCGACCCCGGGCTGAAGCGCGAGATCCGCGTCGCGGCCGAGGCCGAGGAGCGCGAGTTCTACGCCCGGCGCGCGAGCGCCCGGTGGCTGAAGGACCTCGAACCGCTCGGCACCGATCCCGAAAAGGAGTTCCTCGAGGTCGCGCCGTGGCTGATCGCCGTCTTCCTGCTCTCGAAGGGCGACGACGGCTCGCAGGTCTACTACGCGACCGAGTCGGTCGGCCTCGCCGCGGGCTTCCTGCTCGCGGCGGCGCACCACGCGGGCCTCGCGACGCTGACGCACACGCCGAGCCCGATGGGGTTCCTCTCCAGGGTGCTGGAGCGTCCCGCCCACGAGCGCCCCTTCCTGCTCGTGCCGGTCGGCTACCCGGCGGAAGCGTGCACGGTCCCCGAGGCGGCGCTGCGGAAGAAGCCGCTGGACCAGATCATGGTGGTCCGCCCGTGAGGCGCTGGATCATGCGCCAGCGGTGGCACGACCTGCTCTTCTGCCACTGGCCCGTCGCCCCGGAACTGTTGCAACCGCTGGTCCCGGAGGGCCTTGAACTCGAGACGCGGGAGGGGAGCGCCTGGCTCGGCATCATCCCGTTCCGCATGAGCGGGATCCGGTTTCGCTATCTCCCGCCGATCCCCGGCACGTCGGCGTTCCTCGAGATGAACGTGCGCACCTATGTCACCTGCAACGGCCTGCCCGGGGTCTGGTTCTTCAGCCTCGATGCCGCGAACCGGCTCGCGGTGAAGGTAGCGCGCCTCTGGTTCCACCTCCCCTACTTCCACGCGCGCATGGAGTTGCGCGAGGAGGCGGGAAGCTTCCACTACTTGAGCCTGCGGCAGGGGCGACTGCTGCGCGTGCGCTACCAGCCCGAGGGAGAGGTCCGCCTCGCCGAACCGGGATCCCTGAACGCATGGCTCACCGAACGCTACCGGCTCTTCGCACGCAAACCGGACGGCACGATCCTCTGCGCGGAGGTCGAGCACGAACCGTGGCCGCTGCAACCCGCCTCCGCCGACATCGAGGAGAACTCGATGGCGCCTTGCCCCCTCCCCGCGGCCCCTCCCCTTCTTCACTTCGCACGCGACCTCGACGTCCGGGTGGCCGCCCCGGCTCCTCTCAAGGCGCATCGCACCGATGGTCGATAGCCCCACCGAAGGGGAACGAAGGTGCGGAACCACGCGAAACGGTTCCGGGTCCGTGTCGCGTGCGACGATCCGGGGACCGAGCAACTCGCTTGCGATTGCCTCGCCCGGCTCGGGTTCGAGGTCGCCGTCGCGGGCGAGTTCGCGGGCCTCAAGATGGCCGAGGTCGAGCGGCGCGTCATCCTGCAGGCGCTGCACGCCCATGGCGGCAACCGCGCCGCGACCGCGCGCGCGCTCGGCCTCTGCGAGAAGACGATCTACAACCGCATGAAGCGCTACCGCCTCTGAGCGGGCCAGAGCGTCTCGACCCCCTCGGCACCCACGCGCACGATGCGCCGGTAGTCGAGGATGCAGACGACCGCCCCGTCGGGCAGTGTTGCAAGAGTCGTGCAGTCCCACCACGACGGGCCTTCGACCAGGTCGACACGCGTTCCGACGCGCGCGAAGCGATACCGCTCGCCTTGCCGCAGTCCGTAGAGCCCGGCCGCCGTGCTCACCTCCACGAGGTTCGCCGCGGGCCTGTGGATCACCTCCCGCGCGCCGCTCTCCGGATCGACGAGCGCGACCTCGTCGCGCTTCAGGTCGCAGACGAGGATGCGCCCGTCCGACACCAGATGCGGCCAGACGTGCGCGTTGAGCCCCGACGCCGGCGCCCTCTCGCGCGTGTCGGGGTCGTAGAGATCGAGCCTGCGCACGTTCCACGCGAGCCAGCGGCCCGGGCGGACGAAGTAGGTCCAGCGCGGGTCGAGATCGCTGCGCTTGTAGCTTCGATCGCGGAACGGGTCGTGGATCTCGCCGGCATTCCACCACCCCAGCCCCGCCCGGTAGCGGTGCCCGCCCGCCGAGATGCCGAGATTCGACCAGCCGCTGCGCAGCCGCTCGCCCGTCGCCCCGTCGAAGGTGTGGCACCACCACTTGAATTGCCCCGAGTTCCGCTCGTCGACCTGCACGCTCCCGCTCTCGCGCAGCAGCACGGTCTTCAGGGACTCGTTGGGCCAGACCTCGAAAGTGTCGCCCAGCCCGCCGACCTCCTGCCACGCGCCGGTCGCGAGGTCGAGGCGGACGGCGCGCATCGGGCGGTTGGCCCCGCTCATCTGCGTGTTCAGGAAGAGGAATCGCCCGCCCTCGCCGACGACGCCGCCGCCGATGAGGCACTGTTCGCTCTCGAAGTCGAAGCTGCGCCACTCGTACGACCTGTATCCCGCGTGCGCCCAGAGCGGCGACGCGAGCACGAGCGCCGCAACGAGCCCGTGCAGCGCCGCGGACAGAGGCCCACGCCCGAAACGGTAGCCGCGCACGAACGAGAGCCACGCGACCGGCAGCGCGATCAGCGCGCCGAACGCGACATACGCCGCGACCTCCCGCGGGAGCGGCGTGAGCCCGATCGAAGGGTCATAGAGCAGCCAGAGAGGCAGCCCGAGCAGCGCGAGCACGACGACGCTCGCCGGCAGCGCGAGCGCGCCGCGCGGCAGCCAACTCGACACCGCGAAGAGCCAGAGCACGACGCCAGTCGCGGGCCAGAGGCGCCTGTCCACCGGTCCCCCGGAGCCCCCCCACAGCGCCGCCGCGAGATATCCCCACGCCGTCAGGAGGACCAGCGCCCCAAGCAGGAAGATCAGCTTGGCAACGAAGGCAATACCGAGGCCGCTGGGCAGCCGCCGCAGGAAGCCGAGCGTCTCGCGCCGCGCCTCGCCGGGAATGAGATCGCCCGCGAGCGAAAGCGCCACCATCGCGAAGCAGCCCGCGGCGCCGATGAAGCAGAAGAGAGGATCGTGGACGACCTTCTGCGGCAGCAGCAGCGTCGCGAGGCCGAGCAGCAGCGGTGCCGCGACCAGAATGCCATAGACGACGGCGCGATGGTCGCGCCACTCCTTCCAGAGGTAGAGTCCGAGCGTTCTCATGATGCGGTGACCTTCTGCAAGAGTTCCTGCGGCTGTACCGGCGCGCCCTGCTCGACGATCCTGCCCGACGAAAGGACCGCGACGCGGTCGGCGATGCGCGCCGCCACGTCGAGGTCGTGCGTCGTGACGACGACCGTCTGCTCGCCGCTGCGGAACTCGGAGAGCAGCCCTTTCAAGACCTCCTCGCGGACGACCGGGTCGAGGCCCGCGAAGGGTTCATCCAGCAGAAGGAGGGGGGGCTCGGGGGCCAGCGCGGCGACGAGCATCGCCTTCATGCCCTCGCCGCGCGACATCGAACGGAAGGGCCGGTCGAGGGGGAGGCCGAGTTGCTCCCCGAGGCGCGCCTGCGCGTCGCGGTTCCACGTCGGATACTGCGGCGCGAGGAAGCGGAAGAGGTCGCGCGCCGTCATCCACGGATAGACGTCGGGACGGTCGGGCACGTAGCCGACCGCGGAGCGGACGCGGCGCGTCGCGCGGGCCGGGTCGAGCGCGCCGACGCGCACCGTGCCGGCGTCGGGCCGGAGCACGCCGAGCCAGAGCTTGAGCAGCGTGCTCTTGCCGGCGCCGTTGCGGCCGAGCAGCACCGTAATGGCGCCAGGCGCGGGTTCGAAGTCGAGGGAGTCGAGCACGGTCCGTCGCCCGAACCGTTTCGTGACCCCCTTCGCGGAGAGGACATGGTCGCTCATCGTGATGGTACTCCCGCATCGCGCAGCACCTGCGCGAGCAATGCTTCGTCGTGGCCCGCGCGCAGCGCTTCGTGCGCCGCGCGGCGGAAGGCATCGAGGGTGGCGCGCTCGCGGGCGGCCCGGGCCACCCCCGGGCCCCCTTCCGTCACGAAGACGCCGAGGCCGTTGACTCCCAAGACGACCCCCATCGCCTCCAGGTCGCGGTAGGCGCGCGAGACGGTGTTGGGGTTGACGAGCGCCTCCGCCGCGAGCGCGCGCACCGAGAGCAGCCTGTCACCGGGCGCGAGGGCACCCGCGGCGACCGCGTCGAGCACCGCCTCGACGATCTGCCGCGAGGGCGCCGTCTCCGAGCCGGTATCGACACGCCACTCCATGCCGACCGTACTATCGGCATAGTACGGTGGGACGGTAGCGCCGAGGCGGCGCTACCGTCCTTAAGTGAGACATGGTGCGCGGGCGGCCAGGTGTGTCGGCGAGCCGGAGGTTTCGCAACTGCCGGATCGGCGCAGTGTAGCGTTCCCCAACAAAGCGGCGACCGCCGATCGCTCTCGGCCGTCGCCGCCGCGCTCTAGCGAGCGCATGTCCTCCGGCCTGCGCGGTGATCGCGTGGCCGGGTGTTTCTCGTGGCCCGATTCTACCGCGGAGGGGCTACGATCTCAACGCGAATCGCACCGCCTGATCGAACCAGCTCTCGACCGGCGTGCCCTCGCGCAGCGCCGGTTCGAAGGTCCAGTCGCGCGCCATGCGCACCGCCGCGTCGTCGAGGATCGCGTGGCCCGAGGACTCCTGCACGACGACCTCCTTCGCGGTACCGTCCGCGCCGACGCGCACGCGCAGAAGCACGCGCCCCTCGTAGCCGCGCTCCTGCGCGAGGCGCGGGTACTCGAGCCGGATCGACGCGCGCCCGACCAGCGACGCCACCCGCGTCGGGCCCTTCGGAGCCACGGCGTGCACGGGAGCCGGGGCCGCGGGGGGCGGCAACGTCTTGGGGGGCTTGGGCCGCAGGCGCAGCGGCTTTCGCAGCAGCACGCCCGGCACGCGGAAACTTGGGGGGGGCTCGGGGGCCGCGAGCTCCGCGGTGATCTCGACCGGCTGCGGCTCTTCGCTGGCGGCTTCGGCCACCGTCAGTTCCGGGACGGGGATGGGAGGCGGAGGATCGGGATCGACGGGATCCCGGACGATCGGGAGATCCTCTGGCGCGAGCGCGAACTTCACTGTGACGCCGCGCGGCTCGTGCAGCGCCCCCGGCACGGCGACGGCCAGCGCCGCGCCGAAGAGCGCCGCGTGCAGAAGGGCGGAGAGGAGCGGGCCGCGCATCATCGGACTCCCCTGCAAATCGGGTTCCGGGCGCGGGGGCCCTGCGTCGTGCCGCTCCTGGTACGCGCTGTATACAAAAGGGCCCGGGGGCTGTGCATCCTGTGGCCCCCGGGCCCCCTCGATGTCGTCTTCACGATTCGGCTAGCTGGCGGCGGCGGTCTCCTTCGCCTTGATGACGTAGAGTCCCGCCTCGGCGGCGTTCAGCTTGCCGTCGGCCTCGTCGAGCTTGGCCTGGAGCGCGTCGCGCTCCTTCACGAGGGAGGCGCGCTTGGCCGCGCTCGACTCGTCGTTGATCTGGGTGTTGAGCCGGTCGAGCTTCTCGCGCTCGCGGTCGAGGGAGGCGCGCTCCTTCATGAGGTCGGCCTGCTTCTTGACGACGGTCGCGACACAGTTGTCGTAGTCCATCTTCATCGTCGCGCACATCGACGAGAAGATCTTGCCCGCGCTGAAGCGGCCGAAGGTGGCGTCGGACGGCACGTAGTTCGGGCGCAGGAAGACGAGCGCGGGGAGGCGCTTGCTGTGCTTGGCGAGGGAGCGGTCGGCGGCGGCGCTCTCGGCGTCGATGCGGTAGCAGTCGAAGAAGCGGGCGCCGGTGGCGACCTTTTCGTCGCCGAACGCCTTGTCCTCCTCGATCGCGATGCGCTGGTCGCCCTCGGCCTTGTCGTCATAGATGTAGACGAGCATCGGCTTGGTCGCGCGGGTCGTCTCGATCGCCTGCTCCTCCGTCATGCCGGTGGTCACGTCCTCGCTGATGCGGGTCACGTCCTTCCACGCGATGCGGAACTGGGGGAGCGCGGTCACGGTCGTGCGGGAGCGTCCCGCGGACCCGGGTCGGGCGCCGGCACCGCCGGCACCGCTCTTGCCTCCGCATCAGCCCGCGTCGAGACGCTGGCCTGCGGCAAGCACGAGGATCATCGCGGACGCGAACGGAAGCAGCTTGAGCATGCCCGAACTCCTTGGGTTTGCCGGGTAGGGGTGACCCCTCAATCGTAGTCCACGGGGGGCACAGGAACAATCGGCAATTCCGACCGGCAGCGCGCGCCACCCCCGCACTTCCCGATGCGCCCCATCGGTTCCACCGATCTAGCGGGTAAATGGGGTCAGACCCCATTCACCCGCTA
This sequence comes from uncultured Planctomycetaceae bacterium, assembly GCA_964570285.1. GTDB lineage: Bacteria > Planctomycetota > PLA2 > PLA2 > PLA2 > CAZMXP01. Next base: position 75,980 of record CAZMXP010000015.1, read on the forward strand.
GGCTGTCGGGGGCGATGGCCGAGACCCCGATGATGCGCCAATACAACGCCGCCAAGAGCAAGGCCAAGGGCGCCCTTCTGTTCTTCCGCATGGGCGACTTCTACGAGCTCTTTTTCGAGGACGCCAAGGTCGCCTCCCGGGCCCTCGGGCTGACGCTGACCTCCCGCAGCAAGGAGCAGGAGGTCCCGATGGCCGGCGTGCCGGTCCGGGCCGTCGACGGCTACCTGCGGCGGCTGGTCCACCAGGGGTTCCGGGTCGCGATCTGCGAGCAACTGGAGGACCCCGCCACCGCGAAGGGGATCGTCGACCGCGACGTCGTCCGCATCGTCACGCCGGGAACGCTCACCGAGGAGAGCGTCCTCGACGAGAAGGCGCACAACTGGCTGATGGCCGTCGTGCTGACGCCGCGCCGCGCCGGCCTCGCGTGGGCCGAACTCTCGACGGGCCGATTCCTGGTCGAAGACGTCCCCCGCGCCGACGTGCTCGACGCGATCGCGCGGGTCGGCCCCGCCGAGGTGCTCTTCCCGAAGTCGATCATCGACGTCGAGGAGACGCTCTGCGCCGGGGTGCTCCGCCTCGTCGGCGTCGCGCCGCAGGAGATCCCCGAGCGCGTCATCGACGAGGGCGCCGCCACCCGCGCGCTGAAGGAGCATTTCAAGGTCTCGACCCTCGAGGGGTTCGGCCTGCGCAAGAGCGACCCCTCCCTCGGCGCCGCCGCGGCCATCCTGCACTACCTCGGCGAGACGCAGCGCACCGCGCTCGCGCACCTCACCGCGCTGCGCCGCTTCCGCGGCGACGACCACCTCTTCCTCGACCTCGGCACGCGCCGCCGCCTCGACCTCGACGCGCTCGCGAAGGTGCTCGACCACACCGTCACGGCCGCCGGCGGGCGCATGCTGCGCGAGCGGCTCAACCTCCCCCTCGCCGACTCCCCCACGATCCTCCGCCGGCTCGACGCCGTCGAGGAGTTGCACTCCGACAGCTTCCTCCGCCGCGACCTGCGCGAGTGCCTCGCGCGCGTGCGCGACATCGAGAGGATCGTCTCCCGCGCGGCCACGGCGCGCGCCACGCCGAGGGATTTGGGGGGGCTCCGGGGGTCTTTGGATGTGGTGCCGAGCGTGCAGAACCTGCTCGCGGCCGCGCGCTCGGAGCCGCTCATGCGCGCGCGCACGGAACTCGACCCGGTGCCGGAGCTCCGCGACCTGCTCGCGCGCGCGCTCGTCGACGACCCCCCGCCGCACCTGCGCGACGGCGGCGCGATCCGCGACGCCTACTCGGAGAAGCTCGCCTCGCTGCGCGCGCTCAAGCGCGACGCGAAGGACTACATCGCGAAGCTGCGCGCGCGCGAGATCGAGCGCACCGGCATCGACAGCCTCAAGGTGGGCTACAACCGCGTCTTCGGCTACTACATCGAGATCACCAACGCGCACAAGGAGCGCGTGCCGGCGGACTACATCCGGAAGCAGACGCTCACCTCCGCCGAGCGCTACGTCACGCCCGAGCTGAAGGAGTACGAGTCGCAGGTGCTGACGGCGGAGGAGCGGTCGCTCGCGCTCGAGGCGGAGCTCTTCGAGGGGCTGCGCCAGAGGACCGTCGACGAGGTGCAGCGGCTGCAGCGGACCGCCGCGCTCCTGGCCGAAGTGGACGCGCTGCTCTCGCTCGCGGAGGCGGCCGCGCTGCACGGCTACGCGCGCCCGGCGGTCGACGACGGCGACGCGATCGAGATCGTCGAGGGGCGCCACCCGGTCGTCGAGCGCGCGCTGAAGGACGAGCGGTTCGTGCCCAACGACCTCGCGCTCGACCTCAAGCACCGGACCGTCGCGGTGCTCACGGGCCCGAACATGGCCGGCAAGAGCACCTTCATCCGGCAGGCGGCCCTGATCGTGCTGATGGCGCAGATGGGGTCGTTCGTGCCGGCGAAGAGCGCCCGCATCGGCCGCGTCGACCGCATCTTCACGCGCATCGGCGCCGAGGACGACCTCGCCGGCGGCCGCAGCACCTTCATGGTGGAGATGGCCGAGACGGCGGCGATCTGCCACCACGCGACGAACCGCTCGCTCGTGATCCTCGACGAGGTCGGCCGCGGCACGTCGACCTTCGACGGGGTCGCGATCGCGTGGGCGGTCACGGAGTACCTCGCGCAGGTCACGCAGTGCCGCACGCTCTTCGCGACGCACTACCACGAGCTCACCGCGCTCGCCGACGAGATCCGGAACGTCTTCAACCTGCACGTCGCCGTCGAGGAGTGGGGCAGCGACATCATCTTCCTCCATCGCATCAAGGAGGGCGGCACCGACCGCAGCTACGGCATCCACGTCGCGCAGCTCGCGGGGCTGCCGTCGGCGCTGCTCGTGCGCGCGCGCGCGCTCCTCTCCGGCCTCTCCGGCCGCACCGCGGGCCTCAGCGGCGTCGGCTTCACGCCCTTCGTCCCGCCCGCCCCCGCGAGCCGCCAGCTCGCGCTCTTCCCGCCGCCCGGCGAGTCGCTCCGGCAGGAACTGCTCTCGCTCGACCCCGAGAAGATGTCGCCCTTCGACGCGCTGCTGAAGCTGCGCGAACTCGTCGAGAAGGCCCGCGGGGGCGGGTAGTCTGGTCTTCCCATGGATCGCGCGCTGAAGTCGCTGCGGGACGCCCTCAAGAGCCAGTACCACGCCGCGCTCGCGATGCTGCGCGAGGCGATCGACCGCTGCCCCGACGACCTCTGGACGGCGGGCGGCCACCTGCACGCCTACTGGCAGAACGCCTACCACGCGCTCTTCTTCGCGCACTTCTACCTGCAGCCCGACGAGGCCTCGTTCCGGCCGTGGCGCGGCCACCAGTCGAGGGTCCAGTACCCCGACGCGATCGGCGGCCCCCCGGAACGCGACAGCACGCTGCCGATGCTCCCCGAGCCCTACACTCGCGCGCAGGCACTCGAGTACTGGGCCCTCTGCGACGGGATGGTCGACAGCGCGATCGACACGCTCGATCTCGATGCGCCGACGAGTGGCTTCGACTGGTACCCGATCCCGAAACTGGAACACCTGCTCGTGAACCTCCGGCACATCCAGCACCACACCGCGCAACTCGCCGACCGCCTCCGCACGGCGGCCGACATCGGCGTCCGCTGGGTGGGGGCGCGCCCCTCGCGCTAGCGGAAACCGGGCCGCCGGGCCTGTGGCCCCCGCACCCCCCCAACATCCCCCCCCCGCGCCCCCCTCCCCGACAAAGGCAATCCCGCCTGTCCCCCCTGCCCGCTCTACTGGGGCCAGAGAAAGGCCAGTGAGAACGCACAGGCACAGGGAGTTCCTATGATCGAGAACAAAGCGGGCAGCCCGGTCGCGGGCGAGTTCACGACGGTGATCGGTTCCGACGCCGTCTTCAAGGGCGAGCTGACCTTCGAGAAGGGCGTCCGCGTGGACGGCCGCGTCGAGGGGAAGATCAACACCAAGGGGCACCTCGCGGTCTCGCAGGGGGGCCGGTTGCAGGCGGATGTCGTCGCGGCGAGCGTGATCGTCGAGGGCGACGTGGTCGGCAACCTCGTCGCCTCCGACCGCGTCGAGCTGCGGAAGTCGGCGAAGCTGCAGGGCGACGTGCGGGCGACCAAGCTGCTCGTCGCCGAGGGCGCGACCTTCATCGGCAACTGCCAGGTCGGCGCCGACGCGGGCAAGATCGCGCCGGCGACGCCCGGGGCGGCACCGGCGAACCGGCTCACGGAGCCCGCGGCGCCGCCGCGCAAGTAGGTTCTCTCGCGGCGGGGGGCGGCGGCCCTGCGCCCCGCCGCGCGGTACGCCAGGTCGTCGCCATGGTCGCGAACGCGCAGGTTCCCGAGACGCGGCAGGTGGTCTGCACGCACTGCGACCGCCCGATCGAGATCCCCGCCTCCGCGATGTCGGTGAGCTGCCGCCACTGCCACCGCCGCGTCATCATCGAGGACATCGTCATCAAGGCCTACCACGCGGTCGTGCGCCTCGCGACCGCGGGCCGCGTGGAGGTCGCGGGCAGGGCGCACCTGATCGCGGAGATCCGTGTCAACGAACTGGTCGTCGAGGGGGCGGTCAAGGGCAACGTCGTCGCCCTCGACCGCGTCGCCATCGGCAGGAAGGGGACGCTGCTCGGCAACGTCTCCAGCAAGAGCCTCGCCGTCGAACCCGGCGCCACGCTGGTGGGAAGGGTCCGGGTCTCCCCCGAGTTCGAGCTGGAACCGAGGATCGCCCCCGAAGAGTCCGAAGTCGCCGACCTCTAGGGGGATTCCGGGGGGGGCCCGGGGGCCACGGGCGCCCGCGGGCAGTTCCCTCCCCCCCATGGCTTCATTGCCCCCCCCGGAATGCCGATGATGGCTCCGATGGGTACCGACCGGGCAGCCCCCGAATTCGTCGGCCGCAGCGCCACGATGCGCGAGGTGCTCCAGCAGATCGAGCTGGTGCGCGACTCCGCCGTCTCCGTCCTCGTGACCGGGGAGCGCGGCACGGGGCGGGAGCGGGTCGCCCGGATGATCCACCAGACCGGGTGCCGGCAGCACGAGCCCTTCGTGCACGTCGACTGTCCCGAGGTGCCCGCGGACGTCATGGAGGAGATCCTCTTCGGCGGCAAGGAGCCCGGGCGGTTCGAGGTGGCGAGGGGCGGGACCCTCTTCCTCGACGGCGTCGATGCGCTCTCGCTTCCGATGCAGGAGAAGCTGCTGCGCGTGCTCGAGAAGGGGACCGTGCAGCGCCTCGGCGACGGCAAGATCGCGCCGGTGAGGGCGCGCCTCGTCGCGTCGACCGTGAGCTCGCTGAGGCCGCAGGTGGAGCAGGGCACCTTCCGGCGCGACCTCTTCTGCCGCCTCAACGTCTTCCCGATCGCGCTGCCGCCGCTGCGCCACCGCCGCGAGGACATCGCCTCGCTCGCGCAGCTGTTCCTGGAGCGGCACAAGCACGAGCGGACGCCGCCGGTCCACGCGATCGAGGAGCGCGCGCTGTCGGCCCTGAAGTCGTACGGCTGGCCCGGCAACGTGCGCGAGCTGGAACTCGTGGTGCTCGGCGCGGTGCTCGCGTGCGGCGCGGAGCGCGTGGTCCGTCTCGGCGACCTTCCCCCGGCGATCCGCAGCGGCGCGCCCGAGGGGGCGATCGTCGAGCCCGTCACGCTGTCGCCGGTGCGCATCGACGACAACACGATCGTCCCGCTCGACGAACTCGAGCGCCGCGCGATCCAGCACGCGCTGAAGGTGACCGGCGGCAACGTCACGCGCGCGGCCCGCGCGCTCGGCATCGGCCGCGCGACGATGTACCGCAAGCTCGAGCGCTTCAAGATGAATGCTTGAGATCCGCCCAGGGCGGCGGATCTCAAGCATTCACTAGTGAAGAAGCCACCGCATGTAGGAGACCGGGGTTTGGGTGCGTTCGAAGCGGGTGGTGAAGATGGTGCGATCCGTTTCCGGAACTTGGTTGCTTTCACTCTCAAGCGCGAAACCGGCGCCCTGGAGCGAGGCGCGGATCTGGTCGCGGTAGCCTTCGTGGTCGGTGGCGACGGTCAGGGGGCCCGGGGGACGGAGCGCGCGGGCGAGGAGCGCGGCGGTCTCCGGGGTGATCCAGCGGTTCTTCCAGTGCTTGCGCTTCGGCCACGGATCCGGGAAGAGGATCGTGAAGGAGGCGACCGATGCCGGGGGCAGGAGGTCGCGCAGCGCGACGCGGGCGTCGCCGTGGCAGGCCCGGATGTTCCTGAGCCCGAGACGCGCGACCTTCCTGCAGAACGAGGCGTGCTTCTTGCGGGAGATCTCGATCCCGAGGAAGAGGGCGCCGGGCTCCTGCGCCGCCATGCGCAGGATGCGGATGTCCTTGCCGAAGCCGATCTCGACGTGGAACGGCCGGCCCGCGGCGCCGCACGCGTCGGGGAGCGGACGATCGCCCGCGACGGAGACGCTCTCCGGCTCGAGGAGGAAGCGGTCGGTCATTGACCCGCGGGGGCGCGCGCGCGCTGCGCCTGACGTTTCGCCGCGTGCTCGTGCATCTCCTCGGCAAGCCGCCGGCGGGCGGCGTCCTTCGAGAGGATCTTCAGCTTGCCGAAGTAGCGCACCGCCTCTGGCTCCCCCGTGTCCGCGTAGGCGCGCGCCGCAGCTGCCCAGGCCTCGCCGTCGAGGCGCTCGACGAGTTGGCCGAGGCGCCTCGCGACCTCCTCCCCGCCGATCTCGCCGAGCACGCCCAGCGCGAACGGGCCGACACCGGGGGACTCCGCCTCCTTCAGGAAAAGGTCCCTCACCTTCGGCCGCGCGGTCGCCCAGTAGCGTTCGCGCAGCACGCGCAGGATCGCGGGCCGGGCATCCTCGGCCGCCTTCGCGAGCCCGGCGAGGAAGAGCGGTTCCAGCCGCGGATCCCTGCACTTCGCGGCGAGGCGCAGCGCCTCCGGCAGGAAGACCCCCTCCTCGACCTGGTTCTCGAGGAGCGTCAGCGCCGCCGCGTCCCCCGTCAGGCGGAAGAGCGCATAGGCGGTGACGAGCGCGAACTGCGGGTCCTTCTTCAGCGCGTTGATCGCGTCGATCGCGCGCGGGTCGGCGAAGGAGGCGAGCGCCTCGGCGGCCTCGTGACGCCGCGCGACGGCCCGTCGGGGGTCGAGGGCCGCCTCGACGAGCCCGGGGATCGCCCTCGGATCGCCCAGCTCCTCCAGCGCGGGGGCGACGCCGTAGGAGGCATGCTCGCGCACATCGAACGCGAGCGCCGGGAGCAGCGCCGTCACCGCCCGCGCATCGCGCATGCGCCGCAGCACCTGCACCGCGCGCCTGCGGTGGGCGCTCGTGCGCGCGGCGGCGAGGAAGCGCTCCGCCGGGGGGTAGGCGATCCCGCCCAGCTTCGCGACGGCGGCGACCGCCTCCTCCTCCGCCTCCAACGCGGTCCTGCGCTCCGCCGGCACCCCCTCGTTGTACTCCTCGAAGTCCTCGAGATGCCAGAGGAACGAGACCAGCATCGCGGCGGCCCCCTCGTCGCCGCGCCGCGCGAGCACGCGGATCACGTCGGCGCGCTCCTGCGGCAGCGAGTGCGAGAACGCGAGTTCGAGCCAGCGATCGAAGCGGGGCCGCTCGCCGTTGTTGCTCCGCCACCACGCGGGCGTCATCGCCTCGTCCCACAGCTGGCGCGCGACCGCGGGCCCCGCGAGCTTGATCGCCATGCGGAAGACGTCCTCGCGGTAGGGCACGGGCGCGATCTCGCCCTTCTGGAAGAGGTGGAAGAAGGCGCGCTGCTCCAGCGCGCGGATGCGCTCGGCCGCCTCGTCGCCCTCGCGGACCGCGAGCACGCGGGCGAGTCGCAGCGACGCCCGCACATGCGACGGGTCGGACCTGACGATCTCCTCGAGCAGGCGCACCCATTCGGGAGTCCCCTTTCCCCCCCCCTGCTCCTTCCCCCCCC
>CAZMXP010000016.1:0-80583 GCA_964570285.1 uncultured Planctomycetaceae bacterium
GCGGGGTTATCGCCCCGCCAAGAACTACTTGCTAAATGGTGGGGAGTCCCCCCCCAATCCTCCTGCAGCCGCCAGCTTCAAGCCTCTTCCTGTCCCTTCCCCCTGATAAGTAACCGGGTTGCGTCTTATACATAGGCGCGCGTGCGCGGAGAGACGGCCAACACGGGCCATGGGCCCAGCGACAGGAGACCCCCGATGGTTTCGAGGAGCACAAAGTCGTCCCCGTCCGGCAAGGGGACGGGGAGCAGGGACGAGAGCAAGAGCCGCGACGAGGCGCTCGGCTTCGCGCTGACCCAGATCGAGAAGCAGTACGGCAAGGGCGCGATCATGCGCCTTGGCGACAAGGCCAACCACACGATCGCGGGCATCTCGACCGGCGCGCTCTCGCTCGACATCGCGCTCGGCGGCGTCGGCGTGCCGCGCGGCCGCATCATGGAGATCTTTGGGCCGGAGGCGTCGGGCAAGACGACGCTCTGCAGCCACATCGTCGCCGAGGCGCAGCGGCAGGGGGGCGTCTGCGCCTTCATCGACGCGGAGAACGCCTACGACCCCACCTACGCGAGGAAGATCGGCGTCAACCTCGACGAGCTGCTCGTCTCGCAGCCCGACAACGGGGAGCAGGCGCTGGAGATCGCCGAGACGCTCGTGCGGTCGGCGGCGGTGGATGTCGTCGTCATCGACTCCGTCGCGGCGCTCGTGCCCAAGGCCGAGATCGAGGGGGAGATGGGGGACAGCCACGTCGGCCTGCAGGCGCGGCTGATGAGCCAGGCGCTGCGCAAGCTCACCGGGGTGGTCGCGCGCAGCAAGACCTGCTTCATCTTCACGAACCAGCTCCGCGAGAAGATCGGCGTCATGTTCGGCAGCCCCGAGACGACGCCGGGCGGCCGCGCGCTCAAGTACTACGCGAGCGTGCGCATCGACCTGCGCCGCATCGGCAGCATCAAGGAGGGCGAGGTCGTCGTCGGGAACCGCGTGCGCGCGAAGGTCGTCAAGAACAAGATCGCCCCGCCCTTCCGCATGACGGAGTTCGACGTGCTGTTCAACCAGGGCATCAGCCGCGAGGGCGACCTCGTCGATCTCGCGTCGAACTGCGGCGTGCTGACGAAGCAGGGCGCGTGGTTCAGCCACGGCAAGACGCGCCTCGGCCAGGGCCGCGACAAGGTGCGCCAGTTCCTGATCGAGAACCCCGACCTGATCAAGGCGATCGGCGACGAGGTGCGCCTCGTGCTGGGCGCCTCGCCGCCTCCCGGCTCGGCGGGGGACGACGGGGAGGGCGCCGCCCCGGCGAACGGACATCCGGGGGGCGCGGGGGGGCGCCTCGCCGACGAGTAGCCGGCGAGGCCCGGCCGCTGCGGACTGCGTAGGCCGGAACGAAAGCCACGAAGGCCGAAGGCACGAAGGCCGGCGGGGGCAGCGGACCGGGCGTGCGCGGGGTACGCGGGCCGCCGCCGCGAGGGGTCTTCGTGCCTCGCCTTCGGATCGAGCCCAATCGAACACATCGGCGCCACTGCGAGATCGAACGGGACTCCATGACCGGGGTGAATCCCCGCTTCCAGGGTTCCCCATGAAACCCCCGTGGTTCATGCTGGCCGGGGCGCCGACGCGTCCGTTGCCGCTCGGAGCCGAGCCCCTTCGTGTCCTTGCGTCTTCGTGGCCATTGCTCGGGGGGGTGCGAGGGCTCTTCTATACTCGGCAGTGCCGATGACACCTCCCGGACTCAAGCCCGACGAACTGCGCGAAGCCTACCTCTCGCACTTCGAGAGCAAGGGGCATACGCGCTGGCCGAGCGATTCGCTGGTCCCCGGCAACGACCCGACGCTGCTCTTCACCGGCGCCGGCATGAACCAGTTCAAGGAGATGTTCCTCGGCGTCGGCAACCTCCCCTTCAAGCGCGCGACGACCGCGCAGAAGTGCCTGAGGACCGGCGACCTCGACAACGTGGGACGCACCTTCTACCACCAGACCTTCTTCGAGATGCTGGGCAACTTCAGCTTCGGCGACTACTTCAAGCGCGAGGCGATCCTCTGGCAGTGGGAGTTCCTGACGAAGGTGATCCGCCTCCCGGTGGACCGCCTCTGGGTCTCGGTCTATCTCGACGACGACGAGGCCCATGCGGTCTGGGAGAAGGAGGTCGGCATCCGGCGCGAACGCATCTGGCGGCTGGGCGCGAAGGACAACTTCTGGCCGGCCAACGCGCCCGAGGAGGGGCCCAACGGCCCCTGCGGCCCCTGCTCCGAGATCTTCTACGACTTCGGGAGCCCCGGCAACGAGGGCGACCCCGAGGCGAAGCGCTACTGCGAGATCGGCAACATCGTCTTCACGCAGTTCAACCGCACCGGGAAAAACCGGCTCGAACCGCTCCGCCAGAAGAACATCGACACCGGCATGGGGTTCGAGCGCATCCTCGCGGTGCTGCACGGCGTGCGCAGCAACTTCGAGACGGGGCTCTTCCTGCCGGTCATCCATGCGATCGCCGACCAGAGCGGCAGCACGTACCGCTACGACCACCCGATGGGCCAGCAGTTCCGCCGCATCGCGGAGCACACCCGCGCGGCGGTCTTCCTCGTCGCCGACGGCGTGAAGCCGAGCAACGAGGGGCGCGGGTATGTCGCGCGCCGGATCCTCCGGCGCGCCGTGCGCGACGGCATCGCGCTCGGCATCGACCGCCCGTTCCTGCATGCGCTCGTCCCGGTCGTCGTGCAGGTCATGGGGGCCGCCTATCCCGAGGTGGCCCGCGCGCAGGCGGCGGCGGCGGCGTTCCTGAAGGCCGAGGAGGAGAAGTTCCGCGAGACGTTCGAGACGGGCATGGCGCTGCTGGAGCGCGAGATCGAAGGCCTCGGGAAGCAGGGGGGCCGCGGGGGGAGGACGCTCCTCGGAGAGACCGCGTTCGTCCTCTACGACACCCACGGCTTCCCGCTCGAACTCTGCGAGGAGATCTGCGCCGAGCGCGGCATCGCGGTCGATCGCGCCGGGTTCGAGCGCAGCATGGAGGCGCAGCGCGAACGCTCCCGCGAGGGTTCGTCGATGCACGGCGAGGTCTTCGTCGCGACGGCGATCACGGCGATCAAGCGCGAGGTGGGCGCGAGCGAGTTCGTCGGCTACGCCGAGGAACAGGCATCCTCCGAGATCGACGCGCTGATCCGCGAGGAGACGCCGGTCCGGCGGGTGGGGCCCGAGGACGGGGTCGTGCGCCTCATCGCCAGGGCGACCCCGTTCTACGCGGAGTCCGGCGGCCAGGTGGGCGACACCGGGGAGATCGAGGGGGCGCACGGCCTCTTCGTCGTCGAGGAGACGCGCCGGATCGAGGGCTATGTCCTGCACTCCGGCCGGGTCGTGCGCGGCTTCCTCGAGCGCGGGGAGAGGATCGACCTCCGCGTGGACGCCACGCGCCGGTGGCACATCCGCCGCAACCACACCGCGACGCACCTGCTTCATGCCGCCCTGCGCACGATCCTCGGCACGCACGTGACGCAGGCGGGCTCGCTCGTCGATCCGGAGAGGCTGCGCTTCGACTTCACCCATCCGCAGGCGGTGCGCCCCGACGAGGCCGCCGCGATCGAGCGGTGGGTCAACGACGAGGCGCTGCTCAATTCGACCGTCGAGACCGAAAACATGCCGCTCGCGCAGGCCCGTTCGAAGGGGGCGATGGCCCTCTTCGGCGAGAAGTACGGCGACATCGTCCGGGTCGTGACGGTCGGGGAGCGGAGCCGGGAGCTCTGCGGCGGCATCCATGTGCGGTCGAGCGCGGAGGTCGGCGCCGCGCTCGTGATCCAGGAGGGTTCGGTCGCCTCCGGGGTGCGCCGGATCGAGATGGTGACCGGCTCGGGCGCGCTCGCGCTCGCGACGGGCCAGCGCGAGACGCTGCGCGGCCTCTCCGATGCGCTCAAGAGCGCCCCCGAGGCGCTCGGCGCCCGCGTCGAGGCGCTGCAGCGGGAGTTGCGCGAACTGCGCAAGGATCTCGCCTCGGCGGCCCGGCAGGGCGGGGCGGCCGCGATCGGCGCGCTGCTCGCCAGCGCCCCGCGCCCCCAGGACATCGCCGTCGTGGTCGGGATCCTCGACGGCGACGATGCGGACTCCCTCCGCTCCGCCGCCGACGCCGTCCGCCAGCAGACCCCCGAGAGCGCGCTGCTGCTGCTCGGCCTCGGGGAGGAGGGCGCCGCGATCTTCGTCGCGCTTTCGGAGCGGGCGATCGCGGCCGGCCTCAAGGCGGGGGAGATCCTGCAGGCCTTCGGCCGCCCCCTCGGCGCCAAGGGGGGGGGCAAGCCCTCGATGGCGCAGGGCAGGGTGCCGCTGCCGCCCGGCGGGAGGGGCGAACTCGAGAGGGCCCTCGAGGAGGCGCGCGGGAGGCTCACGAACGCCCTCGCCGCGGTTTGACAGGCCTTGCCGGGCCGTTTATCGTGCGGGGCTTCGATAGCGCCGCCATGGCCCGGGGCCCGGGCCGGGCGCGGTTGCGACGGAGTCGAACCCATGCCGGTCCCGAAGAGAAAGACCTCGCACGCGCGGACACGCACGCGGCGCTCCCACCAGGCGCTGAAGCGGCCCAACCTCCGTCCCTGCCCCCGCTGCTCCGCGATGCGCCTGCCGCACCGCGTCTGCACGCAATGCGGCTACTACAACGAGAAGTTCTCGATCGAGACCGAGGAGTAGCGCGTCTTGCGGAGGGCGGCAAGCGCGAGGCGGGGGCAGCGCCACCCGGGGATCCGGCGGTGAGCCTCGGGCTCTTGTGCCCGGGCCAGGGTGCCCAGTCCGTCGGCATGGGAGTGGAGAGCGCCCGGCGCTCCGCCGCGGCGCGTGACGTCTTCGACCGCGCCTCGGAGACGCTCGGCTTCGACCTGCTCGACCTCTGCCGCGCCGGGCCCCCCGAGCGCCTGCTGCGCACCGACGTCTGCCAGCCGGCGATCCTCGCCACCTCGGCGGCGTCGCTCGCGGCCGCGGAGGAGGGGGGGAGGATCGACTGGGCGGGAGTCGGGGCCGCGCTCGGCCTGAGCCTCGGGGAGTACACCGCGCTCTACGCCGCCGGCGTGCTGAAGCTCGAGGACGCGATCTCGCTCGTCCGACTGCGCGGGGAGGCGATGCAGCAGGCCAGCGAGGCGGCCCCGTCGGGCATGAGCAGCATTCTCGGGGCGGAGCGGGCCGACGCCGAGGCGATCTGCGAGGCGGCGTCGGCGGACGGGGGCGTCTGCGTCGTTGCCAACCTCAACGCGCCGGGGCAGGTCGTCGTCAGCGGCGACCTCGACACGCTCGCGCGCGCGGAGTCGATCGCCGCGGAGCGGGGCTTCCGGCGCACGGTACGGCTCGAGGTCGCGGGCGCCTTCCACTCGCCGCTGATGGAGCCCGCGCGCGCCCGCCTCGAGGCGGCGATCGGCGCGCGGCCGTTCGGCGTCGCGCGCATCCCCGTGATCTCGAACGTGGATGCGACCCCGACGAGGGACCCCGCGACGCTCAAGCGCAACCTCGTGCGCCAGCTCACGTCGCCGGTGCTCTTCGAGGCGTCGCTCCGGCGCGCGATCGCCGACGGCGTGACCTCGTTCCTCGAGCTGAGCCCCGGGCGCGTGCTGACGGGGCTCGCGAAGAAGGCGGACCGCCGGTTCCCGGTGGAGAGTTGCGACGGAGGGAGCGCATGAGCAGGACGGGCGCCTTCGAGGGCAAGGTCGCGCTCGTGACCGGCGGGTCGCGCGGCATCGGCCATGCGATCGCCTCCACCTTCCTCGCCGGGGGCGCCACCGTCGCCCTCACGGCCACGTCGAAGGAGCGGGCGGATTCCGCCGCCGCGAGCTTCGACTCGCCCCTCGCGCGCGGCTACGCGGGAGAGGCGGCGGAGGTCGCCAAGGCCGTCGTCGCCGACCTGGGGCGCGTCGACATCCTCGTCTGCAACGCGGGCATCACGAGGGACCAGCTCGCCCTCGCGATCTCCCCCGAGGACTGGCAGGCGGTGCTCGACGTGAACCTGACCCAGGCCTTCCGGATGATCCAGGCGCTCTACCGGACCTTCATGAAGCAGCGCTCGGGGCGCATCATCACGCTCTCGTCGGTGGTGGGGCTGACCGGCAACGCCGGGCAGGCCAACTACGCGGCGAGCAAGGGCGGGCTGATCTCGCTGACCCGCTCGATCGCGAAGGAGCTGGGCTCGCGCAACGTGACGGCGAACGTCGTCGCGCCGGGCTTCATCAAGACCGACATGACCGGGGTGCTCGGCGAGGAGGCGGCGCAGATGGCGGCGAAGGCGACGCCGCTGAGGCGGGCCGGCACCCCCGAGGATGTCGCCCACGTCGTCGCCTTCCTCGCGAGCGACGCCGCCGCGTTCGTGACGGGCCAAGTGATCGCCGTGGACGGCGGAATGACCATCGGCGGGGGCTGGTAGCCCACCGCTCCGCAAGATAACCTGATGCACCGCCTCGGAGGCGGCCAACAGAGAACTCGGAGAACTGTGATGGCTGAGGACATCAAGAAGATCGAAGATCGCGTGATCGAGATCGTGTGCGAGCAGATGGGCAAGAGCCGCGACCAGCTCACCCACGACACCTCGTTCATCCAGGATCTCGGGGCCGACTCGCTGGATACCGTGGAACTCGTGATGGAGTTCGAGGACGAGTTCGACCTCAACATCCCCGACGAGGACGCGGAGAAGATCCAGACCGTCGGCGATGCCATCCGGTACATCACCGACCACGTGAAGTAGGAGCGATGTCCCGGCGCCGCGTCGTCATCACGGGCGTGGGCGCCTTCTGCGCCCTCGGTCACACCGCCCCCGCGGTCGGGGCGGCCGCGAAGGCCGGCAGGAGCGGTGCCGGTCCCATCACGCGCTTCGATCCCAAGAACCTCGGCTGCCAGATCGCCTGCGAGGTCGGGCCCTGGGATCCCGAGCCGGTCTTCGGGCGCGACGCGAAGAAGCTCGACCTCTTCACGCAGTACGGGATCATCGCCGCCGACGAGGCGGTGAAGGACAGCGGCCTCGACTTCTCCAAGGAGAACAGCGACCTCTGCGGCGCGATCATCGGCAGCGGGATCGGCGGCCTCAACGAGATCGAGCAGCAGCACCTCGTGCTGCTCGAGCGCACCGCGCGACGGGTCTCGCCGCACTTCATCCCGAAGCTGATGATCAACGCGCTCTCGGGGCAGATCTCGATCCGCCACGGCCTTCGGGGCCCCAACTACATCACCGCCTCCGCCTGCGCCTCCGCGAGCCACGCGATCGGCCTCGCCTTCCGCACCGTGCGCGACGGGGAGGCCGATATCATCGTCACCGGGGGCTCCGAGGCGACGATCACCGAGCTGGCGCTGGCGGGCTTCTCCAACATGCGGGCGATGTCCCAGCGCAACAGCGACCCGACCCGCGCCTCCCGCCCCTTCGACCGCGATCGCGACGGCTTCGTGATGGGGGAGGGGGCGGGCATGCTCGTGATCGAGGAGTACGGCCACGCCCGCCGCCGCGGCGCGCGCCTCTACGCCGAGATCAAGGGGTTCGGCATGAGCGCGGATGCCCACCACATCACCGCGCCGACCCCGGAGGGCGAGGGCCCGGCGAAGGCGATGCGCGGGGCGCTGCGCGACGGCGCCACCGATCCGGAGCGGGTCAACTACATCAACGCCCACGGCACCTCGACGCCGCTCAACGACGCCGCGGAAACCCGGGCCATCAAGAGCGTCTTCGGCGACCACGCGCGCCGCCTCGCGATCTCGTCGAGCAAGTCGATGGCGGGCCACCTGCTGGGCGCCAGCGGCGGCCTCGAACTCGTGTTGACCGCCCAGATGATCCACGAGGGGGTCGTCCACCCGACGATCAACTACGAGACGCCCGACCCCGAATGCGACCTCGACTACGTGCCCAACGAGTCGAGGGCGCTCCGGATCGACCACGCGCTGAGCAACTCCCTCGGCTTCGGCGGCCACAACGTCTCCCTCCTCGTCGCGCGCGCCGAATGACGCGCAACCCGCTGCGCGACCGCCTCGTGGCCTGCGGCCAGCCTCACGTGGCCCGGGCCATCGAAACCCTGCCTCCCGAGCCGCGCGCCAACCTGCTCGCCCAAGTCGACGGGATCGACCTCGACACGCTCGATCTGCTGCGCCGCGGCGAAGGCGGGGCCCCCGCACCCCCCCGGGATCCGCGGCCACCCCCCTACGTGCCCGCGGCGGAGCGCGGCGCCTCCAGCCGCTTCGCGCGGCGGGGCGGCGAGGAACTCTCCCGGGGGCGCGTCGCCTTCGCGCTGCTCGCGGGGGGGCAGGCGAGCCGCCTGCGCTGGGACGGCCCGAAGGGCACCTATCCGATCGGCCCGCGGAGCGACCGGAGCCTCTTCCAGATCCTCGTCGAGCAGGTGCGACGCGCGGGGCGCGACCACGGGACCTTTCCGCCCCTGGCGGTGACGACCTCCCCCGGAACCGACGCCGCGATCCGGCGCTTCTTCGAGGAGAACGGCTACTTCGGCTTCGGCCCCGAACGCCTCTTCTTCGCCTGCCAGCGCGCGCTGCCCGCGCTGGACGACGAGGGGAGGATGATCTTCGAGCGGAGCGACCGCCTGTTCATGAGCCCCGACGGGCACGGGGGCGCGCTCGGGTCGCTCGCGCGCGAGCGCATCCTCGACGGATGGGCCGACCGCGGCGTCACGACGCTCTGCACGTTCCAGGTGGACAACCCGCTGCTGCACGTCGTCGATGCGGATCTCGTCGGTCGCCTCCTGCTCGGGCCCTCGCCCATCGCGACCAAGATCGTGCTGAAGCGCGAGCCCGCCGAGCGCCTCGGGGTCATCGTCGAGGCAGAGGGGCGGCCGGCGGTCGTGGAGTACTCCGAGTTGCCCGACGAACTCGCGCGGCAGCGCGATCCCTCCGGCGCGCTCACCTTCCGCCTCGGCTCGATCGCGATGCACGCGTTTCGCCTCGACTTCCTGCGGCGGGAGCTGCGGAGCGAGCTCCCGATCCACCGCGCGCGCCGCGAGGTGGAGGGGCTCGACGAACGGGGGGCGCGGGGGCGCAGGCCCGCGTGGAAGTTCGAACGGTTCCTGTTCGACCTCTTCCCGCGCGCGCCGTCGGTGGAGGTGGTCGAGGTGCTGCGCGAGCGCGAGTACGCCCCGTTGAAGAACCACGACGGGCCCGACTCGCCCGGGACGGTGCGGGCCGCCCTCGACGCCGAGTACCGGCGCTGGTTCCGCGAGGCGGGGCGCGAGCCGCCGCCCGGGGAGCGGCTCGAACTCTCGCCGCTCGACGCGCTCTCGCCGGAGGATCTGCGCGGCGCGTGATAGACTCGCGGCGCGAAGAGAGAGGACGCCGGAGAAGCTGGAACTCGATGCGCGTCGTCGCGGTGATCTTTGGCGGGCCCTCCCTCGAACACGAGGTCTCGCTCCGCTCGGGCCGTCAGGTGCTCGAGCACATCGACCGGGGCCGCTACGCGCCCCTGCCCGTCCTCATCGGCCCCGACCGCACGTGGACCGTGGACGGCGAGCGGGTCGGCGGGGCGCTGGAGGGGGGGAGGGCGCTCCAGGCGCGCGGCTGCGCGGTCGCCTTCCTCGCGCTGCACGGCCCCTTCGGCGAGGACGGGACGATCCAGGGGTTCCTCGACGCGATCGGGGTGCGCTATACCGGCAGCGGCCTTGCCGCCTCCGCGCTCGCGCGCGACAAGATCCGCGCCAAGCGCTTCCTCGCGGCCTACGGCATCGAAGGGGCGCCCGACCTCGCCTGCCCGCCCTGCACCGCCGCCGAGGCCGGGGCGACGCTCGGCTGGCCCGTCGTCGTCAAGGACCCGCACCAGGGATCGACGCTCGGTCTCGCGATCGCCCGCGACGAGGCCGAGTTCGCCGAGGCGGTGGGGCGCCTCGCCCCCGCCGGCGCGACGCTCCTCGTCGAGCGGCGCGAGGTCGGGCGGGAGTTCACCGTGAGCGTGCTCGACGGCGAGGAGGGCGCCCCCGCGGCGCTGCCGGTCGTCGAGATCCGCGCGCCCGCGGGCCTCTTCGACTACCACGCGAAGTACAGCGACCAGGGCGCCGAGGAGATCGTGCCGGCACCGGTCGAGGCGGAGACCGCGGGGCGCATGCAGCGGCTGGCCGAACGGGCGCATCGCGCGCTGGGGCTCCGCGGCATGTCGCGCACCGACCTGATCCTGCGGCCGGACGGGTCGCTCGTCTTCCTCGAGACCAACAGCATCCCCGGTCTCACGGCGCGCTCGCTTCTGCCCAAGGCGGCCGAGGCGGCGGGCCTCCCCTTCCGCGAGGTCCTCACGCGCCTGATCGAGGGGGCGCTCCGGTAGGGCGGTGCGCGGCGCCATGGAGTGGCCGGGCGGCGCGCGGGCGATCCTCCATGTGGACATGGACGCGTTCTACGCGTCGGTCGAGGTGCGCGAGAACCCCTCGCTGCGCGGCAGGGCCGTCATCGTGGGGGGGCCCCGGGACGCGCGCGGCGTCGTCAGCGCCGCCTCCTACGAGGCCCGCGCGTGCGGGGTCCACAGCGCGATGCCCCTGCGCGCCGCGGCGCGCCTCTGCCCGCACGGCGTCTTCCTCCCGGTGCGCATGGACCTCTACCTGGAGGTCTCCCGGCGGGTCTTCGCGATCTTCGCGCGGTTCACGCCGCTGGTCGAGCCCCTGTCGGTGGACGAGGCCTTCCTCGACCTTTCCGGCAGCGAGCGCCTGCTCGGCGGCCCTGTCGCGGCGGCCCGCGCGATCCGGGCGGCGGTGGCCGCGGAGACCGGCCTGACGGCGTCGGTCGGCGTCGCGCCCAACAAGTTCATCGCGAAGATCGCGAGCGACCTCAAAAAGCCCGACGCGCTCGTCGTCGTGCGACCGGGGGAGGTCGCCGCGTTCCTCGCGCCGCTCCCGGTGGAACGGATGTGGGGGGTGGGGCCGCGGGGGAGGGAGGCGCTCCACCGTCTCGGCGTCCGGACCTTCGGCGACCTCGTCGCCGCGGGAGCGCCGAGGCTGCGCCCGCACTTCCACGCGCACGCCGAGCCGCTGCTCGCGCTGGCACGGGGCGAGGATGTGCGCCCGGTCGTCACGGAGCGCGCCCCGAAGTCGATCGGGCGGGAGACGACCTTCCCCGAGGACGTCGCGGAGCGCGAGACCGTGCGCGCGACGCTCGTCGCGCTGCTCGACCACGTGGCGTCGCGCCTCCGCCGGGAGGGGCTGCGCGCGCGCTGGCTGACGCTGAAGGTGCGGTTCGCCCCCTTCCGCACGGTGACGCGGCGGCGCACGCTGGCCGCGCCGACGGATGCGACGGCTGCGCTGCTGAAGGCCGCGCTGGCTCTCTGGGAGGATGTCACCGATCCCACCCCCATCCGCCTGATCGGCGTCTCGGCCTCGGACTTCTCGGGCCAGCTCGGGCTGCTGTCCCACGAGGAGGGGCCCCGCCAGCAGGCGCTCGACCGGGCGGTCGACCGGGTGCGCGGGAAATTCGGCGCCGCCGCGCTCCGCCGCGGCAGCGTTATACAATCGGACGATTCCTGACTTGGCCCCAGGGCCGGGGAGGGGAGGGGAGGGGTGCGAACGCCTCAGGCCCGCCGATTCCGATGCGACGACGACTGACGATCACCCTCCTGCTCCTGGCCGCGATCGCCCAGATCGTGCTGCTCGTCCTGCTGCTGCAGGACGATGCCCCCCCTCCGAGCCTCCCCCAGATCGACGCCCCGCCGGAGGTCGTCGCCCCGCCGCCGGAGGACGACCTCCGCGCCAAGCGCGAGCACGGCACGCTGCGCGGCAGGGTCATCAACGGCGTCACCGGCGAATCGATCCGCGGCGCGAAGGTGATCGCGCTCGCCCCCTATCTCGAGCGGAAGAAGGACGACGAGGTCCCCTTCTGGGGGGAGATGATGGAGCACGCGAGCGTCGTCACCGACGAGAAGGGCTCCTTCGCGCTGGAGGCGCTGCCGCCCGACTACTGGAACCTGTGGGTCGAGAGGCGGGGCTACGCATGGGCGAGCGTGCCCCGCGCGAAGTTCGCCGACGAGCAGATCATCCGCCTCTACCCGGAGTGCAGCCTCAAGGGCAAGGTCGTCTATCCCGACGACACGCCCGCGAGCGGCGTGCACATCGAGTACACGCCGCAGGGCACCGAGTCGGAGGTCTTCAGCCGGTACAAGCTTAAGACTTTCTACATCCGCACCCGCGAGGACGGCACCTTCGAGTACCGGGGGCTCATCCCCGGCCCCTTCACGGTGGAGGCCTATCCCGAGGGGCACCTCCCGGCGCCGTGGCTCCACGAGCCCCCGCTGCTGCCGGGCGAGAACCGGGTGCTCAAGACCCACAAGCTCGACCCGGGCTTCGGCCTCACCGTCCGGGTCGTCTGGCGCGGCAGCGAGGCGCCCGTGCCGGGTATCGAGGTGGCGGTGCGTCCGGTGGGCGATCCGATGCCGCGCACGAAGGCGGGGCGGCGCATCCTGACCGATGCGCAGGGCATCGCCCGTTTCGGGGGGCTCGGGGGGCAGGTTCTCGAGCGGCCCAAGTTCAGCGTCGCCGCGAACGTCCCCGGCATCGGGCCCGTGACCCCCGACGAGAGGCAGTTCTTCGAGCCGGGGGAGACCGCGACGATCCGCCTCCGCCCGGGCGGCAGCGTGACCGGCAAGGTGCTGAGGCCCAACGGCGAGCCCCTCGAGCACTTCTACGTCGAACTCCGGCCGAAGGGGTTCCTGACGCAGCAGTTGCGCATGACCGGCACGAACGGGGAGTTCGGGATCTACCAGGTGCCGGAGGGCACCTACACGCTCGCCGTGCGCTACGGCAACCTCGTCGACCAGGAGATCGAGGTTGCCGTCGAGGGGGGGAAGGCGACCGACGCGGGCACGCTCACGCTGGCGACGGGGGCGGAGATCTACGGGACCGTCCGGAGCGAGAGCGGCGCGGCGCTGGAGGACGGGGTGAGGGTGCATCTGGCGCGCAAGATCCACCACCCGACCCTGAAGCGCGACGAGTACGTCGCGGTGAAGCGGGCGATCTGCAAGCCGGACGGGAGCTACCGGATCCGCGGCGTGCCCGAGGGCGAGTTCTGGATCTGGCCCGAGCCGAACCGCGTCTCGGGCACGACGCCGCCCCGTCTCGTTTCGATCCAGCCCGGGACCGGCGCGCTCTCGCTCGACCTCGAGATCTACGGGACCGGCTATCTGCGCTTCAGCTTCTTCGACGAAATCGATGGCCAGCGGAGGCAGGTCGTGCAGCCGCCGGTCTACCTCGTGCACGCCGCGTCGGGCGAGGAGACGCGCTGGATGAGCGAAGGAACGCCGCTTCGCCCCGGCGAGTACGAGGTCTGGGTCGAACTGCCCGGGACCGACGGCGTCCCGCATCGGTACAAGGCGCCCGCGGTGCAGGTTCAAGAGGGCCGAAAGCCTGACCCGATAGAAGTGAGGCTCTTCGAGATCCGAAATGGCAACTAGCGGCACACCCAAGCGGAAGGACAGCACGACCGGACCGCGCGCCACGGAAGGCGACCGCCGCGCCGGCGCGGACCGGCGCCGCGCCGGCGTCCCCGTCGCCGTCGAGCGGCGCAAGGTCGAGCGGCGCATCAACGAGTACGTGCTCGACCCCGACGTGCTCGAGTTCATCAACGCGGTGAACGAGTTCAAGTCGGTGCAGCAGAAGCCCTTCCCGACCTGGAGCGACATTTTCGAGATCTTCAAGTCGCTCGGGTACCGGCGCGCGTCGGATTGACGAAGGACCACGACAAGGAGAGTCGGACTGGCGGTCGAGGGGGCGTGATGCGGAGCGCATCCACGGCTTCTGGCGACCCGGCGCTCGCGTCGCGTTGAAGTAGGAGCTTGTCCGGGGCCGGTTGGCCGCGAAACGCGGCTAAGGGCCACTGCCCGAAGAGCTTCCCGGGCCCGCTCGACCCTGCCGGGCGTGCGGGATCGCGGGGGGGATCCTAAGGGGGTGGGGGGGGTAGAATCTCGGCCCCATGAGGTTCTCCTCCGCCACCGCCGCCTCGTCGAAGGCGACCGCGTTCGTGATCTTCCGCCCGGAGAAGAAGTCGGCGCTGCGCGCCCTGCCGGTGCCGGACCCCGCGCTCGCGAAGGATGCCGCCGCCGCGGTCGCGGCCGGGGAATTCACCGGCAAGGCGGGGGAGACGCTGCTGCTGCGCGGCGGGAAGGGGGGGCGGCGGCTGCTGCTCGTGGCCTTGGGCGACCCGGACAAGGTCTCCGACGAGGGGTTCCGCGCCGCGGTCGCGGCGTCGGCGCGCGCGCTGGAGGCGCGCGGCGTGAAGCGCGCCTGCTTCTTCCTTCCGCCCGGGCGGTCCGGCGCCGAGGCGGCGCGCCTCGTCACGGAGGCCGCGGGGCTTGGGACCTACGTCTTCGACCAGTGCAAGAGCGCCGCGCCCGCACGCAAGCTGGCGTGGATCGAGGTGGCGCCGGAGCCGCGGTCCAAGGGTGCCACCGGGATCGCGCGGGGGGTAAAGGAGGGCCGCGCCATCGTCGAGGCGGTCGCCTACGCCCGCGATCTCGGCAATCTCCCGCCCAACACCGCCCACGCCGTCTACCTCGCGCGGCGGGCGAAGCAACTCGCGGGCGGGCCGATGCGCGTGCGCTCGTACACGCGCGCGGAGATCGTGCGCATGCGCATGGGCGCGTTCGCCGCGGTCGCGCAGGGCAGCCGCAACGAGCCCCGGCTGATCGAGTTCCGCTATCGCGGAGCCGGCGCGAAGAGCCCGACGCTCGCCGTGATCGGCAAGGGGGTCACCTTCGACACCGGCGGCATCTCGATCAAGCCGTCCCAGGGCATGGAGGAGATGAAGTTCGACATGTGCGGAGGCGCCGCGGTCCTCGGGCTGATGCACCTCGTGAAGGCGCTGCGTCCCAAGGTGAACCTGCACGCGCTCGTGCCCGCGACCGACAACATGCCCGACGGCGCGGCCTACCGTCCCGGGGACATCGTGACCGCGCGCAACGGCAAGACGATCGAGATCCACTCGACCGACGCCGAGGGGCGCCTGCTGCTCTGCGACGCGCTCGCCTACGCGGCCGAGCGCAAGCCGGCCCTGATGATCGACCTCGCGACCCTCACCGGGGCGTGCGCGGTGGCGCTCGCGGATGCGGCCTGCGGCCTCTTCGGCAGCGACGAGAAGCTCGTGCAGGAGATCGCCGAGGCGGGCAAGCGGTGCGGCGAGCAGGCATGGCCGATGCCGCTCTACCCGCGCTACGCCGAGATGATGAAGGGCCTGCACGCCGATCTCAAGAACGCGGGCGGGCGCTACGGCGGCGCCTGCACGGCGGCGGCCTTCCTGAAGGAGTTCACGGCGGGCCTGCCCTGGGCGCACCTCGACATCGCCGGCGTCGCGTGGACCGACCGCGAGGACGGGATGGTGCGCCGCGGGGCGACCGGCTACGGCGTGCGCCTCCTGTGGGAGTTCGTCAAGGGAAGGGCGCGGTGACGACGACACCCGCGAGCGGAAGGGACCGGCGCCTCCTCACGCTGCTCGGGGCCGTGCGCGGCCGGCGCTCCTCGCTCGTGCAGGTGCACAACAACCCCGACCCCGATTCGATCGGGTCGGCGCTCGGCATGCAGGCGCTCTACCGGCGCTTCCTCGGCGTCGACTCCCGGATCGTCTTCGGCGGCATCGTCGGTCGAGCCGAGAACCGCGCGATGCTGCGTCTGCTGCAGATCGAGGTCGTGCCCGCCTCGAAGGTCGACTACGACAAATGCGACCTGCTGACGCTCGTGGACACGCAGCCCGGCGCGGGCCACACGTCCGTCCCGATCGGGCGCGGCGCCGAGGTCGTCATCGACCACCACCCCGCCCGGGAGCGCCCGGAAAACGTGCTCTACTGGGACGTGGGCCGCGAGGTGGGGGCCACGTCGACCATCGTGGCCAACTTCTTCCTCGAGAACCGCGTGCCCCTGTCGGGCGCCGTGGCCACGGCGCTCATGTACGGCATCAAGAGCGACACGCACGACCTGAGCGACGAGGCGACCTCCCGCGACATCGCCGCCTACCAGCAGCTCTTCTCCTACGGCGACATGGGCATCCTCGCGCAGATCGAGAAGGCGCGGGTGCCGCGCTCCTACTTCCGCGTCTTCCAGCGCGCGATCGAGACGGCCTTCCTCTGCGACTTCGCGATCGTCTCCCACCTCGGGTCGATCGACAACCCCGACCTCGTGGCCGAGATGGCGGACTTCCTGCTGCGGTGCGAGGACGTGCGCTGGACGCTGGTCACCGCGGTCTGCCGCGGCAGCCTCATCCTGAGCGTGCGCTGCTCGGACGGCAACGCCCACGCGGGCCGGATCGCGCGCCGCGCGGTGGGGGTGATGGGGACCGCGGGGGGCCATGGACGCATGGCCGGCGGGCAGATCCCCCTCGGGGAGAGCGACCGGGCGACGCGCGCCAACGTCGTGCAGGCGGTCACCGACATGTTCCTCGAGGCGGTGAAGGCGAAGCGGAGCCTCATGCAGCCGCTCGCGAAGCGCCCGAACTTCGAGGATACCGACACCGACGCGGAGATCGAATGACGCTGCCGTTCGGGGGCGAGCCCTGCACCGCCGAGCGGCCCCGCTTCGCGATCCTGCCGGTCCCCTACGAGCGCACGACCACCTACCGCAAGGGCACGGCGGCGGGGCCGCAGGCGCTGCTCGCGGCTTCGGCCCAGGTGGAACTCTACGAGGAGGAGACGGGCCTTCGCCCCCTCGACGCGGGCGTGTGGACGCTCGACCCGCTCGTCGAACGGGGCATGCCGGACGCGCTCGCGCCGCGCATCGAGGAGGCGTGGCTGGCGCAGCAGCGGGAGGGCCGCCTCGTCGGCCTGCTGGGGGGGGAGCACAGCATCAGCCTTGGCGCGATCCGCGCGGCGGCGCGGTGCCACCCGGGCCTCGGCATCCTGCAGGTGGACGCGCATCCCGACCTGCGCGACTCCTACGAGGGGACGCGCTTCGGGCACGGCTGCGTGATGCGCCGCGCGCTCGACGACCCGTCGATCGCCGCGCTCGTGCAGGTGGGGCTGCGGGCGATCTCGCCGGAGGACGAGGAGGCCACGCGCGCCGACCCGCGGATCCGGCCCTTCCGGGCGCACCGGATCTCGGGGCGCCCGCGGGAGGCGTGGATCGCGGAGGTCCTCGACGCGCTGCCTGAGCGGGTCTACCTCACCTTCGACCTCGACGGACTCGATCCGTCGGTGATCCCCGGCACCGGCACCCCGGAGCCCGGGGGGCTCGGCTGGTGGGAGGCGCTCGCCCTGCTGCGGGAGGTCTGCCGCTGGCGCGAAATCGTCGGTTTCGACGTGGTCGAACTGCTGCCCGAACCGCCTTCGGCGATCTCCGACTTCGCCGCCGCCCATCTCGTCTTCAAGATCCTCGCCTACCTGCAGCAGCGGCCTCGGCGCGCATGAGCGGACCGCCGCGGGTGCGCTTCGACCCGGGCGGCATCGAGGTCGAGGGGGGGCTGCTCTGGCTCGATGCGAAGCGGCCGAAGGCGCTCGGCGTCATCACCCACGCGCACGGCGACCATGTGGCCCGCCACGAGACCATCCTCTGCACCGGGGCGACGGCCGAGTTCGTGCGGCGCAGGAACGGGCCGGGCCCGAGATTCATCGAGCTGGCCTACGACGAGCCCTTCGCGGTGGGGGACCTCTCGCTGACGCTGCTGCCCGCGGGGCACATCCTCGGCTCCGCGATGGCCCACATCCAGGGCCCCCACGGCTCGCTGCTCTACACCGGGGACGTGAGGCCCGAGGGTGGCCTCACCTGCGAACCCGCCCGGGTCCGGAAGGCCGACCACCTGATCACGGAAGCCACCTTCGGGCGGCCCGACCACCGGTTTCCGCCGTCGCAGGAGTCTCGGGCCCGCCTCGTCGAGTTCGCGGCCGGGGCGCTCGCCTCGGGGCAGGTGCCGGTCTTTCTCGTCTACGCCCTCGGCAAGGGCCAGGAGGTGCTCGCCGCCCTCACGGCGGCCGGGATCCCGACCGACGCGCACGGGTCGATCTGGGAGCTGTGCGAGGTCTATCGCGCGCACGGCGTCCGCTTCCCGGGCGCGAGGCGGCTGACGCCGGAGGTGGCGCGCGCGCGGGCCATCGTCGTCCCCCCCCGGTCACGCCGCTGCCACGAGGTGAGGGCGCGGGCACCGCTCCGCGTGGCCGCGGTCACCGGGTGGGGCGAACGCGCCCTCGGGCAGGGCATCCACGAGGCGATCCGCCTCTCGGACCATGCCGACTTCGAGGCGCTCCTGGGGCTCGTGCGCGCCGTCGGACCCTCGAGGGTCTCGGTGCTGCACGGCTACGCGGAGGAGTTCGCGCGCGAGCTGCGCGCCCTCGGATTCGCCGCCGACGCCGTCGCGGGCCACGCGGGGCCCGCCGAGGGGGCGAGGCCCGGCATGTTCGGCAGCTCGCGCCCCCCACCCCCATAGCACACCATAACCGTCATTATCGGACTTCCTGGGGGCGGGGGGGGGTAGGCTGGGTGTCGTCATGAGGATGACTAAGAGCCTAAGCCGGTCCGGGGACACGTCAAGCGTGCCCCCGGCCGGCCGGCTCGATTGAGCCCGGAAACCCCACGGCGGTAGCCGTACCCGAAAGTTAGGGGCCCCGACTTGCGACGGGGCCCCGCCTTTTTTGGAAGAAAGCGCCCTCTCGACGTGCAGTAGGGTGGGCTCTCCTCTACGCGCCGCGTCGCCGGCGCCTGTCGTGCGCCTCGCGGATCTCGTTCACGTAGCGGTGCCACTTCCCCTCGGGCTTGAGCAGCGCGAGCAGGCAGACGCGGATGAGCTGCGATCGCGGGATACCGGCACTGGAAGCAACGGTCTGGAGCCGTTCAAGCTCCGCGGCCGGCAGTCGGAAGGTGACGTGAGGGAGGGGTAGAGCCATTCAGGCCGCCTTTCGGGTGGCACAAGGTACCACCGCGAGTATCCGTTGCACCCACGACAGTACGGGGGCACACTCGGCCGCATGCTCAAGACAATCCTCAAGATCGCGCTCGGGGCCGTGGTCGGCCTCTGGGCGTGGGAGACCTTGGACCTGCGGTCCAAGCTCTCGATCAAGAAGTAGCGCCATGGGGTGCCGGCGGTTCACCAACGACGCTCTCAGCCAGATCCTCACGGACCTGGTCCTCGTCGTCACCGACGCGCACAGCCAGTGCGCGCCCTGCCAGCTCGTCGAGGGCGCGCTCGTGCGCCTTCGCGCTTTCGAGTCCTCTCACCGCGGCTGCAAGGGGCCCTGCGACCCCTACGCCACGGAGGAGGTCGCGGCGGCCCCGGCGCCGGCCGCGAAGGACGAAGTCAAGAACCCCCCGAAGAGCTGACATGGTCACGACGAGACTCCAGCACGGCACGGCGCTCCCCACCTACGCGGCGACCCGGGAGTTCACGCTCCGAATCCCCCACCGCAGGGGCATCCTCAAGGGCCTCGACTTCGACTGGCGCGGCACCACGGTCGGATCGAGCGCGGTCAACATGGACAGCCCCGAGCGGCTGATCGACAACCTCGAGGTGACGTTCGCCAAGAAGGGCGGCGGCGAGTACCGCATGGCCGGTGCCTTCAGGGACTTCCGCCTCCTCGCGGAGATGCTGAACGGTGCCGCCCCCTCGCGCGGCGCGTCCGGCGCGGCGGCCGCGCAGTTCTCGACGGTCCACCTCCCGCTGTACTTCCGCCAGTGGGTCGACAAGTTCGATGTCGGCATCGACACCGACGAGCTCGAGGAGATGTTCGAGGTCAAGGGCCGGTACGCGGCGGCGCTCGAGTACGGCGCCGACACGACCGACTTCACCGCCGGCGCGCTGCACTGCACGCCCGTGGTCGACCAGGACGAGCCCCACGGCGTCAAGCGCGTCGCGATGCTCATGCAGCAGCGCTTTGTCCCGCTCGTCTCCGCGGCCAAGGTCTCGGACTTCATCGCGAAGAAGGACTTCCACGCCCTCGCCGCGATCCTCTTCCGGACGCGCGACTTCTCCGCGACCGCGTCCGACCGCGTCGACGGCCTCTTCTCCCGCCTCGAGATCAACCACAGCGAGGACGGCAAGCTCGTCGACGAGTTCTTCGTCAACACGCAGCAGGCCGGCCGCCTGATCTACGGCGGGGCCCTCGCCGAGGTGAACGCCGCGGCGCCCGCGGGCCACGCGGGCACCTGCCTCTGGTTCCCCAACCCGGACGGCTACCTCGGGAAGTTCCCCGGCCTCGCCGGCGCGACGGTGGAGGTGACGTTCAACGCGTCGATCGCGGTGCCCACGGGCGTGACCTCGGTCACCCCGGCGGCCTCGGACGGCGTGATGGTCTCGACGGTCGGACTCGTCTTCAACCAGAACATGCTCGAGTTCCTGGGCCGGGGGTAACGTGGCGAGCCTCTTCCAGGACATCGGCGCATCGCTGAAGTCGCTCGGGCTCGACGTACTCAAGGCGACGACGACGGCCGCGACGCAGGCGCTCGCGAACACCGTGACCGCGAGCCTGAACAAGTCGCTCGGCCTCGCGCAGACGACGGTCTACTCGCCGCTGCCCGTGGGCTCCGCGCCGGCCCCGGGCGCGGGCGTCCCCGCGCCCGCGGCGGCTCCCCCCAAGTCCGGCGGCGCGCCGGCCAAGGAGCCCGACGGCATCGGAGGGGTCGCCCTCGCGGCGATCGCGCTCGTCGTCGTCGTGCTTGCGTGGAAGTGATGCCCTGCGGCAGCGGACAGCTCGCCGACTCGCTGCGTCGCTTCAAGGCGATCCAGCCCGTGAACCTCGCCACGGCCCCCGCCATCGACGCGCACCTCCTCGAGCAGCGCGCGATCCGCGAACGTCTCAATCCTCCCGTCGAGGAGTTCACCCCGCTCGAGCGGCAGCGCCACCTGCGGCGCCTGCAGGGCTACGTAGGCCTGAGGCCCGTGCCGTGACGAGAGAGGAGATCGAGGCCTCCCTGGCGTGTGCCGTCGAGCGTGGCGTGCGCGCGGCCGCCCCCGGCCTCGCCAACGGCAGGATCGACAGCTTCAGGGACGCGACGCTGCTCTTCCGGGTCAGCGGGTACCAGGAGCTCGAGCGCTCGGCGGCCGTGTCCCGATCCGAGGTCTTCCGCGACGGGCGCCTGCTCGTCGTCGTCGCCGGCGGGTCCCCGTCCATCACGCTCCACCTCGAGGGGACCGACGGCAAGACCGTCGACGTGCCCGCGATCCAGGGCGCGCACTACCGCCTGCCGTTCGTGCGCGCGCTCGTGACGGTCCCCTCGGGACTCCTGGCCGGCCAGCTCGGCCTGCTGTGCATGCCCGTCGAGTACGGATTCGAGCGGCACTCCGCGGACTCCGATCTGTGGGTGCCCTTCCGCAAGGCCGCGATCTCCGCTGGCAACGTCGCGGCCGCCGTCACGCTCGACGCCGGCGCGGAGTACCTGGTCTCGGCGATCCAGCTCGTGCTGACCACGGGCGTTGGGGGCGCGGACCGCGTGCCGACGATGGGCTATCTCGGCCCGGACGGCTCGCTGCTCGAGTACTGCGCGATCTCCCCCACCGTCCAGCCGCCGTCCCAGGTCCGCTACATCGCGTTCGGCCCTGGCCTCAACCGTGCGGCCGCCGGCGGGACCCCCGACTTCGAGTGCCTGCCGTTCCCGGAAATCTACATCCGGGTCGAGTCGACGCCGGCGGCCGCGCAGTTCCAGACCGCCATCACCAACGGCGCGGCCGCGGACTCCCAGCGGCTGATCGTCTCGGGATTGCAGAAGGGGATCTGATGAGACCGACCTTTGCGGCCCTTCTGCTCTTCGCCTCCTGCGCGAGCGTCGGAGGCTTCGCGCGGGGCGCGTACGCGCCGCAGTACGTGGCGCTGCGCGACGAGCTCGGCGGATCGCTCGGCCGCGTCGTGGAGGCCGCGAAGGCCTCCGGCGTCGACGTGGCCCGCATCCGCGACCTGGTGCGCCAGGCGAACGCGTCCGATCCCGGGGCAGGCACCGGCGCCCTGGTCCAGCGCGTGCTCATCCTCATCGCGCTCGAGACGGCCACGGCGGGCGAGCTCGTCACGCGCGCCGTGCCGGAGGGGCCCGCGCCGTGAGAGGCCTCCTCTCCCACTTCTCGACGCTCGTCGGCGCCGGCGCCGGAGGCCTCCTCGGGGAGCTCGTGCCGAACGCGGAGCCGACGACGGGCGCCGTGCTGGGCGCCCTCGTCGTGCTCGGCCTGAAGATCGACGCGAAGGTTCGCGACGTGGTCACGCAGGGGGACAGGCACGACGCGGAGCTCCGCGCGGTGACCGACCGCCTGGCGCGCCTCGAGGATCGGGTGCGGCCGTGAGCATCGGGACCTTCCCTGGCTCCAGGCTGACGCTGAAGGCCGCGTCGGACCCGGGGCCCGTGCTCGAGGTCGGCCAGGTGCTCGAGACCGAGTTCAGCGCGCTCCACGCGATGGCCCGCGCGAACGTCGAGGCCCTGGTCGCGCAGGGGACCTTCGGCGGCGTGCAGATCCTGGGCACGACGTTCGGGATCGACCCGAACGCGCCCTCCGGCTTCGTCGAGGATTACATCCGCGACAAGTGGGAGAAGGCTTCCGCGATCGAGCTCGCGATGAACACGGAGTTCTACAACCGCGGCGAGACCACCCGCGTGCGGTTGCTCGAGGTCCGCCTCCTCGAGTCGGCCCCGGCGGCGAGCGAGCGGCCCGAATTGCGCGGGACTCACTACGTGCACAGGGCTCGGTGGAAGTTGCGCGTCCAGCTCTCCCACAACGCGCTACCTGGAGTCGCGTGGGTGATCATCGTGGCTGCGTCTGCCTTCCTTGTGCTCGCTGGTGCCAACGCTGCCACGGGGGACAAGCTGCTCGACTTCGCTGAGGACGTCCCCAGGCGCATCATCCGTGGCATCGGCTCTGGGGTGGGCGAGGCGGCTCGCGAGGCGGCCGTCCCCATCGCCCTGATCGTTGTGCTTCTGCTCATCTTCTTCGGAGGTCGCTCGTGAGACGAAAGCGTAGACGCTCCCGCCGCACTCCGCCGCGCGATTCGAAGGGGCGGTTCAGGCGCCGCCGTCGCGCCGCGCGCTGCCGGATCCGCCGGCGTCGCCGTTAGCGGCGATCTTCAGCAGCGCCTTGTGGATCCGATGCAGCTCCAGGGGGACGGCCCAAGCCGCGATGGCCACTCCTATCCCGCCAACCGCTGCCATGAAGTACACGAAGAGCACTGCTGTGTTTTGAAAGCTCGCAAGCATGCTGGTTCTCCTGTGTCACCAGAATAACCCGGTGACACGCCGGAGGGGCGTTAGGCTGCTGCCCATGGTGACCAAGCCTGCCGTGTGCCCCTGCTGCGGCGCGAAGAATCCCCCTTCCAACGCGTGGTGCGGGAAGTGCGGAAACGAGATCGAGGCCGAAGGCCGCCAGGACGCGGGCACGGGCATAACGCTCGACTCGATCCGCGACGTGGTCGGTGAGGAGCTGGACAAGAGGGGCGTGTCCAGGAAGCCCGCGAAGCCCGGGAAGCGGAAGCGCGACGAGGAAGAGGAGCCCGAAGGCGACGACGACGGCCTCGGTGACGATTGAGCCCCCCGAAGAGCCCTCCCAGGAAGGCGCCGAAGAAAGGCGCCGGCCGCAAGCGCGGGACGCTCCCCGCCCTCGAGGGGAACGTCGGGGAGGAGTTCGTCGAGCAGCGCCTGGGGGAGATCGAGGCCGAGCAGGCCGCGCCTCCCCCCGAGCCCCCGGGGCCCTCCCCGGTGGAACAGCTCGGGCTCAAGGACACCGGGCAGCTTGCCGACGCGATGCGCGCCCTCATGGCCACTCTCGGCAACGTGGGCGCCGCGTCCGTCTCGGGCCTCACTCCGAAGAAGTGTTTCGAGGTCGAACCCTGGGAGGCGCAGCTCTACGCGAAGTGCGCGGAGGCGCAGCTCAGGAAGCACGCGATCGACTGGGCCGACAAGTACGGCGCCTGGGTGCTCGGCATCGGCCTCGGAGGTCGCATCCTGCTCGGCCTTTTCCTGGCCTGGCGGGAGTCTCGGAAGGCGAAGAAGCCGGCCGAGGCGCCTGCCCCTCAACCGGTGGTGACCCATGCCTGATGTCCAGGATGAAGTCTTCTTCGGAGTCGTGCGCGCCTTCGCTTTCGTGGCGCTCGCGATCGCGGCCGCTGTCGTGGTCAGGCGTTTCGTCGACGACGAGGTCGCGCGCGCGTTCGATCGCGGATTCGAGACGGGAAAGCTCGCCAAGCCCGGGGACGCGGAGCCCGAGGACTGCGAGGCGTGAGGCCCCAGAAGGCGTTCGTCCTGCTGGCCATCGGAGTGCCGCTCCTGGCCGCGGGCATCGCCTGGAAGGCCGGCGCCGACTTCTGCTTCGTCGTCGGCCTCGTCGTCGGCTTCGCCCTGGCGTCGATGGCTGTCGAGCCTTGGAGGTTCCATGCCGCACGTCGTCGTAGTGAGCGGGAAGGCCGGAAGCGGCAAGACCACGTGGGCCCGGAACTTCGTGCGAGCGGCCGAGCGGCTGATCGTGGTCGATACCACGGGGGAGTGGGAGGTCGGCGGTGAGGCTGCCGGCGTCGAGGAGTGCCTTCGGCGAATCCGTGCGCTCCGCGACGTGCCGCGGTTCCGCCTCGCGTGCCGCGTCACCGCGGGAGCGGCCGACGACCTGCTCCGCGCGGTGTGGCTGCTGCAGCACGACCCGCACACTCCCGCGCGCTCGGGGCTCATCACGCTCGTGGTCGAAGAGGCGGACCTTGTGCCGTGCCCTCGCGACTCCGGGCTCGACCTGCTCATACAGGTCGGCCGCCGCGTCGCGGACCCCCTCGTCCTGTGCACCCGTCGACTCGCGAGACTCACGCCGGACGCGAGATCGAACGCGGATTTCATCGTCTTTTTCAGCTGCGACGAGCCCGACGACCTGGACGCGATCCGTCGCCGGAAGGGTCGCGAGGTCATGGAGCGCGTCCGGGCGCTCTCCGGCCACCAGTACGTGACCGCCTAGGAGGTGAACGTTGAGCTCGCTCTGCGACTTCCTCGAGAACAAGATCATCAACGCGATCTTTCGCGACGACCCCGGCTCGATCCGCCCTGCCGAGCTGTGGGCGGAGATCGTGGAGACGCTGCCCGGCGAGGACGGCACCGGGGGCGATCCCGTCGCCGGCGTCGACCGGCTCGAGCTGACGCAGGCCAACGCCGCGTGGAAGGACCCGGCCGCGGCGACCCAGGGAGGCACCAACAATCTCGCGGTGCTCGACTTCGGCGAGGTGCCCGATTGCACCATCGTCGGGATCGTGCTGTACGACGCGGAGACCGGCGGCAACGTGTACATGCGCGGCGCCCTCACGGAGCCTCGCGAGTGCCTGTCCGGGGACACGTTCAAGTGCCCCATCGGGGCGGTGACGTTCACGCTGGGCTGAGATGGGCGTCCACGGCGATCGCCTCCTGGGGCGGCAAATCGTCACCCTGCTCGCGAACGTCCGCCGCGACCTCGCGCGCAGCCTGGCGACGATCGGCGACGCGGCGAAGCTCGAGGGCGACCCCGCGGCCTTCATCATGCGAGCGGTCCGGGGGCCTCACGGACTCGTGCCGGCCCTCGATCGCACGCTCGAAATGCTCGGGAGCCACGCGGACGACCCCGGGAAGGCGGGCGCGCTCGCGTCGGCGGCAGGCGAGGCGGGGCTTTCGCTCGAGGCCATGCACGACGACCTCGATGACCTGCGCGCGGCAGTCGCCATGCTCGGCGCGCTGCCGATGACGACGCGCGAGGAATGCGAGAAGGCGCTGGCCGACGTCGCGGCCGCGCACTCGACGCGGTCGCCGGCCCGCGACTCCCTCGAGGCGATCCTGGCCGACGAGGCGGCAGCGCTCAAGCTATGGAGCTGACCGCATGGTGTGGTCGACGCCCAAGGGCTTCAACATCCGCGAGAACGCCGGCTTCATCACTGACGGGACGAATCAGCACGCGGTCGTGGCCGGCGACAACTACCCGACCAATCTCACGATCGGCGGCGAGACTGTCACCTGCGGGTGGGGCTCCTCTGTAAGCGGCCAGACTCGTGACCGCTCGACGACTCCGGGGCCCCGGTTCGCCGGTCTCATGTTCTGGGGGAACGGCTCGTCGCCGGTGTACTTCAGGGTCGACCTGGGGGCGACCGGAGTCCACAAGATCCGCCTGGCGTGCGGGGACTACCAGTACGAGGACACCGGCGCCCACGAGCACTCGTTGCGCGAGGGGGCGACGGCGTTCTCGACGTTCTCGACGGAGGACACGCGCGAGGCCGGTCACTTCTGGGATGCCGCCGGCGCCGGGCAGTGGGAGTACACCGAGTGGGACGGAAACCAGACCGAGGTGCAACACGACTTCACCGGCACCGACTTCCGGGTCTACATCGGGCGCGCCTCGGGCGGCGGCGGCAACAGCGCGATCGCGCACCTTTACCTCGAGGCGGTCGCCGGCGGAGGCGGCACCGAGCACGAGGGCGCGGTCGACTTCGTGGGCGTTGGCACGATGGCCGCGGCCGGATCGGTCGGCGCGACGGGCGCCGCGGCGTTGGCCGCGGCCGGTGCGTTGGCCGCCCAGGGCCGCCTCGAGGCGGTCGGGGCCGTTGCGATGTCGGCGGCAGGAACGCTTTCCGCCTATGGCGTGGTGGTTCCGGCCGGGGGCGCGCCGTCGCCCTGCGCGGGCAGGAGCTGCGCGCGCCTGTCGGTCTTCCCGCGGAGTTTCCCGCCCAGGCGCTAGTCGGGGAAGCCCGCGGCGATCTGCAGCAGAGGCAGGTCGATATAGAACGGCGTGGACGTGCCCTTGACGCGCATTTCCTCGATGATCCTCTCGCGGCCGTGTACGGCGATCGTGGCCGCGAGCTGGTCCTGCGCTTGGCGGACCCGCTGCAGGAAGACGCGGGGGGTCTGCACGTACTCCTGGGCGTAGAAGTAGGCCTTCAGCCACAGAGGGGACGGCGGCTGTCGCATCGCCGCGGCGTGCTCCGGGTACTCCCTGGCGAAGTTGTTCCAGAACGTGCCGAGCACGTCCTTGGCCGAGTGGCCCTGCTCGGTGAGCCGCACCTTCGCGACGGCCGCCTCGTAAGGGGAGAGCTGCAGGAGCTCGAGGAGCCGAAGGCCGCGGGCGCTCGGGTCTTCCCCGCTCTTCGAGAGCCCCAGGGCGGCCGCGATCTGGTAGGCGGTCAGGAACATCGCGGCTACCGGGTTGAGCTGGAATGCCACGTCCGAGATGAGATCGGCCAGCTTCTCGCCCCTGGCAAGGCCCTGGATGAGGCCGGACAGCGCGCTCGCGGGATTCGGCGGGGCCAGGAGGGTTAGCGCCATCGCCTCAGTATAGCGATGCTGGGGCCTTTAGAGCCCAACCGGCGGTAGGATCCAAAATCGTTACGCGCGATCGCGCGTAACGTGTGCCGGCAAGCGTTACGTCGACGGCCCCCCGTGCTAGAACGAGAGCATGACGCGCAGGCGAAACTCTCACCGTCAGCATTACGAACGCCTGAAGAAGCGAGGCTCCATCAGGTTCACTGCGCAGACAGCGTGGGATCGGCCGTGTCGAGGCCCAGGCTGCGTGAACGCGATCCCTCCGAGGCACGAAGACTACTGCTCGAACGCTTGCCGCCAGGCGGCCTACCGCTGGCGGAAGGCCGGCAAGTCCTGGGCTTCGTCTTCTTTCGTTCACACCGGTAAACATCTGTCAGGCCAGGGGCCTTAAAGGCCGTTCGACCACCACCGGTTGTGGGCCGGGCGAGGGCGCGCTCCGCTGCTTGACCGTCGAGAGTCCTAACGGCAGGCTAACAAAAGTAGGGTGCGGGCGAGGTGGGCCCACGGCCGTGAGCTCGTCGAGGCGCGGCCGACTCAGTCGGCAGGAGGTGGGAGGCCCACCTCGCTGAACCAGGCATCGCGGGCTGCCCGGTACCGGTCGGCATCCTCAGGCGCGAGGCCGAGCCGGAGGCGCGCCGATACGTACGCCCGCGCCTCGGGGTACGTCAGCAGGTGCGAGGCCGCGTGCCCTTCCTCGGGGCGGATCGCTTCCCCGCAGCGCTCGCAGGGGCAGGGCGGCAGCTTTCGCACGCGCGCGGCGTCGCCGAACGTCTGGAAGAGCCGGGCGTTCTTCGTCGCGGCGTAGAACTCCCGCACCATCGCGGCTGTCCAGCCGGCGACGATGCTCTCTTCCTCGTCGCGCTCGCGCTTGTCGCCCTGGGTGCCCTTCGTGACGTACTTCAGGCACTCGCGCAGCGCGTTGGCCCAGGTGCCATCCGCCGACTTTCGAGGGGCCTCTACGTGGAGCACCGTTCCACGGCCCTTCGTGATTGCGATCCACGCGGCTTTCAACTCCTGCTGTCGGACGAAGGCGAGGCCGGTTCCCGCGGCGAGAGCGTGCACGTGGGTGTGCCATCCGCCGCGGTCGCCGCGGTGCGCGCGCTTGCCCTTGGTCTCGATGCTGTAGACGCCCGCGGCGAAGAACTCGGGGAACTTCGCACGCAGCGCGCGAAACCACTTCCGGATGCGCTTGATGCTGACGGCCAGCTCCCCGAGCGAGTGGCGCCTCACGGTGAGAGTGACGAATCGCACCCACTGCCAACCCTCGAGGACGCACGCGTAGCGCTTCACGGCCTTCGCCGCGCGCCGCCGCTCGCAACCGGGGCAGAGGCGATCGCCGCACGTCCTGGGCAGCACGCGGCGGCCGCATCCGCAGTGGGCCATCGTGTAGTAGGTTCCGCAGTCGAGTACGGCGTTGAACCGCGCGGTGTCCGCCTCGCGCAGGAGCTGCAGCAGCTCGCGGGGCTTGTGCGGGGGGACGGGTACAAGATCCCCCGCGTCGCGTTCATGCTGATCTGTAGAGCCTACTTGCGACGCGGGGAAGGGAGAAACCGCTGCCGCCTTGTGGAACCTGGCGTGGCCGCTCTCGAGGGGCACGTAGGTGGCGGCAGCGGAACGAGTCAACGGATGCGCACCCTGACCGTGAGGCCGGCCTTCCGGCACTCTCTCGCGAGCTCGAGCGCGCGGGTGCTTGTCCTGGCGGCGCGATGCTGCCGCCATGCCTTCGTCGCGGCGTCGAGCAGCTCGACGACGTAGACGAAGCGCGCGGCCTTCTTCGCCGGTGCGTTCACAACGGCACCTTGATGACGGTGCGAGTGGGAATGCGGATGTTGATCGTGACCTCGAGCGGGGAGTCGTTTCCGTAAGTCCACGCCCCCATCTCCCGTAGAGTTGTGTCGATCCACGCGGCGGCCTGCTGTGAGCCCCGCGACGAGAAGTGTCTTCGCATCCCGCGCCAGTTCACCTGGACGAAGACCGTAGACTCCCCATCGCAGTCGATCCCGAGTATTCGAGTGCTCACGCGGAGCCTCCCGCCTCGTGCGGGCGTTCGCCGAACGCGCCGTTGAGGAAGCCGATGAACGCCGAGCGGTGCTCGAATCCGCAGAAGGCCGAGCCGTCGTGCTCTACGCGCTCGACCGGGACTTCCGCGCCGCACCAGTCGCAGGTCGGCGCGCCAGGCGGCGTTGCAGGATGCGCGCCTTGCGGGCGAGGTAGGCGAGGCGCGCCTGAAGGTTCCAGACGGCCCGCTCGAGGGACCAGATTCTGTCCAGCGCTCCCGAGACCTGCTCGTTCGCGCGCTTGAGGAGGCTCCGGCTGTTCTCGGCGATCGCTTGAAGCTGAGCCACCCGGAGCCCCCGGGCGTTTTTGCTGTTGTTCCCCATCGCCGGAGGGTGCGCCCTGGCTGTCACGCACGGGTTGTGGCTCCCCTGAGCAGCTCGACGGTGGCCTCGGTCAGGAGACCGCGGGAGTGGCGGGCGCCGGCCCTCGCCCACGCGACGAGCGCGAGGCGAACGATGGGGTCTCTCTCGACGGCGGCCTCGTCGCGCATCGCGACGGCGCGCTCGGCGACCTGACCAGCGAGGAAGGCACGGCGGAAGGCGCGCCGGAGGGGCTGGGGGAGTCCGTAGGTGCCGTGGCCTGTCGGCCCGTCATTATCGGACAAGCATGTGCCGCCACCCCGCCGGTGGATTTCCAGAATCGGGGGGTGCGGGGGGTACCGGGGGAGAGCGCTGTTAGGATCGGGCCTGATGGCTGAGAGCGACCCCTTTTCCGGGCTCTCCGGACGGATCCGGGAGCAGTTCCAGGGCGAGCGCCGCATCCGGTCCTTCTGGGAGTACCTGGCCGAGGTTCGCGACCACCCGAGGCGGATGCTCCGGTCGGCCGCCCAGTACGCCCGGGACATGATCGAGCACTTCGGCAGCACGGAGGTGGAGAGCTTCGGGCAGAAGGTGACCCGCCACCGGCTCTTCGACGGCCTGCCCAAGGATCCCGAGCTCCAGCGGGTCGTCGGCCAGGAGCGATCCACCGACGCCATCTACCGGGCGATCCGCTCCTTCGCGAACGAGGGGCGCGCCGACAAGCTGATCCTGATGCACGGTCCCAACGGCTCCGCGAAGACCTCGATCGCGGACCTGCTGTTCAAGGGGCTCGAGGCCTACTCGGAGACGCCGGAGGGGGCGCTCTACCGGTTCGCCTGGGTCTTCCCCCGGCACGAGGTCGAAGGGTCGGGCCTCGGCTTCGGCAGCCCGCGCACCGCTCGCGAGGAGCTCGACACCTACGCCCACCTCGAACCGGAGGCGATCGCGAGCACGCTCACGAGCGACCTCAAGACCAACCCCTTCTACCTCGTGCCGCGCGACCACCGAGAGCGGCTGCTGCACGAGTTCTGCGGCGGCACGCCGGACTTCGCGCACGCGCACCTGCTCCGGGGCGACATGGGCACGAAGAGCCGCGCGATCTACGAGGCGCTCCTGACGGCGCACCACGGCGACTGGCGCAAGGTGGTGCGCTACATCCGCGTCGTCCGCTTCACGATCAGCCGCCGCTACCGCGTCGGCGCGATCAGCATCGAGCCGCAGCAGGCGAACGTGGACGCGGAGACGCGGCAGGTGACGGCGGACATGAACCTCGCCCACCTCCCGCCCGCGCTGCAGAACCTCCGGCTCTACGAGGTCGCGGGCGACCTCGTCGACGCCAACCGCGGCATGGTCGAGTACAGCGACATCCTCAAGCGCCCGATGGAGCTCAACAAGTACCTGCTGACGACCACCGAGAAGTCCACCGTCAGCATGCCCGGCGCGCTCGCCTACCTCGATCTCGTGATGATCGGGTCGGGCAACGAGAAGCACCTCGACGCGTTCAAGAACGACCCCAACTGGACCTCGTTCAAGGGGCGCATGGAGCTGGTCACCGTCCCCTACCTGCTCGAGTACGAGAAGGAGGCGGAGATCTACCGCGACCAGCTCGCCTCGATCGCCCGCCGCGCCGCGGTCGCCCCCCACTCGGCCCGCGCCGCCGCCCTCTGGGCCGTGCTGACGCGGCTCTGGCGGCCCGACCCCGCGCACTACGAGGAGCCGCTGCGCTCGGTGATCCCGAAGCTGACGCCGCTCGCGAAGGCCCTGCTCTACCAGGGGCGCGACGTCGGCGACGTGGAGAAGATCCCCGCGGCCGAGGCGAAGCTGCTGCGCGACAACCTCGCCGCGATCGCGGGCGAGTACCAGGACGGCGTCGTCTTCGAGGGGCGCTTCGGCGCCTCGGCCCGCGAGATGAAGACGATCCTGCTCGACGCCTCCTACCGCGCGCGCACGCGCTGCTACACCCCCATCGCGGTGCTGGCGGAACTCCGCACCCTCGTGAAGGACAAGACCGTCTACGACTTCCTCAAGCTCGAGCCGAAGGGGCGGTACAACAACGCCGCCCGCTTCGTCGAGGACGTCGAGCGCGTCGTCTGCCGCCTCGTCATCCGCGAGACGCGCGACGCGATGGCGCTCGTCGACGAGGGCGAGTTCGACCGCCGCTTCGAGGAGTACTTCGCCCACGCGATCGCCTACATCCGCGGCAC
Organism: uncultured Planctomycetaceae bacterium; assembly: GCA_964570285.1. GTDB lineage: Bacteria > Planctomycetota > PLA2 > PLA2 > PLA2 > CAZMXP01. The sequence continues at coordinate 31,645 of CAZMXP010000016.1, forward strand.
GCGGGTCCACGACGCGCACACCGGCGAGTCGCGCGAACCCAGTCCGCAGGTGCTGCGCGGCGTCGAGGAGCTCGTCGACACCGACCGCGACGTGGACCTCTTCCGCAAGAACCTCATCGGCAAGATCGGCGCCTTCTCGGTCAACCATCCCGGCCAGCGCGTCAACTACCGCCAGCTCTTCCCCGACATCCTGCGGGCGCTGAAGGAGAACTTCTACGTGAGCCGCGAGGGCGCGATCCGGCAGGTCGAGGAGGACCTGCTGCTGGTCGGGACCCCGGGCTGGCCCTCGCTTCCCCGCGACCGGCAGGAGCGCGTGGAGCGCACGCTGGCGAACATGGAGTCGCGCTACGGCTACACGCGGGAGTGCGCGCTCGAGATGATCGGCCACAGCCTCAGGCGCGCGCGGGTGCCCGAGGAGCCAGCCTGAAGAGCAGCGCCACGCCGAGCGCGAGCAGGGCGAACGTGGTCGCCGCGACGGCGAAGGCGCGGCGCGTCCGCCCCGCGATCCGCTCGCGCAGCCCGGCCTCGCGGCGCGCCCACTCCACCCACTCCCCCCACCCGGCGGCCCGCGCCCGCTCCTCGGCCTCGCGATAGCGCCCGAGGCAGGAGAGCAGCCAGAGCTCGGTCCGGAGCCGCTCCGCGGGCGCGAGGCCGCTCTCGGCAAGGTGGCGGAGCCCCCGCTCCTCCTGCCCCGACCAGACGCAGAGGTCGCCGTACGTGACGACGAGCGACGGATGGTCGAGCTTGCCCTCGAGCAGCTGGAGCGCGACCTCGTACCCCTCTTCCTGCTGCACCTCGCGCACGCGCAGCCGCAGCTCCTCCGGATCGGACCATGCGGTCAGCGCGAAGAGGCCGAGCGCGAGCAGCCTCCTCATTCGAGCCTCAGGTCGCGCATCGTCAGCGACTCGATCGGGCAGTAGTCGTCGGTCAGGACGGTGCCGCCGGGCCGGTGGAGCGCGAAGCTCCACGGCACGAGGAGGGGGGTGTCGGGGGGAGGAGGCGGCACCTTCCCGCGGCCGGCGACGAGCAGCACGTTGCTCTGCTCGTGCAGCGGCGCGCGGTAGACCGGCGAGCCGAAGCCCGCCGCCATCGTGTCCGCCAGCGCGCGGACGAGCGGGCCGCCGGGCCGCAGCGCGCCCAGGTTGACGAAGAGGAGCCCGTGCGGCTTCAGCCGCCGCTTCGCGAGCGCGAAGAACTCGCGCGTCGAAAGCGCCGCCGGCACGCTGACCTGCCGCGCGTAGGCGTCCAGCAGGATCGCGTCGTAGCTCCCCTCCGCGCTGCGGCGCAGGAAGGTGCGGCCGTCCTCGTGGAAGAGGTGGACCTTCGGGTGGTCGACGAGCCCCATCGCCCGCCGGGAGGCCTCGGTGACCGCGGGGTCGATCTCGACGGCGTCGATCTCGAGCCGGTCCGGGCCGTGGTGCCTCTGGAGCAGGCTCACCATCGTGCCCGCGGCGTTGCCGACGATGCAGAGGCGCTGCGGCCCCCGCACCCCCACCCAGTCCGGCACCTTCACGAAGGCGTCGTAGTAGGCGCCCGTCGTCCCGGTGGACTCGTCGACCCTCATCGAGTGGTAGCTCCCCATGCACTCGTCGAAGGCGAGCCAGCGGACGACCTTCCCCGCGGCATCGGGAGGCCGGTCGACGACGCGGACGAGCTGGTAGGGGGACTCGATGGCGACGAGGAGGCGGCTCCCCTGCGGCGGCAGGCTCGCCCAGACGGGGGCGATCCCGAGCGGGACGAGCAGCAGCGCCGCGGCCAGCGGGCGGGCGAGGCCGAGCGCGCCGAGCAGCACGAGCAGCCCCGCGCCGCCGGTGATCGTCGCCCGGACGCCGACGGAGGGCACGAGCAGGTACTGCGTGACGAAGATGCCGGCGAGCGAGCCGACGGTGCCGATCGAGAAGACGAGCCCGCTCGCGCGCCCGACCGGCCAGTCCCGCGCCGCCTGCTTGACGAGCAGAGGCGTCGCCATGCCGAGGGCGACGAGCGGGGGGCCGAAGAGCAGCAGCGTCGCGGCGAGCGACTGCGCGATGAAGGCGTCGAGCCCGGCGTCCTGCGGGTACTCCTCGGGCCCGCTCAGCCACGCGCAGACCGACGGGCCGAGGATGCCGACCAGCAGCGCATAGAGGCCGCCCGCGGCGATCACGACGAAGAGCGGCCGCGTCGACGACGTCGCATCGGCCCACCGCCCCCCCACCGCGTAGCCGGTGGCCAGCGCCGCGAGGATGACGCCGATCACGTTCGCCCAGACGTAGGTGGTCTGGCCGAAGTAGGCGCGAAAGAGGTTGGGCGCCGCGAATTCGAAGACGGTCACCGCGCCCCCGGTGAGAAAGGCGAGGGCCGGATAGCGCCAGCGCCTCACGGGTGGTCGCGGGCGGGCTCCCCGATGCTGCCGTCCTTCGTGCCGTCCCCGCCGGGCGGGGGCTTGTCTCCCGCCTCGGCGCCAGCCGGCGGCGGCTGCGGATTCTCGCCCGATCCCTCGGCGGGCGGGGGCGGCGGGGGCGGACTGAACTGCGGCTTGTGCTCGAAGTCGCAGTCGAGTTCGGCGACCAGCGGCAGCATGAAGAAGCGGCGCGGCAACACGCGCTGCTCGAAGAGCTCCCAGTTGCGCTCGATCTTGACCTTGTCGTGGACGACCTTGCCGTTCACGACGACGGTGACGGGCAGGTCGAGGTCGACGAGGCCGTCGCTCAGCCTCAGCCGGAAGGACTCGGCCTCGGTGATCTCGAGGTGGATGACGTTCTGGGGGCTCTCCTTGCCCTCGGCATCGGTGTAGGCCTCGCGGAGCACGCGCATGTGCACCGAGCCCGCCTTCGCCGACAGCGGCTGCTTGCGCGCCTCGTCGTTGGTGTCGAAATGGTAGCTGGCGCGGGTGAGTTCGTGCGGCGGCGGGGCCGCCATGTCCGCGTTGAAGAAGCGCCAGCGGAACTCGGTGCGCGCGAAGGGGCTCTTGTGCTTGCCCATGAACTCCGAGACCTTCTGCGGGTCGGCCTGCAGCGCCCCGGTCGCGTCGCGCGGCACCTTGAAGACGAGCAGGTTCTCGAGCTTGCCCGCCTTCTGGTACGCCTGCGTCAGCCAGTCGGAGACCACGCTGCCGACCTCGGCCCACGTCTTCTCGTCGGCGATGTAGACCAACGGAAGCCCGTTGAGGTTCTCGATCATGAACGCCTCTTCCGGGGGCAGGAAGGGCTTGCGGTCATCCTCGCGGTCCCGCAGCACGACGCCGGTGAAGATCAGCCCCTGCTCGCAGGCGAGCCGCAGCGCCGAGCCCTGCAGGTCGAGCCAGACCCGGTGCCAGTCGCTGCGGTAGGCGGAGAGCGCGTGGCCGAGCGCCAGGAAGAGCGCCTGCCGCTCCTCGTACTGCCGCTCGTCCGTCTGGCTCACCTTGTAGTTGAAGCCGTTCGGCGTCCCGGTGGGCGCGACGACGAGGTACTCCTCGCCGAGCACGTTGTTGTAGTAGTAGTCGTGGATGACCTGCCGGCTCCGCTCGGGAAAGGTCTTCGTGCTCCCGCGGAAGGCGGGGTGCTTGATGTCGATCACGCGACCGTGCAGCGCGATGACGACGGGGGTACGCGTGTCGGTCTTCTGGTTGTAGTTCTTGGGGACGAGCGTGCTGTACTCGAAGTTCCCGCGCGCGACGCCGGCGGTCTTGACCGACGAGTACTCGATCCTGCCCTTGGCCGGCGTCGAGAGGGACGAGGCGCGTCCCCGATCGAGGACCTCGATGACCACGCCGGGGAACTTCCGCAGGTCCTGCCCCGCCGAGTCCTTCGTCGCGTCGAGCCAGTCGCGGAAGGCCTTCATCGCGGCGGCCTTCTTCGGGCCGGCATTCGACTTGCCCGCGTCGACCTCCCCCTCCCACTTGAAGAACTCCCCGGCGAGCTTGATCCCCTCCTTCAGCGCCTTCGCACCGGCTCCCTCGGCGGAGAGGGACTCGAAGGTAACGCCCTCCGCCCGGCACTCCCGGAGGGCCGGGATCGTCAGCAGCACCAGGAGGGGCGTCAGAAGGGTCCAAGAGGGTCGCATCGGCACACTCTCCTCACCGGGAGGGCAAAAGGCAGTTCTCGCAGGCCCTGGCCCGGGCCAACGACCCTGATTCTCGCACATGACGGGCCATCGGTCATGCCCTATCCTCGAAACGCCGCCGGGCACCACGAGAGGCGGTCGACAAACCATGTCCAGCGGGCGACCTGCCCGGGGCTGCCACCGGGCCCCCGGACGATCGCTAGCGCGCGGGTCGCGTACTCGCGGGCGAGCCCCTCCTCCCCGCTCTCCCACGCCGTCGTGAAGAGGTTCTCGAGGGCGTTCAGGTCGCGGGGGCGGACCTCGAGGGCGCGGCGCCAGAGGGCGATGGCCTGCGCGCGGTTGCCGAGACCGTCCTCGAGGATGCCGAAGTCGACGAGGCAGTCCGCGCTGAAAGGGTCGGACTCCAGCAGCCTCTCGAAGACCTGCCGCGCCTCCTCGTGATGGCCGAGCCTCCGCGCCATCGCGCAGAAGTTGAGCGACGTCGGTTCGTCCTCCGGATCGATCCGGATCATCACGCGCAGGATCTGATAGGCCCGCTCGACCTTCGCGTTGGTCGCGGCGTACCAGGAGAGCGTGTAGAGCGCCTGCCAGGCGACCGCATCGCCCGGATCCGAATCGAGCAGTTCGCGCGCGACCCGCTCCGATTCGAGCAGCGCGGCCTCGTTCTGCCGGCGGATCCCGAGCCGCGCAAGCACGGCGGCGAGGCGGCCGCGGGCGGCGCGCTGGTCGGGGAGCAGTTCCGCCACGCGGCGCAGGTCGGCCGCGGCGTTCTCGTCCTGCTGCAGCGCGTCGCGCGCGTAGCCCCGGTAGAGCAGCAGCCAGGCGTTCTCCGGCTCGTCCGCGACGCGCGCGTCGAGCCACTGCAGGAGCCGCCCCCCGCGCCCCGCCGCGAGCCCGGTGCGGTAGGCGGCCACGAGGTCGCGGCGCGCGATCGCCTCCTCCAGCGCCTCCGCATAGGCGGTGCGCGCCTCGTCGGGCCGCCCGAGGCCGGCGTAGCACCCCGCGATGTTCTCCAGCACCCGGAGACGCTCGGATGCCGGCGGGGAGGCCGCGCGGTAGGTGGCGAGCGCGCTCTCGAAGTCGCCCCGGGCATGCTGGATGTCGGCAAGGAGCAGGGCATCGTTCGCGCGCCTCGCGAACCGGAGAGCGTCGTCGAGATAGGCCTGGGCGAAGGGGCCCTCGGCGCTGCCCCAGCAGGCGTAGGCCGCGTCGCGGGCGAGGGCGGCATCGTCCGGCCGGGCGGCCGCCGCCGCGAGCAGCGGCTCCACGGCGGCCTCGTACCGGCGCAGCCGCAGCAGGGCCCGCCCCTGCACGACGAGCACCCCGGTCGAGACGCTCTCGGTCCGGACCAGGTCCCCGAGGAGGGCAAGCGCCTCCTCGGCCTTGCCTGCGGCGAGCGCCTCTTCCGCCGCCTTCAGGTCTCCCGGCGGCAGAAGCAACATGAGCAGCAGGATGCTAGCGGCCATCGATGGGCACCTTCACTTCCTGCACGAGGGTCCCCTTCTGCATCGGCCATCCCGTGCGCAGCAGGTAGTAGAGCGAGAGCCTCGCGTAGCCCCCCTTCGCGAGCGGAGGGATCTCGATCGAACTCTCCCGCCACGGGTCCTTGCCGAGCGTGCCGACCGGGTCGATCTGCGTCGGCTCGCGCTGCTCCTGGCGGTAGAAGAGGCGGATCAGGTCCATCTCGAACTCCACCTGCGGCCCGCGCTCCGTCTCGACCGGGACCGGCTGGTCGAAGGAATCGTAGAAGGTGACCATCAGGTGGATCGCTCGGTGGCGCGCGTCGGTCGGGATCTTGTGGCCCGCGCCGCGGTTGATGACGCGGGCGACGATCCTCTCCCCCTCGCGGCGCGCCTCGACGGCCATCCCCTCCTTCAGCGTCTCCGGGGAGTGGCCGCCGGGGAAGCGGTGCACGCGGCGCGGGCGCGGCTTGCCGCCGTTCGCGATCGGGCCGATGACCTCCGCCATGTGGCAGGAGAGGCAGGTCTTGCCCTCCCGCGCGTACGCACTGCCGGCGAACTCGTCGCAGGTGCCGTGCAGGTTGTGGCAGACGCCGCAGAACTTGCTTGTCGCCTCCTGCCGCGAGCCGTGGGGGTAGTTGGGGTCGTGCAGCGGCCCGCAGTCGGCGGTGCACTCGGGCGTGTCGGTCGGGTCCTCGATCGGCCCGACGACGTTCTCGCCGCGCTTGTGGCAGGTGAGGCAGGTGATGCCCAGCTCGCGGAAGTTCGCCCGCGTCTCCGCCGGCGAGCCGAGCCCGGTCTCGAGGATCGGCCGCGGCGCATGGCAGGCGAAGCAGTTCGGGTCGGTGTGGTTGAGCGACAGCTCCGTATAGAGCTCCCCCACCCAGGCCTGCCGGTGGCGGTCCTGCCGCCACTCCTCGTAGATCTCCGTGTGACACTTCGCGCAGCTCTCGTCGCTGTCGAGCACGCCGGGCTTGGCCGGAGGTCCCGTCTCGACCGGCGCCGCCTCCGCCCCTTTCGAGGGGGCGGGGTCGGAAGACACCTGCTCCGGCAGGAGGGCGGAAACGAAGAGCGCGGCGCCCGCGAGAAGGGCCAGGGCAATGCCGACGCGTGCTGCGAGACTCATGCATCCTCCGTCAGGGGAGTTCGGGGGGTCGCGGGGGGTCGAAGGCGGACCGGGGAACCCGGCTCCCACGCCCGTTCGGCGAGGGCGGCGACCTCCTCGTCCCCCACGGCGACGCGGCAGCGCCACGGCCCGCCGGCGAACTCGCAGGCGACCACGAGGCCGGCAATGCCGTCGCTCGCCAGTTGCACCTCGTCGGGCCGCAACGCGACGCGCACGGGACCCTCCCGCTCGCCGTCGAGCGGGAACGTGCCGAGCGCGGTCACCACCGAGCCCGCGCGGGCCATCCCGCGAAGGATCGACGCGTCGGTGAGGAACTCCGCCGCGAAGACGCCGCCCGGGGCGCGGTGAAGCTCGTCGGGACGCCCGCAGGCGGCCAGACGCCCCTCGCGCAGCACGCCGATGCGGTCGGCGAGCAGGTGTGCGTCGGTGCGGTCGTGCGTGATCAGCAGCGTCGTGATCCCGTGCGCGTCGTGGAGGCGGCGCACGAGACGCGCCGTCTCGCGCCGCAGCCGCGCGTCCAGGTCGCTGAAGGGCTCGTCCAACAGCAGCACCTTCGGCCGGCGCACGAGGGCGCGCGCCAACGCGACCCGCTGGCGCTCGCCGCCGCTCAGGCGCGCCGGACGGAGGTCGAGGAACCGGTCGATGCCGAGGTCCTGCGCGACCTCCTCGATGCGCCCGCGGCGCTCCTGCGTGTCGGGGACCTCCCGCGCGAGCCCCAGCGCGAGATTGCCGCGCACCGTCAGGTGCGGCCAGAGCGCGAGCCCCTGGAAGACGTAGCCGATCCCGCGCCGGTGGGGTGCCAGCCCCTCCGCCGGAACGCCCCCGAGCCGGACCTCGCCCCCGTCGGGCGGGAGGAGACCGGCGAGGATGCGCAGCAGCGTCGACTTGCCGCTTCCGCTGGGCCCGAGCAGCACGAAGAACTCGCCTTGCGCGACCTCGAGCCGCGCCAGATCGAGGATCCGCCGCCCCCCGTAGGACTTCCGCAGCGAGGAGACCTCGATGGCGTTCATCCCCCGCACCCCCGAAAGTCGCACGCGCCAGGTCGGCGCGGACACCGTCGCGTGGCGATGACACTCCCGATACCGGAACGTAACCGTGTCACCTTCACCGGAACCAGCTCTCCATCCGGTCGGCGGTCAGGTCCCGCTTCGCGGGGTCGTCGAGGGCCGAGCCCCCGCTCTTCTCGCCCGCGCACTCCTCCAGCGCCGCCAGCGCCGCCTCCCGGTCGAGCTGCTCGCCAGTCCGGTAGACGTCGCACAGGCGCCGGGCGACGCTCCTGTCCCCGCGGCGCAGCAGCGCGCAGAGCATCTCGGCGACCGTCGAGGGCGCGCGCTCGCGCGCGAGCGCTTCGCCGAGGCGCGCCCTGTCCTCGGCGGATCCGAGTGCCCCGAGGTAGCGCGCGGCGAAGCCCCGCACTTCGGGATCGGCATCCGCGAGCCGCTCGCGCACGAGCGCGAGCGCGCCGCGGTCGCCGACGAGAAGCAGCGCCCGCACCGCCTCCGCCCGCGCGTCGTCGTCCGCGTAGGAGGCGGCGGCGCGCAGGTCCGGCGCCGCCGCGGGATCGCCGATGCGCCCGAGCACGATGGCCGCCTGCCGCTGCCCGATCGGGTTTTCCGAGCGCAGTTCGGCGACGAGGAACGGCGTCGTCGCGGTGCCGAGGATCGGCAGGATCTTGTAGGCGATGTAGCGCTGGTTGACCGACCGCTCCCCGAGCCAGGCGACGACCGCCCCGCAGCGCCGGCGGAACCGCGGCGTGTCCGCGCGGAAGGGCTTGCGGGCGACCCGCTCCGCCCGCGTCGCGCGCAGCGCCTCGGCCCAGCGGTCCGCATCGGCCGCACGGTCCGCGTAGGAGCCGTTGTAGCGGAAGGGCAGATCGAGGCCCGTCCGCCTGCGCAGCACGGCGTAGGCGTCGATCAGCACGCGGATGCGGTCGCGCCGCCGCAACTGCTTCACGAGCTCCTCCTCCGCGTTCCAGAGGCCGAGTCCGAGCAGGGCATCACAAAGCTGAGCATCGACGGTGAAGTACTCCTCCGTCCGCTCCTCGGCCCCGAGCGCGGCGACCGCGTTGTTGGGGTCCACCGTCGCGAGCCTCTCGACCAGGTCGACCGCGAAGGCGGGATCGTCGAGCAGCGTGAAGCCGACGGCGGCGTAGAGCATGCGGGCACCGTCCTTGCCGAAGTCCCCGCTGCGCTCGTCGAAGAGCGCGAGCAGCGCCTCGCCCGCCCCCGGCCCCCCCATCCTTCCCGCCGCGATCGCGGCGAGGTGGCGGACGCGCTCCGGGCGGGAGGGAAGCAGCGCATCGAAGACCGGCTCCCGGACATCGGCGGCGATGATCCGGTCGAGCATGCCGGGCTCCTCGATCCGCGCGACCAGCAGGGAGGCGCGGTGGAGACGCTCCGCGCGCGCGAGGAGGTCGCCCTCCCCCCCTCCGCAGGCGGCGAGCAGGAGGGGCAGCATGGCTGCCGCAGGCCGATTCATTCTTCCGCCTCCTCTGCAAGCGGGCGGCCAGTCGGAGGAAGAAAGCGGTCGAGCAGGAACGCCTTGGCCCCGGCGGCGGTCGAGACGCGCTCCTCGAGCTGGGCGTCCACGAGCCGCGTGAGCATGGCCGCGAAGGCGGGCCCGGGCGTGAATCCCATCTGGATCAGGTCGTGCCCGGAGAGCAGCGGCCGGACCGGCGGGGGCTCCGCGAGCAGCCGCTGCCGCTCCTCCTCCGAGTCGCGGTAGAGCGCGAGGTCGCGGTGGCAGGCCTCGCAGTCGAGGCGGTGGAGCTCCCGGTGCAGCGGGAAGTGCTCCCGGAGCAGGAAGCGGCGCCGCTTCGCCGCGCGCATCTTCGGCAGGCTCGGCCAGTCCATGTGCCGCGCGATGAGTTCCTCGACGAGGTCGATCGTGCGGTTGCTGTGTCGCAGCCGCGTCATGACCTCCACCGCCATCCCGGCGCCCCGGTCGGCGTGGTTCGGGAAGGCGGGACGCCCCCCCTCCTCGAACTTCAGCGTCGGGGGCTTGCCTACGTCGTGCAGCAGCGCGGCCCACGCGAGCGCCTCGCCCCCCCCGGCCGACGGGTCGAACCCGTCGAGCAGCATGCGCGTATGGGTCAGCACGTCCCCCTCCGGATGGTAGCGCGCCGGCTGCGGCACGCCGTGCAGCGCCGCCACCTCCGGCAGCAGGAGGTCGAGCAGCCCCGCCTCCCGCAGCAGGCCCACGCCGCGCCCGCCACGCCCCGTCACGAGCGTCTTCGTGAGTTCGTCGCGGATGCGCTCGGCGGAGACGTCGCGGATGCCCGCCGCCTCCTCCCGGATCGCCGCCATTGTCGCGCGGTCGATGCGGAAGCCGAGCGCCGTCGCGAAGCGCACGGCGCGCAGCATGCGCAGCCGATCCTCGCGGAACCGCTCCCGCGGGTCGCCGATCGCCCGCACCAAGCGCGCCTCGAGGTCCGCCCGGCCGCCCACGTAGTCGTGGATCGTGCCGCTCTCCGGATCCTCGAACATGCCGTTGACCGTGAAGTCCCGGCGCAGCGCGTCCTCGCGCGCGTCGGTGAAGCGCACCGCCTCCGGATGGCGCCCGTCGAGCCGCCCGAGATCGGCCCGGAAGGTCGCCACCTCGTGGTCGCCGCACTCCCCCACGACCCGGACGACGCCGAAGGCGACCCCGACCTCCACCGTCCGCTCGAAGAGCCCGAGCACCTGCTCCGGCCGCGCCGAGGTGGCGATGTCGTAGTCGGCGGCCTCGACGCCGCGCAGCCGGTCCCGCACGCACCCGCCGGCGAAATAGGCCTCGTGGCCCGCCGCGCGGAGGCGGCGGAGAAGGGCGAGGGCCTCGTCGCGGCGCGTCACGCCGGGAGTCTACCGCCCCCGCCGTAGCGCAGACGCTCGAATTCCGCCGTGACCACACCCCCCGGCTCGCGCAGATCGGGAGGCAGCGAGGCTAGGAATTCGCGCGGCGTCTGGTTGCGTCGGCGCAGGTGACCCCGCCGCGCGCACGCCTTGAGCCAGCGGGCGTAGAAGGCGAGCGCGCGTCGCGGCACGCCCGGCGGCGGACGGATCGCGAGGGGGCCCGGGGGCCGCCGGCGCAGCAGGCGGGGGAGCAGCGGAAGCAGCAGCAAGGCCAGCGCAACCGGGAGGACAACCGCCCACGGGATCTTCTTCCACGCCGCCGCAATGGTGCGCGCGAGGGCCTGCTGCTGTGCGACCCCGTATTCGAAGGGGCGGCGCCAGTCGAGAGCCTCCGACCGGCCCCCCCGGGCCCCCTCGACCTCCTGCTGCCGCGGGGCGCGCGGCACCTCGCCGCCCGCCGCCTGGACCGGCGCCACGGCACTCGAATCGGCGGGCGTGAAGTCCACCGCGACCATCCCGACGCCGAGACAGGCGACCTCGACCCAGGCGTGCGCGTTCTTGAACCGCGCCTGGTAGAGCCCCTGGTCGAGACGCTCGCTGAGGCGGAGTCCCCCGGCGAGGCGCGCGGGGATGCCCAGCGACCGCAGCAGCAGGCAGCCTGCGGTCGCGTAGAGTTCGCAGTGCCCCTCCCGCGCGTCCAGAAACGCGAGGAGGGGCTCCTCCGACGCCCCGATCTCGGGCGGCAGCGACAGCGTGTACCGGAATCGGTGGCGCTCGAAGTAGCGGCGCACCGTCTCGACCGCCTCGGCGACACCCGGAGCCGCCCGGCTCTCGCCGAGGCGGGCGGCGAGCGCGGGCCGCAGCGACGGCGGCACCGCGAGGAGGCGCGCGTCGGAGCGGTCGGCGACGAGGCCGTGCGACGGAGGTGGCGACGCCGCCTCGACGCCGTAGCGGCGGATCTCCCGTTGGCTCGTGACCGTCCCGAGGTCGTCGATCAGCAGCGCGTCGTCGGAGGCGCGGATGCGCATCGCCCGCTGCGGCAGGAAGAGCACGTGGCCCTCGTAGGCGCGCAGGCTGAAGTTCCAGTCGACGGTCGGGTCGCCGCCCGCGTCGAGCGTGCCCGAGTCGAGGCGTCGGCGCGCCGCGGAGGGGCGGCGCCAGAGCCCCTCGCCCGGCTCGTAGTCGAGCCACGCGCGGGCGCGCAGCAGCAGCATCGTGCGCTGGTCCGGCGGCGGGTCGTGGGGCACGCCGTTGACGCGCAACTCGGCGAGGAAGGCGATGCGCTCGTCCTGCTTGATCCGGCCGATGTCGCCGACGCGGACGGTGGTCGGGAAACCGGTGACCGAGGTGGCGCCCCCGCTCCCGAGTCTTCCCGCGCGGCCCGCCGCGAGCGTCTCCGCCTCCGGCGGGATCGCCCCGTCGCCGCCCGAACGGTCGCGGCGAGGCACGAAGAGGTAGAGCAGCGTCCCCAGCAGCAGTCCCGAGAGCGCGAGCCCGAGCACGAGCGACGGCGGCACGAGCCTCCACGCGGCGCGGTGCGGGAGGAGGCGGACCCTCACGGCGTCGCGCCCGGCGGCGCCTCCGGGGCGCCGGATCGACACGGCGAACGCCGCGGCGGCGAGGTAGAGGCCCGTGATCGGGAGCGGAAGCCAGCCGGGGGCCGCATCGACACTGCCGAGCAGGACGCAGAGCGAGCCGAGCAGCAGGAGGAAGTCGTTGTAGTGCGACGGGGCGGCGAGGGAGCGGAGCAGCAGGAAGAAGAGGCCGAAGGCGAGGGCGACCTCGAAGGGCTGCGCGTTGATCCCCCCGAGCAGAGTGGCCCATCCGAAGTAGAGCCAGAAGAAGAGGTTGCCTACGGCCAGCGGCCGCGGTGCAAGCGCGCCCTCCCGCGGGTCGAGGAGGAGCGCCTTGCCGAGGAGCGCGAGCAGCACGGCCACCGGGAGCGTCGCGGGCAGCGAGCCGCCGATCAGCGGCCCCGCGCAGGCGGCCGCGCAGAGCAGGGTCGTCGCGAGCCTGCGCCTCATGACTTCCGGAAGTACCTCTCGAAGTCGGGCCGCGAGACGTCCCAGACGATCAGCCGCACGCCGCGTTCGGCGGCCGCCCGTTGCGCGCCGCCCGCGGACCCCGCCAGCGACAGCAGCAGCACGCTCTCCCGGCCCCGTGCCGGGAGTGTCGCGACGACCGTCTCGACCCTCGCGGTGCCCGCCTCGACCGTCGCAAGGTGTTCGAGGGCAACCAGCAGACCGGCGCGGCTCCCGCGGTGGACCGCGCGTCCCGCCGCGTGCCGCACCTCGGCCCGTCGTCCGCTCCGGGCGGCGAACGCGAGCAGGGTCGCCGCGCAGGAGACGGCGCGCTCGAAGTGCTGCGCCCTCTGCGCCGCGCGCGACCCGTCGACGCGCGTATCGAGCAGCACGAGCAGCCGGTCGCCCCCCTCGTCGTCCCGCAGCACGCGGCGCACGAGCGTGCCGGTGCGCGCGCTCGTCCTCCAGTGGATCGTGCGCGGCGCGTCGCCCGGCCGGTAGTCGCGCAGACCATGGAACTCCTGCCCTTCGCGGCGCGGCCGCAGCGCGCTGACCACGCGGTTGCGCCGGGAGAGAGGGCGCAGGGCGGCCCGACGGAGCCGTCCCAGAGCCGGCAGCACGACGAGGCGGCTCTCGCTCGGCACGAGTTGCCGCTGCTCGAAGAGGCCGAAGGGCCAACGCGATGCCGAGACCGCATGGTGCAGGTGGCGGATGCCGCGTCGGTGCATCCGCTTCTCGTAGACGACCTCGGCCCCGGCCCCGGGCGGGAGCATCGCGAGTTCCGGCGTGCAGGTCACCTCCCGCGAGGCGCCGGTCTGCAGCGAGTCCCGGAAGGTGAGGCCGAACGCGGGGCACCAGCGCCGCAGGTTCTTCACGCGAAGCCTCACGTCGAACGCCGCCCCGGCGAAGACGCGCGCCGGATGGCGCCGCTCGATCGAGAGCCGCCCGGCGGCGAGGTGGGTCAGCGGCACGCTGAGCAGCAGCGTCGCGAGAAGCGCGCATGCCACATGGAGGATCGCGTTGCGGTCCGCGTAGGCCGCCCCCCAGAAGGCGAGCAGCAGGAAGGTGAGCAGGAACCGCCCGGCAAGGGTCGGCTCGGGAACGCGGTGCAGCCCCCGGTAGATGGCGCGGAAGAGCGCGGTACCCATCCCCTCCCTAGGATACAGGCCGGGGGCTCGGGGGTCTGGTGCACGCCTCGAAGCCGCGCCGATCGGATACTCTCGGGTGATCCTCGGACACGGCCTTCTCCTCCTCGCCATCGCTGGCGCCTTCGCCTGGCTGCTGGTCGCGCCCGGCCGGGAGGCGGAGCAGCACCTGCAGGCCGAACGGGAGGGTCTCGAGGCGATCCGCGCGGCCGGGGGCGGCGCGACGGCGCCCGGGTCCCCGAGCCCCTACCGAATCGAGTGGGTGCGCGATGGCGCACTTCCGCCGCTGCTGATCGGCAGGCCGCGCGATGGGGCCAGCGGGCACCGCTGGTTCGCCACCGCCGACGGGCGCGAGATCTACCAGTTCGACACGATCCAGACCGCGGCGCCGAAGGGCACGCCCGACGTGACGGCGCTGCGCCGCTGGCTCGCGCAGCAGGCCGACAAGAGGTCCGATCGTCCCCTCCCCCACGGCTGGCACCGCTGCAACCACCCGTAGCGCGGGCGACGTTCCGTGACCTCCCCTCTTACAATCCGGGCCCCATGACCCGGCTCCTGCTGATCGGGGCGACAGGCAGCATCGGGCGCTCCGCCCTCGATGTCGTCCGCGCCCTTGCGCCCTCGGTCCGCCTCGTGGGCGTCTTCGCCCGGTCGGACGCGAAAGGGCTCGCGGCGATCGGACGCGAATTCGGCGTGGAGAGCGCGGGAGTCATGGACGAAGCGGCGCTGCCGCCTCTCCGGGCCGCGCTGCCCGGCGTCCGCACCGGCGCGGGGGCCGGCTTCCTGAGGGAGGCCATCGCGGCGGAGGGCGTCGACGTGGTGCTTTCGGCCGCGTCGGGCGCCGCCGGGCTGCCGGCCAGCCTCGAGGCGGTCCGGCGCGGCAAGCGCCTCGCCCTCGCGAACAAGGAGAGCATGGTGATGGCGGGGCCGCTGCTGATGCGCGAGGCGGAGCGCACCGGCGCGGCGATCCTGCCCGTCGACAGCGAACACAGCGCGATCTTCCAGGCGCTCTCCGCGGGGCGGCCGGAGGAGGTGCGGCGGCTCATCCTGACGGCCAGCGGCGGCCCCTTCCGGACCTGGAGCGCCGAGCGCATCGCGAAGGCGACGCCCGAGGACGCGCTGCGCCACCCGATCTGGTCGATGGGCCGGAAGATCTCCGTCGACTCCGCGACGCTGATGAACAAGGCGCTCGAACTGGTGGAGGCGCGCTGGTTCTTCGGCGTGGACCGCTCCGCGCTCGACGTCGTGGTCCACCCGCAGTCGATCGTGCACAGCATGGTCGAGTTCCGCGACGGCTCGATCGTCGCGCAGATGGGCCGCCCCGACATGCGGCTGCCGATCCAGTACGCGCTGACATGGCCGCGGCGCCTCGCCTCCTCGTTCACGGGGTTCCGCGTGGCCGACTTCGCGTCGCTCAGCTTCGAGGCGCCCGACCGCGGGCGCTTCCCGGCGCTGGACGCCGCCGACCGCGCGCTCGCCCTCGGGGGCACCGCCGGCGCCGTGCTGAACGCGGCCAACGAGGTCGCCGTGGAACGATTCCTCGCGGGAGAGATCCCCTTCCCGGCGATCGCGCACATCGCACGCGAGGCGCTCGAACGCGCCCGCATCGAACCCGATCCCGATCTCGACACGATCCTCGCGGCCGATGCGGCGGCGAGAGAGGACGCCCGCCTGTGCCGAACCTGATCCTCGCCGCCCTCGACCCGCTGAACGTCTTCCTCGTCGTCATCGGTCTCGGCGGCCTCATCTTCGTCCACGAACTGGGCCACTTCGTCGCCTGCCGCCTCACGGGCACGCGCGTCGAGGCCTTCAGCATCGGTTTCGGGCCGCAGCTCCTCGGCTGGCGCCGCGGGCCGACGCTCTACAAGATCAGCCTGATCCCGCTCGGCGGCTACGTGAAGATGGCCGCGGAGAACCCGGGCGAGGAGCGGACGGGCGCGCCCGACGAGTTCCCGAACAAGTCCTTCCTGCAGCGCCTCTTCATCATGTCCAACGGCGTGATCTTCAACGGCATCCTCGCCGCGCTGCTCTTCATCTGGGCCTTCCGCTCGGGCGTCCCCTACATCCGGCCGGAGATCGGCGCGGTGGCGCACGGCGAGGCCGCGTGGGAGAGCGGCCTGCTCGCCGGCGACCGGGTCATCGCGATCAACGGCCGCGAGATCCTCAGCTTCACCGACCTGCGCACCGAGATCGCCTTCACGACCCGCGACGAGGTGCTCCGCTTCACGGTGGAGCGCGACGGCCGGCGCTTCGACGTCGACATCCAGCCGCGCTACTCCGACGCCCTCGGCATCCCGGAGATCGGCGTGGGGTTCGCGGTCGATCGGGCGGCCGCGGGAGTCACGGAGGGCGGACCGGCGGAGAAGGCAGGGGGGCGCCGGGGGGATGTCATCGTGGCCGTGCAGGGGCGCCCGATCGCCTCCATCGAAGCGCTGGACGGCGCGATCGTGCGCGCGGCGACGGAGGCACCGCCGGAGGCGGCCCGGCTCGACCTCACGGTGCGCGTCCGCCGCGCCGGGGGGGGCGAGGAGGATCTCTCCTTCGTCGTGCCGATCGCCCCCGAGCCGCAGCTCGGCATCCTCCCCTTCCGGGGACGGGTCGTCCGGCAGATCGGCGGATCCCGCGACCTCCCGCGCCTGCTCGAGATCGGCGATGAGCTGATCTCGGTCAACGGACGCGAAGTCGCAGACCTTGGCGCGTTGCTGGACGGTGTCGCGGCGGACGAACCGCTCGCAAGCCTCGAGTTCATCCGCCGCGGGGAGCGGCTCGCCCCCCCGCCCCCCCCCGGAATCACCGTCCGCGACCTCGGTCGGTCGGTCAGCGCCCCCCACGACCTCGACGGGACCAGGGTGGCACCGCGCGCGGGCATGGCGGCCGAGAGGGCCGGGCTGAAGGCCGGCGACAGGGTGCTCACCGTCGCGGGCAAGACGGTGAAGGGGTGGACCGCGCTCCGCGAGGAGGTGGCCGCGAACAAGATGCGCCCGGTCGAGTTGCGCGTGGAGCGCGGCGGCGAGACGCTCTCGCTCACCGTCACGCCCACCGGGAGCGTCAACAGCGCCCTCGGGTATGTGTTCGAGGCGACGAGCGGCATCCACCACGAGAAGAGCCTCGGCGGCGCGATCTCGACCGGCTGGGACCGGACGGTGCGCACGATGGAACAGGTCGTGCTGACGCTGCGCGGCCTGCTGACGCGGCGCGTCTCGGGCAAGAACATCGGCGGGCCGATCCTGATCGCGCAGGCCACCTACGCGGCGAGCGACCAGGGGCTCGGCGCCCTGCTGCAGCTTCTCGCGCTGATCTCGATCAACCTCGCGATCCTGAACCTGCTGCCGATCCCCGTGCTCGACGGCGGCCAGATCCTGCTGCTCTGCGCGGAGAAGGTGCGCGGCAAGCCGCTGCCCGATCGCGTGCTGACCTATGTGCAGATCGTCGGCCTGCTCCTGATCCTCGCGCTGATGGTGCTCGCCTTCTTCAACGACATCGTCAGGATCTTCAGCTGACCCGATGCGGGTCCCGCCGCTGCTCCGGCTGCTGCGTCCGGCGCTCGCGCCGACCGCCGCGGCGGATCTCTTCGCGGGCGCGCTCTTCGCGTCGGCGACGATCTCGCCGCGGCTCTTGCCCGCGGCGCTCGGCTCGATGGCGATCTACATGGGCGGCATGGCGCTCAACGACCTCTGCGACCGGCGCCGCGACGCGGCCCTCTTCCCGCACCGCCCCCTCGTCGCCGATCCGGGGCTGGTCGTGCCGGCGCGCCGGCTTGCGGCGGGCCTCTTCGCCGGGGGCCTTCTGCTGCACGCGGCGGCAGGCGTGCTGCTCCCCGGGCTGCTCGTCGCCGCACTCGCGGCGGCCTACGACTTCGGGGCCAAGCGCCGCTTCCCCCTCGATGCGTTCACGCTCGGCGCGGCGCGCGCCTCCAACCTCTGCGTGGGCGTGTGGGCCGCGGGCGGTTCGCTCGACAGCCCAAGCCTCACCTACGCGCTGGCCTATCTCTGCTACATCGGGGGGATCACGGGCGCGAGCCGCGCCGAGGACCTCCCGCGCCCGGGGGCGAGGCGGGTCGCCCTGGTCTTCTCGCTGCTGCCGATGCTGCTCGGGCTGGGGGGGATCGCGAGCCTCGTCCCGGCGACGCCGCGCACCGCCGCGCTGCTGCTCCCGCTGCTGCTGATCGTGGCTTCGCTGCTGCGCGCGCTCCGTGACGGTTCGCGGCAGGCGATGATGCGCCACGTCTTCGCCTGCCTCGTCGCGATCTACGCGTTCCACGCGGCGGCCCTCTGGATCACGGGTCGCGCCCTCGGCCTCGTTCCCGTCGCCGCCTGCGCGCTCGCAAGCCTCGGGCTGCTTCGCCTGCTCGCGCGACCGGACGCGTAGGGTCCCCTCGCGGCGGGCCCAGGGCACGCCCCCGACGGGGCTACTTGCCCCCGGCGTCCCGCTGGTCGGCTTCCTTCTCCTGCAGGAACTCCTCGAGCTTCTTCGAGACGTGGCCGCGGCGGCGGTCGGGGAAGCTCGCGCGCAGTTCGTCCACGATCGCCTTGTACTCGCGCTCCTGGCGGATGAAGTCGAGGTCGCCGTCGGCCTGCATCCACTGCCAGTCGACGAAGCCGAGCGCCACGGCGTTGCGCAGGTACCGGATGGCCAGGCGCTTGTAGTGGTCGCGCCTCGCCACCTCGTGGCTCGCGCGGATCGCGAAACTGCACGCGAGGTTGTAGGCCGCGAGATAGCGGCTCCCGCCGTCGAGATCCTCGAGCACCCGCTGATAGCACTGTTCGCCGCTGTCGTACTCGCCGATCCGCATGTACGCAAAGCCCAGGGCCCAGACGGCGGAGGCGGCGCGCTTGCTGCGTGATTCGCTCATGCGCAACAGGTACCGGATGTAGGCGCGGGCGGGCCAGGCGACGCCGAGGTCGTGCAGGCTGAACGCGAGCGCCGGGGCGAGTTCGCTCTTTTCGAAACTCTCCTCGTCCGGCAGGTCCCAGTACTGCTTCCAGAGCGCCTGCACGCGCGCGATGTGCTCTTCGTCGGCCGGATCGATGAGCTCCGCGAAGCTGTACGCGCAGAGTTCGCGAAGTTCGCCGCTGTCGAAGCGCAGCAGGCCCGGGTGGATCGGGCGGTAGGGCCCGGCCGCCCCTTCGCCGGGCCAAGGCGCTTCGCGGTCGGCCACGATGTCGAAGAGCACGGGGAGCACGGAGGGCACGAGCCCTTTCAGGCGCGCGAACTGCCCGGTGTAGTGGCCCGTCGGGCCGGTCGGGGACTTCAGTCTCGCGAGCTGCTCTTCGAGCCGCCACCGGAGGCGCAGCGCCTCCACCCACGCGCGCCGGGCAGGCGTCAGCCCCTTCGGCTCCTCCGCGAAGATCGCGGGCTTCCCGCCCTCCCCGAGCCCCTCCATGAACGCCCGGAAGAGTTCGGGCTCCGCCTCCGCCGCGCGTCGCCACCCGACCCGCGCCGCATGCGCCGTCCCGGCGCCGGCGATCGCGCGCAGCAGCGAGGCGCGGCCGCGCGCGTCGAGACTCCCCCAGAGGCCGTCCAGCGCGACCGGGTCGAGCCGTGCGCTCTGCCGGAGCGCCGCCTCGGCCGCCTCGCGCTCCTGCCGGGCGGGGTCGAGCAGGCCCCGCAGCACGCGCGCGGAGGCGGGTTCGAGCGCCTCTTCCGCCCCGAGGGCGGGCAGGAGCGTCAGGAGGAGCAGGCCGAGGCGGCGCAAGCCTCCCAAGTCTACTCCGGGGCGGGGGCGGTGCGGACCTCGCGGCCCCCTTTCTAAAGTCGGTCGGCATCGGTGGTCGACGGGACGAGGGCGGGAACTCATGGCGGATTCGCTGCTCGACAAGATCGGTGCCGAACTCAAGCGCGGCCTGGTGCAGATCGCCGCGCTCTCGCTGCTCCGGGAGCGCATGTACGGCTATCAGCTCGTGAAGATCCTCGCGAGCGGCGGGCTCGAGACGGAGGAGGGGACGCTCTACCCCCTGCTGCGGCGGCTCGAAGGGCAGGGGCTGCTCGTCTCGGAGTGGGACACCGAGGGGGCGCGGCCGCGCAAGTACTACCTCCTTACCGCGGAGGGGCGCGCCGCGCTCCCGCGCATGGAGGAGGCGTGGGCGGAGATCAGCAGGTCGGTCTCCTCGATCCTGATGCGGCCCGTGCCGGCGCTCGCGGAGGAGGCTTCATGAAGGCGCACGATGAAGCGGCGATCCACCGCTGGCTCGACGAGGCGGCGGCGGCGATGGGGGGCGACGCGGGCCGCCGCGGCGAGGCGCTGCGGGAGCTCGAAGCGACCATCCACGAGCGCATCGCGGACCTCTCGGGAGGGCGGGAGGGCGGCGGCGAACTGCCGGAGGCGGCGGTGCGCGACGTGCTCGACGCGCTCGGCGACCCCGCGGAGATCGGCGCGGCGTTCATGCCGATGCCGGCGCTGATCGAGTCGAAGCACACGCGCCCCTTCGTGCTGCACACCTTCATCGTCTTCGCGATCCACTTCCTGCTCGTCGTCGGGGCGACGATGGCCGCCCGTCCCTTCGAGATCCCGCCGGTGCGGCTGCTGCCGCTCGCCGATCCGAAGAGCCTTCTCGAGATCCTCGCGCGGATCCTCGAGACGCTCGTGTTCGACGCGGGACTCGTGCTCTGCTCCTACGTGGCCTTCCGCAGGCTCGGCCTGCTTCTCCGCTCGCCGCGCACCGCGCTCGCGGTGCTCCCCGACCGGCGCCGCTGCCTCGAAGGCGCGGTCTTCCTCGTGCTCGTGCTCGTCGTCGTGAACTTCTTCCGCGACACGCTGCTCGCGCTCTACCTGCGCCACGGGGACGCGACGGCGCAGGTCCCCCTCGTCGGCCCCGGCATTCTCGACAACCTGCTGCTCTTCAACGTCTGGCTGCTTGCGGCGGTCGCACGCGACGTCGGCTATCTCTGGCGCGGGGAGCGGCGCCTCACGATCGGGCTCGACCTCTTCGCCGGGTCTCTCGGCATCTTCTGCCTCCTCCGCATGGTGGCGAGCGAGCGCCTGATCGATCTCGGCCTCGCGCAGGAGGCCATCGGCCCGACGGCGGACAACCTCGCGGCGCTGCTGAACGCCGCCTTCACCGTCCTGATGCTGCTGGGCGCCTCCGCCCTCGCGGTCCGCCTCGTCCGTCGCCTTTTCCGGCTGACGCTGCTGCGGGCCTAAGAGAGGTGGAGCAGGTCAAGCCCAACGCCGGACGGCAGGCCAGCGAGATCTCCGCCGACTCGGGGTGCGGCACCGAAGGCAGCGTGCGCCCTTCAGGGTGCGGCGGACCACAGCCTTCGTCGTGAGGTTGGAAGAAGGAACCCAGGAATCTAGGAACCGAGGAAAGGGCGCCTTCGATCCATCCGAGACCCGGGATGCTCCCCTCTCCTCTCATGGGTTCCTCCCTTCCTGGGTTCCTTATCAAATCCGATACCCTCGACCCTGATCGCTTGCACTCCATGCCCGCAGAGTCCTCGCCGCTTGCGCGGATCCCGGCGCTTCACTGAATTCGAGCGGGGAGAACGAAGGCACGAGGGAGCCCCCGCGACGGGGTGCGCGCGTTACGCGCGGACTGGCCGCTTCCCTCTCTCCGTGCCTTCCTGCCTTCGTGGTTCGCCTCCCCTACATGGGGTTCCCAGACGGAGGATCCCGCGCGTTGCCGCCACGCGGCTGGGCGAAGGCCGCAGGCGAGTCCAGCCTTGGGTGCCCCGGACACGACCTCCTCAAGCGGGCGGCCGCGAGGGAGTGACGCGGAGCACGACCCAGCGGCGCTTGCCGACGTTGAGGATGTCGCCGTCCTTGGGGTCGACCGGCAGCAGCGGATCCGTCAGCGCGGCGCCGTTCAGCGCCGCCGAGCCCTGCTCGACGAGGCGGCGCGCCTCCGCGCCTGAGAGCCCGAAGGCGTCGCGCACGAGATGCCCCGCCGGCAGCGGGCCCGAGGCCGGCAGCTTGTGCTCCGGCATCTCCGCGGGCCTCTCGCGGTCGCGGAAGACGCGCTCGAACTCCCCCCGCGCCCCCCTCGCCTCGGCCTCGCCCCAGTGGCGCGCCACGAGCGCCTCCGCCATCGTCCTCTTCGCCTCCCAGATGTCGCCCGAAAGCAGCGCGTCGATCTCCGCATCGGGCAGATCGGTCGCGAGGCGCAGGTACTTGCCCACCAGCGCGTCGGGCACGCGCGTCGCGAGGCCGAACATGTCCTTCGGCGCCGTGCCGACGCCGATCGCGTTGCCGAGGCTCTTCGACATCTTCGCGGAGCCGTCCACGCCCTCGAGCAGCGGGTTGATCACGCAGACCTGCGGCGCCATGCCGGCGTTCTTCTGCAGCGTGCGGCCGACATTGAGGTTAAAGGTCTGGTCGCTGCCGCCGAGTTCGACATCCGCGCGGACGACGACGGAGTCGTGCCCCTGCAGGAGGCAGTAGAGGAACTCGTGGAGGTGGATCGGCGTGCCCTCGGCGTAGCGCTTCGCGAAGCTCTCGCGCTCGAGCATCTGCGCGACGGTGAGCTGTCCGGTGAGGCGGAGCACCTCCCCCGTCGTCAGCGTGCCGAGCCACTCGCTGTTGCGCCGCACCTCGGCGCGCGGGAGGTCGAGCAGCGTGCCGATCTGGGCGAGCCAGGTCTCGCCGTTGCGCTCGACCTCCTCGGGCGTGAGCACCGGGCGCGTCTTGTCGCGGCCCGAGGGGTCCCCCACCCGCGTCGTGAAGTCGCCGAGGATCAGCACCGCCGTGTGGCCCAGCCGCTGGAAACGGCCCAGGATCCGCAGCGGGATCTCGTTGCCGATGGTCACCTGCGTGGAGGTGAGGTCGATGCCGAACTTCACGCGCAGGGGCCGGCGGGCGGCGAGGAGCGTCTCGAGGTCGCCGTCGGACGGGAAGACCGTCTCGACCGTCCGCGCCAGTGGTCCGAAGCTCTCGCGCCAGTTCACCCGAGCGATCCTAACGCAATTCCTTGTCGAACACCGGCCGGTCGGGATGGCGGGGGGGTGCGGGGGCCGCGAAGTAGCTCTCGCGCACGCGCGGCCACCACGCGCGCCACGCCGGGGCGCTGCGCCCGAGGTCCGCGCCGGTGAGGTGCTCCATCGCCGTGAAGAGGACGAGATCCATCGGCCGGCTCCCCTCGAGCGCGGCGACGAGCCCGTCCATCGCGGCGGTCCGCTGGTGCCAGTCGAGCAGGGCGCACGCCGTCAGCAGGTGCACCGGGGCGTTCTTCGCGATCGCCTGGCCGAGGCGCGCGAGGGGGTCGTCGGCGAGGTGCTCCCAGTTCGGGCGGAAGGCACGGACCTCGCACTCGCCGAGCGCGATCCCCTCCCAGCGCGGGAAGGGGCCGGCCTCGAGGCGGGAGGGCCTCAGGCGTCCCGAGATCGTGAAGGCGCGAAAACCGTCGAGGGGGCGCTCGTTGCCCGCGAGGCCGAGCACGAGCGTCATCTCGGACGTGCCGTGGCGCGGGATCAGGATGTCGTGGTCCGCGTGCAGGAGAACGCGGTTCCGCACGAGCGTCACGCTGCCCCGGATGTCGTACTCCCGCGCGAGCACGTCGAACTCGAAGAGCGTGCCGCTCGTCCCGCGCAGCGCCGCGGGGATGCGGATCTCCCGCTCGCCGTCGTTGCGCAGCCGCACGACCACCGACAGGGGGCGACCGAAATCGACATGGGGCGCGGGCGCGGCGAGCGTGCCCGAGACGGTCTTCAGCAGCAGCACGCGCTCGAGCAGCCTCCGGCCCGCCTCCGCGAGCCGCGCCTCGTGCTCGGCGCCGGGGCGCGCGGCGGAGGCCGCGGCGAGCCGGGACTGCGCCTCCTCGAGCTTGCCCTCGGAGATGAGCGCGTCGATCGACGCGATCTCGTCGTCGAACCAGGCGTCCGGCTTTGTCGGGGCCGAGGCGTAGCGCGGTCCCCCGGGCGCCCTCGAGAGGTCCACGCGGTCCGCCGCGGGCGCCGCGGGGCCCCCCTTGCACGCCCCGGCCACGAGCAGCGCGGCGAGCAGGGTGGCGATCCAGGGGAGGCCCATCGGGCCTCCCCTGTATCGGGGGTGGTTCACGGGAGCGTCACGCCTCCGGGGCGTCGTCGGGGGGGGCCTCGGGGGGTGCTCCGGCTTCCGGCGCCGCCGGGGCCGCCTTCGGCGCGGCCGTCTTCGCCGCGCCGCCGCCCTTGCGGATGATCTTGGGGCCGCTGCCGTCGTCGGCGGCGAGCATCGAGAGGCCGATCTTGCGCTCGTCGGCGTCCACCTTCAGCACGCTCACCTCCACCTGGTCGCCGAGCTGGACGATCTCCTCGGGGCTGTGCACCTTGCGGGTCGTGAGCTCGCTCACGTGGAGCAGGCCCTCGAGATTCTCCTCGAGTTCGACGAAGACGCCGAAGTTCGTGATCTTCGTCACGGTCCCGACGACGACGTCGCCGACCTTGTAGCGCTCGGCGATCTCGGTCCGCCAGGGGTCGTCGGTGAGCTGCTTGAGGCCGAGCGAGACGCGCTTCTTCTCGCGGTCGACGTTGAGGACGATCGACTTGACCATGTCGCCCTCCTTCAGCATCTCGCTCGGGTGGGTGACCTTGCGCGTCCAGCTCATGTCGGAGACGTGGAGCAGGCCGTCGATGCCCTCCTCCAGCTCGACGAAGGCGCCGTAGTTGGTCAGGTTGCGCACCTTGCCCTCGACGGTCGTGCCGGGGGGGTACTTCTCCTCGACGAGGTCCCACGGGTTGACCTCGGCCTGCTTCATGCCGAGCCCGATCTCCTGCTTCTCCTTGTCGATCTCGAGGATGACCACCTCGACCTCGTCGCTCACCTTGACGACCTCGGAGGGGTGGTTGACGCGCCGCGTCCAGCTCATCTCGGAGACGTGGACGAGCCCTTCGAGGCCGTTCTCGAGCTGCACGAACGCGCCGTAGCTCATCACGTTGACGACCCGGCCCTTGACCTTCGAGCCGACCGGGTAGCGCAGCTCGACCTCCTCCCACGGCGAGGGCATGCGCTGCTTGAGCCCGAGCGCGATGCGCTCCTTCTCGCGGTCCACGCGCAGAACCATGACCTCCACCGCCTGGTCGATCGAGACGACCTCGCTCGGGTGGTTGATGCGGGTCCAGCTCATGTCGGTGATGTGCAGCAGGCCGTCGATGCCGCCGAGGTCGACGAAGGCGCCGAAGTCCGCGATGTTCTTGACGACGCCGCGCCGCACCTCGCCCTCCTGGATGGAGGTGAGGAGCTGCTTCTTCGCGGCCTCGCGCTGCTCCTCGACGAGCTTGCGCCGGGAGACGACGATGTTCATGCGCTGCTCGTCGATCTTGATGATGCGCGCCTCGATCTCGCGGCCGATGAACTCGCTGATGTCGGCCGTGCGGCGCAGCGAGACCTGGCTCGCCGGCAGGAAGACGGGCACGCCGACGTCCAGCAGCAGCCCCCCCTTGATCTTCCGGGTGACCATGCCGCGGACGACGTCGCCCTCCTTGTGCGTCTTCAGGATCTCGTTCCAGGCGCGGATGCGGTCCGCCTTGCGCTTGCTCAGGCGGATCATGCCGGTCGCCGCGTCGATCTCGTCGAGCAGCACCTCGATGGTGTCGCCGATGTCCACGTCGGCGTTCTCGCCGAACTCCGCGAGCGGGATCACGCCCTCGGACTTGTAGCCGATGTCGACGATCACCTCCTGGTTGATGACGTTGAGCACCTTGCCGGTGAGGATCGTCTCCGCCGCGAACTCGCGCACGGAGGCCTCGTACTGCTTCTCCATCGCCCCGGTCTCGAGTTCGGCGAACGCCTCCTGCACCTTCGCGTCGAGTTCGTCCTCGGGGAGGTCGTACTTGCGTACGACGTCAATGCCTCTTGCCATGGGAATCCTTCCTGTCGTGCGGGGGCCGTTCCGCACCGCCCCGGCTGTCCGGGGCCGCCGCCCTTTCCATCGCCTCCCGCGCGAGGGCGGTGATCCGGTTCACCACCTGCTCCACGGAGAGGTCGGTCGTGTCGATGCGCACCGCGTCGTCGGGACAGCGCAGCGGCGAATCCTGCCGCGTGCTGTCGAGGTCGTCGCGCCTCGCGATCTTCTCCCGGTACTCCTGCGCGGAGAACTGGGGGAACTGGCGGTGGCGCCGCTCGGCGCGCTCGTCGAGGGTCGCGTCGAGGTAGACCTTGAGGCCCGCGTCGGGGAAGACGACGGAGCCGATGTCGCGCCCCTCCGCGACGAGGAGCCCGTCGAGGCGGCGCTGCTTGGCCTGGACGACGCGCCGGACCGCCGGCACCGCGGAGACGCGGCTCACCTCGGCGGTCACTTCCGCGCCGCGCAGGTCGCCCGTCACGTCCATGCCGTGCACGAGGTAGCGCTCCCCGTCGAGCACGAGCCCCTCGGCCGCGAGCGCCATCTCCTCCCCGGACCCCTCCAGCATCCCCTTCCGCCGGAGATAGGCGGTCACGGCGCGGTACATCGCCCCGGTGTCGAGGTAGCGGAAGCCGACGAGGCGGTCGGCGACCGCGCGGGCGACCGTGCTCTTGCCGGCTCCCGCCGGACCGTCGATGGCGATCACGAAACGATGCACTCTGGTTCGGGCCAAACCCGCAATTCTCCCCCGCGGAGGCGCCCCGATCAAGCGAACGCGCGCAGGTAGAGCCCGGATTCGCGGGAGACGAGGTAGATCCCCTGCCGGTACCAGTCCCCGAGCGTGATGAACTCCGCCTGGCGGCGGTCGGGGAGCTGCACGGCGTAGCGCGCCCCGCGGTGGACGTGGCCGCAGACGACGGCGTCGTGCCCCTTCAGCAGCAGCGCCCGCACCCGGCCGAAATCGACCGCCTTCTCGCGGCGGGACTTCCTCGCGACGATCCTCTCGGAGAGGCGCCGGTACCCCCGGCTGAGGAAGACCGCGATCTTCAGCGGCATCGACGCGAAGGCGTAGCGCACCGGCACGGACCGCCCGATGCGCCGCACCCGCCGGTAGGCGCGGTCCCCGGTGCAGAGCAGGTCGCCGTGCGTCAGCACCAGCTTGCGGCCGTGGGAGACCACCTCGAGCACCTCGGGCAGGTGGCGCGGCGGCGGGCCGCCGTTGACCCGCGCGTCGAAGTTGAAGTCGCGGTTGCCCGCGATGTAGTGCACCTCGATGCCCTCGTGGGTGATCTCGCGCAGCTTCTGCAGCAGCGGCATCACGTAGGGCAGCTGCGTCTGCTTCGGGCCGACCCAGAGGTCGAAGATGTCGCCGAGCAGGAAGAGGCGGCGGCCGTCCTCGCGCACGCGGTCGAGGAACCGGAGGAAGCGCGCGGCCACCTCCGGCCGCTCGGCCGAGAGGTGCACGTCGCTCGCGAAGTAGTCGTTGCCCCTCACGCCTGCGTGTCCTGGATGTCGAGTTCCCGCATCTTCTCCCAGAGGTTCTTCCGGGAGATGCCGAGGATGCTCGCCGTGTTCGCGCGGTGGCCCCCGGTGTGGCGGAGCACGCGGCGGATGTGGCGCATCTCCGCCTCGCGCACGACGTCGCGCAGGCTCCGCTCCACGGGCCCCCCGTCGTCGGGCGCCTCCTCGCGCCGCGACCTCGGCCCCGCCGGCAGCAGGTGCTCCACCTTCAGCTCGTCGCCCTCCCCCGCCATCGCGATCGCGCGCCGCACGGCGTTCTCGAGCTCGCGCACGTTGCCGGGCCAGTCGTGGCGGAGCATCGATTCGCGCGTCGCCTCGGACAGCCGGTAGCGCCGCGTCTTGCCGTAGACGCGCGCGAAGTGGTCGAGCAGGATCGGCACGTCCCCGCGGCGCTCCCGGAGCGCCGGCAGCGGGATCGGGATCACGTTGATGCGGTGGAAGAGGTCCTCGCGGAACTCGCCGTCCTCGACCGCGGTGCGCAGGTCGATCTTCGTCGCCGCGACCACGCGCACGTCGAGGGGGAGCGTCTTCACGCCGCCGAGCCGCTCCAGCGTCCGCTCCTGCAGGACCCGCAGCAGCTTCACCTGCGTCTCCACCGGGACGTCGTCGATGTCGTCGAGGAAGAGCACGCCGCCGTTCGCGCGCTCGAAGCGGCCCTGCTTCATCGTGCGCGCGTCGGTGAAGGCGCCCTTCTCGTGGCCGAAGATCTCGTCCTCGAGCAGCGTCTGCGGGAAGCCGGAGCACGAGAGCACGACGAACGGCCCCTCCCGGCGGGGGCTCAGCTCGTGGACCATCTTCGCGACGAGTTCCTTGCCGGTGCCCGTCTCGCCCTGGATCAGCACGTCCTCGTCGCTCTCGGCGATGGTCCGCACGAGCGCGAGCACCTTCCGGATCGCCTCGCTCTCCCCGACGATCGTCGCCTGCGCCTTCTCGGCGCCGACCTGCGAGCGGAGCGTGGTGTTCTCGTTCTTGAGCCTCCGGAACTCCCCCAGCGTCGCGACGCGCCGCAGGATCTCCTCGTTCAGGAAGGGCTTGAGCACGTAGTCGTAGGCCCCGTGCCGGATCGCCTCGACCGCCGTCTCGATCGTGCCGTGGCCGGTGATCACGATGACCTCGAGGCCCGAGTCGATCGCCTTGCCCGCCTTGAGCAGGCTGATGCCGTCCATGCCGGGCATCCGGATGTCGGTGATCAGCAGGTCGAAGCGCTCCTGGCGCAGCGCCTCCTCCGCCCGCTTGCCGTCATCGACGACCCGGACGCGGTGGCCCGCCTCCCCAAGCTCGTCGCTCAGCGTCACGGCGATCGTGCGCTCGTCGTCGGCGAGCAGGATGTGCATCGCCCCAAGAGTAGCGTTTTCGCCGCCGGCTTAGAAGCGCCGCGCCGCCCGGACGCCCGAAAACCGGCCCCCGGGCCCCCGGACCCCCACCCCATCCCCCCCCTCCGGGGTTCAGAAGCCACGGCCTAAGGTCGATAGGTCTACGGCCCCGCCGGGGGCGTACGGACACACATGACGCGGGCTGTCGCCGAGACCATCCTCGTCGTCTCGCACCTGTCGAAGGAGCGGGACGAGATCGCCGCCTCTCTGCGCAGGACGGGCGCCGGGGTGCGTTGCGCGTCCACGGCGGCCGAGGCGCTGCGCGCCTACGCCGAGGACCACGCCTCCGTCGTCCTCGTGGAGCGCAACCTGCCCGGGCAGGACGGCGCCGCGCTGGTGCGTTCGCTGCGCGCGCAGCACGCCGAGGCGGTCGCCATCGTGATCGGCGCGCGGGCCGATGTCGAGGACACCGTCGCGCGCATGCACGAGGGCGCCTTCCACGTGCTCGTCAAGCCGCTGCAGCAGGAGCACCTGCTCGCCGTCGTGCAGAAGGCGCTCGAACACGGGCGGCTGAGCCGCGGCAACCGCGACCTGAAGAGCCAGCTCGACATCTCGGAGAAGCTCGCGATGATCGGCCGCCTCGCGAGCGGCGTGGCGCACGAGCTCAACAACCCCCTCGACGGCGTGCGCCGCTACGTGCGCATGACGCAGGAGGGGCTCCAGCAGGAGTCGCAGGACCTGCGCGATTATCTGGAGCGCGCGCTGAGCGGGCTCGGGCGCATGGCCTCGATCGTGCGGCAGCTCCTCACCTTCTCGCGCAACGTCGTGCTCGAGACGGAGGCCGAGAGCCTGCGCACGATGCTCGACGAGGCCGTGCGCACGCTCGCGCCGGCGGGCGGCGCCGTGCCGACGATCGCGCTGGACAACCCCTACGTCGACCTGCGCGTGCCGCGCGCGCTCTTCCAGGTGTTCGTCAACCTGCTGCGCAACGCGCTCGACGCGGTGGAAGGGATGGGGGCGCGGGGGAGGGTGCGCGTCGCCGTCGCCCGCTCCGCGGAGGCGATCGAGGTGCGCGTCAGCGACAACGGCACGGGCATCTCCGCGTCGGACCTGCGGCGCGTCTTCGAGCCCTTCTTCACGACCAAGGAGGTCGGGCGGGGCACCGGGCTCGGCCTCCCGATCAGCGCGCGCATCGTCGAGCGGTGCGGCGGCGCGATCCGCATCGAGAGCGAGCCCGGCCAGGGCACCGAGGTCCTCGTCACCCTTCCGGTCGCGGTTCCCGCGGCCCCCAAGGCCCTAACCCTCGAGGGGGCGCATCCGTCATGAGCAAGGCACGCATCCTGATCGTCGACGACGACCCGCTCGTCGCGGACTCGCTCGCGGTCTTCCTGAAGAGCCGCGCGTACTCCGTGCACGTCGAGACCGACTCCCACCGCGCGGTGCGGCTGCTGCGCGACGGGACGAGCTTCGACCTGCTGCTCTCCGACGTCAACATGCCGGGGCTCGACGGCTTCGGCCTGCTGCGCGAGGCGAAGAAGGTCGACCCGTCGCTCGTCGTCGTGATGCTGACCGGCTACGGCACGATCGAGCACGCCGTGAAGGCGATGCGCGAGGGGGCCGAGGACTACTGCACCAAGCCGGTCATCGACGAGGAGATGCTCTTCACGGTGGACCGCGCGCTGTCGCGCCGCACGCTGACGCAGGAGAACGAGCAGCTCAAGCGCCAGCTCAACAAGAGCCTCGGCCTCGAGAACATGGTCGGCGCCGACCACCGGATGCGCAAGATGTACGAGACGCTCGCGACCGTCGCCGCGACGCGGGCGACGGTGCTGATCACCGGCGAGAGCGGCACCGGCAAGAGCCTCATCGCGCGCGCGATCCACCATGCGTCGCCGCGCCGCGACCGGCCCTTCGTCGAGGTCAACTGCGGCGCGCTGCCGGAGGGGCTGCTCGAAAGCGAGCTCTTCGGCCACCGGCGCGGCGCCTTCACCGGCGCCGAGGCCGACCGGCAGGGCAAGTTCAAGCGCGCCGACGGCGGGACCATCTTCCTCGACGAGATCGCGACGGCCTCGGCGGGCTTCCAGGTGAAGCTGCTGCGCATCCTGCAGGAGAGGCGCTTCGAGCGCGTCGGCGACGACGAGTCGATCGAGGTGGACGTCCGGATCCTGCTCGCGACCAACATCGACCTGAAGGAGGCCGTCGAGCAGAGCCGCTTCCGCGAGGACCTCTTCCACCGGATCAACGTCGTCAACATCCACATCCCGCCGCTGCGCGAGCGGAGCGGGGACATCCCGCTGCTCGCCGAGCACTTCCTGAAGCGCTACACCCGCGAGAACGAGAAGACCCTCGCGGGCATCGACGACGAGGCGATGCAGCTTCTCGTCGCCTACGCGTGGCCCGGCAACGTCCGCGAGCTCGAGAACGCGATGGAACGGGCGGTGGTCCTCAGCCGCGGCTCGAGCCTCACCGCGGAGGACTTCCCGCTGGAGATCTCGGGCAGGGAGCCGCCCGCCAACGGGATGCAGCTCGACTACCGGCCGGACGGGCGCACCGTGATGCCGCTGAAGAAGGCGCTCGAAGGCCCCGAAAAGGAGATCATCGCCGTGACGCTGGCGGCGGTGAACTGGAACCGGCAGAAGGCCGCCCGCCTGCTCGACATCAATCGCACGACGCTCTTCAACAAGATGCGCAAGTACGGCCTGCTCGACATCAAGCGCGGCGGGCGCAGGCTGGACGAGTAGCGACTCCCCCGCGGCGGTGGCGCGGGAGGCGAGGGGGCGGGGGCGGACGAAGCCCTCCCGCGCGTTCGCCGGCCGGTTAGAATCCCGCCCGCGATTCGACGCCGCCGGCTTGCCCCCCTGCTCCTCCTCGCCGCGTGCGTCTCGACGCGCGCACCGGCGGGAGCGCCCTTCCCGCTGCCGGGGATCGCGTGGGCCCCGCGGGGCTACCTCTGCCACCGCACGCCGACGCCACCGGTGATCGATGGCCGCCTCGACGAAGCGGCATGGCGGGCGGCGCCCGCGACGGCGAGCTTCGTGGACATCGAAGGCGCCCTGCGGCCCCCGCCGCGGTTCGCGACGCATGCGAAGCTGCTCTGGGACGAGCACCACCTCTACATCGGGGCGGAGATGGAGGAGCCCGATGTCTCCGGCTTCCTGACGGAGCGCGACTCCGTCATCTTCCACGACAACGACTTCGAGGTCTTCCTCGATCCCGACGGCAATGCGCGCGACTACTTCGAGATCGAGATCAACGCGCTCGGCACGGTATGGGACCTCTTCCTCCCGCGCGCCTATCGCGACGGCGGCACGGCGGAAAACGGCTGGGACGCGCACGGCCTCGCCTCCGCGGTCGCGATCGAAGGCACGCTCAACGATCCGTCCGACCGGGACCGAGGATGGTCGGTAGAGATCGCCATCGCGTGGTCCGACCTCGCCGCGAACGCCAACCGGCCGGTCCCGCCCGCACCGGGCGATCGCTGGAGGATCAACTTCAGCCGCGTGCAGTGGCGGTACGAGACGACCGGCGGGCGCTACGAGAAGGTGCGAGACCCCGGGACCGGCAAGCCCCTCGCCGAGGACAACTGGGTCTGGTCGCCGCAAGGGCTCATCTCGATGCACTATCCCGAGATGTGGGGGTTCTTGCAGTTCTCGGGGCTCGCTCCCGGGGTCGGGACGGAACCCGTTCGGGCACCCACCGCGAGTGAGCGCGCGAGCTGGGACGATCTCCTCCGGCGCGTGAGCGGGCGGACGCCCCCCTGATAGACTCCCGCCACGACATGGACCCCGCGGAGATCGGCAGGAGGATCGGAGAGGTTCTTCGCGGCGATCGCGATCGCGGTCGGCTGGCCCCCCTCTCCTCCTACCAGCGCCGTTTCCCGGGCTGCGAGGAGATCATCGCCCGCGTCTATGAGGTCGTCGCCGAGGGCGGTGAGGCGGGAGTTGCACGCGGCGGGGAGAGTCCCGCCGCGGCCGCCCCCGACGCTTCGCCCGTCCCCCCGCCCTCGCGGTACCGGCAGCTCGGCGAGATCGCCCGCGGGGGCATGGGGGCAATCCTACGCGTCCGCGACGAGGCGCTCGACCGCGAGCTGGCGATGAAGGTCGTCCTCGGGGAAGACCCGACCGAACCCGGCTCGCCCGCCCCGGTCGGCCCGCTGACGCGGCGCTTCCTCGTCGAGGCGAAGATCACCGCGCGGCTCGACCATCCGGGCGTCGTCCCGGTGCACGAACTCGGCGCCGACGAGCAGGGCCGCCCCTACTTCACGATGAAACTGATCCGGGGCGGGCAGACGCTCGCGGAGGTCTTCCGCCGGGCGCATGGCGACGACCCCGAATTCACCCTTCCCCGCGTCGTCCAGATCTTCGTGCGCATCCTCGAGGCCCTCGCCTTCGCCCACCAGAAGGGGATCATCCACCGGGACCTGAAGCCCGCCAACGTGATGGTGGGTGACTTCGGCGAGGTCTACGTGATGGACTGGGGCCTCGCGAAGGTGGTCGGCGAAGCCGACGAGCCGCTCAACCTGCCCGGGCGACCCGAGGGCGCCGCGACGGGCCTCACGGAGGCGGGGCAGATCCTCGGGACGCCGGCCTACATGCCGATCGAGCAGGCCCGGAACGAGGCGCTCGACGCCCGGGCCGACGTCTACGCCGTCGGCGCGATGCTCTACGAGTTCCTCGGCGGCGTCCACCCCTTCGGCGATCGCGGCCAGACGGTGACGACGGGGCAGATCCTCGTCGGACTGGTCACGGGTCCGCCGGCGGCGCTCGCAGGTCTCGCCCCCCGCGCCCCCCCGGAGATCCTCTCCATTGTCAACAAGGCGATGGCGAGGGAGCGGACCGATCGCTATGCCACGGCCGCGGAGTTCGCGCGCGACCTGCGCAGTTTCGTCGAGGGACGCGTCGTCCGCGCCCACGAGGCCGGGGCTTGGGCGGAGATCCGGAAGTGGATCGGGAGGAATCGCGCGCTGGCGGGGGCGAGCGCGACGGCGCTGCTGCTGCTCGTCGCCGGCCTCGTCGCCTCGATCACGCTGGGGCTGAAGGCCGACCGGGAGCGCGACGCGGCCCGGCGTTACGCCTACCGCGCGACGATCGGCGCGGCGAGCGCGGATCTCGTCAACCAGGACCTGTATGCGGCGCGGCTGCGACTGACGCAGGCACCCGAGGACCTGCGCGGATGGGAATGGCGCCACCTCTTCGGCCGGCTCGACGAGAGCCTCCAGGTTTTCGAGGGCACGGGCATGGCCTTCGCCCCGTCGGGCGCGCTGAGGGTCATCGACCCGGCCGGAGTCGTACGCGAGTACGACCTCTCCCGCGGCACGAGCCGCGAGTTGGCGAGGGTCGCGCGGGAGGGCGCGGAGGCGTGGGTCTCGAGCGACGGGGATGCGGTCTGCTCCGTCCGGGAGCGGCCGGGAGAGCGGGACACCTACGACGTCTCCTTCGCCGACCTCGGGGGTGGCGCCGCCGCCCCCACCGTCACGTTGCGGATCTGGGACCGGAAGTGGAATCGCGGCTTCCGGATGCCCAACTTCATCTACACGGGGCTGGACCGGCGCGTGCACGTTCGGGACGCATACTCCGGCGCCGAGATGATCCCGGCGTCGCTTCGAGACGGACCGGAAGCGGTGCTGATGGCGATCGCGAGCGGGCCCGGCGGCGGGGACGGGCGCTTCCTGCTCGTGCAGCAGGGTTCCGAGGCGCTGGCGTTTGACGTCGAGGCCGACCGGATCCTCCTGCGGACCGGCTACCCCCGCTATGCGCGGCCGAGCGCCATGGCCCTCGATCCGGCGCATGCCAGGCTCGCGCTCCTCGGCGAGGACGGCGGCGTGGAGATCCGGGAGGTCGCCACCGGTGGGGTGACGGCCTTCGGGAGAGTCGAGGCTCACGCACAGGAGGGGTTTGTCTGTTTCGATCCGACCGGTCGCATGCTGGCCACCGGCGGAAAGGACCGCGCGGTGCGCCTCTTCGATAGCGCGACCGGCGCGCTGATTCGCACGTTGCGAGGCCATATGCGGCCCGTCGAAGAGGGGGCGTTCACCCCGGACGGAGAGTACCTCGTGACAAGGGACGCGGGGTCGGAGGTGCGCGTGTGGGCCGCACGCGGCACCGATCCCACCGTGTTCCGCGGGCACGCCTCCTACATCTACGCGGTGGCCTTCTCGCCGGACGGGTCGCGCGTCTACTCCGGCGGCTGGGACGGGTTTGTCGACCAGGGGGGCGCGCTCCGCATCTGGGATGTCGCGACGGGAACGCCGGTCGCCGCCCTGGGGGACGCCGCGGACGGGAGTTGCATCTTCTCGCTTGCGCTGACGCGGGACGGGAAGCGGATCGTGGCGACAGGCGGCGTCCGGCCGGAATTCCGGGGCGGGCCGCTCCGCGTCTGGGACGCGGAGACGGGCCGCATCGTGACGGAGTGCCCGGGAACCTACCGGGCCCTCTGCCTGCATCCGGACGGCCGCCGGGCCGTGGGGCTGCAGTTCGGGGCGAGCTTCGAGTCGGAGGGCGACGTCTTCCACGTCCTCGACATCGGGTCGGGGGCACTCCTCGGCAGCTTCCTGCCCAAGCCTGTGGTGTGGGCCGCCTACTCGGTGGACCCCGCATGCAGCCCGGACGGACACTGGATCGCCACGTCGAGCGCCGATGCCACGGAGGTCATCCTTTGGGATGCCGCGACCTGCCGCGAGGACCGGCGCCTCGCGCTCGGCGGCGGGCAGCTCGCCTCCATCACCTTCAGCCCCGACGGCACTCGACTCCTCACCACCGCCACCGACGAGAGCTGGAGCGTCTGGGAGGTCGCCACAGGCGCCCGGATCACGATGCAGACCGGAACCGGGAACGAGGTGCTCACGGGGAAATTCGCGCCGGACGGGCGGTGGATCCTGACCGGCGGCCGCGACCGGATGCTGCGGCTGTGGGATGCGCGGACCTTCGAGGAGATCGCCCGCCTGCCGGGCCACGACGACTACATCAAGAGCGTCGACGCAAGCCACGACGGCGAGATCCTCGCCACCGCCTCCGGGGACCGCACCGTGCGGATCTGGCAGACGCGCACCGCCGCGCAGATCCACGTCGCGCAGATCGAGCGGCGGAGGCTTGCCGCGGAGCTCGGGCCCGAAGTCGAGGCGCTCTTCGGCGAACTGGAGGACGCGC
Organism: uncultured Planctomycetaceae bacterium; assembly: GCA_964570285.1. Lineage (GTDB taxonomy): Bacteria > Planctomycetota > PLA2 > PLA2 > PLA2 > CAZMXP01. Next base: position 66,979 of record CAZMXP010000016.1, read on the forward strand.
ACGCCGTCGTCGCGAAGCTGCGGGCGACGCGCCACGGACGGGCGCTCGAGGTCGCGCTCCAGATCGCCCTCGCCGAATCCGTGGCGCGAGCGGCCGCGGAGAAGCCGCGCTGACAGGGCGTGCTCGGATGGTGAGGGGGCGCGGGGGCCGCTGCTCCTTGGTGTCAGAACGCCAGCGGCGCCTCGAAGCGAAGCGCGCCGCCCGCGGCGGTGGCGCGCACGACGACGGCGCGGGTCGCCATCACGAGCACGTCGCCCGGGTCGCGCCCCGGCACGCGCGCGACAAGCTGCACCTCGACATGGTCGCCGGCCTTGAGCCCGTGGGGCGCCCCGGCGCGGAAGCGCAGCCCCGACGCGCTGACCGAGTCGGTCTCGAGGTGGTCGATCACCCTCCGGGTGCGCCCCTCCTGCACGGAGACGGCGTAGCGGAGTTCGTGGCGATAATCCCTGCGACGTTCCATGCTCTTCGCGGCCGGGTTCGCAAAGGCCGGGCCACGCCGCCCCGTCACGCGCCGGGCGGGGAAACGTCCAAAACAATCGTCATCGGGCGCCGTAGAAGGCTCGGATCGCCTCCGCGACGCGCGCGCGCCCCGCATCCCCCAGATGGGAGTGGACCGGCAGCGCGAGCACCTCCTTGCAGGCGGCCTCCGCAACCGGGAAGGTGCCGGACGAGAGCCCGAGGCTCCGCAGCGCCGGCATGCGATGGAGCGGCTGCGGATAGAAGACCCGCGTCTCGATCGAGTGCCCCGCGAGGTACTCCTTCAGTTCGTCACGACGTGAGGCGCGCACCACATATTGGTGGTAGACGTGCTTGCCATGAGGGGAGGGGGCCGGGGGGAGGAGGCCGTCGATGCCCGCGAGCGCCTCGTCGTAGAAGCGCGCGTTCCGCTGGCGCGCCTCCTCCCATGCGGCGAGGCGGCCCAGCTTGACGCGCAGCACCGCAGCCTGGAAGCCATCGAGGCGCGAGTTGCGACCGACGCGCTCGTAGTGGTAGGTGCGGTCGGACTCGCGGTGCACCTCGCCGTGGGCGCGCAGGCTGCGGACCAGCGCGGCGATGTTTGGGTCTCCCGTCGTCACGGCGCCCGCGTCCCCCGCGGCCCCCAGATTCTTTGTCACATAGAAGCTGAAGCAGCCGGCGAGGCCAAGCCCCCCTGCTGGACGACCCTTGTAGGTCGCGCCGACGGCCTGTGCGGCGTCCTCGATGATCGGGAGGTCGCGTTGCGCGAGCGCATCGAGGTCGGCGCAGCGGCCGTAGAGATGCACGGGGAGCAGCGCGGCGGTCTTCGGCCCGACGGCCGCGGCGACCGCCGCGGGGTCGAGGTTGTAGGAGTCGGCCTCGATGTCGGCGAAGCGGAGGAGGAAGCCTGACTGCAACACCGCCTCGGCGGTGGCGAAGAAGGTGAAGGGCGTGGTGACGACCTCGCCGCGGCGCCCCTGCTCCTTCAACGCGTCGAGCACGAGCAGGATCGCGTCGGTGCCGCTGTTGACGCCCACCGCGTGGGCGACGCCGAGGTGGCGGGCGAACTCCGTCTCGAAGGCGGCGGCCTCCGGGCCGAGGATGAAGGCGCCGCTGTCGAGCACGCGGCGCAGCGCCTCCTCGAGTTCGGCGCGGACCTCCGCGTGCTGCGACTTCAGGTCGACGAGGCGGACCGGTTCCGGCATCGCTGCAAGGTTACAGCACGGTGGCCAGATCCACCGGGATGCCCCCCTGCCGCAGCGACCGCTGGGCCGCGTCGAGGATGTCCACGACGAGGATGCCCTCCTCGCCCGGCGTGCGGGGGGTCTTCCCCTCGCGGACGCACTCGACGAAGTGGGCGAGTTCGACCGAGAGCGGCTCGGTGGCGGCGAAGGGGGGCAGGCGGATCTCGCCGCTCCGGAGCGCGAGGTTCTCTCCATAGACCCAGTAGCCTGCGGGGGCGTCCACGCCCTGGTCGAAGATCTTCACCTTCTCCCGCGGCTCCATGTCGTCGAAGATCGCCATCTTGCGCTCCCCCACCACCGTGAAGCGGCGCACCTTGTGCGGGTCGAGCCAGGAGAGGTGCATCTGCCCGATGCCGCCGCCGGCAAAGCGGAGCGTCAGGAAGGCGAGGTCCTCGACCCCTTCGCGGACGTAGGCGGCCCCGTGGGCGGCGACCGAGAGCGGCGTGCCGGCAAAGAGCGCGAGCATCAGCGAGAGGTCGTGCGGGCCGAGGGAGAAGAGCACGTTCTCGTCCGCGCGCACGGTGCCGAAGTTGAGCCGCTGCGACGCGATGCAGCGGATCGGGCCCAACTCCTCCCGCGCGACTCGGAAGAGCACCTCGACGGCGGGGTGGTAGCGCAGCAGGTGGCCCACCTGCAGCAGCACGCCGGCGCTGCGCGCCGCCGAGACCGCCGCGCGGGCCGATGCCGGATCGAGCGCGAGCGGCTTCTCGACAAAGACGTGCTTGCCCGCCCGTGCCGCCGCGATGACCAGCGCCGCGTGCGTCGGCGCGTTGGTCGCGATCAGCACGGCATCAATGTCCTTGCGCGAGAGCAGGCGCTGCTCGTGCTCGTGGACATCCACGCCGGAGTGGCGCGCGGTGACGAGCGTGCGCTTGCGCGCGTCGGACTCCGCGACCGCGACGAGTCGCGCGCCCGGCGTCGCATCCGCCACGCGCACGACGTTGCGCCCCCACGCGCCGTAGCCGAGACAACCCAACCGGATCATGTGAGGCGCCGAGGGTGACGCGGGCGGGTCATCGCGCCGTCACGGCGGCTTGCAGGCGGGAGTTGGCGAGCCACCCTGCCTACAGCCTCAGCCTACAGTCTTCCTACCTGTTCTTCCGGTACCAGTCGAGCGTCATCTGCAGCCCGTCCATGATCGACAGGCGGGGGCGGAAGCCGAGCATCTCCTGCGCCTTCGTCGTGTCGGCGAGGCTGTGGCGGATGTCGCCGGGGCGCGCGTCCTCGTACTTGGGCTGGATCTCCTTGCCGAGAAGCCCGTTGATCATGTTCACAAGGCCGTTGATCGTGATGCGGCTGCCCGTGCCGATGTTGAAGAGTTCCCCCTCCGCCTTCGGCGCGATGCAGGCGGACTTGATCGCCTCGATCACGTCGCTGATATGTACGAAGTCGCGGCTCTGCTTGCCGTCGCCGGCGATGACCGGCGGCTTGCCGTCGAGCAGCGTCGTGACGAACCGGCCCACGACGGGCGCGTAGGTGCCCGTCGTCTCCTGGTAGGGCCCGTAGATGTTGAACGCGCGCAGGATCACCGTCTGGAGGCCGTAGGTGCTGAAGAAGACCTTGCACTGGTTCTCGGCGGCGATCGTCGAGACCGCGTAGGGCGAGAGCGGCATCTCGGTCATGGATTCCAGCTTCGGCAGCGCCGGCGTCTCCCCGTAGGCGGTCGCCGAGCCGATGTAGATGAACCGCTTCACCTTCGCGTCGCGGGCCGCGACGAGCGCGCTCAGCGTGCCGGCCGCGTTGCGCTGCAACGTCAGCGACGGCGCCTTGATCGACCGCAGCACGCTCGGCTGGCCGGCGAGGTGGACGACATAGTCGTGGCCTCGCGTCGCCTTCTTCAGCTCCTTGCCCTCGAGGACATCCCCCTCGATGACCTTCACATCCTTCGGCAGGTCGCGCACCTGCTTCTTCTTGCCGGTGGAGAAGTCATCGTAGATCGTGACCTTCTCCCCGGAGGCGCAAAGGTGGTGGACAAGGTTCAGGCCGACGAACCCTGCTCCGCCGGTGACGAGGAACTTGCTCATGCGGCGACTGAGGCCTTTCCCGCCCTCCCGGCGGCGTATGAAGTGTCGCCTTCTACGAAACCCGGGCCGATAGTGTCAAGCAACGGCCGGGGGGGGAGGGGATGGGAGGGGGTCTTGGGGGCGTGGGCCGCGGGCCCCCTGCCCCCCGGCCGTTGTTAGGTAGGAACGTGTCCGGGGCCCGTTGGCCTCGCCATGTCGCGGAGGCCACACCCCGGACACGCTCCTAGACGGAGAGGCAGTCGGCGAGGAAGCCGGTGTCGTACTCGCCGCGGCGGAAGAGGGCGTTCTTGACGATCTCGCGGTGGATCGGGATGGTCGTCTTGATCCCCTCGATCACGTACTCGTCGAGCGCCCTTGCGAGGCGCCCCAGCGCCTCCGCCCTCGTGTCGGCGCTGACGATCAGCTTCGCGACCAGCGAGTCGTAGTTCGGGGGCACCTTGTAGCCCGCGTAGGCGTGCGAGTCGATGCGGATGCCCGGCCCCCCGGGGGGGATGTAGCGCGTGATCAGGCCGGGGCTCGGCTGGAAGTTCCTCGCGGGATCCTCGGCGTTGATGCGCACCTCGATCGCATGTCCCCTCGCCTTCACGTCCCCCTGCTCGAAGGAGAGCTTCTCGCCCGCCGCGACGCGGATCTGCTCCTTCACGATGTCGATCCCGGTCACCTGCTCCGTGACCGGATGCTCGACCTGCACGCGGCAGTTCACCTCGATGAAGTAGAACTCCTTGCCCGCGACGAGGAACTCGACCGTGCCCGCGCCCTTGTACTTGGCGGCCTTCGCGAGGCGGATCGCCGAGCGCCCCATCGTGCGGCGCAGCGACTCCGACAGCGCCGGGCTCGGCGACTCCTCGACGAGCTTCTGGTGGCGCCGCTGCACGCTGCACTCGCGCTCCCCGAGGTGGACGACGTTGCCGTGCCCGTCGGCGAGGATCTGGAACTCGATGTGGCGCGGCCGGTCGAGGTACTTCTCGAGGTAGACGCCCGCCTCGCCGAAGGCCTGCTGCGCCTCCGACCGCGCCTGGTGGAACGCGTTCACGAGGCTCATGTTGTTGTTGGCGACGCGCATGCCGCGCCCCCCGCCCCCCGCCGTCGCCTTGATCAGCACCGGGTATCCGATCCGCTGCGCCGTCTCCACGGCCATCTGCTCGTCGGCGATCAGCCCGTCGCTGCCGGGCACCACCGGCACCTTCGCGAGCTTCGCCATCGCGCGCGCCGTCGCCTTGTCGCCCAGCTTGCGCATCGTGTCGGCGTCGGGCCCGATGAACTCGATGCTGTGCTCGCGGCAGGTCTGGGCGAACTCCGCGTTCTCGCTCAGGAAGCCGTAGCCCGGGTGGATCGCGTCCACGTCCGCGACCTCGGCCGCGCTGATGATGCTCGCGATCTTCAGGTAGGAGGCCGAACTCGGCCCGGGCCCGATGCAGATCATCTCGTCGGCGAGCGCGAGGTAGGCGGCCCCCTCGTCGGCCTTGCTGTAGACCGCGACGGTGTCGATGTCCATCTCGCGGGCGGCACGAAGCACCCGCAGGGCGATCTCCCCTCGATTGGCGACCAGGATGCGCTGGAACACGGGCTCCGGCGCCTAGGCGGGCTTGACCAGGAAGAGCGGCTGGCCGTACTCGACCGCCTCCGCGTTCTGCACGCAGACCTTGACGATCTCGCCGCTGCACTCCGCCTTGATCTCGTTCATGACCTTCATCGCCTCGAGGATGCAGACCACGCTCTCCGGCGAGACGCGGGCGCCGACCTCGATATAGGAGTCCGACTCCGGCGAGGCCGACCGGTAGAAGGTGCCCACCATCGGCGCGCTGATCGTGTGCAGCGCGACCTCGGCGGGAGCCGGGGCCAGGGGAAGGGCGGCCGGCGCCTGGGCGAGGTTTGGGGGGCCCGGGGGCGCCGCCGCGGCGGGCGCCGCCGCGAGCGCGGGCAGGGCGACGCCGCCCGTCTCCTGCTTGCGCAGGCGCAGGCGCTTGCCCTCCTCCTCGATCTCGATCTCGACGAGATCGTTCTCGTTCATGATCTCGACGATCTTCTTCAGGTCCTTGACGTCCATCCGCACCTCCGTCAGGTCCCCGTCGCGATCCCGAGCGCGCGCTCCGCGATCTGCACCGCGTTCAGCGCCGCGCCCTTGCGCAACTGGTCCATGACGCACCATAGGGCGAGCCCGGGCTCGAACGCCCGGTCGGCCCGGATTCTACCCACATGAACCTCATCGCCGCCCGCGACCTGCCGGGGGGTCGGGAACCCCTCCCGCCAGGCCACGACGCCGGGGCGTCCGTCATAGGCGCGCCGCGCCTCCTCGGGCGTGATCGGACGCCGCGTCTCGACATGCACCGCCTCGGAGTGCGCGCGATAGACCGGCACGCGGACGCAGGTCGCCGAGACCGGCAGGCCGGGCAGGCCGAAGATGCGCCGGGTCTCCTCGCGCACCTTCGTCTCCTCGGTGCTGTAGCCGTCGGGGCCGATCGCCTGCACGAAGGGGATCACGTTGTGGGCGATCACCGCCGGGAAGATCTCATGGCGCGGCTCGGCGCCCTGCCGGTCGGCCTCCTCCTGCGCCCGCATCTCCTCGAGGGCCCGCGCGCCCGCGCCGCTGACCGCCTGGTAGGAGCAGACGACGATCCGGGCGACGCCCGCCAGCGCCCGGATCGGTTCGAGCGCCATGCAGAGCAGGATCGTGCTGCAGTTGGGGTTCGCGATGATGCCCCCGTGGTTCGCGAGTTCGTGGCCGTTGATCTCGGGCACCACGAGCGGGCAGTGCGGATCCATCCGGAAGGCGCTCGAGTTGTCGACCACGAGCGCCCCGGCATCCCTCGCCGCGGGCGCCAGCGCCCGGGAGACCGGGGCACCCGCGCTGAACAGCGCGAGATCGACCCCCGCAAAACTCCCCGGCGTCGCCTCTTCGACCGGATACTCCTGCCCGAACGCCTCGACGGTCGAGCCCGCCGACCGTCCCGAGGCGAGGAGTTTCAACCGGGAGAGCGGGTACTTCCTCGATGCCAGCACCGCGAGCATCTCGCGCCCTACGGCCCCCGTGGCCCCCACAATGGCAACCGAACTCAAGACGGCCTCCGCACCCAGGACCCGCTCTTGCCCCCGCTCTTCGAGAGCAGCCGCAGGTCGGTGATCGTGATCTCCCGGTCGATCCCCTTCAGCATGTCGTAGACCGTCAGCGCCGCGACGCTCGCGGCGGTCATCGCCTCCATCTCGAACCCGGTCCGGTCCACCCCGGCCGCGGCCGCCTCGATCGCGAGGGTGCGGGGGTCCTCGAAGGAGAGGCCGATCTCCACCGCGGTGGTCCGGAGCGGGTGGCAGAGGGGGATCAGGTCGCTTGTCCTCTTCGCCGCGCCGATGCCCGCGAGACGCGCCGCGGCGGCGACATCGCCCTTGCCCGCGGTGCCCGCCCGGAAGGCCTCCGCCGACGCCGCCCCGAGGCGGACGCGGCAGGCCGCGACCGCCCGGCGCGCCGTCTCCGGCTTCCCGGAGACGTCCACCATGCGGGCTTGGCCCCGCGCGTCGAGGTGGGTCGGATCGGGCATGCACCGGCGAGTGTAGGCCCCCGGCGCGCGCAAGTCCATTCAGGCCGGGGAGGGGAACGGCCGAAGGGGGCAGGAGGCCCGTATACTCGGGGTGAACCCGCCCCACCGGAGAAACACGGATGCGTCTCAAGCCCCGGGGATTCCTCCCCCTCACGCTGCTGCTCGCCCTCGCGCCCACCGTGCGCCCCCAGGATGGCGACTCCGTGCGCTCCGCGCAGGTGCAGGCGGTCATGGAGCGGTGCAAGGGCGCGACCGCGAGCGAGATCTGGAAGTTTTCCGAGGAGCTCGTCGCGATGGGCACCCCGGCCAAGCGGACGATCCAGGCGGCCGTGAAGGGGGCGAGCACCGAGGGGCGGCTCGCCGCTCTGCGGGCCCTGATCGAACTCGACAGCCCCACGTTCGCCGCCGAGCGGCTCATGGAGATGGCGGAGGACGAGGCGCTCCCGGTCGACTCGCGCCTCATCGCGCTCGAACTCGTCGGCCTCACCGAGGAGATCGACGCGGAGGAGGGCCTTCTCGAGCTGATCGTCGCGCTCAATCCGCAGATCCGGCTGGCCGCCGCCCGCGCGCTCTGGCGCCTCGACGCGCCGCGCAGCCACAAGGCGAAGACGGTGCTGCGGGAGTTCCTGAAGTCGACGGAGGGCGAACTGCGCGCGCAGGGGGCGCTGGCGCTCGCCGAGATCGGCGACGCGGAGACGCCGGGGGTGACGGAGGTGCTGCAGGAACTGAGGAAGGAACCGGGGGTGCGGGGGCAGCTCGCCTCGGCGCTCTACCACCGCCTGCAGCTCCAGCGCACCGTCCAGCTCCTCTCGGCGAAGGCGGACGCGGCCGGCGTCAATGCCGCCTCGCGCACCTGGCAGCACCTCGACGAGATCAAGCTGCTGCTCGCGCAGGTCTACGACAGCGACGACCCGGCCGACGAGATGGAGATGCGCGCGCGGGCGGCCCGCGGCCTGATGCACATGGCCGACGACGCGCACACGATGTTCCTGACGCCGGAGGAGTACCACGAGTTCCTGCACGGCAGCGACGGCGTCGATCCGTCGTACGGCGGCATCGGCGCCTTCATCGACACCAACGTGCGCGACAGCTTCCGCATCCTGCGGCCGATCTTCGACGGCCCCGCGTGGAAGGCGGACCTGCGCAGCGGCGACGAGATCGTCGCCGTGGACGGCGATCCGACGGCGGGGCGCACCAACACCGACATCATCAAGCAGGTGAAGGGGCCGCCCGGCACGCCGGTGAAGCTCACGATCGCGCGCGAGGGGGCGACCGAACCGCTGGTGATCGAGGTGATCCGCGCGAAGATCGTCCTGCCGACGGTCTACTGGCGCATGCTGCCGGGCGAGGTCGCCTACGTGACCATCGCGCAGTTCGCCTACGAGACCGGCCGCGAGCTGCAGAAGGCGCTGCGCGACCTGGCGGCGCAGGGGATGAAGGGGCTCGTGATCGACCTGCGCGACAACCCCGGCGGCCTGCTGACGACGGTGAAGGAGTGCCTCGCGCCCTTCCTGAAGGAGGGCGACCTCATCTGCACGGTGCGCGGGCGCGCCTACCAGCGCGAGAACCACGTCAGCGCCAAGGCGGAGCGCGTGGCGGATCTCCCGATCTCCGTGCTGATCGACGGGCGCAGCGCGTCGGGCGCGGAGCTGATGTCGGGCGTGCTGCAGCACTACTCGAAGCGCTCCGGCATCGGGGCGGGCGCGACGCCCTACCTCGACGTGCGCCTCTTCGGCGCGCCGACCTTCGGCAAGGGCACCGTGCAGCACACGGTGCCGCTGAGGAGCTGGCCCGGCGAGAAGTGGACCGACAAGCCGCGGAAGAACGGCTTCTGGGACTACGGCGAGCCGATGACCGACCAGAACGGGAACCGGCGCTGGGACCCGGGGGAGCCCTTCGAGGACCGCGCCGCGGAGAACAACCGCTGGGACGACGCCGAGCCGTGGGAGGACAAGAACGGCAACGGCGTCTGCGACCCGGGCGAGTCCTTCACCGACGAGAACGGCGACGGCATCTGGAATCCCGCCGAGAGCTTCGAGGATGCCAACCAGAACGGGCGCTACGACAGCGGCGCCGCCGTCAAGCTGACGGTGGCCCGCTACTACCTGCCGGACGGGCGCAACTTCACGCGCAGCCGCGTCTTCCGCGGAGGGGAGTTCGTCTACGACGGCGGCGTCGTCCCCGACGTCGCGAGCGCCGAGCCCCGCCTGCCGGTGAACACCCTCGTCGAGATCCGCGACCTGCAGATCACGGGGAAGCTGCTCGACTACGTGAAGTCGCGCTGGAAGGAGCACCGGGCCACCTTCGAGAAGCTGGCGTGGTTCGACGGCAGGGACCCCGCGCGCTACCCGGACTTCGATGCGTTCCACGCGGCGCTCGGCACGCACCTGAGCCGGCAGGAGCTCCGCCGCGCCGTGCGCATCGAGATCCGGCGGGAGGTCGCCAACGCGATCGGCAAGGAGATCCTCGGCGACCTCTCCGACGACGAGACCCTGCGCCGGGGCGTGCTCGACGTGCTCGCGCGGCTCGAGGTTTCACCCGACTCGATCGAGGAGTACCGCTCCCTCGAGGGCAACGGCGCGTCGCGGTGATCGAGGCCACCCGCGGCGGTCTCCGCGTGCTCGTGGCCCCGGGGCTCGAGAGCCTCGGGCTCCGCTGCGCCGTCTCCACGCTGCCGCTCGATGTGCGCCAGGGGCCCGATCGCGACCGCTTCGCCCTCGCGCTCGGCCTCGACCCGTCGCGCCTCGCGCAGGTGAGGCAGGTCCACCATGCCGAGGTGCTCCGGGTGGACGCGCCGACCGGCGCGGAACCCCCGGAGGCGGACGGGCTCGTGACGGCGACCCCGGGACTGGCGCTCTTCCTGCGGGCGGCGGACTGCTCGCTTGTCGTCGTGGCCGACCCCGTCCACCGCGCCGTGGGCGCCGTCCACGCCGGCTGGAAGGGCTCCGCCCGCGGCATCGTCGTCAACCTCGTGCGCGCGATGCGGCAGCAGTTCGGCTCCGACCCAAGGGAGTGCCGCGCCGCCGTCGGCCCGACGATCGGCGTCGAGCGCTACCCGGTCGGCCCCGAGGTGCCCGCCGCCTTCCGGCGCTCGCGGGAGTGGACAAAGCAGTGCGTCGCCGTGCGCGGCGACCGCCTGCACTTCGACCTCGCGCGCGCGAACCGCCTCTTCCTTCTCGAGAGCGGCCTGCGCGGGGAGGCGATCGAGGTCGCCGCACAGTGCACCTTCGACTCCCCCGCGCTGCTCCACTCCTTCCGGCGCGACAGCACGGGCGGCGGCCACCACGGCATCGTAGCGGCTTGGCCGGCGCGGTAGCGGCGGACGGGGGGGCGCGCTAACGGCCGCGGGCCGCTACGCCCGCGTGAGGTGGACCGCCGAGAGCGACTTGCGGAACTCCGCCTCGAAGGCCTCGTCGAAGTCGTAGATGCCGACGAAGTCCTCGCGCGTGTCCTTGTCGGTGCGCGAGAGGAGCCCCGCCTCGACGAGATTGAAGACGATCTCGCCGAAGTCGCCCGTCGCGTTCACGCCCCACTCGCGGAGCACCGTCCGTCCGAGGAAGCCGAAGTGCTCGGTCGCGTAGAGGCGGATGCCCTCGAGCAGTTCGCGGCCGGTCACATGCCGCATCTTGCCCATGCGCTGGATCGTGAAGTCGAGCGCATCGAAGATGAAGTAGTAGGCCTGCGCCGCGTAGCGGCCGTCGCGGCGGATGATCTTCTGGATGCTCTCGGTCTTCTCTTGCGACATCGAGGGGGCGCTTCCTCTCTAAACAATAGCGGCCAAGCGCGCCCCGGACTTTAAGACAAAGCCGCCGGTCCTGCGTCCCCGCCCCGCTCTAGGCGTCGCAGCAAAAGGGGGGGGCCCGGGGGGGGCATCCCCGCCCCCACCTCCACCCCTCCCGTCCTACGCGCCGGCGGCAAAGGTCCCGGGCGTTGGCGGTCTCAGGGCGCCGGCGGGGCGCGCGGCGGCTCCGCCTCGAGGTCGTTGCCGTGCACCGTCGCCGTGCCCCCCCGGTCGAGCAGGATGACGCAGGTGCTCGCCAGCACCTCCTGGTGGAGCACGAGGCCGGTGTGGCCCGACGAGAGCACCCGGACCCTCGAACCCCGCTTCGGGAGCGCGCGGCGGAGCTCGGTGTAGACCTCGTCCTCGTACCGGAGGCAGCAGAGCAGGCGTCCGCACATGCCGGAGATCTTGCTCGGGTCGAGCGTCGCCTTCTGGTTCTTCGCCATGCGCATCGTGACCGGCTTCATCTCGCGGATCCACGACGAGCAGCAGAGCTCCCGGCCGCAGTAGCTGATGTCGCCGAGCACCTTCGCCTCGTCGCGCGCGCCGATCTGCTTCAGCTCGATGCGCATGCGCATCTCGCGGGCCAGCTCGCGCACGAGGTCGCGGAAGTCGACTCGCCCCTCGGCCATGAAATAGAAGGTGATGCGCCCGCCGCCGAGGATCTTCTCGACGCGCACGAGCTTCATCGCGAGCTTCAGCTCCGCGATCTTGTCCCGGCAGTAGCGGAACTCGCGCGAGCGCGCCGCGTTGTCGATCTCGACCTGCTGCCGGCGGTCGTGCTCCGTCGCGCGGCGCAGGACCTCCACGGGCGGGCGCGGCTCCCCCGCGGCCAGGGGCTCCGGCGCCGTCAGCACCAGCGCGTATTCGACGCCGCGGTCGGTGCGCGCGACGACCGCCTCCCCCGGCTTCAGGTCGGGCACGCCGGTCGTGGTGCAGGAGGTCCGGCAGGAGGAGCAGCCGTGGCGGAGGACCGCCTTCAGTTCGGTGGTGGGGCTTTCCATGGCAGCAGCGAAAGGTCGGCCATCAGCAGCGGACCGCCGACATTGTCGCCCAGTGATCGTAGGGCGTGGAGGACGGAGCGCAAGGGCGCCTCCGATTCCGGGAGGGCCTGCCTCAACCGGAAGGCGGTGATGCGCAGCATCTCCGCGAGCCGGCGGCGATGCGGCTTGGACTCCTCCTTGGGCTTGCGCCTCGAGAGCGCGTCCGCCTCCGCGAGCGGATCCTCGGCCCTCGCACGGAGCAGTCGCAGAAGGGCGGCCGCCCCCTCCCCCGACTTCTCCTGATGGTGGAAGAGCGCCCTCCCCGGCGACCCCTCCGCCTCCTCCGCGAGACCCACCGGCAGCCCGAGACGGGGAAGCAGCCGACGCATCGCATCCGCGGAGAGGGGCCGCACGCGCACGAGGCGGCAGCGGCTCACGACCGTCTCGGGCAGCGCCTGCGGGTCGCCGGCAACGACGAGGACCGCGGCCCCGGCGGGGGGCTCCTCGAGCGTCTTCAGCAGCGCGTTCTGGGCTTCCAAGGAGAGCAGGTCGGCATCGCGCACGATGAGCACCCGCCGGGGCCCCTCCGAGGGCCGGAACGCGAGCGTCGCGATCCCCTCGCGCACCCCTTCGATGCCCTCCTCCGCATCGATCACGGCGAGGTCGGGATGCTGCTGCGACGCGACCCGCGCCGCGGCAGCCTCGTTGGAGCCGCCGAGGATGAGCTGCGCCGCGCCCATGGCGAGCAGGAACCGTCCGGTCCCCTCCGGGCCCGCGAGAAGGGTGCTCCCGGATCCGCCGGTGCGGCCGATGTGCGAACGGAGGGCGGCCACCGCAGGCTCCTGCCCGACGACGAGGTCTAGGAGTCGCGCCGCGGCCATCGCTCCTCGATGCGTCGTCGGATCTCCTCGGCCACGCTCTCCGCCGGACGGCTCGCGTCGATCACGCTCGCCCCGGACCCGAGCCCTTCGGCCTCCGCAAGAAACCCCTCCCGGACGCGGCGGTGGTACTCGAGCGGCCGGCCTTCGATCCGGTCGGTCCCCCGCCTGCGTCCGAGGGAGCGCTCGAGGCCGAGGGCAGGGTCGAGATCGAGCAGGAAGAGGTGGTCGGGCATCAGGCCCCCGGTCGCGATGGCGGTCGCGGCGCGCACCGCCGCGGGGTCGAGACCGAGTCCGTAGCCCTGGTAGGCCATCGTCGAGAAGCAGTAGCGGTCGAGGACGACCCAGTGGCCTTGGGCGAGTTCGGGCCGGATGACCGCCTCGACGACCTGCGCCCGGGCCGCCTGATAGAGCAGCATCTCGGCGACGGGCACGACGTCGGTGTCGGGATCGAGGAGCAGGTCGCGGATCGCCTCCCCCGCCGGCGTCGCACCGGGCTCGCGCAGCACGCGGACCGTCTCCCCCCGGTCGCGCAGGTGGTTCGCGAGATGCGCCGCCTGCGTCGTCTTCCCCGACCCGTCGGGCCCATCGAGAACGATGAAGCGGCTCTCCATCCCCGGTCCATCCTACTCTCCCGCGCCTACGTGACTCGGGGGGGGACTCCCCACCATTTAGCAAGTAGTTCTTGGCGGGGCGATAACCCCGC